>DEJF01000033.1:53104-55876 GCA_002353225.1 Prevotella sp. UBA2755 | reverse complement strand
GACGACCAGAAGAAACTCTTCGACGGTGCTAAGTTGGGTGACATCATCACATGGAATCCCCGCAAGGCTTACCCAGAGAGTGACGTGGAGGTGTCTTCCCTGCTGAAGATCCAGAAGGAAGAGGTGAAAGACCACGAGGGCGACTTCACCTATCAGATCACAGAGATCAGCCGTTTCGTGAAGGCAGAGGTCAACCAGCAGTTGTTCGACCAGACCTTTGGTGAGGGTGCTGTCAAGGACGAGAAAGAGTTCCGTCAGAAGATCGCAGACCAGATCAGCCAGCAGTTCAAGGCTGACTCCGACTATAAGTTCCTGCTCGATGTCCGCCAGCACATGGAGAAGAAGGTAGGTAAACTGGAGTTCCCAGAGGCTCTGCTGAAGCGTGTGATGCTGAACAACAACAAGGACAAGGGTGCTGACTTCGTAGAGAAGAACTTCGAGGCAAGCATCAAGGAACTCGGCTGGCACCTGATCAAGGAGCAGTTGGTTGCCGCTCAGGAGATCAAGGTCGAGGACGATGACCTGAAGAAAGTGGCCAAGGAGGCAGCCCGTGCACAGTTCGCCCAGTATGGTATGTCAAACGTTCCTGAAGAGTATCTGGAGAACTATGCCGCAGAGATGCTGAAGAAGCGTGAGAACGTGGACGGACTCGTTGACCGTGCCGTTGACGTGAAGTTGACAGAGGCACTCAAAGGTGTTGTCAAACTCAATGAGAAAGACATCACTTTGGAGGACTTCCAGAAGATGCTGCAAGAAAAATAAGTTTTTTTAAGAAAAAAAACAGCATTATATTTCGGGGTTACCAACTTTTTTCGTAATTTTGTATCTACAATATGCGGAAAAGAGTTGGTAACTCTCTTTTTTGCGCAATCGAAATAATGAAATGATGAACAACGATTTTAGAAAATATGCTACAAAGCATTTAGGAATGAACGGCCTTGTACTCGACGAGGTGGTCAGCGCACAGGCTCAGTATCTGAACCCCTATATCCTGGAGGAGCGCCAGTTGAATGTGACGCAGATGGATGTGTTCTCACGTCTGATGATGGACCGCATCATCTTCCTCGGCACACAGATTGACGACTATACCGCCAACACCCTGCAGGCGCAGTTGCTCTACCTTGACTCTGTAGACAGCGGCAAGGATATCTCTATCTACCTGAACTCCCCTGGCGGTAGTGTGACGGCAGGTCTTGGTATCTACGACACCATGCAGTTTATCTCCTCAGATGTCGCAACCATCTGCACAGGTATGGCTGCTTCGATGGCTGCCGTCCTGCTGGTGGCAGGTAAGGAGGGAAAGCGTTCCGCACTGCCCCACAGTCGTGTGATGATCCACCAGCCGTTGGGTGGCGTGCAGGGTCAGGCATCCGACATCGAGATTGAGGCGAAGGAGATCATGAAGTTCAAGAAAGAACTCTACACGATTATCTCCGAGCACTCACACACCCCATACGATAAGGTGTGGAACGACTCTGACCGTAACTACTGGATGACGGCAGAGGAAGCAAAGGAATATGGTATGATTGATCAGGTATTGGTGAGGAAATAATGAAGAAAGTATGTAACTTCTGCGGAAGGACTGACAAAGAGGTAAAACTGCTAATCACTGGTCTTAATGGGAATATCTGCGAGGAGTGCGCAGAGCAGGCTTACGAGATAGCCAAGGCGAACGGCTATGGTCCTGATGCGAGGAAGGCTCCCCAGAGTGCTATCGACTTGAAGAAAGTCCCTAAGCCCAAAGAAATCAAAGAGTATCTCGACCAGTATGTCATTGGACAGGATGAGGCGAAGCGTTTCCTCTCCGTTGCTGTCTATAACCACTATAAGCGTCTGCAACAGCCTGCTGACGAGAAAGGTGTGGAGATTGAGAAGAGCAATATCATCATGGTCGGCTCTACGGGTACAGGAAAGACCCTGCTTGCCCGTACCATTGCCAAACTGCTTGACGTTCCCTTCACCATCGTCGACGCTACCGTGTTCACAGAAGCCGGTTATGTGGGTGAGGATGTGGAGAGTATCCTGTCCCGTCTGTTACAAGTAGCCGATTATAACCTGGAGGCAGCCCAGCGGGGTATAGTCTTCATCGACGAGATAGACAAGATAGCCCGTAAGAGCGACAACCCCAGTATCACTCGTGACGTGAGTGGTGAGGGTGTGCAGCAGGGACTCTTGAAACTGCTGGAGGGAACCATAGTCAACGTACCCCCACAGGGAGGACGTAAGCACCCCGATCAGGAGTATATCCATGTGGACACAAGGAACATCCTGTTTATCTGTGGGGGCGCCTTCGATGGTATCGAGCGTAAGATAGCCCAGCGACTGAATACCCATGTGGTAGGTTATAACTCCGTACAGAACGTGCGAAAGATTGACAAGGGCGACCTGATGCAGTATGTGCTGCCACAGGACTTGAAGTCGTTCGGACTCATCCCTGAGATTATTGGTCGTCTGCCTGTACTGACCTATCTGAACCCCCTTGACCGTGAGGCGTTGGAGCGTATTCTGGTAGAGCCGAAGAACTCTATCGTGAAACAGTATCAGAAACTGTTTGAGATGGATGGTATCAAACTGACGTTCACACCAGAGGCTCTGAAACTCATCGTCGACAAGGCTGTAGAATACAAACTCGGTGCCCGCGGACTGCGTTCTATCGTGGAGAGTATCATGATGGACGCGATGTTTGAGGTACCCTCGAAACGAACGAAATCCTTTGAGGTGACAGCGGAGTATGCCCAACAGCAACTCGACAAGTCACACTTACAATAAAAA
>DEJF01000033.1:39605-53003 GCA_002353225.1 Prevotella sp. UBA2755 | reverse complement strand
GATACCTTTGTGCTGATGCCTACTGGTGGTGGCAAGTCACTCTGCTATCAGTTGCCCTCGTTGCTGATGGACGGAACGGCAATTGTCATCTCTCCACTGATTGCACTGATGAAAAACCAAGTTGACGTCATCAGTTCAATGAGTGAAGAAGGTACGGCACATTATCTGAACTCCTCTTTGAACAAGGCTGCCATTGACCAAGTGAAGACAGATGTCAAGGAAGGACGTACCAAACTGCTCTATGTGGCTCCTGAGTCGTTGACGAAAGAGGAGAACGTGGAGTTCCTCAAGCAGGCGAAGATTTCATTCTATGCCATCGATGAGGCTCACTGTATCTCCGAATGGGGGCATGACTTCCGACCGGAATATCGTCGTATCCGTCCCATTATCAATGAGATAGGTAATGCCCCGATCATTGCCCTGACGGCAACGGCAACGGATAAGGTGCGTACGGATATCAAGAAGAACCTGGGTATCGTGGATGCGACAGAGTTCAAGAGTTCGTTCAACCGTCCCAACCTGTATTATGAGGTACGTCCGAAGACCAAGGATGTCGACAAGGATATCATCAAGTTTATCAAGCAACATCCAGGGAAGAGCGGAATTATCTATTGCCTGTCTCGTAAGAAGGTGGAGGAACTGGCTGAGATCCTACGTGCCAACGATATCAAGGCACAGGCTTATCATGCCGGACTGGATTCCGCACTTCGCTCCCAGACTCAGGACGACTTCCTGATGGAGAAAATAGATGTCATTGTCGCTACCATCGCCTTCGGCATGGGTATCGACAAACCTGATGTGCGCTTTGTCATCCACTATGACATCCCCAAGTCGCTGGAAGGCTACTATCAGGAGACGGGTCGTGCTGGTCGTGACGGTGGCGAGGGATTGTGTATCACCTTCTATGCCAATAAGGACCTGCAGAAACTCGATAAGTTCATGGAGGGTAAACCAGTTGCCGAACAGGATATCGGCAGACAGTTGCTGCAAGAGACGGCAGCCTATGCTGAGACTTCCGTATGTCGTCGTAAGATGCTGCTGCACTATTTCGGAGAGGTGTATGAGCAGGAGAACTGTCATAACTGTGACAACTGTCTGCATCCGAAGACCAAGATAGAGGCAAAGAACCAGTTGGTGATCGTGCTGAATACAGTGATAGCCCTCAAGGAGAATTTCCGTTCCGACTATGTGATAGACTTTATCATGGGTCGTGAGACGGAGGATATCCTTGCCCATAACCATCAGGAGCATGAACTTTTCGGAGCAGGAGAGGATGAGGACGAGAAATTATGGAATCCTGTTATCCGTCAGGCACTGATAGCAGGCTACCTGAAGAAAGAGGTGGAGAATTATGGTCTGTTGAAAATTACCTCTGCCGGAAAGAAATTCTTGAAGAAACCTGAATCCTTTATGATTGTGGAGGACAAGGAGTTTAATGATGATTATGAAGGTGTTCAAGAACAGGAGGGTGGTACAAGTGCTTTGGATCCGACCTTGAACTCGATGCTCAAAGACTTGCGCAAGAAAGTATCGAAGAAACTGGGTCGTCCACCTTACGTTATCTTCCAGGACGTGTCATTGGAGCAGATGGCTACAGACTATCCCGTGACTTTGGAGGAGTTGAAGAATATCCAGGGCGTGGGAGAGGGTAAGGTGAAACAGCCCTATGCCCAGGAGTTTGTCGACCTGATTAAACGCTATTGTGAGGAGAACGATATTACCCGACAGGCAGACTTGCGAGTGCGTACTGTCGCCAAGAAGTCAATGCTGAAAGTGAAGATTATCCAGGGTATCGACCGTCAGGTGGCTCTTGATGATATCGCTAATGCACAGGGTTTGGAGTTCGAGGAACTGCTCGACGAGGTGGAGGCTATTGTATACAGCGGTACCAAGTTGAACATCGACTATTTCCTGGACGAGGTGATGGACGAGGATCATATAGATGATATCTATGATTATTTCTCAGAAAGCGATACGGACTCCTTGGAGGCTGCCATTGACGAACTGGGTGACGAGTGCTCAGAGGACGAGATTCGTCTGGTGCGTATCAAGTTCATCTCAGAAATGGCGAATTGACGCTCCACGTTAAATCGTATTAATAATAAGGTGAAACGCTTGTTAAGTCGGAAAAAATGAGTAATTTTGCACGCAATAAAATTTAAAGGAGTATTATATGTCATCATTTATTGCAGACAAGATTGTTATGGACGGTTTGACTTTTGACGACGTCCTGTTGATTCCCGCTTATTCAGAAGTACTGCCAAAGACAGTAGAGTTGCGAACCCAGTTCTCACGCCATATTCAATTGAATGTGCCGTTTGTAACTGCAGCGATGGATACTGTTACAGAGAGTCAGATGGCGATTGCCATTGCCCGTGAGGGAGGTATTGGTGTGATTCATAAGAATATGTCTATCGAGAACCAGGCTCGTGAGGTGGCTATCGTCAAGCGTGCGGAGAACGGTATGATTTATGACCCAGTAACGATTCCCCTTGGCTCAACTGTTGCTCAGGCATTGGATATCATGGCAGAATATCATATCGGTGGTATCCCCGTTGTTGACGATGAGAAACATCTGATGGGTATTGTGACGAATCGTGACCTGCGTTTCGAGCGTCGTCTGGACCGACCCATCGAGGAGATAATGTCTAAGGATAATCTGGTGACGACCCATCAACAGACAGACTTGACGGCTGCTGCCCAGATCCTGCAGGAGAATAAGATTGAGAAACTGCCTGTAGTGGATAAAGACAACCATCTGATTGGTTTGATTACCTATAAAGATATTACCAAGGCAAAGGATAAACCGATGGCTTGCAAGGACGAGAAAGGTCGTCTGCGTGTAGCCGCAGGTGTGGGTGTTACTGTTGATACCCTTGACCGTATGCAGGCTTTGGTAAACGCTGGCGCTGACGCTATCGTGATTGATACGGCACATGGACATTCCAAGGGCGTGATAGAGAAACTGCGTGAGGCAAAGGCTTCTTTCCCTGGCATTGATATCGTCGTGGGTAATATCGCCACAGGTGAGGCTGCAAGAATGCTCGTGGAGAATGGGGCTGATGCGGTGAAGGTGGGTATCGGACCTGGTTCTATCTGTACCACTCGTGTCGTAGCAGGTGTAGGTGTCCCACAGTTGAGCGCTGTCTATGATGTCTATCAAGCATTACAAGGTACGGGTGTTCCTTTGATTGCTGATGGTGGCTTGCGCTATTCTGGTGATATTGTCAAGGCTCTTGCCGCTGGTGGCTCATGCGTGATGGTTGGTTCTCTTGTGGCAGGTACGGAGGAGAGTCCTGGTGACACGATTATCTATAACGGACGTAAGTTCAAGAGTTATCGTGGTATGGGTTCTTTGGAGGCTATGGAACATGGTTCCAAGGACCGTTATTTCCAGGCAGACACCAAGGATGTGAAGAAACTCGTTCCAGAGGGAATTGCTGGTCGCGTTCCTTATAAAGGAACTGTTCAGGAGGTGATCTATCAGATGGTAGGTGGCTTGCGCTCCGGTATGGGTTATTGTGGCGCCTCTACGATAGAGAAACTGCATAACGCGAAATTTACTCGTATCACCAATGCAGGTGTTAACGAGAGTCATCCGCATGATATCACTATCACCAGTGAGGCTCCGAACTATTCACGTCCTAACGATTAAGATGAAGTTCCGGCTGCTGTTCGTCTTCATGATGCTGGTGCCGTCAATGGCACAGGCAGCAGATGATCCGATACTGTTTACTGTTGGCGATATGCCCGTGACACGGTCGGAATTTGAGAAGTCGTATTTAAAGAATGCAGTTTCAAGTCGAGTAAGTCGTATGACTGTTGCAGACTACTTGGAGTTATATATCATTTATAAACTGAAAGTAAAGGCTGCGTTGGATGCGCATATTGATGGCACCAGTTCTTTCAAGGGTGAATATGCACAATGCTTGGTTGGACAGTCAGAATCGACCACTTCGTTGTCGGGAGATATTCCTGTCACCCGTCATGGGACAAACGACTGGAGATTGCGAAGTCTGGATCATGGTGAGGCAATTTGTCTTGCTCAGATTATGATACGAGTTCCTCAAAAGGCGAGCCGCGATGAACAGCGAAAAGCCCAGCAGCGTATAGAGTCTGTCTATCAGGACTTGCAGAATGGTGCGGATTTCGCGCAGTTGGCACGTCAGTATTCTCAAGACGAGGAGTCATCCGTAACGGATGGCGTGATGGGATGGTTTGGGCGTGGGCAAATGCTGAAAGAGATAGAGGATGTCGCCTTTGTCCTGAGAAAAGGAGAGGTGAGCCGTCCATTCTTGTCTACGATAGGTTATCATATTCTGATGATGAAGGACCGTAAGCCTCTGCAAGGTACTAAGGAGCAGTTTGCTCATAAACAAGTCACGACCTCTCGTTTGTCAGGTGATGTGCTGGAACAGGTGCAGACAGAGACAGCAGGTGAAGTCAAGATGCCGACAGATGCTTTGCAAAGAGAATATTTTGAGGGACTTCTTCTTTATGAACAGAGCAAGCAGTCTGTAGGGCGTCAGGCAGCCGAGAATGAGGAGGCGTTGAAATACTATTTCAAGAAAAACAAGAAGAAGTACAGACGTAGGGGATTTAAACCTAAAGACTATACGGAAGTACGGGAACTTGTGATGGCTGACTTACAAGAGGAGATGAATAAACACTGGATTGCGGATTTGCGGAAACAATATCCAGTAAATGTGAATAAAAAAGTACTAAAGACAGTAAATAATCATCATTAAGCATGAAGATTCGGAGTATTATAGCAATAGCCACGTTATTGACCGTTATGCCGACGCAGGCGAGAACAGCCAATGACAGTACGAATGTGCAGAGTGTTGTGGATGAAGTCATCTGGGTAGTAGGTGATGAGGCTATCCTCAAATCTGATGTGGAGGCAATGCGTATTCAAGGACAGCAAGAGGGAATGCGTTGGAAAGGTGATCCCGACTGTGCCATTCCAGAGCAGATTGCCGTCCAGAAACTCTATTTGCATCAGGCTGCTATCGACAGTATTGAAGTGACTGAGGCAGACATTACCCGTGGTATAGAGCAGCAAATTGAGTATATGATTTCTGTCATTGGTTCTCGTGAGAAATTGGAGGAGTATCACAAGAAAAGTATGACGCAAATCCGAAATGAACTGCGCGAGTCTTTCCGAGACCGTCAGATGATTCAGCAGATGCAGCAGCAATTGGTGAAAGACATCACGGTAACACCAGCGGATGTACGTAGGTATTTCGCTAATTTGCCCCAAGACAGTGTCCCGTTTGTACCAACCGAGGTGGAAGTGCAGATCATTGCCCAGACTCCACGCGTTGACCAGGATGAGGTTAATCGTGTGAAGGAGGAACTGCGTGACTATACAGACCGTGTGAACAGGGGAGAGACTTCTTTCCAGACATTAGCCCGTATGTATTCTGAAGACCCTGGAACTGCGCGACGTGGTGGAGAACTGGGATATACTGGTCGTGGAACACTTGATCAGGCTTTTGCCAATGTCGCATTCAACTTGACAGATCCTAAGAAAATATCCAAGATCGTGGAGTCGGAGTTTGGATTCCATATTATTCAGTTGATAGACAAACGCGGTGACAAAGTAAATGTCCGCCATATCCTTCGTAAACCTGTTGTCAGTCAGGAGTCTATTGACAAGTCGTTGATGCGTCTGGACTCTATCCGCTCTGATATCATGGCAGGAAAATTCTCTTTTGAGGCTGGTGCCTCCATGATTTCCGATGATAAGGATACCCGTAATAATAACGGTTTGATGTCGAATGCCACGCAGAATGGCCGTACTTCCAAATTCCAGTTGCAAGACCTTCCCTCAGAAGTTGCTCGTGCGGTGGATACTTTGAAAGTGGGAGATATCTCCGCACCCTTCCAGATGATTAACGATCGTGGTAAGACCGTCTGTGTGATTGCTAAGTTGAAGAACAGAACAGAGGGGCATAAGGCAACAATTACAGAAGACTTCCAAGTGATGAAGGATGTCGTTCTGGAGAAACGTCGAGAGGAGAAACTACACGAATGGGTTGTCGGCAAGATCAAGTCAACCTATGTTCGTGTCAATGACCGTTATAAAGATTGTCAGTTTGAATATCAGGGCTGGATTAAATGAGACTTCGGACAGTGGCTTTCCTGTTGCTGTGCCTTTTCGGACTAAGTCTCGTTTGGGCGATGCAGCCTACCCGCAAGCGGAATACTCCTCGCAAGCGGCAAGAGGACAAGCGTGTCTATTTGGTTCATTCTGACCAGTTGCGATATGACCAGTATCGTAATGGCGACGCACAAATCTTGGTGGGTAATGTGCATTTCCGTCACATGGGTGCTAACCTCTATTGTGACAGTGCCAATTTCTTTCAGCAAACCAATTCCTTTGAGGCTTTTGGACATGTGAAGATGTTGCAGGGCGACACCTTGAAACTTTTTAGTGACTATGCTTATTATGATGGGAATGCGCAAATAGCTCAGGCTCGTTATAATGTTGTGCTTAAACATAGGCAGTCTACTCTTTATACGGATAGTCTTGATTATGACCGCCTTTATAATTTCGGAAATTTCTTTGAGGGAGGTAAATTGGTAGATAATGGTTCGACTTTGACGAGTGACTGGGGTGAGTATCATACTGATACAAAGATGGCGATATTTTACTATGACGTGCGTCTTCGTGATAAGAACTTCTATCTGACAACTGACTCTCTCTATTATGATACTCAGACATCTCGTGCCCATATTGTCGGTCCTTCGAATATAACATCAGGTACGAGTCATATCTATAGTGAGGACGGGTATTATAACACCAAAACAGAGACATCTGAACTTTTCGGCCGTTCTGTGATGAAAGACCAAGGGCGTACCATGGTAGGAGATAGTGTCTATCATGATGCTAAGAAGGGAACCAGTTATGCCTATTGGAATGTGGTATATACGGACTCCACCAATAAGAACAGACTGACAGGTGACTATTGCGAGTATAATGACTCTACAGGATATGCGATGGCTACCAGAAATGCTGTGGCGATGGACTTTTCCCAAAAGGACACGTTGTATATGCATGCGGACACGTTTAAATTGTATACCTTCGATATGAATACCGATTCGGTATACCGTAAGATACATGCATATAATAAGGTACGCGCGTACCGTATTGATGTACAGGCGGTCTGCGACTCGTTGGTGTATAACTCGAAAGACTCTTGTATGACGATGTATCGTGACCCGATTGTGTGGAACAACAGCCAGCAGTTGTTTGGGGAGGAGATACGGGTCTATATGAAGGACTCCACCATCAGCAGGGCACATGTGGTAGGACAGGCTTTCTCTACAGAGCAGATGCCAGACACCGTCCATTTCAATCAAGTGTCCTCTAAGGAGATGCTTGCCTATTTTGAGAATGGAGAGATTTACGAGACTGATGCCAAAGGGAATGTGCTCATCGTCTACTATCCTGTGGACGAGTCTGACAGTACCCTTATCGGACTGAACTATACAGAGACACCCTGGATGAAGATGTTCTTGGAGAATAGGAAGATGAAAAAGATCTGGATGGAGAAACCTGTGGGTACACTTTATCCGATGACGCAGATTCCTCCTGCAAAATATTTTCTCCCACAATATGCATGGTTTGATTATATACGACCACGAGATAAAGAGGATATCTTTAACTGGCGTCCTAAGAAGGCCGGACAGGAACTCAAGGAGGTGAAACGTCGGGAGGCTCCTAAGCAGAAACTAAACAGGAAAGGGGATTAGTATGAGTGATGTGATACAATTACTACCAGATTCCGTTGCCAACCAGATAGCGGCTGGTGAGGTCATCCAGCGTCCTGCCTCCGTTATCAAGGAACTGGTGGAGAATGCGGTTGACGCAGGTGCTCACACCATTCGTGTATTGGTTGTGGACGCAGGACGTACCTCCATTCAAGTGATTGACGATGGAAAGGGCATGTCGGAGACAGATGCACGTCTTGCCTTTGAGCGTCATGCCACCTCCAAGATCCGTAAGGCTGACGACTTGTTTGCCTTAACTACTATGGGGTTCCGTGGTGAGGCCCTTCCCTCTATTGCCGCTGTTGCACAAGTGGAACTGCGAACCCGGACGGAAGATAATGAGTTGGGCACTTGTCTGCGTCTCTCAGGCTCTAAGGTGGAAGAGCAAGAACCTGTCAGTTGTCCTGTCGGCAGTAACTTCAAAGTAGAAAATTTATTCTTCAATGTGCCAGCCCGGCGGAAGTTCTTGAAGACAAATGCGACGGAGTTGAATAATATCCTTACCGCCTTTGAGCGGATAGTCTTAGTCTATCCAGAGATTAATTTCTCTATACATAGTAATGGACAAGAACTGCTGAACCTGAAAAGTGGAACACTGCGCCAGCGTATAGCGGATGTGTTTGGCAAACGCTTTAACCAGGACTTGTTGGAGGTGAAGGTGGAGACTGCTATTTGTAAGATAACTGGTTTTGTAGGGAAGCCGGAGTCAGCGAAGAAAAAAGGTGCCCATGACTATTTCTTTGTCAATGGCCGCTTTATGAAGCATGCTTATTTCCATAAGGCAGTCATGCAGGCTTTTGAGCGACTGGTTCCTGTTGGAATGCAAATACCTTATTTTATTTATTTTGAGGTTGCCCCTGCTGATATTGATGTGAATATCCATCCGACCAAAACAGAGATCAAGTTTGAGAACGAACAGGCAATCTGGCAGATTCTTTTGGCTGCGGTCAAGGATGCGATTGGTAAGTTCTGTGAGGTTCCGCAAATAGATTTTGATACAGAAGGACAACCAGACATCCCTGTGTTTAATCCTGTATCGCCACAGGTGGAGATTCCAGCCCCTTCCTATAATCCCTCTTACAATCCCTTTAAGCAACACCAGCATGCCGAACGTCCAAAGAAAGTCTATGAGGGCTGGGAACAACTATATGATCAATTGCCACAGCAATCACAACAGCCGCCTGTGGAAATAGAGGCATTCGATGTGGAGGAGAAATCTCCTATGCACTATCAGTATAAAGGACGATATATTATGACAGCAGTGAAGTCTGGCTTGATGATAATTGATCAGTATCGTGCTGATGTCCGTATCCGTTATGAGAGATATTTGTCACAGTTGGAGTCACAGACAGTCAATAGCCAACGGATGCTCTTCCCTGAAGTTGTACAGTTCTCTCCCTCAGATGCTGTTATGCTGGAGAGAATCCTGCCAGAACTGACTGCTATGGGATTTGATTTGTCGGATTTAGGGCAGTTTAGTTATGGAATACAAGCAATTCCTGCAGGGCTTGAGGGACTTAATTACGTACGACTGGTTCAAGATATGGTGAGTGACACCATAGAGAAAGGGACGGGTAGCCTCCATGATATACATTCTTCTCTTGCATTAAGTCTGGCACGCCATGCGGCTATTCCACAAGGACAGATTCTCAATAATGAGGAGATGGAGAATATCATCAACGAATTGTTTGCCTGCTCCAATGTGAATTACACACCAGACGGGAAAGCGATACTCTGTATCCTTCCTCAAAGAGACATAGAACAATTATTAGGATGATTTTAACTTTATTTAGAGTGTTTTTTACTTCAAAAACGGATGAAAATCAACTTTTTTCGTAAAAAAGTGCAATTTTTAGCCAAAAAAGTTTGTAGATTTAAAATAAATGTTTACTTTTGCACGTAAATTGATAAAAGTGATTATATCATTTAACATTAATATTAGTATAGGTATGAAAAAGTTATTAATGGTACTGGCTTTCGCCGGTGTTTCTGCTGCCTCAATGGCACAGGAGGCTGTACCTACAGAAAAGTACAGCGTTGCAACTAATTCTTTCTGGAGCAACTGGTTTGTTCAGGGTAATCTCGTAGGAACTGCTTTCTGGGGTGGTCAAGAGGTTCAGAACAACTTCAGCAAGAGTCCTCTGAAAGGTTTCCGTAACAATCTCGGTTTCTCTGTTGCTATTGGTAAGTGGTTTACTCCTGGCATCGGACTTCGTACAAAGTTCAATGGTATCTGGGGTCGCACTATCAAATCTGAAAACAAGAGCAACAATGCCAGCAAGTACTGGGCTTTGAACGAGCAGGTTATGTTCAACCTGAGCAACATGATTCTTGGTTACAACGAGAATCGTCTGTGGGATCTGATTCCTTATGCAAGTGTTGGTATCGAGCGTAACATGACTTACAACCGCTACTCTCCAGCATGGGGTATTGGTATTTTGAACGAGTTCAAACTGAGCAACAAGTTTGCTATCAACCTTGATATCAACTACAACCTCTTCATGAACAGATCAGATGGTCGTGATGGTCTTTTGGCAGGTGCAAAACCATACAAGAACCGTTCTTTCAAGGGTCTGATTGCTAACCACGATCGCACTCTGAACGTTGAGGTCGGTATCACTTACAACCTCGGTAAGGCTACTTGGAGCAAGACTCCAGACGTAGAGGCTATCAAGGCTCTCTCTCAGGGTCAGATCGATGCTCTGAACGCACAACTTGCTGACGCTAATGCTGAGAACGCTCGTCTGCAGAAGCAGATTCGTGACCACAAGTGCCCAACTACTACCAACGCAGTTGACACTAAGGCTACTGTTAAGGAGTTCGTTTCCGCACCTGTATCAGTATTCTTCAACCTGGGTAAGGCTAAGGTTGCTTCTCAGAAGGATCTGCAGAACGTAAAGGCTGTTGCTGAGGCTGCTAAGGCTAACAACGCTAAGATCGTCGTAACTGGTTACGCTGACAGCAAGACTGGTAATACTAACATCAACCAGCGTCTGTCTCAGAAGCGTGCTGAGGCTGTTGCTGACGCTCTCGTTAACATGGGTGTTGATCGCTCTAACATCGAGATCAATGCTGCTGGTGGTGTTGACACTCTGTCTCCAATCAGTTTCAACCGTCGTGCAACTGTTGAGTTGAAGTAATTTATCAAACAAATAATAATCAAATCCCGAGTGCGTAAGTGCTCGGGATTTCTTAAGGGCGCTTAGCTCAGCTGGTTTAGAGCATCTGCCTTACAAGCAGAGGGTCGGGGGTTCGAATCCCTCAGCGCCCACGAAATAGACCGCAAGACGTTTCATCTTGCGGTCTTTTCTTTGTTTTTCCCACTTATGAGATAAATTTCTGTCTTTCGAGTTAATTATTTATTTATTTTCTTTTCACTTCATCGAAATTTTCGTATCTTTGCATCACACAAAACTATAACAAACTTAAGGCAATAACAAGAAAAAACAAAAAGAACAATGATTTGGAATGAGAGTGTAGAATGCATGGATCGGGAGCAGTTGCGTGAGATTCAGAGCATCAGGTTGAGAAAGATGGCAGAGTATGTGTATCATAATACGCCATTTTATCGTAAGAAATTTCAAGAGATGGGCTTGGAGCCTGGCGATATCAAGGACATTGATGATATCGTCAAGTTGCCGTTTACCAATAAACTTGATCTGAGGGATAATTATCCCTTCGGGCTTGCGGCAGTGCCGATGAGTCAGATTGTTCGTATCCATGCGTCATCAGGTACGACGGGTAAACCCGTTGTCGTGCTGCATACCCGTAAGGATATCGCGATGTGGACAGAGGCTATCTCGCGTGCTTTTACCGCCTATGGTGCCTCGAAAGACGATATCTTCCAGGTATCCTATGGCTATGGTCTGTTTACAGGTGGCTTGGGCGCCCATGACGGTGCCACGAATATCGGAGCCAGTGTGATTCCTATGTCCTCAGGTAATACGCAGAAGCAGATTACGCTGATGCATGACTTTGGTGCATCTGTCCTTTGCTGTACCCCTTCTTATGCGATGTTCTTAGGTGAGGCAATGCGTGAGTGCGAGTGGCCTCGTGAGGAGTTCAAGTTGCGCATTGGTGCCTTCGGTGCTGAGCCATGGACAGAGGAGATGCGTCAGAAGTTAGAGGCAACGATGGGTATCAAGGCATACGATATCTATGGATTGAGCGAGATCGCAGGTCCTGGAGTAGGTTATGAGTGCGAATGTCAGCATGGCACCCACCTCAACGAGGACTATTTCTATCCTGAGATTCTGAATCCCGAGACAGGAGAGCCGATGCCCGAGGGCGAGTTAGGAGAGTTGACCTTCACCCATCTGACCAAGGAAGGTATGCCGTTGCTGCGTTATCGTACCCATGACCTGACGGCACTTCATTACGACAAATGTGCTTGTGGACGTACCTTGGTGCGCATGGACCGTATCTTGGGTCGTTGTGACGACATGCTGATTATCCGTGGTGTCAACGTGTTCCCATCCCAGATCGAGGCAGTCATCCTGTCTTTGCCGGAGTACGAGCCGCATTTCCTGCTGACCGTCGACCGTGTCAACAATACCGATACCAGTGAGTTGAAGGTGGAGGTGAAAGAGGAATACTTCACCGACGATATGGCTACGATGGTCGGTTTGCAGAAGAAACTGGAGGCAGAACTCCGCTCCGTCATCGGTCTTGGCTTCAAGATCAAACTGGTGGAGCCAAAGGGTATCGAGCGCTCTACAGGTAAGGCAAAGCGTGTGATTGATAATCGTAAACTGTAAAAAACTAAAAACAGAGATATTATGTTAGCAAAACAATTGTCTATTTTCTTGGAGAACAAGTCTGGTCGCCTCACGGAGGTTACCGATGTGTTGGGTGAGGCAGGAGTCAATCTGTCTGCTATGAGTATTGCCGATAACTCCGATTTCGGCATTCTGCGCTGTATCGTCAGCGACCCTGAAAAGGCCTATCAAGTGCTGAAGGCTGCCCATTTCGCTGTGAAGATTACCGATGTCATCGGTTTCGTCTGTCCGAACACCAGCGGCTCCCTTGCCAAGGTACTCAAAATGCTCTCTGACGCGGGTGTCTTCATCGAGTATATGTATTCGTTTGCCAATGGTGATGTAGCCCATGTTGTCATCCGTCCTACCGACTTGGAAAGTTGCGAGCGTATCCTCGCAGAGAAGAAAGTCGACCTCATGGCAGCGAGTGATTTATACAAATTATAAAGAAAATTTGAAAAAAGTGGTGCAAAAGTTTGGTGGTTTCAAAAAAACTCCTTACCTTTGCACCCGCTTACAAGAAGTAAGGGCGCTTAGCTCAGCTGGTTTAGAGCATCTGCCTTACAAGCAGAGGGTCGGGGGTTCGAATCCCTCAGCGCCCACGAAAAGGAACTCTTTCCATAGTCGGAAAGAGTTTTTTTATTTCCATGGCTTTACTTCATTGCCACAGGACCGTTCGCGTTTCCACCTTCAAGGAGCGGATGTCCTTTCCCTTTCTCACCCCTCCTTTCATCCTATGCGTTTCCTGAAAGTGTCCTGCGACCTTGTGCTGTTAGGCTACCAGATGGACGATGACAGTTTGGCGAGGAATACTTATAAAAGTAAATACACTGAGTTTGCTCAGTAAATACACTGAATTTAC
>DEJF01000033.1:26911-39567 GCA_002353225.1 Prevotella sp. UBA2755 | reverse complement strand
TAGTAAACACACTGAATTTACTTGAAAATACTTGTGTAATTGAAAATTTATTCGTATCTTTGTATCTTGATAATAATAATATCTAATTAAAGCATAACTATTATGAGTATTAAGTACAGATTGTTGCAGAACAAGATTAAGAGTAGTAAGAACTACGGTAAGTATTATGCCCATACCGTCAAGTCGGGTGAGGTGACGTTGGAGGAGATAGAGCGCATGATTGAGCAGAGTTGTACGGCAAAGGCTTCAGATGTGCGTCTGGTGGTTAGGGAACTGTTCGACTCCATTCGTCACTATATGCAGGCGGGCTATGTGGTGAAGTTGGGTGATCTGGGTCGGTTCTATATCTCCGTGAAGAGTGTCTGTGTGGACGATCCGAAGACATTCCGTGCAGACAAGCACCTGAGTGGTTTCAAGTGCAACTATACCCCGTCGGGTCACCGTTACAAGCCGGGAACTGGTTCTCTTGCCCATCGTGTACATCGCGACTTGTTAGACGGCTGCGAGGCAGAAGAGACCAATTTACTCTAAAAAACTAAATAACTTAACTATATTCTTGGATAAATCGAAAATTTGCAGTACCTTTGCAATCCAATTGGAAACATGGCTTTATTAATAAGGTATTAAGAGACAGAATGGAATTAGACGTATTGACAGCCATCTCGCCTATAGATGGCCGTTACAGGAGCAAGACAGAGCAGTTGGCAGGATATTTCTCAGAATATGCGCTCATTCGCTACAGAGTTCGCGTGGAGATAGAATACTTCATTACTCTTTGTGAGTTGCCCTTGCCACAACTGGAAGACTTTAACCATGACCTCTTTGAGCGTTTGCGTGACATCTACCGCAACTTCACAGAGGAGAATGCGGCACGTGTGAAGGAAATAGAGAAGACGACCAATCACGATGTAAAGGCAGTGGAGTACTTCATCAAGGAGGAACTCGGCAAGATTGGAGACTTTGAGCAATACAAGGAGTTTATCCACTTCGGACTGACCTCCCAGGATATCAACAACACCAGTGTGCCCCTCTCCGTGAAGGAGGCGCTGGAGGATGTCTACTATCCTATGGTGGAGGAACTCATCGAGCAGTTGAACGACTATGCCGAGCAGTGGAAGAATGTGCCGATGCTTGCCAAGACCCATGGACAGCCAGCCTCTCCAACCCGTCTGGGTAAGGAGGTGATGGTGTATGTCTATCGCTTGGAAGAGCAGTTGCGTGGTTTGAAGGATACACCGATTACCGCGAAGTTCGGTGGTGCAACGGGTAACTATAATGCCCATCATGTGGCTTACCCACAGTATGACTGGCGTGAGTTCGGCAACAAGTTTGTCAGCGAGAAACTCGGACTGGAGCGCGAGCAGTGGACGACCCAGATATCGAATTACGACTGGCTGGGTGCTATCTTCGATGCCATGCGCCGTATCAATACCATCATCATCGACCTCGACCGCGACTTCTGGATGTATATCTCCATGGAGTATTTCAAGCAGAAGATCAAGGCAGGCGAGGTAGGGTCAAGTGCCATGCCGCATAAGGTGAACCCCATCGACTATGAGAACTCGGAGGGTAACCTCGGTATCGCCAATGCTATCCTGCAGTTCCTTGCCCAGAAACTGCCCGTCAGCCGTTTGCAGCGCGACCTGACCGACTCCACCGTGCTCCGTAACGTGGGTGTTCCTATGGGACATGCCCTGATTGCTATCCAGAGTACCTTGAAAGGACTTCGTAAACTCATCCTCAACGAGGAGAAGTTGCAGGAAGACCTTGACAATACATGGGCAGTGGTGGCTGAGGCTATCCAGACCATCCTGCGTCGTGAGGCTTATCCTCACCCATACGAGGCGCTGAAGGCACTCACGCGTACCAATCAGAAGATGACACCCGAACTGATTCATGAGTTCATTCAGGGACTTGATGTCAGTGCGGAGGTGAAAGAAGAATTAATGGCTATTACGCCAATGAATTATACGGGAGTTTAAATGCAGTATTAACAACACAAGGGGAGCCGGGAGGCTTCCGGACTAACAGTTATAATTGAAGAATTAAAAAATTAAAGAATTATGGAATTAGAGAACGAAAAGAAAACAGAGGAACAGTCCTCAGAGCAGAATGCTACAAGCCGTGAGGGCTACACAAACCAAACAAGTGGTTATCAAGGTTACAAACCAGGACGCTCACCACGTCCACGTATTCACCAGCAGGTGCGTCCTTACAATCAGGGTGGCTATAATCGTAATCAGAGTCAGGAGGAGGGCGGTTTCCGTCCTGAAGGCTTTGGTGCAGGCTTACAGAGCAGTGCCCCTCAGCGTTCAAGTGAATACGGTCAGTCACGTGGTGGCTATCGTCCCCGCTTCAATCCTAATAATACCGAGGGAGGCTATCGCCCTCGTAATAACTATCAGCAGGGTGGTTACCAGCCTCGTCAGCAGGGCGCTTATCAGCCACAGGGAGGCTATCGCCCTCGTTATAATCAGCAGGCAGAAGGTGAGGAAGGTGGATACCAGCCTCGTCAGCAAGGTGGATACCAGCCTCGTGGCGGCTATCAACCTCGTCAGCAGAGTGGCTATGGACAGCCCCGTGGCGGCTATCAGCCTCGTCAGCAGGGTGGCTATGGTCAGCAGCGTGGTGGCTACCAGCAGCGTGGCGGTTATGGTCAGCCTCGTCAGCAGGGTGGTTACAACAAGCAGCGTGGCGGTTACCGTCAGCATACCGCCGACTATGATCCCAATGCAAAGTACAGTTTCAAGAAACGTATCGAGTATAAGGAGGAGAATTACGATCCCAACGAGCCTATCCGTCTGAATAAGTTCCTTGCCAATGCTGGTGTATGCAGCCGTCGTGAGGCAGACGAGTTTATCCAGGCAGGAGTAGTAACCGTTAACGGACAGGTTGTGACGGAGTTGGGTACCAAGGTGCTACGTACCGATGAGGTGAAGTTCCACGACGCTCCAGTTACCCCAGAGAAGAAGGTTTACGTGTTGCTTAATAAGCCAAAGGATTATGTGACAACCAGTGACGATCCTCAGCAGCGTAAGACAGTGATGGACCTCGTGAAGGGCGCATGTCCTGAGCGTATCTATCCTGTTGGTCGTCTTGACCGTAACACGACAGGTGTGCTTCTCTTGACGAATGACGGTGACATGGCTTCCAAACTGACGCATCCTAAGTTCCTGAAGAAGAAGATATACCATGTTCATCTCGATAAGAGCGTGACAGCCTATGACATGCAGCAGATCGCAGAGGGTATCACCTTAGAGGATGGTGACATCAAGGCAGACGATATCCAGTATGCAGACCCTGTTGACAAGAAGCAGGTAGGTATTGAGATCCACTCAGGAAAGAACCGTATCGTGCGCCGTATCTTCGAGAGCCTTGGCTATAAGGTGACGAAACTCGACCGTGTACAGTTTGCCGGACTGACCAAGAAGAACCTTCGTCGCGGTGACTGGCGTTACCTGACCGAGGAAGAGGTTGACCGTTTAAGAATGGGGGCTTACGAATAGTTCTTAGTTCATAGTTCATAGTTCTTAGTTCATAGTTTAGAGTTTATAGTTCAATGAAAAGAACAAAGATAGTTGACGTACTGAAGAGTACGGATTTTGGAAAAGAGGTATGTGTGAAGGGCTGGGTGCGCACGCACCGCAACTCTAAGGCAGTAGACTTTATCGCCTTGAACGATGGTTCTACTATTAAGAATGTGCAGGTTGTTGTCGATCCTGCCAAGTTTGATGAGGAACTGTTGAAACAGATGACTACAGGTTCATGTATCTGTGCGGTAGGAACCTTGGTGGAGAGTCAGGGAGCAGGTCAGACCAGTGAGATTCAGGCAACAGGGTTGGAACTCTACGGTGCTTGTGACAATACTTATCCGATGCAGAAGAAAGGACAGTCGTTTGAGGTGATGCGTAAGAATGCCCATATGCGTCTCCGTACCAATACCTTTGGTGCCGTGATGCGCATCCGCCATAACATGGCGATGGCTATCCATACCTATTTCCATGAGCATGGCTTCTTCTATTTCCATACCCCATTGATTACCGCAAGTGACTGTGAGGGTGCCGGAAATATGTTCCAGGTGACTACCAAGAACCTCTACGACTTGAAGAAGGATGAGAATGGTAAGATTATCTACGATGATGACTTCTTTGGTGAGCAGACTTCTCTGACAGTATCAGGACAGTTGGAGGGCGAGTTAGGTGCTACCGCACTTGGCTCCATTTACACCTTCGGTCCAACTTTCCGTGCGGAGAATTCCAACACCCCTCGTCACCTCGCTGAGTTCTGGATGGTGGAGCCAGAGGTTGCCTTTATGGACCAAGACGAGTTGATGGACTTCGAGGAGGACTTTATTAAGTATTGTGTCCGTTGGGCACTTGACAACTGCAAGGACGACCTCGCTTTCCTCAACCAGATGATAGACAAGTCGCTGATTGCCCGTTTGGAGGGTGTACTGAAGGAGACCTTCGTGCGTCTTCCTTACACAGAGGGTATTAATATCCTGCAGGAGGCAATGAAGAACGGTAAGAAGTTTGAGTTCCCCTGCAACTGGGGTGATGACCTTGCCTCTGAGCATGAGCGTTACTTAGTGGAGGAGCATTTCAAGAAGCCTGTTATCATGACAGACTATCCTCGTGCGTTCAAGTCATTCTATATGAAGCAGAACCAAGATACTGCCGATGGCGGTTCCGTAGGCTATAAGGGTGCTGTGGCTCCCGGACCTACGATGCAGGGTACTGACGTGCTGTTCCCACAGATCGGTGAGATTATCGGTGGCTCCGTCCGTGAGGAGAGTTACGATAAACTGATGAGTGAGATTAACCGTCGTCAGATGGATATGACCCACTTGTGGTGGTACATCGATACCCGTCGCTGGGGTACCTGTCCGCATGCTGGCTTCGGACTTGGTTTCGAGCGTCTGATCTTGTTTGTGACGGGAATGCAGAACATCCGTGATGTCATCCCATTCCCACGTACTCCAAAGAGTGCAGAGTTCTAAACGAGGGAGATTCCCTCATCAGAAATAGTAATCAGTCGGCGGCGGTAAAGGTCGCCGACTGCTTTTTTATATATTTTCTTCGATACTCCGAAGCGCAGGGCGATATCCTCAGAGGGACTCTTGTCTCCCAAGTCACAATGTCCGCCATTCTCTTGCAGGTAGCGCAGGAGTTCGTCGGAGAAATCGAGGGCACGCTGGTAACCGTCGTGTTTCTGATAGCGTTCCACCTTGGCGGTTGCCATCAACCGGTGAGTCTTCTCATCCTCCATCACATAGACATAATAGCGTTGTCCTTTCTGCATCCGTTGTTTCTGTTCACGGAAAGGACAGAACAGGTCCTTCATCAGTCCCCAGTTAAGGAAGGCACCATACTCATTGGTCCATGCGCACTCTAACCATGCGAAGTCACCCACCTTGGCAAGGGGCGTGAGGGTAGTGGCAATGATCTTCTCGTCTTGGTCAAGGTAGACGAATACCTTGATGTCATCGCCTACCTTAGCACCTTTAGGTACATAGCGTGAAGGGAGCAGGATTTCCCCTTCGTCGCCTCCATCCAGGTACATACCGAAGTCAACCTTCTTAACGATGCGCAAGGTATTGTAGTCGCCGAGTTTGATTTTCATAGTTCTTTTGGTTTATCTAGATTTTCTAGTTCTTCTAATTGATCTAGTTTTTCTAGTTGACCGTCACGCATGTGGATGGTGCGGTCAGTGATACTTGCGAGTTGTTCGTCATGGGTGACAATGACGAAGGTCTGTCCGAACTTATCGCGAAGGTCGAAGAAGAGTTGGTGTAGTTCCTCCTTGTTTTTGGAATCAAGGGAACCACTTGGCTCGTCAGCAAGGATAACGGCAGGATGGTTGACCAAGGCGCGTGCTACGGCGACCCTTTGTTTCTCACCACCACTCAGTTCGTTAGGCTTATGGCTTGCACGGTCGGAGAGTCCCATGAAATCGAGTAGTTCCTGTGCCCGTTTCTTAGTCTCCCGATGGGAGGCACCGGCGATATAGGCAGGTATCATGATGTTCTCGATTGCCGTGAACTCTGGCAGTAACTGATGGAACTGGAACACAAAACCGATATGTTGGTTGCGGAAGTCGGCGAGTTTCTTCTTGCTCAGATGGCTCACATCGATACCATCGATGATGACAGAGCCAGCATCAGGGCGGTCCAGAGTACCTATGATCTGCAGTAATGTCGTCTTGCCGGCACCACTGGGACCGACGATGCTGACGACCTCTCCTTTGTCAATATGGAGGTCAATACCTTTTAATACTTCCAGAGAGCCGAAACTCTTCTTGATTCCTTGGATTGATATCATAGGGTGATTGGATTAATGGGTTTGACGGTTACGATGGGTGTTTATCCAGTGTAGGATAGTACCATAGATACTGCTCTCCTCCTGGTGTTGTGCCTCTGTGAAGGTCATGCTCTCCTCTTTCGTGTCACCATACTGGTCGGGGAAGATAATCATGAGGTTCTTGCCGGAGAAATGCTGCATCAGTTCGTTAGGCAGTCGCTCCAATGCGTTCTTATAAGAGATAGTACCTTTACGTGCGGTGATGACAACAAACATGTGGTCCTCACTGATGGTCTCTGCGAGTCGAGGAAGTTCGTTCCAATGTGCCATATATGTGTATTCCGCTCGTACTCCTGAATGGAAATTATTGATATATTCCCGAATTAATGTCATGCTCTCGTTACGCCCGTGAAACTGGATGCGGCAGTCAAGGTTCTCCGCCATGCGGCTCAGACGTTCCAGCCATCGGTGGAATCCTGGTTCAAACTCAGCACGGGACGGGACAACGACCTGTATGCGGCGAAGGGTGTTCAAGGGGTGTACAAAGCGCGTTAGGATAATCTGACGGTTCAGACCGTTATACAGGCTCTGTATGAAGTCGCCCCAGAACTTAGGATTGACCTCCGTATGGACGTGCATGCCCATGATAATCTCAGAACTGCCAAACTCCCTGAAGGCATGTTTGATGCCATTGGCAATATTGGAGGCGAGACGTACTTGTGTCTGCATCTTCACATCGCTGGCACTTGCCCGTTGCTCCAACTGCTCCAGCAAGTGTAGACCATGCTCCCGGTTTACGGCGGAGTTGGTATCATCATACACCACATTCAAGGCGACAATACCGCGATTGAGTTTGTGGTTGCGTACCATGATGGCTAACTCCAGCAATTGGGGGGCGATATCAGGATACTTCACACAAAGCAGAATCTTCTCATCATCCCGTCTGATGCCGTCTGCTTTAAGATGTGTTTTCTCTTGCAGGACAATCTTTTGGGCGGCATGTTCTGTCACCATGGTACTGATAACACAGGTGACAAGAATCATGATGACAACACCATTCAGTATCTCGTCATTCACCAGATAGGTACCAGGGCTTACTTCCAGACGCATCCCCACCATTACCATAGCGATGGCACCAGCGGCATGGGCACTGGTAAGTCCGAACATCATATTGCCTGCCGACTTCGGTAAGCGGAACAGCAGACTGGAGATATAAGCAGCCAATGCCTTTCCGAATGTTCCGAAGAAGGCAATCAGCAGTACAATCCATAGCATGTGCGGTCCTGTAAAGAGCGTGCCGATATTGATGAGCATTCCCACACCAATCAGGAAATAGGGAATGAACAGCGCATTACCAGTAAACTCAATGCGGTTCATCAAAGGCGACACATGAGGGATGTAACGGTTGAGGATCAGTCCGGAGAGAAAAGCCCCTACGATACCCTCCACACCGACAGCCTCTGATGCCGCGGCACTGAGGAACATGACGGCAAGGACGAAGATAAACTGCATCACAGCGTCCGAGTAGCGACGCAGGAAATAACGGGTGACTTTAGGAATCAGCCAGATACTGGCTCCGCAGAAGACAGCGAACTTCAATAGGAACAGTATCCAAAAGGTGAAACCGGCATCTTCACCATACGAGGCTGCAAGTGCCGCTAACATCAGCAGGGCAAGAAACAGGGATATCATGGACGACCCCACACTCAGCATCACACTGGAGTTTCGCTGTAGTCCGTAACGGCCTACAATAGGATAGGCTATCAGCGTGTTCGATGCCATGATACATCCTAAGAGGAAGGAAGCCTGCGACGAATAGTGTAATAGCCACATCGCTATGAAATAGGTCATGATGAGGGGCACCAGACAGGTCAGTAGTCCAAAGGTCAGGAACCGCTTGGAGTTCTTCTTCACACTCTCCAGGTCCATCTCCAGTCCGGCGAGGAACATGATGTAGAGGAGTCCTACTTTGCCGAATAACTCAAAGGAAGAGTCACGTTCCAGGATATTCAGACCGTATTTTCCGACGAGCATACCGGCAAGTACCATACCGATGATATGCGGGATGCGCAGTTTTCCCATGATGATAGGGGCAAACAGGATGATAAGCAGCACGACAAAGAAGATGAGTGTCGGGTCTGTAATCGGAAAATATTGCGCAAAGTATGTCATTTCATCTGCAAAGGTACGCATTTTTACAAAAAAAATGCTACCTTTGCACGCAAAATGTAATTCAAGAGAAAAATTAGACTTATGAAAGTAGCAATTGTTGGCGCCTCAGGCGCTGTAGGTCAGGAGTTCTTGAGAATCCTCGACCAGAGAAATTTCCCGATGGATGAACTCGTGTTGTTTGGCTCAGAGCGCAGTGCAGGTACCAAGTACACCTTCCGTGGTAAGGAACTGACAGTGAAGTTGCTCCAGCATAACGACGACTTTAAGGATATTGACATCGCATTCACCTCTGCAGGTGCAGGAACCTCTAAGGAATTTGCGGAGACCATCACGAAGTATGGTTGTGTGATGATTGACAATAGTTCCGCTTTCCGTATGGACGAGGATGTCCCCTTGGTAGTACCAGAGTGCAATGCCGAGGATGCGTTGAACCGTCCTCGTGGTATTATCGCCAATCCTAACTGTACCACGATTATGATGGTTGTTGTTCTTCAGCCACTGGAGAAACTCAGTCATATCAAGCGTATCCATGTCAGCAGTTACCAGAGTGCTTCTGGTGCTGGTGCCGCTGCGATGGCAGAGTTGCAGCAGCAGTATAAGGAGATGGTAGAGGATGGTGAGGTGAAGACTGTCAAGAAGTTCCCCCACCAACTTGCATATAACGTCATTCCCCAGATTGATGTCTTCCAGCCCAATGGTTATACTAAGGAGGAGATGAAGATGTATAACGAGACACAGAAGATTATGCATACTGACGCGAAATGCTCAGCGATGTGTGTACGTGTCAGTTCTTTGCGCTCTCACTCTGAGAGTGTATGGATTGAGACGGAGCGTCCTATCAGTGTTGAGGAGGCTCAGAAGGCAATTGCCGCCGCTCCTGGCTGTACACTGGTTGACGACCCAGCCAACCTCGTATATCCGATGCCTTTGGAGACAGCAGGTAAGGATGATGTCTATGTCGGTCGTGTCCGTAAGGACCTCTCTGACGAGAATGGCTTGACCTTCTGGCTCTCTGGTGACCAGATTCGCAAGGGTGCCGCTCTTAATGCTGTGCAAATTGGAGAATACCTGGTGCAAGCGAGAGATTTGCCATGCTTTGCATGAGCAAGTCCGAGTGCCGCAAGGTATCGACCTGTGGTCAATATCTGATTAAGGTAGGTAATGTGAAGTAACCTTAGAATAAGTGATAAGAAAAGCGGGAGTCCGAAGACTTCCGCTTTTTCTATGTGCGCCTGACAGGACTCGAACCTGCACGTCGCGAGACACTAGATCCTAAGTCTAGCGCGTCTACCAATTCCGCCACAGGCGCTTTCGACGTGCAAAAGTACGAAGAAAAGCGGAAATAGCCAAATTATTCCGCTAAAAGTTTCCTTGCCGTTTCGATGATGGAATCTATTCCCTTGGCAGTATCCTCGTCAGTCAGTTGCACGTTATAGTCGGGTTCAATACCAAACTCCGTCTGCTGCTTGTCCTTGTCGTACATGGGACAGGCAGAGAAACGGACATTCCAACCATTGGGCAGACTGCTACTCATCGGCATACCAGATCCACCGCCGGTATGGTCGCCTACAATCTTCACGTTAGGGAGTGCCTTCATCATAGAGGTAAATTCATTGGCGGCACTGAACACGGAGCGGTTGGTCAATACGCAGACAGGCTTATGCCAGCGTAGGTTGCTCGATGGCTCTAAGTATTGTGGCTCCATGCCACTGAAGTCGTTATGTCCTGTTCCTGTCTTGTGCTGTAAATAGCCTACCAGTGTCTTCTCCTTGACAAAGCGGGCGGCAAGTTTTTCGGCATTGGTCAGGTCACCACCACCATTATTGCGGATATCAATGATGATACCACGGCAAAGGATCAGGTAAGAGAGCACATCATCCAAATTTCCCTCCCCGATAGGGTTCATGAACGACTCATAACGGATATAGCCGATATTGTCGTCAAGTACCCGATAACTGATGCCACTCGAAATTTTATAGTCTGTCCCCATATATTTACGTTCCAGACTGTCGCTGAAGTTCTTGGGATATGCCTCCTGCCATGTCCAGTAGCGCCCATAGTCATAACTTGACGAGAGGTTGACGTGTCCGTCACGCAGTTCCGCCAGCATATCGCAGAGCACCTCAAAGAGTTGCGTCTCCGTCATTTGGTCGTTCATGCGTACCTTATATTTATGATATACCTCCTGCCAGTCGAGTCCGTACTCATGTTGCTTATAGTCGAAGAAACAATAGTGCTCGTCGATGATCTTCCACAATGCCTCGAAATTGCCGGCAGGGGTGTCTGGTCTTTCCTCCTCATCAACGCAAGAGGTGAGGGCGACCAGGGAAACTAGGGATACTAGAAAAACTAGGGGAACTAGGGATACTAGGACTCTTTTCATAGGCGATGCGGAATAATCGAGAAACGGCGTGTGAAACCAATCACGAAGCGATGGGTATAGACATGCTGTTTCAGTTGGTTCACCTTGTATTGCTGGTAGTTGCCCAAGTAGCCGATGCGCAATGCCCATGTTCCAGTGAGGTTGGCGTCAACAGTCAGCATCTGTCGCCATTCGGGGGCCGTCACGAAAGTGGTGAAGACCACGTTATGGTCGTAGTTGCCCCGATTGAATATCTCGTAATACGACTGTCCGTAGTTGGGTGAGAACATCACGCCAGCCAAAGGAAGGTTTAACTCATACCGCACCATCATCGGTTTGTTGAAGAGGGTGAAACGATAGGCGGCGATGCCTGTTGGCATGATGTTCAAATGGGCACGAGCCTGAGCAGGGTTGTTGCTGTTGGAGGTGTTATAGATGAATCCCAACGAGGCATTCGCCACACCACCAGCCTGTAAGGTCAACCGGTTGTTGAGCAGATTCCAGTTGTAGAGTTTTCCCCAATAGAAGTTATAGGCGCCCTCTAACTCTTTCCGGGAGTTAGCACGGTCGTGGACAAACGAGAGGTTTGCCTCATGCTCCATCAGTGTGCTCCATCTGCGAGAAGGACGCTTTCGCTCTACTGTGGCGACGAAACTGAGACCAATACCCTTAAAATGCTCTGCGGAGAGATAGGTGTCGAGGATATGAGTACCTCCTACGCCGACCATCCTACTACTGGTAATCACTTTTGCCGAGTCCGACTGTGCCCTAAGCGACAGGTGTGTTAGGGTAAGTAGGACTAATAGGAGGAGTAGGGGTTTACTGATAGTCTTCATCGGAGAATAGGGTTTGCTGACCAGTCAGTTCATCCATCACCTGTTGCTGACTCTTGCCGGCATCAGGGTCGAGGTCTTCTTCCTCAAGAGGTTCGGTAGGTTCGGTAGGTTCAGTAGGTTCTGTAGGGAAGCGTGTCGGCTCCAGTTCCACGATACTTTCAACCTGATTGGTGGTGAGTCGCTTACCCTTTGCCTTATAGCCTTTGACAGCAATAAACTGCTCCACGTCAATCTCCTCAGTACCACGGAACTCGTCGGCTCCGCCATAGGTAATCTGAATACGGGGATATACCTGGTCCGTCAATAATATCTGTTGTGAGTTGACGTTCTCGCCCAGATAGTTTTGTTTCTTCTTCGATGCCTCCATCAAGAAGCGTTTTACGTATGGATACCCTTGGTTGTCGGCATCATAGAGCACGCAACTCCATACTTTCTCCGCCTCGTATTTCTCCAGATGGGCGATATTGTCCTCGAAGTGGACATTCGCATCGAAACCAGAGAGGTAGTAGTCACCGTTCTTCAGGAGGACGAGAATCTGGTCGCCGTCGTTGAACTCACCTAACAGTCGTCCGTGCTCGTCATAGTTCAGACGGTTGACATCGGGGTCATACCATACCTTCCGTCCACCCAGTGTGGAGTGTCCGTGACTCTTCAGTCCGATGCGGTGTATCTGGTATTTCGTCAGGATGATACCCTTGGCACTACGTCCCTTGATGCCCACCTCCGAGAAGTCCTTGTCGAAGAATATCTTCTTGAGTTTCGGAGCCGGGTCGAGGGTTACCTTGATGACCTCAGCCTCGCCATTCGGGTTTGCCGTAAAGTAAACCACCTTAGAGCCTGGTGTGCCACTGGTGATGTCGTATTCACGGTCTCGGGTGATGGCTGGCACGTTGAAACGCTTGATATAATAGATTCCTTTCTTACCGTCACGATAGACCGCGTTATAGATGGTGCGCTGGTCGTTCTTCTTGAACACACCCAGCCACA
>DEJF01000033.1:0-26836 GCA_002353225.1 Prevotella sp. UBA2755 | reverse complement strand
GATGTCGTCGATGTCCGAGCAGTTGCAGACGAACTCGTCCTTCTTCAGCCCGGTACCGATAAAGCCGTCCGTGCGGTTGATATATAGTTTCTGGTTTGCCTCCACCACCTTCGTCGCCTCGATGGTGTCGAAGTTGCGGATCTCCGTCAGACGCGGGTGGTCCTTACCATATTTGTCTTTGAGGAACTTAAACCAGTCGGCAGTCACCTCCACGAGGTTGGCGAGGTCACGGTCTATCTCGTCGATCTCCGCTTTGATACGAGCCATCAACTCGTCCGCCTTGTCCTTGTTGAATTTCAGGATGCGCTGCATTTTGATTTCCAACAGTTTGAGGATGTCATCCTTCGTCACCTCACGTACCATCTGCGGATAGAACGGGGTCAGTCGCTCGTCGATATGCTCACAGACAGCATCTATCGTTGGGGCATTCTCAAACTTCTTGTCCTTATAGATACGCTCCTCGATGAAGATCTTCTCAAGGGAGCAGAAATGCAGTTGCTCTAATAACTCACCCTTGCGGATCTCCAACTCCTGTCGGATCAGGTCTTTTGTGCGGTCGACGGAGTGACGCAGCACATCAGAGATGGTGAGGAACTGCGGTTTGTTATCCTCGATGACACAGCAGTTAGGAGAGATGTTGATCTCACAGTCGGAGAACGCATAGAGAGCGTCCAATGTCTTGTCGGACGAGACACCAGGAGCCAGTTGCACCTGTATCTCCACCTTCGCCGCTGTCAAATCCTCCACATGACGAGCCTTGATCTTACCTTTCTCGATGGCTTTGAGGATAGAGTCTATCAGGGTCTCCGTTGTCTTGGAGAACGGTATCTCACGGATGACGAGCGTCTTGGGGTCGAGTTTCTCGATTTTGGCACGAACCTTCAGCACACCACCACGCTGTCCGTCATTGTATTTCGAGACATCGATGCTTCCACCCGTGGGGAAGTCGGGGTATAGTTGGAAGGGCTCGTTGTGCAGATAAGCGACGGCAGCGTCACAGATCTCCACGAAATTATGGGGCAATACCTTGGTCGACAGACCAACGGCGATACCCTCGGCACCCTGTGCAAGCAGCAGCGGATACTTCACAGGCAGTGTGATAGGCTCCTTGTTTCTGCCGTCATACGACATCTGCCACTCTGTGGTCTTGGGGTTGAAAACGGTATCGAGGGCGAATTTCGACAGGCGAGCCTCGATATAACGGGGAGCCGCCGCTTTGTTGCCTGTCAGGATATTACCCCAGTTACCCTGTGTGTCCACCAGCAGGTCTTTCTGTCCCAACTGCACCAGCGCGTCACCAATGGAAGCGTCACCATGCGGGTGAAACTGCATGGTGTGTCCCACGATGTTCGCCACCTTATTAAACCTGCCGTCGTCCATGCGCTTCATCGAGTGCAGGATGCGTCGCTGTACGGGTTTCAAACCGTCCTCGATATGCGGTACGGCACGGTCGAGGATGGTATATGACGCATAGTCCAGAAACCAGTTCTGGTACATGCCGCTCAGATGGTGTACTGCGGCAGCGTCGAAGCGGTTGACAGGTTTATAGTCAGAGTGGGCTTCTGAGTTCTCGGAGTTCTCTGTGTTCTCGGAATATTCTGAGTTTTCAGGGGTCTCTGAGTTCTCGGAGCCTTTGATGTCCTTTGTCTCGTCGTCCATGAATGATTATTTCTTGATGAGTGATGCTACCCAGAGAATAGCGACTGCGCCGATGATAGCAGTACCGAGTTGTCCTAAGACACCACCCCATGTGATGCCCAGTTGCTCAAAGAGCCAACCGCCTACCAGACCGCCGAACAGTCCCAGTACGATGTTCATAATCAGCCCGAAGCCTCCGCCTTTCATCAACTTGCCTGCGCAGAAACCTGCCAAGCATCCTAAGATAAGTGATCCTATCAATCCCATAGTTGTGTTACGTTTTAGTTAATTCCTTAAAAACCCTCATTCTAAGGGCTGTTGCAAAGTTAGTGCAAATCGGGCAAAAAACCAAACATTTGCTCGTTTTTCTTTATAAAACCTTTGCGATATCCTATAGATTTAGTACCTTTGGAAAGTATTCCGAAGATACTCACGTTCGAAAAAACTCAAGATTATCTTGATTTTTTGCTCACTTAATCGTATCTTTGCACCATTGAGACATGAGACGAGTGGTTTAATGACCATGAGATGCTGACCTGTCGACTGACATGTTGACTCCATGTCAACCGATTGGTTGACTTAGATAAAGTCAATCAATCGGTAAAACTTATTTAAAAAGGGGAATGTTAAGCGTGTTAATATGTATAGGTGTCTGTTCACCTTCCATGTCAAATGTTAGTACAGCATTGGTGGTGTCTATGTCTAAAGATGTCTGTGCGCCCTCAATCAGCGGCAGGCAATTATTGCCACCTATAGGGAAGCCACAGCAGACAGGGATGTTGAAGCGTCTCAGGTGCTGGATGATCATCTGCTCCGCACAGTCGAACTGCAGGTCGTGTTGGATGGCGATAAACTCACCTAAGATGACACCTTTGATGCGTTGGAAGTTCTTTTGCAGACGGAGCATGTAGAACAGTCGGTCGATATCGTGCAGAGCCTCCTCCATCTCTTCCATGAAGAGGATGATGTCATGACCTGGGGCAAGGTTGTATTCTGTGCCAGCAAGTGCCGAATAACTCGACAGGTTGCCACCCACCAGTATGCCTTCCGCATGTCCTGGGATATTACGTTTGTCGGCAGGAATCACATACTGCGGCACCTTGCCGAAGAGGATGTCGTGTAGCAGTTGTACACAGAGTCCTTGTTTCTCGGCAATATCCACGGACATAGGTCCGTAGATACTCATCACGCCTGCCGCTACTTCGGCACAGTTCAGAGACGTGATGTCGCCGAATCCTATGAGCCATTTGGGGTGTTCCTCAAAGACAGACAGAGGGATGCGGTCTAACAAGTGTATGGAGCCATAACCACCCCGTGTGCAGATAATCGCCTTGATGTCATCCTGCTCCAAAGCCCAGCGCAGGTCATCGGCACGCTCGTCGGCAGTACCAGCATACGCATAGACATCCTGATGATTATTATTACGTCCAAAAACAGGTCTTAATCCCCACTTTTTGATCTCCTCAGCGGCTTGTGTGATTGTCTCCCCCGGCAACCAATATGCCGGGGAGACGAATGCAACTTTGTCACCTTCTTTTAAATAAGGTGGTTGTACAATCTTCTTACCAAAAAGTGATTTATTAACCAACATCTTTGCCTTTCTTTTCTTGCAAAGGTAGTTGTTTTTTTTGAAATAGACTTTGTGCAAGAATCCTCGGAAAGCAGATTTTGCAGATTCTGCGATTAATTTTGTAAATCTTACAAAGATTGTAAATTTTAAGACCCAAATTGTAAATTTTGAAACTCCGTCTTTATCCATGAAGAGACGGTCTTCCCAATGAAACGCTTGAAGGCAAGACCAAAGGTGGCATAACTGCGGAACCCACTCTCGTTGGCAAGTTCCTGTGCAGTAAACTGCTGTTTTTGACCTGTACGCTCCCGATAGAGGCGTACGAAATGCTGGACACGCAGCCGGTTGATGTACGCGTTATAGGAGATGTCCTCTTGTGCGAAGTAAGCACTCAGATAGGTGCGGTTGGTGCCGACAGCCTTGCTGAGTTCATCGAGGGTGATGTCATGGCGCAGGTAGAGTTGGGGGACCTCGCAGTGCTCCTTTAGCAGTGATCCGATGTTGGTAGGTACATTTAGTGATGTCGTTCCGAATGCACCCTTTGTATTGAGGGTGTCTGCCTCCTGTGCGGTGACAGGCTCCAACTGCTGGAGAGTCTCTACGCGCCATAGCAGGAGGGCAATCAGTATGAGACAGTTTGTCTGAATGAGATACTGGTAAGCGATATCTTTGACATCGTTGCCGTAGATCGTGAAGAAGAGGAAGAAGACAGCCAGTAACAAGAGGCTCTGCCATACCTCCTTGTGCTCCAGGTCCGCATAGTTGTCACGTAGCCAGTAACTATACTGTCTGACACTATATGCCATATAAGCAATGAAGGCATAAAACACCAGCAGAAAATAGGTGAGCGGAATCTGGAATAGGTCCTTGTCGTTACAGATGATACATAATGCCACCCCGGCAAGGAAGGGTATTAGGGCTATAAAGACAGGCAATAGCGATCGCTTGCGGTCTTGTAGCATGGAGAATAGGAACCCCACCACTGTGATAAGCAGCGCCACTCCGTCAAGACCCATGGCAATGGCATGGCCTATGACATTGTCCTGTTGATGAAATTCTATTTCAAACCACCACACATGACTTAGCACGATGACGGCAAAGAAGGCTGCAGTCCAGTGGCGGAGGCGTATGGGCGAAGTGACATCGGGGGCGATGGCGTTACCTCGTCGGAAGATCAGGTAGCAGCAAGCGGTGGCAGCCACAAATGTCACACCTGCGTATAACATAATATAAAATGTGGTAATCTCGTATTGTATCATATTGTTTATTATAATTCCAGATCAATTGCCTTTGACTTCTGTACGGATATCCGATGAGGAGGCTCCTATCATGAAAAGGACATGTCCTTTCTCTGGGATGAAAGCATGCTGGAGGGCATCCCAATAGGTGAGGTCACTGCGTTGGACGCGGAGGACAACCTCTTTCGTCTCACCTCTTTTAATATATATACGCTCGAAAGCCTTCAGTTGCTTCTGTGGGTGTTCTACCTTCGCGTCCGGGTAGGTGACATAGAGTTGTACGACCTCGTCACCGTCATAGTTACCTGTGTTCGTGACTGGGACGCTGACCTCGATGGTATGCTTGTCTTGACGCAGGATGCGAGCCTTCCCATATTGGAAGGTCGTATAACTCAGTCCATAGCCGAAGGGGTAGAGCACGTCGCCCTTGTGGTACATATAGGTACGACCATGGCGGATGTCGTAGTCCATCATAGGTGGCAGGTCGAGGATGTCACGCACCCATGTCTGGGTGGTACGACCGGCAGGATTGATCTTTCCAAAGAGGGCATCGGCAACGGCATGACCCTGTTCCTGACTGCAATGGGTGATATGCAGGATGGCTGGCAGGTGGTCGTTGCTCCAGTTGATGGTATAAGGAAAACTGCTGACCAGTACCAAGACCGTATTGGGGTTGGCACGATAGAGCAGGCGAAGCATATCCTCGTCTGGTAGTTGCAGCGACTTGCGGTCGACAGCCTCACGTCCGTCGCTGGGAACAGGACAGAAGAACCACTCGGATTTGGTGCCGTAGGGATGGTTGCCCGTGCAGACGATGACGGCATCAGCCTCGCGAGCCATCTCCTCTGCCTTGCCCATCCGGTTGTCTGGGATATAACTGATGTCAAGTCCCTCACGGTCTGCCATCTCACGCAGTGCCTTCAGAATGGTGACCTCATAGGGCGGATTCCCACTATACCAGTCGTAAACCATCTGGTCTGCATAAGGTCCCACCACCAGAATCTTACGTGTCTTCTTGCTGTCGAGGGGGAGTATGCCGTTGTTCTTTAGCAAGACCACTGACTTGTTGGTGACCTCCCTTGCCGCTTGCTGAGCCTCCTTCGTCATGTAAGGAGGAGTCGCTGTCGAGTCTTTCCCGATATGAGCGTATGGGTTCTTCGTATCCGCATCATCCAACAGACCCAGTTTGAGTGCCACGAAGAGATTACCACGGATAGCCGTCTCGATGTCCTTTTCAGTGACAAGCCCTTTTGTAAGCGCTTCATTCACAGCGTCTTTATAGTTGTCAAGGAACATACCCGTCTTCGCCTTGATGACAGCGGCAGCACCTTCTGCCATCGTAGGATAGGCGTGATGGGCGTTCACCAGGAGACGCAGTCCGCCACCGTCCGTACAGATAATACCATTGTTACCCCATTCCTTCCTTGCCACCTCGTCGAGTACGGGGTTGACGCACATCGGGGTGTCGTTCCATGCGTTATAGGATGCCATGAAGGCTCGACTGCCACCCTCCGTGATACCCTTGTAGAAAGGGTAGGAGTAGTATTCACGAAACAGTCGCTCGTCGAAATCACTCGACGTGGAGTCACGACCGTCCTCATTGCTGTTGGCAAGGAAATGCTTCATCAGTGCCGCCGTCTTCCAATAGCGGGGGTTGTCACCCTGCAGACCTTTCACCATCGCGATAGAGAGTTGTCCTGTCAGATAGGCATCCTCTCCATAACTCTCCTCCGTGCGTCCCCATCGGGGGTCACGGGCAAGGTCGGCATTGGGGGCATAGATGACAAGTCCTTTACGCTGTACTTGGGGGCGTTGGATATAGTAGCGAGCCTCCTCTGCCATCTGCTGTCCCACCCGTCTGACTGCCTCACGGTCCCATGTCTCGCCCAGTCCGTAAGCCTGTGGGAAGATAGTGGTGGGGTAGGAGAACTTATTGGCGGGTCCTCCCAGTACGATACCATGTAGTCCCTCGTAGCAACTCAACGAGGGGATACCCAGTCGCGCCACTCCTAAATTAGTGGAGAGCAAAGAGATTTTCTCGTCGAGAGTGAGTTGGCGTATCAGCAGATCGATACGTTGGTCGTCCTTCAGCTTCGTGTTGTGGAAGTCGTAAGATTGGGCGCTTATTCTCATCCAGAAAGCCCAGGTCAGCAGCAATAAGGTGATAAGTCTGTTCATCGTTTGGGGATGGTTATATTAAATAATGTTGCAAATATACAAAAATTTCTCAATAAATTCGTCTCTTTAACTTCGTTTAAGGTACTTACATTCGAAAAAACGCAAATTAATTTGCTTTTTTGCTCACTTAATCGTACCTTTGCACCCATAATTTCGAAATTATAGTATTATTTATGGCACAAGAAGATGTATTTAAGAAAATCGTGAGCCACTGCAAGGAGTATGGTTTCGTGTTTCCTAGCAGTGATATCTACGATGGATTAGGCGCTGTTTACGACTACGGTCAGAACGGTGTGGAGTTGAAGAATAATATCAAAGAATACTGGTGGAAGTCGATGGTTCTGTTGCACGAGAATATCGTGGGCATCGACTCTGCTATCTTTATGCACCCCACGATATGGAAGGCTTCTGGTCACGTGGATGCTTTCAACGATCCCCTGATAGACAACCGTGACTCGAAGAAACGCTATCGTGCTGACGTGCTTATTGAGGACCAGATCGCCAAGTATGACGAGAAGATCCAAAAAGAGGTGGAGAAGGCTCGTAAACGCTTTGGTGACTCTTTCGATGAGGCTAAGTATATGGAGACCAGCGAGCGTGTGAAGGAGGCCAAGGAGAAGCGTGACGCACTCCATGCCCGCTATGCCGCTGCCATGCAGGGACCCGACCTGGAGGCGCTGAAGCAGATTATCCTCGACGAGGAGATCGTTTGTCCTATCAGTGGTACCCGCAACTGGACGGATGTCCGTCAGTTCAACCTGATGTTCTCCACAGAGATGGGTGCCAGTGCCGACGGCTCTATGAAGGTGTACCTGCGTCCTGAGACGGCACAGGGTATCTTCGTCAACTACCTGAACGTGCAGAAGACGGGTCGTATGAAGATTCCTTTTGGTATCGCACAGATCGGTAAGGCTTTCCGTAACGAGATTGTGGCTCGTCAGTTTATCTTCCGTATGCGTGAGTTCGAGCAGATGGAGATGCAGTTCTTCGTGGCTCCTGGCACGGAGTTGGAGTGGTTCCCCAAGTGGAAGCAGACCCGTATGGCATGGCACCAGGCACTGGGCTTTGGTGCTGAGAACTATCGTTTCCATGATCATGACAAACTTGCCCACTATGCTAATGCCGCTACGGATATCGAGTTCAAGATGCCGTTTGGCTTCAAGGAGGTGGAGGGTATCCACTCTCGTACCAACTTCGACCTGTCACAACATGAGAAGTTCTCTGGTAAGAGCATCAAATACTTCGACCCACAGACTAACGAGAGTTATACTCCGTTCGTCATCGAGACCTCTATCGGTGTCGACCGTATGTTCCTTTCTATCATGTGTCACTCTTTCTGCGAGGAGAAACTGGAGAATGGTGAGACCCGTGTGGTATTGAAACTGCCTGCAGCCCTGGCTCCTGTGAAACTTGCTGTGATGCCATTGGTGAAAAAAGACGGACTGCCCGAGAAAGCGCGTGAGATCATCAACGACCTGAAGTTCCACTTCAACTGCCAGTATGATGAGAAAGACTCTATCGGTAAGCGCTATCGTCGTCAGGATGCTATCGGTACTCCATACTGTGTGACTGTCGACCATGACTCACTGAACGACGGCAAGGTAACCCTCCGCTTCCGTGACACCATGGAGCAAGAGCGTGTTAATATCTCTGATCTCGCTGCTATCATCGAGGATAAGGTAAGCATCGCAAGTCTGCTAAAGAAACTGCAATAAGAATGAATATCAAGCATTACATACTCGCCTGTCTCTCACTGCTCGTCCTTGCGTCGTGCAGTGAGAAAGACGATACTGTCGTTGAGTATGCCGACTGGCAGAAGAAGAACGAGCAGTTCTTTGAGGCTGCCTATCTTGCAGCCGACTGGGACTTTACGCTGAGGAAGTATTCCCTGCGTGACGAGGTCGCCACCAATCATACGGACTTTGTACTGGTGGAAGAGTTGTACAGTGAAGATGACGCTCCAGAGGCAAAACCCTTTCTGAACGATACCGTACAGATTCACTATGTGGGTCATCTGATTCCGTCACCATCGTATTCTACAGGATTCCAGTTCGACCAGAGTTATCAGGAACCGTTCGACATGGAGACATCCGTTCCCACGAAATTCGCCGTCAATGGTCTCGTAACGGGGTTGAGTACAGCCTTGATGAATATGCATAAAGGTGACGTATGGCAGGTGACGGTTCCCTATCAGTTAGGCTATGGGACGGTAGACAATGGCAATGTCCCAGCCTATAGCACACTCATCTTTGAGATACGACTTGAAGAGTTCTGGACAAAGAAGAAAGGTGACCGTTATTAATCGGTCACCTTTCTCTTTCCATGTCTCGTCGTGACTTCGACTTAGTGACCAGCCATACGCCACTGAACACCAGAATGACGGCAAGGGCATGGGTGGACTTCAGTACACCGATGCCCATCAGCAAGGAGGCGGCAACGGAGACGATAGGTTGCACGTAGTTATAGACAGACACGACGGTAGGTCGCAATGTGCGCTGTCCTATCATTGTGAGGATATAACAGAAGAAAGTACCGATGCCTACCACATAACCCACCTCCAACCATGTCTTGGTAGGGATGGGCTGCGCTAAGACACCCGTCACATGGGAAATGGTGAAAGGCAGTAGTAAGAGTGTCGCCCATGAGAACATATACTTATTGATGGTGAAGACGTTATAGCGTCGGATGAGGGGATTGAATAATGACAGGTATAAGGCAAACGAGAACTGGGCGAAGAGACATAGCAAGTCACCACGGATGTCACCCACCTTGTCACTGGCATGGGTGGCAGAGGTCAGTATCAGTATCAAGGCACCTGAGCATCCCATCAGGACCCCTAACGCTTTCTTGCCGGTAATCGGCTCCTTCAGGATGAGTGCCGCAAGTAGCATGGCAAAGATGGGCATGGAAGTGGTGACGATAGAGGCGTTGATGGGTGAGGTGATACTGAGACCTATAGTGTAGCAGCACTGGTTGAGTACCAAACCAAAGAGTCCTGCGCCGATAAACAATAACTTATCACGTAATGGGACATGCTCCTTGGGGGCAAAGAGCGAGGCAATCCAGAATAGCAGACAAGCCCCTGCAACGCGGAAGGTTACCATAGTGATGCCGTCGAAACCGTGAGTCATCGCGTCTTTCCCGACGGGTGCCATCAGCCCCCATCCTGCACATGCTCCAAACATGGAAAAATGTGCGATAAGGGCATGATTATTACTTCTTTTGTCCATTTTAATATTTTTTCGCCTGCAAAAGTACACATAATTCGGGAATAATCACTATTTTTGCGTAATAAACAGCAACGGTATGCAAAAGTATGCGGATTATATCAAGCAGATAGAGATAGACTCCCTATGGGGAGGCAGGAAGCACATCGTATGGGACCTTGACCCGAAAGTGAATGTGCTCAGTGGTATCAACGGAGTGGGCAAGTCTACTATATTAAATAAGGTGGTGAGGAGCATCAGTACCAATGGTGACATACATAATCACATGCTGAAAGGCGTTCGCATCATCGGCGAGCCGGAGGATGCCACCCATGTGCGTTTTGATATTATCCGTTCGCTGGACAGTAATATCTCACAGACCTTGTCGGAAGGTGAGGGAGTGATGCGGGAGACACTGTCCGCACTTGCCGGTATGGGGGGCGGGTCGCTGCTTGACCTGCAACTGTATAACCTGCAACGGAAATATCTCGACTATCAGGTGAACATCGGTAACCGTATTATCGCTGAGTTGCAAAAGGGTAATATGGATGCCGCCCAGCACCTGTCGGAACCTAAGAAACGTTTTCAGGATATTGTCGACGACCTCTTCAAAGAGACAGGCAAGCAAATCGTACGAACAGAGAATGAGATACGTTTCTCACAGATCGGTGAGACATTACTGCCTTATAAACTCTCCAGTGGTGAGAAACAGATTCTTGTCATCCTGCTGACGGTCTTGGTGGAGGACCAGCAGCCTTATGTGCTCCTGATGGACGAGCCTGAGGTGTCCCTGCATATCGAATGGCAGAAACAGCTGATTGATCTGATACTGGAACTCAACCCCAACGTTCAGATCATCCTGACCACCCATTCACCTGCCGTGATCATGAGCGGTTGGATGGATAAAGTGACAGAAGTGAGTGATATCACTATATGAGTAACCGTCTGAAAGATAATCTCAACAGCCGCTATTTCGAGGCAGCCAACCAAATGACCTCGAAAAAGGCAAAGCGACGTATCGTGGCTTATGTGGAGAGTTACGATGATATCTATTTCTGGCGTACCGTGTTAAGCCGTTTTGAGGATGACAAGCGCTACTTCGAGGTGATGCTGCCCTCTCACCAGAAACTCGAACGGGGGAAAAAGTCGGTGCTCATGAATTTTATCGAGGGCAGGATAGGCGAGGATATGATTGCCTGTGTGGATGCTGATTATGACTACCTGCTGCAAGGTGCCACCCCACAGTCGAAGAAGGTGGTGGAGAGCCCTTATGTGTTCCATACCTATGCCTATGCTATCGAGAACCTGCAGTGCTATGCGCCCTCCCTACATGATGTCTGTGTCGCCGTGACCCTCAACGACCACCGTATCTTCGACTTCAATGATTACCTCACGCAGTATAGCGAGGCGATCTTCCCTCTTTTCATTTGGTCAGTATGGGCTTATCGGACAGGTAATCATAATAAGTTCTCCCTGTCTGATATGGCAAGGGTGATAGATCCGGGCGGTTTTAACGTGTTCGAGCCTCAGCCGTCTATCGACCATCTCCGCCAGAAAGTCAATCGGAAAGTCAGACAGTTGCAGGCAGAGTTCCCTGAGAATAAGGAACCATATCTGAAACTAAAGGCGGAGATCAAAGAGTTGGGCGTGACTCCGCAGACCACCTACCTCTACGTGCAAGGTCACTCTTTGTTCGACAATGTGATAGTCCCTATATTAAATAAGGTGTGCAACCGTCTCCGTCTGGAGCGGCAGGACGAGATAAATCGTACGGCACGTCATCATACCCAGCGTAAAAATGAGATGTCATGCTATGAGCACTCGTTGCAGGACATCCGTCAGATGCTTAAAAAGAATAACGGCTACATGCAGGCAGAACAGTTCCGCCGAGTGCAGTCGGATGTTGAGAAGTTCCTTACGACAGCACGTACGTCTCCAGAAACTTGATAGTACCTTCCGTGTGTACCTCCTTGACAGTGGCAGGAATGAGAATCGTCTCACCAGCCTGGAAGGTTACTTCCTCACCGTCTATCGTCAAGGCCCCCTGACCTTTTAAGCCAATCAGGATGATGAAGGAGTCAAGGTCACTGTAATCCATCGTCATCGGTTCCGTCAAGTCGTAGACGGCAGTGTTGAAGTAGGGACATTCTACCAGTAACTGACTCTCGTTTTTCTGTGGATTGTATTTAGTACGATAATCCTCAAGAACAGTATAGTTGATACTCTCTGATGCCTCTTGGGTATGCAGTTGGCGATAGTTGCCGTCCTTATCTTTCCGCTTGAAGTCGTAGATACGATAGGTCACGTCGGAGGTCTGTTGGATCTCGGCAAGGAAACAGCCGGCACCAATGGCATGGATGCGTCCTGCAGGGATGAAGAAACAGTCTCCTTCCTTCACCTCATACTGGGCAAGGGCATCACAGATAGTGTCGTTCTCTACCATCTGCTTGTACTGTTCAGGAGTGATCTGGAGTTTAAGTCCGTTATAGAGTTTTGCCTCAGGGGCACTGTCCATGACAAACCACATCTCTGTCTTGCCACGGCTCTTCCCCTGTCGGTGGGCGATCTCATCGGTAGGATGTACTTGAATGCTCAGGTCCTGACGGGCATCGATAAACTTGATAAGCAAAGGAAACTCGTCGCCGAAGCGCTGGTAGTTAGCCACTCCGACCAACTGTCCTTTCAACTCGTGAACCAGTTCGTTGAGGGAACGCCCGTCGCCGACGGCAATCGTCTCATTGTCCTTGACACCGGAAATCTCCCAACTCTCGCCCACATTCTCCATCTGGACATCAAGTCTCTTAAAGGGGATGATTTTATCGCCTCCCCAAAGTGTTTGTTTTAAAAGCGGTTCAAATTTGTAGTAGTTCATATATGCTAGATTTTTCATTTAATTGTCTTTCCAGAATCCTCGTGTAAACAATACCAAGACACTCATAATCTCCAGACGTCCTACCAGCATCAGAAAGGAGCAAACCCATTTGATGAAGTCTGGTAACTGGCTCCACGACATCTCAGGACCTATCTGTGTTCCGAGTGAAGGTCCCACATTACTGATACAACTCAAGGCGATGGTAATGGCGTTCGTGTTGTCGATACCTGCCACAATCATAATTGTCGCAGAGAACAATACCATGAGGGTGAAAATAGCGAAAAAAGCAAGTAATGTGTTCAACTTCTGCTGAGGCACGGGTTGTCCGTTGATCTTCACAGGCAGTACCGCATTAGGATGAAGCAACTTGTGAAACTCGTTGCGTATTAGTTTGATAATCATCAAACCGCGAATACATTTGAATCCTCCCGTTGTGGAACCGGCGCAGGCACCTAAGAACATCAGGCAGCCAAGGATGACCCATGTGATGTGTGGCCATCGTGCCGCGTCATCATTGAAAAGTCCTGTGGTGGTGATAAACGATACCACTTGGAACAGGGACGAGCGAAAAGCGCGTTCCAGTCCATAGCCGTTGTATGACATCAACAAGTACATTATCCAGATGGTGGATGCCGTTACAACGAAGATAAATAGTTTAAACTCAGAATTCTTAAATAGGTTGGCTATCTTGAATTTAAAGATGGCAAGATAAAGCATGGTGAAATTGATGCCAGCCAAGAACTGGAACAGAATGGCAATATACTCGATAGTGGGCGAATGGAAGAAAGCGGCAGAGTCGTTATGAGGAGAGAAACCTCCTGTCGCCGTCGTCGTCATCGCATAGTTGATACTGTCAAACCAGTTCATTCCCGCAACATAGAAAGAGAGGATACAACCGATGGTCAACGCGGAATAGACAGACCAGATCCATTTAGCCGTCGTAGAGAGACGTGGGTGCATCTTCGCCCTGATAGGACCTGTCGCCTCAGCGGCAAAGACCTTCACACTGCCGTTTCCTACCATAGAGGGAAGAATGGCTATTGTGAAGAACACAATTCCTAAGGCACCTATCCATTGGGTCTGTGTACGCCAGAACAGAATGGCGTGCGGCATCCATTCCACGTCATCTATGATGGTCGCTCCTGTCGTAGTGAATCCCGACATGGTCTCAAAAAAAGCATCAGTCACATTACTGATGTATCCGCCTATCAGGAAAGGAATCATGCCGAATAGACTAAAGATCGTCCAGGTCAGCGTGACTAAGAGATAAGCGTCACGACGACTCAGGTTGTTGTTGGCATTCCTTCCTAAGAACTTGAGGATAAAACCGCAACTGAAAGTAAACAGCGTAGATAGCAGGAATGCCATCATGTCGTCCTCCATATAATAGAATGATATACCCGTACAACAGGTTAGCAATGTTCCTAATAGCAGGAGCAAAGAACCGATGATCTTGTATATCAGGGGGAAGTTTACCATAATACGTTTGACTTGAAATACTTCTCAACTTTCTTGAGGTTCTGCTCATGGCAGAAAACCATCACGGAGTCGCCTGCCATGATTTGTGTGTTACCGTTGACGAGGATGCCCTCCTCATTACGTACCAAACCACCTATGGTCACACCAAAGGGTAAGCCCAGGTCTTTGACAGGTTTCTTGGTGACTTTAGAACCTTCTGCAGCAATGAACTCAGCGACATCGGAGTCAACCATCATCAAAGAACGTACATTGCTGACATCAGCATCCAGCATCATCTGGTAGATATGACTGGCGGCAACAGTCTTTTTATTGATAATCGTACCGATATCAAGACTCTCTGCCATCTCCACATAGTCGAGGTTCTCCACCATCGCTACCGTCTTCCTGACTCCCAGTCGCTTGGCAGTCAGGCAAGCGAGGATATTGGTCTCTGCATTACCTGTTAAGGCAACAAATGCCTGTGTGTTGTCGATACCCTCCTCCTGTAATAGTCCGAGGTCACGGGCATCGCCATGGATAATCATGGTGTCGGTGTCGCAGAGCAACTCATTCAACTGCTCACAGCGTCGCTCACTCTTCTCAATGATTTTCAGATTCATGTAGTCGGGAAGCGTCAGACCGACACGGACGGCAGTCTTACCTCCTCCCATGATAATCACGTTCTTGACATCAGCATAGTGCTCCTTTCCCGATATCTTGCGGATATAGGGGATATATTCACTGGTCGTCATGAAATAAGTGAGGTCGTTGACACATAACTTGTCGTTACCGCTGGGTATCAAGGTCTCTCCATCACGTTTGATGGCTACGATATGATATGGGTCGTCGGGACCGCAGAGGTTTTTCAAAGGCTGGTTGAGTATCTCACAGGTCTCCCGTAACTTAATACCTAGCATCACTAAGGCACCGTCATGAACATCCCAACGCTGTCTGACCCACGACATCTTCAAGCCGTTGGTAATGTCAATGGCTGCCAGTACCTCAGGATAGATAAGGGAGTTGACACCCATCTTCTCGAAGAAAGGTTTCAGGTTGGGGGCAAGATACTCATAATTGTCAATACGTGCTACCGTTTTCTTGGCACCCAAGGCATGGGCAATACTGCATGCGTTCATGTTTTTGCTTTCGTCAGGAGTAACACCCACGAAGAGGTCGGCAGACTCTGTCCCTGCCTCCTTTAAGGTCCTGATACTTGTCGGGGAACCTTGAATCGTCATGATGTCATAACGTCCGTCAAGACCTGCCAGTCGGGAGGCATCTGCGTCTATCAGCACACAATCCTGATGGTCGCGTGATAGTAGTTTTGACAGGTGAGTTCCTACGGCACCTGCACCGGCAATCACAATCTTCATGACTCTATTGCTTTTCTAATACTTGCTACGTCTAATCCAACAATGTGTTGTAGTTCATCTACGGTGCCATGCTCCACAAACTGAGTGTCAGGCATACCGAGACGGGTAATGCGAGGGTAATAGCCGTGGTCGTTCATCCATTCCAGGACGGCAGAGCCTAAACCTCCACTCTTGACACCATTCTCTACGGTGATGATATGCTCATACTGCTGTGCGACCTCTTCGAGAATAATCTCGTCAATAGGTTTCAGGAACCGCATATCATAATGTGCGGCATCAGTACCTTTCACCGCCTCGGTCACATTATTACCTATCGGACCAATGGAGAGAACAGCAACTTTCTTACCGTCTTTCATTTTCCTGCCTGTACCTACTTTGATCTCTTCGAAAGGACACCGCCAGTCTAACAGGACACCACCACCTCTTGGGTAACGGATGACAAACGGTCCCTTGTCAGGTAACTGTGCCGTAAACATCAGTCGCCGTAACTCATGTTCGTCCATGGGAGAGGAGATGGTTAAGTTAGGAATAGGACGGAGTGCCGCTAAATCGAAGGCTCCATGATGTGTAGGACCGTCTTCCCCTACGATACCGGCACGGTCGAAGCAGAACACGACATGCAAGTTAAGCAATGCGACATCATGGATAATATTGTCAAAGGCACGCTGGGAGAAAGCACTGTAGATATTACAGAAAGGTATCAGTCCGTCTTTAGCCATACCACCTGAGAAGGTGACAGCATGTCCTTCGGCAATACCCACATCAAAGGTACGGTCAGGCATCTCCTTCATCATGATATTCATAGAGCATCCGGATGGCATGGCGGGTGTGACACCGACAATCTTTGGATTCTGTTGAGCAAGTTCCAGAAGGGTATGCCCAAAGACATCCTGATATTTCTGGGGCTTGTTGGGGTCTTTATCCACTAATCGCTCTCCAGTCTCTGGGTCAAACTTGCCAGGAGCATGCCAAGTGGTGACATCTTTCTCCGCAGGAGCATAACCATGTCCTTTCTGAGTGTGGAGATGCAGCAGTTTAGGACCTTTCATGTCTCTCATCTGGCGGAGAATACGAACCAGTTCCTTGACGTTATGTCCGTCAAAAGGTCCGAAGTAACGGATATTCATTCCGTCGAAGATATTCTGTTGGTGGGAGATGGCACTCTTCATGGCATTAGACAGACGGATAAGTCCCTTCCTACGGTCCTCTGGTAACAATCCTACACGGTGCATCCAGCCAGATACTTTGAAACGCATAGCGTTATAAGTCTCGTTGGTGCTTAAGTTGAGCAAGTATTGCTTCATACCTCCTACGGAACGGTCAATCGACATGTTATTGTCGTTGAGGATAATGAGCATGTCATTCGGAGAGGATGACACGTTGTTAAGCCCCTCAAAGGCAAGTCCGCCACTCAGTGCTCCATCACCAATAACAGCGACGACGCGTCTGTCATTGATACCAGTCTTTTTCGCTGCGACAGCCATTCCTAATGCCGCAGAGATTGAGTTACTGGCATGTCCGCAGGCGAAGGTGTCATATTCACTCTCCAAAGGAGAGGGGAAAGGACGGATGCCACCCAGTTTACGATTCGTACAGAACTGCTCTCTGCGTCCTGTCAGGATCTTGTGTCCATAAGCCTGATGCCCGACATCCCATACGATACGGTCCTCTGGTGTGTCGTAAACGTAGTGTAGTGCCACTGTCAGTTCCACGACACCAAGGCTGGATGCAAGATGTCCAGGATTCACGGAAAGTTCCTTCACGATATCCTCGCGAAGTTCTTGACAAAGTTCTGGAAGTTGGTCGACCGACAACTTACGGAGGTCGTCGGGATATTTGATGTGATTGAGTAATTCCACCTTATTATATATATTTGGGTACAAAGATACTAATAAGTGGGAAAAGGACAAAGAAAAAAGAATGAAATTTAACGTGTCAGACTGAATTTCAGTGACAAACCGAAGTCATGTGTGGTGGTAGGATAACTGCTTGCCGACAGTAATGGGGTGTTCGTCTGTCTGTCATAATAAGCACTCAGCGTTAACAGACGTGATAGGGTGTAATCTGCCATGAAGGATATCTTTAGGGCGGTATTACCACTGTTGGCGGCACTTGTCTGTGTAGCGATATCACGGGTAATGGCGGCTTGGTCGCGCAACGAGAAGTCAAGGCGCAGGTTCAGGTCATGGTTGACACCTGTCTTTGGCGCGCTCTTTGTCGTACTGCTATCCTCTTTATTGGCATTTTTCTTTCCCCGCTGTGCCTTCTTCACCTTGCGGTTGCCGTTGCTTCCAAAGATATTAAAGTCGCTGATCTTATAGGCAAGTCCTATCACCCAGTCGTTCGACCGGCTTTCGTTAATCTGGATACTCGTCATAGAGAGGTTAAGGACGCGAGTGGTACGGTATTCCACCTTTGCCGTAAGATTATTGTTGAATGTCAGGTCTATACCAAGTAATGGGGAGAATGACTCGTTGAGGCTGACGGTAGGTACGTTATAGCCTAAAAGTGAACTGGTGCCTGTATTTGCCGTATAACTTCCTACAGCATAAATACTCTTGTACGAGTGATTGAGGGTGACACTCTTGAACACGTCACGGAACCATGGCAGTTTAGACAGACCAGTATAGCGGATAGTCCAGTTTGGCAACAAGCGAGTTAGGGCAGGGAAGAAACTCAGGTTGCCGCCACCGCTGCTGGTGTAGGCGGAGAGGAAGGCGGGAATCATCACACTGGCACTATAAGGGTCTACTGTTGTGCCATATTTCGCCTCTGCCTTTTGCTGATAGGAACTTAGCATATTGCAGAATCTCTCGAAAGAGGCAGAGTGGAAACCGCTATTAGCATCCCCGATACCTTCCAGTGCCGATTTCAGTGAGATCGTCGTCATCGTGAATGTTCCGCTTTGGGTTGTCGGCATTCCTTCGTACATATACTGGATAGAGCGTGCCTTGGTCTCCGTCCGACTTGCATTCAGGTCAATCTTCAAATCACGGACGGGTTCCAAGGTGGCTCTGATCTGTAAGTCCTTCGTCAGATTTGTAGTGGCAGGAGTCGCCACGTTTTCATTATCCAGCAACCAACCATTATCTTTTGCCTTTTGCAGATAACTGTCATCCACCAAACCGAAGGCAAAACCTAAGCCTGGTGCCATTACACCGCCTGTCCGCTGACCGAAAGCATCGCCGATATTAGGCATGAAACCAGGGATGGACATAGAATATTGGTTACGGTAGGAAATACCGATCGAGCGTACCATCATCAGTACACGCGCCGCGGATTGTGCAGGTTTGTACCACCATTGCTTATCTGCCGCTGGCTTGGGTGAGATACTCAACATCAGTTGTATTGTATCACGGTTGTTAATGCGGATGCGGTTGTCGTCCAATACCTTATACTTCAAGGCGTACTTCTTACCGTCCTTCGTTTTGGCAATAACGTTTAGTTTCTTCGATTTTTTGCCGTGATTGACAATGATGGAGGAGTCTGCCAACAAGGTGACCTCCTTCTGCCAGGCATTTTTGTTTTTGGGTAGGATCTTCTCCTCTTTATTGTCTTGTTTGGCTTTTTTATCCTTGGTCGTCTTTTTGGTCTTTGTCTTGGTGTTTGTAGACTTCTTAAACCGCTCATTGGCTTTCTTGAGGAAAGGAATATGGTTATAGAGCGTCTCCATATTGAAGTTACCGTTGATATTCAACTGGCGGGTATTCGCAATGGTATTTCCTAAGTTCGTTCCATTCTCAAGGTCGGTACCACGAACCCAGTCGTATGTGGCATTATAGGTGGCGTCACTGGTCACCCAGTCGAAGATAGGAATCTTATTAAGTGGCAGTTGTAGGGAAGCAGTAAACTGCTGGCGATAATCCAGAGGGACGCCAAATCGGGTGATACTATGCCATACAGAGTCCTTCCATGCCTCATAACGGTCTGGGTAGAGGTCTTTGTTGATCGGTCGTTCATCGTATGGCTCCTCAATCTCCGCATGAGTAGCCGACTGGAAGTTCATGTGCAGGTTCTTAGTGAGGTCCCATCGGATAGAGAACTCACGGTTCCAAAGGAATTGTGAACTCCATGTGACTGGTAGTTTTTGTCCTCCCAGATCTTCCATGTCTCGTTCTTGTAGTTCGTAATAAGTCCTCAGCATTTCCGTATTAAACGATATGTTCTGTGGTAACCAGTTAAGCCCGAACTGTTTGGGATACTGCATCCATTTTGATTTACTTTTGCTCTTTTTGAAGGGTTCCCATGGCTTATAGACGGGGGTGTAATTGTAACTAAGGGAGCCTCGCCACTGGTCCTCTTTCTCATAGACAGTCGTCTCACCACTGGTATAGCGATGGGAATGACTGTAGGAGAACGAGAAGTTGGCAGGGTCATACGGCATTGGATGACGTTTGGTTTTGATACCGACACGAACATTCGACAAGGAGAAGTTGGTGTTGGTTGTCTTGGTGACCGCAATACTCTCGATGGAGTCGCGCTCGTGTTTGTTCGCGGCAGCATCCAAGGCGTCTTTCAGTTCCATATCAGTATCCAACGGATTGTATTTCGGGCGTTTCTCCTCCTTGGTGACGGAGTAGTAAAGTGGGGCGCTGACCTTCGCTTTGTCAGGGAAGAACTTACCCAGTTCGATATTCGCAGTTATAGAGTAGGTCTTGTAGTCGTCCGTGGAGCGTTGCAGGATACCCTCCTCCAGTCCTCCGAAACCAGCCGTCATAATCTTACCCGTCATGTTGATAGAACCGACATCCGACAGTTGTACGTTCAGTGCACCGCTTGCCGCCCATCCGCCTTTATTATTGAAGTCCATCAGGCGAAGTTCATTGACCCACACCTCTCCAGATTTCTGTTCGCTGGAGATGTTACGAACACCAATCATCATGGTTTTTACCTCTCCTAATGTGGGGTTACCCATGATGCTGACGGTATTGCCTGGATGGTTAGGATCAGCCGAAGAGTATAGTTGGTTGAAGGACGCACCACCACTGGCACGTGACTTGTTGCGTTCTTTCTTTAGATTAGTAAACAGCGTGAGATCCATGTCCAGCATATTATCCTCAGGCCATACGGCGCGGCAGTCCTCCACCTTGTATTTGTTATAGTCATTGCGGTCTGGGGTCAACGAGAGCGGAATCAGGTACTCATAGTAGTTGTTCTTGTAGTCATTACCCAAGCGGACGAAGAGAGCAAGGTCGCCATCCTTCAAGTTGGTGTCGTCTATCAGGTGGTTAGCGTGTGTGAACATCTGCAGGTGCTTATAGCGGCGCAGGTCCAGCATGGTGTTCTTATAGACTCCCTTCGACTCACCGGGGGCGAGATGGCGTACAATCATGTTCATCGACTGCTCGTTCTCCTCCACCAACTGTGGCTGTGAGGGGTCTGTTACTCTGCTGATACCAGGAGGTAGCACATAGTTGACTGGGCGTTTGTCATTATTCTCCTCTATATTGACGGCACTGACCTCCAAGGTACCGCTTTCTGCGACATTGGATAACTGCTGCTGATAGATACGCCACTCGCCGCGTACCAGATCGAGTGATCCGAAACGCAAAACAATGGGGTGCTTGAACTGGGTGAGGAACATACGCATGAAGCGCACACTGGTGAAGTCGCTGATATTACCCACACAATCGTCATACTGGTCTAGAGGAATACGGAACTGGTACCATTTCACTGTTTCTCGGCTACCATTACGCAAGGCTACACTTGCCTCGCGGACATCCGTAATATGGTTATAGCCCAGACGCATATCTTCAGGACGGATACTTACCTTATATTGGAAATAACGCTCGTACTCGTTCAGGGTATAGTCCTGATTGATGTCCTCTACGTCAGGGAAGGTCTTATAACTCGTGTCGTAACCTTCCGTCTGCTGGTCACTGTCAGGCGAGTTACCTTGTGGCATGTTGATACGCTTATAGCGATCGAGGATAGAGGCTTGTCGCGCGTCAAGGTCGGCACCACGATAGTAGTGATAGTTGTCGTTGGCAGGGTCGGCGTTCCATGCTGCACGTACACTGTCATTGACGGTTACGCTGTTGAGGAAATTGGCGTAGGCTGGCTGTGAGCGCTCTTCCTCGTCAGTCAAGCCATTGAATCCGACATCTTGTTTGGCTCGTGCGCCAGAGGAGGTGGCGAAGGCGTAAGTCTGGGTAGGTTGTACAGGCACCTTACCCCATGCGGTCCTTGAGAATGTTCCTGTACCGTCAACAGGCATGCCGCTCTCGTAGAATTTCTTGCCGTCACGCAGGATGTCCTCGCTGACCTCACCCAGGTTGATATACAGGTCTCCTCCATATTCTGAGGCATCTGCCTGTTGGGAGGTATAGATGAAGGGATCCATCATCCAAAACTCAATATACTCTACGTTCGCGGTCTCAAAGTCGTTAGTATCCAGTTTACGCATCATACCTCCCCATCGCTGTTGTGGGTTGGTCAGCCTGCCGTTGATGTCAATTTCAGTATTCAGGTTATAGGCTCCTCGCTCTTGGGGATAAAAGGCAAGGTTAAGGACTGGCAAAGTCGCTGTTGCTCCACTATAGGTGCTTTGCTGGCGGTTAGGATACAGTTCACTGACATAGACGGCACGGACGTAGTGGTTGGACAACTGCTCTAAGTCGCTCTTGATATGACTGGGCGTCAGGGAGGAAGAGCGATAGGTAAAGATCGGGTCGATGTTATACCATGCGAGCAACGAGCGGTTAAAACCACTCGTCACCGAGTCCTTGTCGTTATACTCCTTGAACATGGTGGGGACACTCGACATGGTCCATGCTTTCGGCTCACTGACATCAATACCGTTCTTCGCATTCTCGAAGTCATCGATGTAGGAGGCATTGTCCTGTGTGCCTCCTGCCTGTCCTGCAACCAGTTGGGCAAACTCTCCCGTGAAGGAGATTTGTGAGGGTTGTGTGCAATGCAGGAACGGCAGTTTGTTGAGCATGTTGGTGAGCCATTGGCTCTCATGCTTCCAGTTGATGTTCAGTCCCCATAGCATATTACGGAGAGGTTCTGCGCCCATCGTTACCTTGGAGGTCAGAGTCTGCTCTGTGAGATATTGAAAAGTACCTCCTAACTGCAAGTCTTTCGAGAAGTCATACTCCCAGTTCATTCCCAGCATCGTCTTACGCTGCATACCGTAGTCCGTGTTGCTCTCCAAAGAGACGTTGACACTGGTACCAGCATCAATGATGCTTTGGTTCAGGATAGTGACCTCACCAGCCGAGTAGTCAACACTATAGTCTGAGCCTTCAGAGAGGATGACACCGCCTGCCGTCACAACAACAGAGCCTTGAGGTACATTATAGGCTCCCAACGAGATGACATTAGCCGAGGTCCCTTTGAACTGTCCCACTAGCAGGTACTTGTTCTTGTCTGTCATCTGCTTTGCGGCCGTACGGGTTGTGTCGTAAAGTTCATTAAAGGCATATTTCTCGATTTTGTCAGCCGATACGCCATTGGCTTTCAGGAAGTCACGGAGGGTCTTGCCGAATGGTTCGACGGAAGGGAAGAAAACACGTCCTTCGCTGACGGTATATCCTTCTATGAAGTCGAAATAGCCGTTAGGGTGGGCGCGGTTGTTATTGTCCAGACGGTCACAGCCTAATCCTTTTAGCAGTGTGATGTCCTTCACCTCCGGGATATAGGTCAGGTAGACACCTGCCGTATCACTCTGGAACTTGATGTCGAGGCGGAACTTGGTTTTCTCCACGTTAGAGGCGAGGTAATAGACGTTCTTCATCATCAAATTCCAGTTCTTCTGCTGTGGGTTATTGCTGGTGTTCTTCAGAGACTTGACATATAATGCCTCACTGGCATTGGTGCGGTCGCTGGCAAACTCGCCCACCTGATAGGTGGCTCCCCCGTAGGTGAACTCATAGGCGACGGCAAGGACCTGGTCTGTTTGGATACCTGTCTTGAGGGAGATATATCCCATTGCCGTGTTGACGGTGTACTCCGAACTGTTCAGCAGTCGTGCGGAAGCGAGTTTCTCATAATCCACGCTACCTTGGAAATTATTGATATTATCAAGCACGCTGGATGTCTGCTCGATATTACGTGCTTCAGCGTATGTCGTCGTCATATCGCCATACTCGCTATTGGCGTTGTTGCTGGGAACGGCGGAAATGCCACTACCGCTTCCCCATCGTGAGGACGTGCTCTCGCCGAGGTCTGTGAAGGCGATGATGTTACGTGTGTTAGCCGTCGTACCTGTCTTGTTGGTAATCCAAACCTCCACACGGGTAATCTGGACTCCGGTCATGAGGTTAGGAAGATGCTGCATGGCGGCATCATAGTGCTCCCTGAAATACTGGGCAAGGAAAAAGTGGCGGTTCTCCTCATAGTCAGCGACGTTCAGTTCGAAGGGCGTCAGTTGCACACCGCCTTTCGATGACACACTGGTCGTGGTGGACTTCTTCTGCGAGAAGACCGTCTGCAGTTTCAGTTTACCAAACTGCATATCTGTACGCACACCAAACAGACTGGAGGCTCCCTTGACTAAGGAGTTGTTAGTGGGGAAAGTGACATTACCAGCCTCGATGAGTTTGATAATCTCATCCTCCTTGCCCTCATAACGCAGTTTGATGTTCTTGGTGTCGAAGTCGAAGGTGGCATCCGTGTTGTAGTTCAGGTTCATATTGACCTTGTCGCCAACCTTACCCGTTACGTTCAAGTTGATTTTCTCGTCGAAGTCGATTGCTTTCGTCCTTCTGTTGCGCTCAGGTAGTGAGGGGTTGTCGATATTCTTGAAGTTGGCACCCAGTTTGAGTTCGGCGGTACCTTGTGTCTTGATACGTACACCACCAGGACCGAAAATCTTTTCGGCCGGTCCTAAGTCGAAGTGCATATCAGCGAAGTCAAACTTGTCTTTGCCCTTGGCGGCAAAGTTGGCTGCGTTCTTCTGTCGGAAGAAACTGCGAAGTTCTCGTTGCCGACTCCATTCCTTATATTCCTCTGGTGACATCAGGATAGGAGTGTTCAGGTAGGAACTGCCTATCTTCGAACCTATCAGGTAGACATTTGTGGAGTCGTCATACTCGGCGTGCTGCTTGATATTGTCGGGCATACGAAGGTCAACGGCGGAACTGTCGAGGTCTGCGACAAATACTGGTGTGGTCTTCTTGATTTTCCAACGGGGATGAAGCAGAGAGTCTGGGATGGTTTCGTCCTCGGCAAGCACAGGTTGCTCCTTAGGCGCAGTCTCCTTTTTCTGTTTCTGCGTCTTGTCATCTTGCGGTGTCACAGCGAAGGTGCTGATGCTCAGCAGGATAGCGGCGATATAGACAACCCGTTTACTCAAAACCTATTTGATTTGTTTGAGGGCGAGTTTAACCACCTGCTCTACAGGAGCATCGGGATGCTCTTGCAGGATGGCGACCACCACTTTCTGGGTGGGGGCAGGGGAGAATCCTAACATGGTGAGGGCGGCAACAGCCTCGTCTTTGACGGCACTGTTGACAGGTGTGGCCATCGTTCCACCTGCTGGTATCTCGTCAGCAATACCTAAGGCGACAATCTTGTCACGCAGGTCTACGATGATGCGTTGGGCGGTCATCTTGCCAATACCCTTAATGCCCTTCACGATACGCTCATTACCTGTTGAGATGGCGGCACAGAGTTCCTGCACACTCATCGACGAGAGCATCATGCGTGCCGTGTTGGGACCCACGCCACTGACGGAGATAAGCAACTCGAACATCTCGCGCTCTTTCTTGTTTACAAAACCGTAAAGCACATAGGCATCCTCGCGGATCGACTCATAGGCATAGAGTTTCACCTCTTTCTTACCTTGGATGGCACTAAATGTGTTCAGCGAGATATTCAACGCATATCCCACTCCTGCGGCTTCAACGGTTGCCAATGCAGGGGAAAGTTCTGTCAACTCACCCTTAATGTAATCTATCATACGTACGTTATTGTATTAATACAATCTAATAAACGCATTTTGCTTTCGATTTATTGTATTTTGTGCCCAAATAGAAACGGATTGTAACAAATGGTTACTTTTTTAGAAAATATTCTTCCTTTTCGTTACGTTTTTCGTCGAAAAAGTGTAATTTTGCAACCGCAATCGCTCTTTTGGTGCGCTTTGCTTGCAAAGGCAGAACATAAAAACAACTAAATAAAGATAGAAACGTTATGAAAAAGATTCGCGCTGCCGTCGTTGGTTACGGCAATATCGGCAAGTTTACCATTGAGGCTCTGGAGGCTTCAGCCGATTTCGAGATCGCAGGAGTAGTACGCAGAAACGGAGCCGCCGACAAACCTGCAGAACTGGCTCCCTATGAGGTTGTGAAGGATATCAAGGAACTGAAGGATGTGGATGTCGCTATCCTTGCAACGCCAACCCGTTCGTGTGAGGAGTATGCCAAGCAGATCCTGCCTTTGGGTATCAATACTGTTGACTCTTTCGATATCCATACCAATATCCGTGGCTATCGTGAGCGGCTGATGGAAATTAACAAGCAGACGAATACCGTCAGCGTGATTGCCGCAGGTTGGGACCCGGGTTCTGACTCTATCGTCCGCACCCTGATGCAGAGTCTTGCTCCTAAAGGCTTGAGTTACACGAATTTTGGTCCTGGCATGTCCATGGGTCACTCTGTCTGTGTCCGTTCCAAGGCAGGTGTGAAGAATGCGTTATCCATGACAATTCCCTTGGGTGAGGGTATCCATCGCCGTATGGTATATGTTGAGTTGGAGGATGGTGCCAAGTTGGAGGACGTGACTGCCGCCATCAAGGCTGACCCTTATTTCGCTAATGACGAGACGCATGTCTTCGCTGTCGAGTCGGTGGATGCCGTGAAGGATATGGGACATGGTGTCAACCTCGTCCGCAAGGGTGTGAGTGGTAAGACACAGAACCAGCGTTTGGAGTTCAATATGAGTATCAACAACCCTGCCCTCACGGCTCAGGTGCTCGTCAATGTGGCTCGTGCCTCTATGCGTCAGCAACCTGGTTGCTACACGATGATCGAGATTCCTGTCATCGATATGCTGCCTGGTGAGCGTGCTGATCTCATCGAGCATTTGGTATAATCAAAGCATGACATGATAGCGATAGGAGGCTCCAACGCCTCCTATCGTTGTTTTTGATGCCTTCGTAGGGGTCATAGGATTTTTTCTTTCGCACCGAGGAAGCGGCTCCTTCACAGGCAGGAGGTATGGGGCTTCGGAACAAAACAAGTTGTTTTGTTCTCAAAGAAGGCATCCCTATCATTGATTAAGATCATCCTTATCGGAACAACACAACTTGTTTTGTCAATGGAGAAATCATGGGTGTTTTGTACCGAAAGCACTTC
>DEJF01000002.1:23256-29497 GCA_002353225.1 Prevotella sp. UBA2755 | reverse complement strand
GAAAAGTGTGCAGGAACAGTCCATATATCCTGCCAGGCCTTGCACAGCCCCAAATACACTATGGAATGAAGTCTGCGCATAAAGCGCAGCTCCAATGTGTACTTGGTTTTGCTCGTTAAATCCCTTTCGAGGTGCAAGTTCGGCAGGATAATTGAGCAATAAAGATTCGTGACTCATACGAATCACGATGGCAAAGGTACGAATTTTCTATGAATAAATGCACAGAAATTTAGTTTTTTTGCTGTTTTACCTATTTAATAATATATAAAAAGCAAATTTGTGGACGAAAATTGTTGTTTTTTGCCGAAATTATCGTATCTTTGCCAGCGCAAAGAAGCAAATGAGAATAGATAATAAGTTTGTCGAACCCGCCAATGAATCGCCTCTGACCTCCTTAGACCGTGCGGTTAATTTGGCTAAAAATAGTTAAGAATGATGCAAGTGATTGAAAATCAGTATAGAATCGTCGGAAACCAAGTTTTCAACGAAGATGAGTATTAGTAGGCTTTATTTAGTCTAAAACATTTAATACCAGCGAGATAAACAATTTTTATTTATTTGTCTCGCTGGTGTTTTTAGAGTATCAAATGGCAATCAATTCCTGCCCCATCAGATGAAATGCTTGCTTGATTTCCTGCATTCGTTTACTACTGGGTTTTTTGATACCATAAATATATTTGGCCAGTAGACTTTTGTTAATACCGATATACTTGGCCATTTCTGATACATTAATCTGAGGGAATCGGCCAAAAATTCTTGCGACCTCATTGTCAGGATTAGGTTCAACGACATCATAAAAACTAGATAAATGTACGTCTTCATCCAACTTCTCCCAACGTATGTCATCACCAAATCGTCCAATTTTGAAATCAAGTCGCTCTGATTCGGAAGCTTCTTTCAATACAGGGAATGCTTCCAGCGGACGACTTAAAGTCTCGCCGGAATCTGTCAACAAATAAATGCGATTGGCGTCAAACCATAATTTTTCAATCTTTGCCATAATTATTCATCGTTATCATCCATGTGTTCATGCCATTTCTCTATGAACTCTTCTTGAAAAGTCTCGCACAGAGCCTTGGCCTTCTTTAAATCTTTTGGCTTCATCCCTTCATTCTTGATAAGTTCAACAGCCGGTTCTAGAGAGAACTTTGCACGTCCATCAGCATTCTCCACATGGACATGAATGGGCATGTGCTCCTCGGAATAGAAGTAGAATCGCAATCCAAACGCTAAGAGTATTGTGGGCATATGTTCACTTTTTGATGCAAATATAGGGATAAATTTTTATCCCACCAAATAAATCCTTCTTTTTTTACGATATCTTTGAATAACTGGCTAGTGGTATGAAAAGATGTTCAAGTACACTCCTCCATACGCTAATGGCAAGGAACCTGTCATTGAGGAGCAGGATGTTTACCGTATAGAGATACCATATATGTCGACTTTACAGGGTAGTACTTCCTTGTCGCTGGCGCAGAGGTGGTATTAGTTCAGGTAGTGGCGGTTCCAACGGTGAGCTTACCAATTGGGACGGCACGAAGAAAAAGACAGGTTGGGGAAGATCGTAAGTCGATGAATTTTAGGCTAAAACATAGGTGAACTGTTCCACCAATAGCAGGATGACTTGTGGCAAGACAGAATAATCAATCAGCAAAAACGCATTATCAATGATTATCGCGAACGGCTTGGTCATTATCTGTCAACCCTTTCAGATCTATTAAGAGGTGCTGTTAAGGCTGTTATTGATTATATTCAGTCTAGCTATCGTAGTTTCAGCTATCGTCAGGAGGGCGACATCAAACGCTATATGAATGGCCACTCCGATAAGGAGGAAGCCGCAGGTACTGTCTACAATGCCTCACTCCCCTTCTGAAACTATATGAATGTGAGCGTGTGAAGGGACAACTCTCTGATATTGCCCAGGATATGAAGGAAGAACGACAGCTAACCCGAAGCCGCGGATTCCACATGTGAGACTCCGCACAAAAGAGCCAGTCGACACTTATTGTCAGCTGGCTCGTTATAAATTGTGCTCTTAGGTGGGTGGTGCCATTTACTGTCTTTATATATTTCAGCTATCTGGGCTATTCTTCAACCCTAGTAAAAGAAAGGATCACGGGGTCGGTTTTCCCGATAAGCAAAAGATAACTCACAAAGATAATTTGGGGACGGTTCTGAATGATTCACTTTCCTGTCCAGTCATTTGTAGAATGAGATAAAAGACGTATCTTTGCAGGCATGAAGCGTTTGGGGTATTTTCTCATATTGTTTGTGTTTCTTTTCCCCTCATGCACTGAGCATGGGGAAGTACAGTCAATTCTCTGTTATAAGTGAGTTGATAGAGATGATATGCTAGACTCCGCTTTACACCAAAAACTAAAGAAAACTGATATTTTTCGTAAAAATTACAATATAATGGAAAAAAATCCAAATCAAATTACTATCTTTGCATTGTGTTTCGCAAGAGACATGACATTTTGTTAGCTCAATTATCTGTCGAATCTGCACCTCGAAGAATAAAAGAGCAATTATATCCACATTGGAGTATGCGCCCTATAGCGTAGACTTCTCCATAGTGGATATAAGGCTGTGCAGAGCCTGACAGATATATGGCGAATCTGCGCTATTCTTATTTCCATAAGTTTGTGCAAGCCGCCAAGACAAGAAACAATAGTACAAACTTAAAAACAAAAGAGTATGAAGAAATTATTTACCTTGTTATTGTTGTCATTAATGGCAACAGCTCATGCAAAAGACAGTCATGATTTTGTAGTAGACAACAAAGCCTACAAGATTATCTCAGGTACTACGAATTGTGAATTTTGGGCTTTGAAAACAGATTCTAAGTCTGTCTATTCCGGAGATTTCGTAATACCCAGTAGTGTGAGTTACGGTGGCACGACCTATACTGTGACAGGTATTGGCGATGAAGCCTTTGAGGAAAGCACTATCACCTCTATCTCGATACCTGAAACGGTAACGACAATTGGTAAGGAAGCATTCGAAGAGTGCGAAAACCTCGCTACCATCACCATCGGCAAAAATATCACGTTTATCGGTGATGAATACAAAGTGGGTGGTACGTTTTACAGATGTACATCTCTAACTTCCATTAACGTAGAGGCAGGTAATGCAAACTTCTCCAGCATTGACGGTGTGCTGTTTAGCAAAGACGGAAAGACCATCTATGCATATCCTGCTGGTAAAACAGAAACTGAATATACAGTCCCAGATGGTGTAGAGACTATTGCATATAATGTTTTCGGTTACCAACAGCATTTGACAAATGTCATCATCGGCAATAATGTGAAAACTATAGCCGATAGTCATGGTGTTGGAACCCTTTTTCGCTTCCTCCCCAATCTCCAAAAGGCTACAATTGGTGGTGTGACGTCTTGGAGTACAGGCTCTGGCATCGTCATGAAATGTCCTAAATTCGAGACACTCACTCTTGGTACTATGGTTCCTGCTGATGTCATCGTTAGTGTTCTCGGTAGGAATTACGACAATGAATCCAATCACTTTTTCGACATTGTAATATCTGACAATAATCAATACGTAACCAAAAAAGACGGCTTCCTGTATGATAAAGCCATGACCACATTGTTAGGAGTTCTTGATGCTACTGTGACATCTTACACAAGCCCAGCTGGTGTTACAGCCATTGCTGATGGTGTGTTTAGCAGATGCGAGGCACTCACATCGCTGACGATAAATGACGACGTTACCTCTATTGAATACAGTTCTTTGTTAGCTCCGAATCTGGAGACACTGATTATCGGTAATGGCATTACCGCTCTTCCAGAATATGGCTTGAATATTAATCCGACCTTAAAAAAACTAGTTTTAGGTAATGGTATCACTGCCATTTCTGAAAATAGTTTTTGCGGTACGGAACTGCAAGAACTTACTATCGGTAGCCACGTAGCGAGTATCGGCTCACACTCATTCATGGGTAATTCACAGTTGAAGGACATCACCGTTCTTGCTACAACTCCTCCAACTGTTGGCGAAATGGTGTTTGGTGAAGACTTTAGTCAATACACTTTGCACGTACAGGCGGGCTGTAAAGCTGTTTATCAGGCCGATGCTTTCTGGGGTAAGTTTACGAAAATAGTAGAAGATGCTGCAACTGGCATTAGCGCATCGCACTTAACGGTTATTAAGCCCGTTGCCCGTTACACGCTCAACGGAATACACACAAACAGTCAGCGTGGCATCAATATCGTAAAAATGTCTGATGGTACTACACGAAAAGTGATTGTAAAATAGTAGTCAGGCACGAATATATAATAATGGCGGTTGAAATCAACTGCCATTATTTATAAGTTTCACCTAAATAATCCGGGACGGTTCTGACTGATCCACTTTCCGGATCACGGGGTCGGTTCTAGTGATCATTTATTGTAAAGAAAGCTGGGGTTCTGAATGATCCATTTTCTAGTGAAATATTTTGTCCTATGAAATAAAAGAAATACCTTTGCACAGTATTAATTAATATAACATTAACAAAAAACTTGTTTCCAAATATACAAAAGGAGCTCACCTATCCTTAGGAGAAGTGGATCATTGAGAACCGTCCCCCAAATTTCTCTAATTTGTCACATCAAATGAAGAAAAAAGCTCACCCGAAGGTGAGCTGTAGATTGCAAGCATTCAGTAGCAGAATCCGTGACCGTTCCATTTCAGTGTCTTCTGTGTCTTCTTGCCATCTTCATGCCACGTCGTGACGATGATGTCCTTCCCCGTACGAGGCAGGGCATAGGCTTTATCGTATACCTCCACGTCGAAGCCCGGGGCATTAATGTAACTCATTCTCTTCGTGGAATTGTTATAACGGAGGAAATTGAGCCCGCCAAACTGGCCCAAGATGGGCTTGCCATTCTGGTAGTACCAATTGTTATCTGCAAAGAGCTTATGCTTGCCGTCTGACTCATTCCAGAAGCACATCTCGATCCTTGAGAGATTTTCATCCCGTGCTTGCTCATAAAGTAGAAAACCGTTTTTCGTGTCAATGGTAAGCGTCTCGCCCTCATTAAGCGGGAGTCCCTTTTCCTTATTGGTTATGGCACGCTGTAGGCTTTCGTAGATGCCCAATCCCTCTGCTTCGCACTCCTCTATTTCTTCGGAAAGGATAGAAGTGAGATAGGCTTTCACAAAGTCTTTGATGGTGGGGCGTGTCCCTTGGTAGTCCACTCGGAAACCTTCCTGTGCAGCTACGGTCAGCGTGAAGCAGGCGAAAATGATTGCTAATGATAGTCTTTTCATATGATAGTATCGATTAATGTTTATACTCGGATTATTCTCTTTCCTTCCCTCCAACCTCACGGAGGAACTTTCCTTCAAGTGAATAGGCCTTGTTCACGGAATACCTTCCATCATCATCGTAACCATAGGAAGCTGCCACGATTTCCTTCTTTTCCCAGTCAAGACTCATCACGCCCTCAGTAGAAGGCAGTTGTATAGCCGTACCTTGATAAGGATCGATGATGTAGGTCCATATATTGCGCCCATCGGGACAGCCCTCGACTATCACCTTGCTCACATCGCCTGGGGCTATCATGGCCTTATCGGCAGCTGCAATCTGAGTGAGAGCGACACTAACACCATCGGCATCCTTGCCACTCATCTTATTCCACAGAGCTTCCGCCTTAGGATTAGTGACGCAGACCTTGATGACCGTACCAGAACGCTCGTTGGCAAGCCAAACGGATCTCACATCATCCATCTCGCCCTCACCGCTTGCAGGCTTATCCACATTGACATATACAGCATACTGGAAATGAGCATTTCCCTGACGCACCGCTGTCTTCGGCATTTCACTGATGTCAAGCAAATCAACTTCCACGCTGTCCTTGCTTCCCGCAAAAGCATGTGTTGGCATAAATACCGCCATAACAAGCATAACTACCATTACGATTGTCATCTTTTTCATATCTCCTGTCAAATTACAATTATTCTCCTCAGAAGCCTAAGAACTCTTTGATGCGAGGGTCGCGTTCGAGATCGGCCCTGCCTACGTAGAAAGAGCCGGGGGTTGCCAAATCGAGATACTTGTTCAGGAACTCTTCCCAACTCAGCTTGAAATAGGAAGCAGGAATAAAGACCGTCTTTGACCCGCCTGCCGAACGATTGCCAGCCGTTACATAAACCGAATAACCGCCCTTCTCATGCTTCTGAATCTGATAGCACTCCAGAAACCAGTCGCCGCTGCATCGGTTGGAGGCTTCCACATCGATGC
>DEJF01000002.1:21800-23080 GCA_002353225.1 Prevotella sp. UBA2755 | reverse complement strand
AAGTCAGCCTTCATCTGCTCGAATGCCTTGTCGATATAGGCATTCAAGTCATAGCCGTATGGAAACTTCTCGTTCATAACATTTTGGTTTATAGTTTTATACCGCCGCAAATTTAGGAAAAAATTGCAAGAAAAGCAAGAAGAATGTGAAATAATGCATCTTTTTTCATTTCTATTTCGCATCTTTGCAGACAATATGCAGATGGATCACGGGGTCGGTTCTAGTGATCATTTATTGTAATTAATTTGGCTGGAAAAATCGGGGACTCTTGCTCTGGCAAGCGACTTCGTCGATGACTCAGTGATCCACTTTTCTGTCCAAATATTTTGTAGAAAGAGATAAAAGAAATACCTTTGCACAGTATTATAATTGAATATAACAATGACAAAAACTTGTTTCCAAATATAAAAAGGAGCTCACCTATCCTTAGGAGAAGTGGATCATTGAGAACCGACCCCATGATTCTAGTTGGATTGGACCGGAATCTGGGTATCCTGCTGTAAATATTAGTTGGATTAATAGATTTCGTATAAATGCGGCTAGATATTTACCTTAAAGTTTTGGTAATATTATATGTAACTAAGATATTTTTAGTAATTTTGCACATAATAATTAGTAGAAAAACTATGAAGAGAATAATTCTATCAATGACATCCTGTTTGTTGCTTCTTGCTTCTTGTCTTCCTATGTGTACCATGGAAAGTATGAGAATAAAGAATTGTACAACAGATACAATACTTATTGGTGCATCTTTCAGCAACAATATTGATAGTGTCTATATAAATGTCTACGGTGGTAGGTTTCGGTTCTTACCATGTTCTGGAGATACGTGTGATTATACATGGACTACTATTAACGAAAAGGGAATGCTTGAAATAAGGCCACATGACTACATTCCTCAAGATTCTACGGCAAATTATGCAGAATTTGGTTCTCTATTTTCGCATAACAAAGAACACAAAGGATATCTCTTTGTCATAAAGTTGGAAACAGCACGAAATCATACTTGGGCTGAGATATGCAATGAGCATTTATATGACACTTTATTCGTCACCCGAGAGATGTTGAAACAAGGAAATCGAATAGAATACCATGGCAACAAAACTGAGAACAAAGGGAATATAGAATAATTCCAATAACAAGACATAGAAAAATCGGGGACGGTTCTCAGTGATCCACTTTCCTGTCCAAATATTTTGTCTTTTGAAAGAAATGTTGTATTTTTGCAATGACGAAGAACAGGTATCAGTTATGGAGTCATGTACTGGGCGAAAGTGGAT
>DEJF01000002.1:15708-21783 GCA_002353225.1 Prevotella sp. UBA2755 | reverse complement strand
ACGAAATACCATCAAAATATCTCGCACTCTGCACCACATTTTATATATTTTTATATAGTTTAAGCCACAAGTGAGACGAAGGTGCCGCCTCCGTCAATTAAGAGTCCCAAGATTTGCACATGGAGTTTCAGAATTAGCAAAAACTGTTTCAAAATTAGCAAAAAGTTATGTAGAGAGTCTTTTGACTATTGCAGGAATGAAATTTTTTTGTACCTTTGCACTTACTTTCTTCCGATATCATTTAGGAGAAACTAGAATATTAATTAAGGCAATATTAAAAGGTGTTGGTTTTGGAAAAGATTGTTTTGACACTTGTCATGCTGGCGGTGAGTTTAAATCTCACCGCCAAGCAGAAAGGAGCGGTCCAGCAGCCTGACGAACAAGAGAAGGCATTGGTTCAGCGCGTCTATGAGGCACAGATGAGCGGTAGCGACTCGGAGTTCTACAAGGCGCACGGAGAATTTATGCTTTATTTGGAGAATCATCAGGACTGGGAGAAATATTACCGCACATGGGTCAACCGTGTAATCTATGAGGTGAATAAAAAGCACTTCCATCGTGCTTATACCGAGCTCCACAAGATTACCGACGATATCAAAGCCCGACACAACGAGAAGTATCTGTACCTTTCTAATATGGGTATGGGACTGTTCTATACTAGTCGCAACCAACCGGAGATGGGTGAGAAATATTTCCGCCGTGCCCTTAAGGATATTGATGCCGCAAAGAACCCTGTAGGCGTTTTCAATGCCTATCTGTCGTTGGCGCAGTCGCTTAGTTTCAATCGTCCCGCCGATGCGATGGCATGCCTTGACAGCCTACCCCAGCAGATGCTGCAGAACCCGATGTATGAGAGTGGTGTGTTAGGCTACCGTTGTATCATCGCCAATAAGATGGACGACCGTGCCGCCTTCGACCGTTATTTTGCCCAATACGACAGTATTCGCCAACAACAGCCGGCACAGTTCAATGCCGCCAACCTCCAGCAGGTGATGGTGTGCCGCTGTCTGATGCGGAAAGACTATCAGGGAGCCCTCGCCTGGTGTGACTCCATCCGAGAGCCAATGACAGCGACAGAGCTTCGTATTGACGTTTACGAGCAGATGGGCGACTTTGAGCGCGCCTTCCATGCCTCAGAGCTCAGGGACAGCTTGAAGGAAGCTGATGACCGTGAGGCTTTGGAGATACAGATGATGGATATGAGTCGCAGCATCGACCTGCTTCAGGCAGAGAAAGAGAAGGCAGATATCCGTCGCATACAATTATTGATAGTCGGTATTATGGCGCTGGCAATTATTGCCCTGCTCATAGGTATGCTTGTCTACCGCCACAAAAAGAACCGCCGGTTGAGAGAGCAGTTCCTCCAGTTGCAGGAGGCGCGTCGCAGCACCCAGTCCGGTCAGGCTATCCGTCGTGCCTTTGTCAGCTCGATACAGGAAAAGCTGGAGTCCCCCATCAATGTGCTGAGAGGCTATGCCCATATTTTCAACAACCCCGATTTCCGCCTGAAGCCAGAAGAGCGCCCCAAGCGCTATAAGGATATCCTCGCCGCAGCCAAGACAGTAGAGTCGCTGTTAGACCCTGTGTTGGATTCCTATGCCCGAGGGACATCGGGTATCACTGATGAGGAGAAGGAAGTCTGCCGTGAGGCACTCCGTTCACCGTTGCTCACCCTGATAGGTACGGTAGAGGTGATCATTGACAGTAACGGGACGATTCCTCAGGACGAGTATATGCAGTTACGCACTGATGTCTGCCGTAATGCCTATCGGGTCTCCACGTCCACCCATCAGATGCTGCTTTACAGTCTTTATGGCGACGACATTTCGACACCCAAAGACGTCCGGATAGGACTGAATGAGTTGGCACGCTCAGTGTTGAACAGTTACGATATTCACCCCTCCTCTATTGAGAAGAACCGTCATTTGGAGATAGCATTCAAGACCAACGTGGCAGACGACGTGATTGTCAGTGTCAGTCCGTTGTTGCAGGAGTTGCTGAACTGCCTGCTCGACAATGCCGACAAGTATGCCACAGACGGTACCGTGCTGATGGGCTGTCATGCCGAAGGTGACGGCACCTACTCCATCTCCGTCACCAATGACGGACCAGGCATCCCCTCCGAGGATGCGGAGCGTATCTTCGAGCCCTTTGTCCGTCTCTCGTCCAGTGAGCACAGCCTTGGCATCGGTCTTCCTCTTGCCCGTCGCCTCGCCCTCTCCATGGGTTATCATGTCTTCCTCGATCAGGAATACACCGGCGGGGTACGCTTTGTCGTCACAGGAATCAGTTAATATTCCCAGTCCTCTGCCAGCACGTTTTTTGGGGAGCGATAAAATAAAGGAGCGATATTGAACGTTATAATATCGTGAAAAAACGGTTGGTAATAGGATTCCTATGCTTGCGGACCATCCTGGTGATGGCGCAGCAAGAACCCTCCTTTGCCCATTATTGGGCAATGGAGACATCCTTTAATCCCGCTGCCGCAGGTAAGGAATCGTGAAAATCGGGGACTCTTTGTCTGAATGCTCTTTTTCCTGTCCAAACTTTCTGGGTTCATTTCAGTTTCCCCTAATTCTTTGGCAAGATTATAGTCGTATGCCGATGGATGTGTTGATGAACCAGTCATTCAAATGACCATAACTGCTCTGATGGCTATAGCGCATATTATTGAACTGCCCGTATGCGTTGACGAAGTATCGTCCGAAGTTATAAGTCACAGACAGGCGGGCATCGAAATTAACCTTTATGCCACTATTGAATGTCTTGTCGCCCATAGGTGTTATACGGACATTATTATAAAACCACTCGTCCCATTTGGCGTTATCTATGTTTTCGCTCCAGAAGGTGGGATCCTCCATTAATTCCTCAACGTTGGTAGCATAGCCGTATACCTTGATCTTGTTGACAAAAGTCAGCATGGGCATGAACATCGCATTGACGAGCAGCCCACGAACAGGTACCCAGTTGTAAGCGTAACCCACACCGACACTGCCTTGCCATAGTTTTACACGACCCAGACCATGCATCAGATATATCAGGTCGCCATTAGAGGGTGACGAATAGTCGATGCGACCATAGAAATACATCGCACCCACCATCAGTGAACCTGCTGAGCGCTTCTGCAGCACCGACTGGTCGTAGGCGGCAGCATAAGAGAATCGTTTACCATTGAACAGATAGTATCCATTGGCTATAAGGGTACGCACCTTGATGGGATCTTTCAAATGTATATCATTCCAATCGTCCTTGTCTTCTTCGGCAATAAGGTCGCTCTCAAGACCGTATTCTGGTGAGTTCTCCTCAAACGAGTGGATGCGCACATTGACACCATACGATCCGCCAGTGGCACCTAAGGTGAAATAAGTACCTTTGTCGCCTCCTACATTAATAGTATATCCTAAGCCATAGCCTCGATAGCCGACCCATAGTCCGACATACTGTGATGGCTTTGTTTTAAGATAGGGTTTGGCACTATAACTGAGACCTTCGATATTACCCTCGGTATTCATGGTTACTGAACTCTGGTTCGTATTACCCCTTATGATAATCTGCCAGGGTCTTGTCGGAGCCTCAATATAATTGCGGTCGAGTCCCTTGACAGACATAGAGTCAATCAGAGTACCCACTTTCTTGACAAAAGAGACTATGCCTCTTTGTGCCATTGTTTGTCCACAGATGCCAAAGCACATGAAAAGTAATAAATACTTAAATGGTCGCATTGCTATAATCTTAAACCCATTAGGTCATTTTGGAGTTACAAAGTTACGAAAAGTCGAGAGCAAAACAAAGAAACTCGTTTCTTTTTTTGCCAAGACGGAGTAAGTTTGCCATCACCGATGGCAAAGTTACGAAAAAACAAGAGAAATGCAAAAGGAAAGTTTGCTTTTCTTTCCATTTCCGAGTGCAAAGTAGGTTCGACGAGGTCAAAGTTACAAAAAGTTGAGAGCAAAACAAAAGAAACTCATTTCTTTTTTGCCGAGACGGAGTAAGTTCGCCATCATCGATGGCAAAGAATATAACAGGATGCAGTGGCGGCATTTCCTGTGACACCCTATCGTTGAAGACCGTGTGTTGAAGTCTGGGTGGCTCTAACTCTGGCAAGTGATGAGATAATAAAAATCGTTCATAGTCTAACAAATATGTTACATTGAACGATTTTTTTAGTTCTTTGAAACATCTTTTTTATCCCTCGTCTATAAATAGAAGTACTTTTGCAGCAGTAAAAGTTAACAAGAGTACTAACCAAAAAATGAAACAAATGAAACAAGCAAAAAGATTCATTTTGAGTTTCCTCTCCTTGATGCTTTGTACTATAATGTACGCGCAACAGGAGATTACAGGAACGGTGACTGATGCAACGGGTCCCGTCATCGGTGCCACAGTCATGGAGAAAGGTACCACCAACGGTACCGTTACCGATTTCGACGGTAACTTCAAGTTGAAGGTGGAGTCTGGCAAGACCCTCGTCTTCTCGTACATCGGTTACCAGACGGTAGAGATGCCTGCCGCTAACGGTATGGCAGTAACCATGAAAGACGATGCCCAACTACTGAATGAGGTTGTCATCACGGGTTATCAGGTTCAGCGAAAGGCTGACTTGACAGGATCTGTCGGTGTTGTAGAGACCAAGGATTTCAAGGCAAGTACCACTGACCCTATGGCTTCCCTGCAGGGTAAGGTTCCTGGTATGACCATCACCTCCAACGGTTCTCCCTCTGGGGAGGCAAACGTTCAGATTCGTGGTATCGGTTCTATGGGCGGTTCAAGCACTGCTCCCCTCTACATCGTTGACGGCATGCCTTACAGTGGTTCGCTCAACAGTCTGAACACCAACGACATCGAGACGATGCAAGTATTGAAAGATGCCGCCTCAGCCTCTATCTATGGTAGCCGTGCTGCCAATGGTGTTGTTATTATCACCACCAAGAAAGGTAAGAAGGGCGACAAGATCAACATCGACTTCAATGCCTCTGTTTCCGTAGCATGGATGTCACAGAAGATGAAACTGCTCAATAGTCAGCAGTATGCCACAGCACTCGTACAGGCAGCCCTCAATGACGGCAAGAATCCTTTCGATTATGCGCAGAACTACGGTTTAGCACTTGATGTTGAGGGAGGTACACCTATTTCTGTTTACGACCCGACTACCGGTGCCATGACTTCATACACCGTTGGTGGTTACTATAATGGATTTATGAATGCCAACCAGACCATGCCTTATAGCAATACCGACTGGGTGGACGAGATTGGACGCACGGGTGTCACACAGAACTACGACATCTCGTTCTCCAAGGCTTCTGAAAAGAGCACCATGCTTTTCTCCGTTGGCTACAAGAAGGCTACTGGTGTATTGAAGTACACAGACTTCGAGAATTTCTCTGCCCGTTTCAACAGCAGTTATAAACTCAATAGTATTGTGACTATCGGTGAGAATGCCACCTTCGCTTATTCTAATAATGTGGATGCCGCTCCTCTGGAGAATGCGTTGAAGATGGCTCCGACACTTCCCGTCTATGAAATCGACGGTGTGACCTTCTCTGGTCCTATTGGTGGTATGAGTGACCGTCAGAACCCAATGCGTGAACTCTATCATAACAAGGACAACCGCTTGAAGAAGTGGCGTATCTTCGCCAACGCTTATGTCGACATTGCTCCTATCAAGGGTTTGCTCATCCGCTCTAACTTCGGTATCGATTATACGAATAGTTACATCCGTGCGCTGACCCACACATGGAACTCTGACGTGGTGAACAACGACACCAATGCCAGTGAGTTGGCTCAGACCCACAGCACCAAGTGGACATGGTCGAACACCGTACAGTACAACTTCGATATCGTAGAGAACCACAATCTCAACATCTTGGTAGGTCTGGAGGCTCACCAGGACAATGGTATCGACTTTGCAGGTCGTCGTGTTGACTATCCTTTGGAGACCATCGACTATATGTGGCCAAGTGCCGGTACTGGTATTCAGACCGTTCGTGGTGCTGGTGACGGCTATAAACTGATGTCCTATTTCGGTAAGATCGACTATAACTGGAACGACCAGTTGCTTGCCTCTTTCACACTGCG
>DEJF01000002.1:0-15644 GCA_002353225.1 Prevotella sp. UBA2755 | reverse complement strand
CTCGGTTATCGTCTGTCCAAGCACATCAATGCCAACTGGCTCCGTGACTGGAAGATCCGTGCCAGTTATGGTGTGACGGGTAATCAGGGCATGAACTCGAATACAGCCCACTACGGACTCTATATTGCCGACTACGGCTCAACCCGTGAGAACTCTACCGCTTACGACCTTAACCTGCAGGGTTCTGGTACACTGCCTTCTGGTTATTACAAGTCACAGTCTGCCAACGAAGACCTGAAGTGGGAGTCCTCCTCACAGTGGAACTTCGGTACCGACTTCTCGCTCTTCGGAGGTGACCTCTACGGTTCTTACGACCTCTTCTTCAAAGAGACAAAGGATATGCTCGTACAGCCTGCTTTCCTCGGTGCAATCGGTTTTGGTGGTCAGACATGGATCAATGGTCCTACACTGAAGAACTGGGGTATGGAACTTAATCTGGGCTATCGCCACAAGACAAACTATGGTCTCTCTTACGACATCTCAGGAAACGTTGACTTCTTCCGCTCTAAGGTAACCTATCTGCCTGAGAAGTCTAAGAACTCTTACGAGCACAACGACTATCATAATCTTGCTCAGGACGGAAAGGCGTATGGCTCTCGCATTGGTTATGTGGTTGAGGGTCTCTATCAGTCACGTGAGGAAGTATTGGCAAGTGGTCAGGCTGGTGCCCGTGTAGGTGGTCTGAAATATGCCGACCTCAATGGTGATGGTAAGATCAACGAGGCAGACCGTACATGGGTATTCAATCCAGTACCCAACTTCTCTTATGGTTTCAATGTCAACCTTGGCTACAAGGACTTCGACTTCACCATGTTCTGGCAGGGCGTCTCTGGTGTTGATGTCATCAACGACCAGAAGTTCCAGACCGACTTCTGGAGCATCACCGATGCCGGTTCTAACAAGGGTGAGCGTGTTGTCAACGCATGGACTCCTGCTAACACAGGTTCCAGCATCCCCGCACTGACCACCTCTAACGGTGCTGACGAGGGTCGTATGTCATCTTACTTCGTGGAGAACGGCTCTTACGTCAAACTGCGCACCTTACAACTGGGCTACCGCCTGCCTGCTAACATCACTAAGAAGTTGCTGCTGTCAAGTGCCCGTGTTTACCTCTCTGGCGACAACCTGCTGACCATCAAGTCAAGTTCACTGACCTGCTCCGATCCTGAGAGCACAGCATGGAACTATCCTCACACTGCTTCCTTCACATTCGGAATACAGTTAGGATTCTAAAAGAGTTACAAACATAAGAATTAAGAACAATGAAAAAGATTAATATATATATCGCATCCTTACTGCTTTCTGTTTTTGCAGTATCATGTAGCGTCGATGATGTGAAGCCACAGGGTACGCTCGATGAAGAGACAGCGTTCTCCAGCCCTGAGAAACTGGTTACTGCGGCATACGCGAAACTGGGTGATGACTGGTATTCCTATCCCTTTAACTTGTGGCCTTACGGTGACATGAGTGCCGACGACTGTCTCAAGGGCGGCTCTGGTGAGAATGACACCGGTTATCACCCCATGGAGATTTTCTCTACCTTGCAGCCAGACCGTGGCGAGTTCGATGAACTGTGGTATCAACTTTATAGTGCTATCTCTCGTTGCAACCGTGCCTTGGAGTCGATGCAGAATGTCGAGGAGACAGATGCCATCAAACAACTGAAGGCTGAGACCCGCTTCCTGCGCGCTCATTTCTATTACAAACTACAGCAGATGTGGTACGAGGTACCCTTCGTCATCGAAGGAATGGACAATGCCGCCATCGAGGCTACTCCCCAGAGTTCACACGACGAACTCATGCAGTTGATTATCGACGACTTCCAGTATGCCTATGAGAATCTTGCCGAGGCTGAACCAGGTACGACAGGACGTGCCCACAAGGTGGCTGCCGCTGCCTACCTTGCCAAGGTTTACCTGAACTGGGCTTACGGTGACGGCTACGAGGCAAATACCGGCTATAGCCATGTTGACCAGGCAAAGATCAAGAAGGTACTGGAATACACCGAGGTGGTGAAGAACTCCAATTACGACTATCTCGATACCTATGGTCACATCTTCCTGCAGGACTATGCTAACTCCGTAGAGAGCATCTTTGCCGTACAGCACTCAGGTAAGGCGGATGACGGCACACTCTACGGACGTGCCAACTGGTCGAACATGCTGAATGGTGTATGGGGTATCTGGTCATGCGGTTGGGACTTCCACAAGCCCTCACAGAACCTCGTGAACGCCTTCAAGACCAAGAACGGTCTGCCTATGGACAATTTCGACGAGGATCACAATGCCATCCTGACCAATGGCGCTGACTCTAAGTACAAGTACGACCCACGCCTGTTCCATACCGTTGGTATGCCAACTTATCCTTATAAATATGAGGAGGCTTACACCCTTACCAAGGCTAACAGCCGTACGCCTAACACCTACGGTTACTACTGCTCTATGAAGGAGATTCCTCAGCGTTCTAAGGGTGAGACCTACGACAACCCATGGCAGGCTTTTGCCCAGAACGACTACGTGCTGCGCTATACGGATGTGATGCTGATGCGTGCCGAGGCACTCATCGAGAGTGGCGACTACAATGGTGAGGCCCTGGAGATCATCAATACCATCCGCAACCGCGCCAAGAAGGACATCAGCGGTAACTCACTCATCAAGTATGCCAAGGATCAGTGTGAGATCAGTGCTTATGGCAATTTCGCCTCCAAGGACGATGCCCGTAAGGCTCTGCGCTGGGAGCGTCGTGTGGAACTTGCCATGGAGGGACACCGCTTCTTCGACCTGCGCCGCTGGGGCATGCTCTCTGAGACTCTCAATGCCTACTTCGCTTCTGAGAAGACTGACGAGTACGACGGTCAGACATACGGTCTGTACTACAAGGACGCCTTCTTCACAAAGGGCAAGAACGAGTACTTCCCCATCGCGTCTAATCAGATGAACTATGTTCAGGGACTTTATCACCAGAACAAGGGATATTAAGAGGCTTTCAGCCTAAATGAGTAATTAGAAATGAGTAATTAGAAATTAAGAATTATATAATTATGAAGACTATATATAATAAAATAGGTGCAGCGCTGATGGGCATCCTGCTGCTGGCTTCCTGTCAGAACAGAGACCTCCCCGGTTCCGGTGCTATGCAATTGCCCACTCCTGACGTTACCACTATCTCAGGTACGGCAAGCGGTCCTTACGAGTACGACTACACACTGTCATGGTCTGGTGTCCCCACTGGTGCCCAGATGCAGGTGGGTGTGTTCAAGAACGGCTCACAGATTCAGGGTCTCACCACTGTTGACGGTAATTCCTTCACTCTCAAGAACCTGGAGTCTAACCAGCTCTATGAGTTCCTCTTCAAATATACCAATGGCGACGCTACCTCTAAGGGAGTGATGACCAGCTACACACGTAGTGGTGCTACTGCTCCCACCAACCTGAAGATGACACAGGTCGACATCTCTGACGACGAGCATAACCTGGAAATCACCTGGGATGCTGCGGAGGATGCCACCTCTTATATCCTCACCGTGGTTAATGGTGATGGTTCTAAGAAAATCTCTGAGACGGTCAGCGGTACCTCTTATACCGTCAAGGGTGTTGAGATGAAAGAGCGCTGGGAGGCTACCCTTATAGCCCAGAACAGTGAGGGCAAGGCTCTCCCTATCTCTGCCTCTGCAAAGATCGGCGGTAAGATTCCTGCTTTCCTGTCGGAATACGCTACTCCAGAGGAGCTCCTTGCCAATGGCGACGATGACGAGGCAAGTGCATGGCTGTGGTTCCATGAGAACTATCCGAAGGGTGAGTATGTCTACTTCGGCAACATCAGCACTGTCGAGAATATCGAGGACTATCGCATGCTCTTCTGGCTCCGTGACCTTGAGACTGGCAACAACGATGATATCTGGAACTTCTCCGAGGTGGCAAAGAACGCTGCTCCAGTCATTGAGCAGTATGTCAAGAATGGCGGCAACCTGCTGCTCTGGTCGCATGCCGTACCTTACATCGGTGCCATCAACCGCTTGCCGACCTCTCTACTGCGTGGTGTAGGCAATGCCGTGGGAACAGGTACCGGCGGCTATAATGGGGATGTATGGAAGATGAGTGTCTGTCTCAATACCGGTTCCTTCACCAAGGACTTCAGCTCACATGCCATCTATGCCGGCATCGCCACAGAGAAACTCAACGACACCTGCTTCAAGGCTATCGCTTTCAAGGGAGCCGGTTGGACGGAAGACCACAACTGCCTGTTTTTCGATATTCCCACGAAACTGACCGATCTCGACAATACCTCCGAGGAGTGCTATAATGCCGTCACTGAGGAATATGGCATCTATCCTCTTGGCACATGGGACAGCCAGGCATCATGGGTCAGCCAACTCAATGTCTGGGAGGCAAAGGGTGCCGAGAAGGCTCCCGATGGATTCCAGAAGGGGTGCGGTACCGTGCTCTGCATCGGTAACGGTGGTTGCGAGTTCTCCATGAAGAACGAGGACGGCACACCTGACATCAGTGCCAACCCCAAGAACAACTCTTGTCAGGGTAATGTCCTGAAACTGGCTAAGAACAGCGTCGAGTACCTGATGTCGATTTAAAGAACATGTTAGTAGTTAGTATATAAGAGATTGTATTTCAGGATAAACATGAACATCAAAAATCCCGATAATCCTTGGTGGTTATCGGGATTTTTTCTATCTTTGCAAAACGTATTGCAATATTTCAGACTTACATGAGGAAATATGTCTGGGGACTATTAGGGTTGCTCCTGCTACTCACTTCCTGCTCTGAAAGCAAGAAGATCTATAAAATAGGAGTGTCGCAATGTTCTGCAGGACCTTGGCGCGACAAGATCAATAACGAGATGCTGGCGGCACAGCACCTCTATGACCACGATGTGAAAGTGAGCATCGTCTGTGCTTACGATGACACAAAACGGCAGATCCACCAGATAGACAGTATGGCGGATGCTGGCATCGACCTGCTGGTGGTTGCACCTAACGAGGCGGAGCCTACAGGCGAAGCACTCGCCCGTATCAAAGCACGAGGCATTCCCGTCATTTGTTTTGACCGCACGGTGGACGAGAAAAGTTATACTGCCTTCATGGGAGGCAGTAATGTAGAGGCTGGTCATGCCATTGGCGTGAATGCTATCGATGTGGCTCGTGGCATCAGCGGCCATAAGCCCTTCATCATGGAGATAACGGCATTGATGAGCAGTTCGCCTGCCCAAGAGCGCCACAAGGGTTTTGCCCAAGCCATGCAAGGGCATGACGAGGTGGAATATGTCTGTCGTGAAGGCGACTGGAGTTCCGAGACACCATACCGCATCATGATGGAGCAAATCCGCACAGGTCATCTGCCCGATATTGTGTTCTGTCATAACGACGGCATGGCGACAGGGGTCTATAGAGCCGTCGCAGAAACCAAGACAGAAGGACGTGTCAAGATTTTCGGTATCGACGGCATGCCGGGCGAGGGATTGGAATATGTGCAACTGGGGCATCAGCTGGCAAGCTATGTATACCCTACAGGTGGTGCGGAAATCATCAAGTTAGCTCTTGACATCCTGACAGGAAAGCCCTATAAACGCCAGAACACACTGGACGGCATCCTCGTCGTACGTGAGAACGCATGGTCCATTGCCACAACTTCCAAGGAGTTACTCCGGCAGAACAAAGACCTGGTGACCATTCAAGACAAATTGGAAAGCTACTTAGGACTTTACAACATACAGCATAAGATGCTCATTGGGAGCGTCATTCTTATCGTCCTGCTGATGATTGGTGTCATCGCCATCTGTTATGCTTATTATCAGACACGCCGTACCATCAGACAACGGCAGTCACTCAACGAGGAGGAAACACTGCTCTACACACATGCCACTCCGCAACCTAAACGCTCCTTGCTGGAGACCCCAGAACAGGAAATGCCTGTTCCACGTTCCCAGGACGTCCTTTTTGCTGAAGAGCTCAACGAAGCTATCCGACAGAAAATGGGCAACCCCAACCTGAAGATGGACGACTTGGGAGAGTCGATGGGACTGAGTCGCGTACAGTTGTACCGCAAAGTGAAGGCGATTACAGGTCTTACCCCGGTAGAACTGCTCCGTAAGATGCGCCTCCAACAAGGTTATGTCCTACTCTGCACCACGACCAAGACCGTTCAGGAGATAGCCTACGAGGTAGGATTCGGTACCCCCGGTTATTTCTCGAAATGTTTCAAGCAGCAATATGGTAAATATCCCATGGACCTGCGACAAAACGGGCAAAGTCAACAGATTTGACATAATAGTCAACAATTGTTCCATGTAACATTTTTATTAGTGTGCGAACGATTATTTATAATCGCTCGCATCTATTTATAGTACTTTTGCGACATGAAATTTTCAATAGTACTAACCAAATTAACAAGCAAATGAAACAAACAAAGAGACTGATTGTGAGTTTCTTCTCCTTGCTTCTTTGTACAATAATGTACGCGCAAGAGATTGGCGGTAATGTCGTCGATGCCACAGGTGAGCCTGTCATCGGTGCCACCGTCATGGAGAAAGGAACGTCAAACGGAACTGTTACCGATTTCGACGGTAACTTCAAGTTGAAGGTGGCTGCTGGTAAGACACTGACCTTCTCTTACATCGGCCTTCAGACCCAGGAGTTGCCTGCTGCTGATGGCATGAAAGTCACCATGCAAGACGATGCCCTGGCATTGAACGAGGTGGTCGTAACGGGTTATACCACCCAGCGTAAGGCTGACCTGACGGGTGCCGTCTCTGTTGTCAGTGTTGGCGAGCTTGCCAAGCAGAACGAGAACAACCCCATCAAGGCGATGCAGGGACGTGTCCCTGGCATGAACATCTCTGCTGACGGTGCTCCCTCTGGTTCTGCCACTGTCCGCATCCGTGGTATCGGTACCCTGAACAACAACGATCCTCTTTACATCATCGATGGTGTCCCCACGAAGGCTGGAATGCATGAGTTGAATGGTAACGACATTGAGTCTATTCAGGTATTGAAGGATGCCGCCTCTGCCTCTATCTATGGTAGCCGTGCAGCCAATGGTGTCATCATCATCACCACCAAGAAGGGTAAGGAAGGTAAGATAAAGATTGACTTCGATGCCAGCATCTCCGTCCAGACCTATGCCCATAAGATGGAAGTGCTCAATGCCAAGGAGTTCGGAAAGGTCATGTGGCAGGGATATGTCAATGACGGTCTCGACCCCAACCAGAACGGTTTAGGTTATCGTTACGACTGGGGCTATAATGCCCAGGGTGTTCCCACCCTCAACGGTATCACGATGAATAAATACCTCGATGTCGCAGGCACCACTCCCGCCGCCGACACCGATTGGTTCAAGGAGACCACCCGTACGGGTCTTATCCAGCAGTATAACGTATCGCTGAGCAGCGGTTCCGAGAGAAGTTCCTCTTTCTTCTCCGTCGGTTACTATGGCAACAAGGGTATCATCAAGCAGTCCGACTTCAACCGTATCTCTGCCCGTATCAACACAGAGTATAAGTTGCTGAAGATAAAGGATCTGGATGTCATCACCATTGGTGAGCACTTCACCTTGAACCGTACCAGTGAGGTACAGGCTCCTGGCGGTTTCCTCCAGAACGTGTTGCAGTTCAACCCCTCACTGCCCGTCCGCACGACCAACGGCGACTATGCCGGTCCGGTAGGTGGCTATCCTGACCGTGAGAACCCGCTGGCACGCCTCGACCGTAATTCTGACAACCGCTATACCTACTGGCGTTTGTTCGGAGACGCTTATATCGACATCAATCCCCTGAAAGACTTCCATATCCGCTCTTCTTTCGGACTTGACTATAGTCAGAAGGAGCAGCGCATCTTCACCTACCCTGTCACTGAGGGTACGGTGGCAAACCCCATTAATGGTGTGGAAGGCAAGCAGGAACACTGGACCAAATGGATGTGGAATGCCATTGCAACCTACAATCTGGAGATTGGCAAACACCGCGGTGATGCCATGGTAGGTATGGAGATCAACCGTGAGGACGATAAATGGTTCAGTGGCAAGAAATACGACTATGCCATTCTGAATCCCGACTATATGTGGCCAAACGCCGGTGTCGGTGAGGCTGAGGCATACGGTAATGGCGGTGGTTTCACCCTGGTATCTTTCTTCGGAAAAGTGAACTACACCTACGATGACAAGTATATGGCATCGTTCACCATCCGTCACGACGGTTCAAGCCGTTTCGGTAAGAACCACCGCTATGGTACATTCCCCTCTGTCTCTGCCGGTTGGCGTATCAATCAGGAGAAGTTCCTGAAGGACGTGTCATGGATTGACAACCTGAAGCTCCGTGCCTCTTGGGGTCAGACGGGTAACCAGGAGATAGACAATATCGCCCGTTACACCATCTTCGAGAGTAACTATGGTGAGGCAGGCTTCGGTGGACAAAGTTACGGAACCAGTTACGACATCGCCGGCACCAACGGTGGTCAGCAGTTGCCGAGTGGTTTCAAGCGTAACCAGTTGGGTAATGACGACCTGAAGTGGGAGACCACCACACAGACCAACCTCGGTCTTGACTTCGGTCTCTTCCGTAACGCGCTCTACGGCTCTTTCGAGTGGTACTACAAAAAGACCAAGGACATCCTGGTTTACATGCCGGGTATCGGTGTGATGGGTGAAGGCTCCAGCCAGTGGATCAATGCTGGTGAGATGCTTAACAAGGGTGTTGAGTTCAACCTCGGCTATCGTGGTGATATCGGTCATTTCTCATACGATGTGACAGGTAATATCGGTACCTATCGTAATGAGATCACGAAGATTCCAGAGACACTGGCAGCCAACGGCACTTTCGGTGGTAATGGTGTGAAGAGTGTTATCGGTCATCCTATGGGTGCTCAGGTGGGTTATGTATATGATGGTATCTTCAAGAGTCAGGCTGAGATCGACAACCACGCACAGCAGGACGGTGCCGGACTGGGACGCATTCGCTGGAAGGACCTCAACAAAGACGGGGTCATCAACGAGAAAGACCAGGACTGGATCTATTCTCCAGTACCTGACTTCACATGGGGTCTCAACATCTACTTACAGTATAAGGACTTCGACTTCACCATGTTCTGGCAGGGTGCCCAAGGTGTTGATGTGATCAGCGACCTGAAGAAAGAGACCGACCTCTGGAGTGGTCTGAACATCTCGAACCTGAACAAGGGACGCCGTCTGCTTGACGCATGGAGCCCTGCTAATCCCGGCTCTAACATCCCTGCTGTCAGCACGATGGATAATAATAATGAGAAGCGTGTGTCCACCTATTTCGTGGAGAACGGCTCCTATGCCAAGTTGCGTACCATCCAGTTGGGTTACAACTTCCCCAAGAGCATCTGCGAGAAGATTCACCTCTCACGCCTTCGCATGTATCTCTCCGCCCAGAACCTGCTGACCATCAAGAGCAAGAACTTCACGGGCGTTGATCCTGAGAACGCCAACTTCGGCTATCCTATTCCCCTCAACGTAACGTTTGGTCTCAATGTATCATTCTAAATCAAAGCGAATCATGAAAAAGCTATTATATATCATCTGTGCCGTCAGCATGGCATGCACTTTCACTGCCTGCGACAAAATCCTTGATGAGCACACCCCGCAGGGCACGCTGAGCGACGAGCAGGCAAAGACCCCTGAGAACGCCGAGGCGATGGTGGTGTCCGCCTATGCTATCTTCACCACTGCCGAGGACATCAACTCTTCCTTCTCCATGTGGAACTTCGACGTGCGTTCCGACGATGCCTACAAAGGGGGCTCGGGAACCAGCGACGGTGACGTGTTCCACCAGCTGGAGGTAGAGCAAGGTATTCTCACCACCAACTGGAACCTCAACGATATCTGGGTACGTCTGTATAACTCCCTGTCTCGTGTCAACAGTGCCATCGCACTGCTCAACACCACTGGTGATGACTACCAGATGAAGAACCAGCGTCTTGCCGAGATGAAATTCCTGCGCGCCTATGCCCATTTCCTGTTGAAACGCCTTTTCAAGAACATCCCCTTCGTGGTGAATGAGAACCTGAGCTATCAGGAGTATAACGAGCTCTCCAACACCGAGTACACGAACGACGAGGGATGGCAACTGATCATCAACGACCTCATGGAGGCATATAACACACTGCCTGTCACCCAGGCTGACAAAGGCCGTCCCACCAAGGCTGCCGCTGCCGCCTTCCTTGCCAAGGTATATCTTTACAAGGCTTACCGTCAGGACGATGCCAATAGTCATCAGGTGACCTCTATCAACCAGCAGGACTTGGAGAAAGTCATTGAGTTCACCAATCCCTCCCTCTATGGCAACTACGGACTGGAGACTGACATCCATAACAATTTCCGTCCTGAGGAGCAGTATGAGAACGGCATCGAGAGTATATGGGCTATCCAGTATTCCCGCAACGACGGCTCCACCTATGGTAACCTGAACTGGAGCTATGGACTGATTCCACCCAATATCCCTGGGGCTACCGATGGCGGTACCGACTTCTACAAACCCTCACAGAACCTTGTGAATGCCTTCCATACTGGTGATGACGGTCTGCCTCTGTTCGACACGTTCAACCAGAAGGACTACGACATGACCGCTGACAACGCTGACCCTCGTCTGTTCCTCACCGTGGGAATGCCAGGGCTTCCCTATATGTTCAACAAGAACTACATGATGGACAAGAGCAGTATCTGGAGCCGTTCTAACGGAGGCTACGGCTACTATGTGACACTGAAGCAGAACGTAGACCCCGCCCTCATTGGCGAGTATCTCATCAAGGGCTCTTACTGGGCAAGCTCCATGAACCGTATCGTGTTCCGCTATGCCGACGTGCTGCTGATGCGTGCTGAGGCGTATGCACAACTGGGACAACCCGATCAGGCTGTCAACCTGGTCAACCAGCTCCGCACCCGTGCCGCCGGCAGTACCCAGATGATCTCCAACTATCAGAGTGCCTACGGTGTCAAGATGTATGTGGCTAATTACAAGGGCACTTACACGAAGGACGCTGCCGTCAGGATGGTCAAGATGGAACGCCGTCTGGAACTTGCCATGGAGTCCGAGCGTTTCTTCGACCTCGTACGCTGGGGCGATGCCGCTACCGTTATCAACAAGTACTATGCTGAGGAAATCGACAATAACGCCTTCTATGGTGAGGCACATTTCACAGCCAACAAGAACGAGTACCTGCCCATCCCCTTCCAGCAGCTCTCTGCCTCTAACGGACATTATACGCAGAATATTGGCAACTGGTAATTGAATGTTTATAGTTTAAAGATTATAGAAATATGAAAACGAAGATATTAAATATAATAGGTGCACTGCTCATCGTCCTGGGCTTTACTGCCTGCAGCGATGACCATACCAGCGACCTGCGTCTCAGCGGCGACTGCATGGTGGAGGCTTTCGCACTCGATGGCTACGAGGGTACTATCGACCTCACTACACGGACCATCACCGTACGCCTTCCTGAGGTTTACGACACTTCGGCAATGAAGGTCACCACACTCAGCATCTCCAATGGTGCTGCCGCTAACATCAGCATGGGACAGACCCTTAACATGAGTGCTGCCAAGGTGCTTCATGTCACCAATGGGGATGTTGTCCTCGACTGGACTATCAATGTGTTGCGTGACGAGGCCCGTATCTACCAGTTCGTTGCCAATGACATCTATCAGGGAACCATCGACCAGAACGCCAAGACGATTACCATCTATGTGCCTGCTTCTGTCGATGTCACCAATATCGTGCCTACCATCGTCTATAGCGACAATGCGACGATCACCCCTGCAACGGGTATCGCACAGGACTTCTCACAGCCTGTCACCTATACCGTGACCAACAATACTGCTGTGACGGAATATACCGTAACGGTCATCGCCATCGACAAGGCTAAGGCACTCTTCATCGGTGCCGCTTCCTCGATGGACGACCTCGATCCTGAGGCGAAGGCTGCCTGCACATGGATGATGAGTAATGTGGAGGGTACGCTCTATGCGTCGTTCGCTGACCTCCACGCCGGCACCATCGACCTCTCTGAGTGTAAGATCATGTGGTGGCACTATCATAAGGACGGCGGTGTCGACGGTCACGACCAGTTCGTTGCTAACGCCCCGGAGGCTCTGGAGGCAAAGAACGAGATTCGTCAGTTCTACGAGAACGGCGGTGCCCTGTTCCTCACCCGTTACGCCACCAACCTCGCATCGTTCATCGGTGTCACTGGTGACGACGAGTGGACGACACCAAATAACTGCTGGGGACAGGATGAGGATAAGGCAGAGCTATGCGGTGGTCCTTGGGAGTTCCGTATCTGGGACGGTCAGACGGGTCACGCTATGTTCCAGGATCTTATTGCCGGCGACCAGGCAGGTCATGTTTACACCACCGATGCCGGTTACCACATCACCAACTCTACCGCCCAATACCATATCGGTACGGACTGGGGAGACTACCCCGACCATGCCGCTTGGGAGGCTCGCACCGGTGGAACCATCCTCGGTGTCGGCGGTGACGGTGCCATCGTCGCATGGGAGTATCCTGCCCACGACGGCAAGGGTGGTGTCATCTGTATCGGCTCCGGCTGCTACGACTGGTACTCTTACACCTTCGAGGCTGGCTATGTGGAGAACTTCCACAAGAACGTAGCCACCATGACAAAGAACGCTATCAATTACTTAACGAAATAATCCATTATGAAGACAAAGATATTTTCAATATTCGCCCTCATGCTGTCAGCCATCGTGCTGACGGCATGCAGCGAGGACAGCTTCGGACCAGATCCTGAAAAGGACTGGGCAGGAACGACCGCCTTCTTCAACTCTGCTGACGAGAAGGGTTTCCTCACCTACTACTCTCCCACTCTCGGACGCTGTGGCGACCCCATGCCGTTCTACGACCAGAAGGTGGGCGAGTTCAAGGTGCTCTATCTGCAGGAGTACGACAATAACGGTCCCTGCTACCATCCCTTCTGGGGTATCAGCACCAAGGACGGTGCCAACTACGACATGATCGGTGAGGTACTGCCTGTAGGGGCTTCCACGGCACTGCAGGATGCTTCCCTCGGTACGGGATGCGCTGTCTATAACGAGTCCGACCAGCTCTATTACATCTATTATACGGGCTATAACGTGCTGCTGCCCAACCGTGAGGTAGTGATGCGCGCCACCTCTCCTGACTTCAAGACATGGACGAAGGATGAGGAGTGGCAGCTGAAGGGCAGCGACTATGGTTTCTCTGCCAAGGACTTCCGTGACCCACAGGTGTTCAAGGTCGACGACGGCACATGGCGCATGGTCATCGCCAGCAACCTGAAGTTTGCCGAGTTCAAGTCCACCGACCTCAAGAACTGGGAGCACGTAGGACAGTTCCCCATGATCTGGGACCGTATGTGTGAGTGTCCTGACATCTTCAAGATGGGTGACTACTGGTATCTGGTCTACAGCGAGGCATACCGTGCCCCTTGGAGCCGTAAGGTGAAGTATATGATGGCAAGGAGTTACGACGACCTGAAGGCATGCTTCAACGACCCGGGTGCCCACTGGCCGCAGGACGGCAAGGAGGGTGTGCTCGACAGCCGTGCCTTCTATGCCGGAAAGACTGCCTCCAACGGTACCGACCGCTACATCTGGGGATGGTGCCCCTACCGTGTCGGTTCCACTGTCTTCGAGAAGAACATCAACGTGGGTGCTGACGGTGAGCCCGCATGGGCTGGCGCACTGGTCTGCCACAAGATCATCCAGCATGCGGATGGTACACTCACCGTGGGTGAGGTACCTGCCATGGCTGAGAAATATGACGAGGAGCAACCTGTCACCGTGATGGACAGCAACGGCTATAACAACGGTACCCTTTCCGGTGACGGTGCCTATGTGCTCTTCAACCGCCTGGGTGCTCACAACCACATCTCCATGACCATCAAGACCAGCAACAACTGGGATAAGTTCGGTATCTCCGTGGTTCGTGGCTCTGACTCCGAGAAATACTATACCATCGTGGTCAACCCCGAGGGTGAGGACTGGGACTGGCGCAAGATCAAATTCGAGGAGGAGGGTGAGAACGGCAAAGGCTCCATCGAGGGTATCGACGGTTACGGCTTTGCACGTCCCGCTGACAACACGTATGACATCGACATCTATACCGACAACAGCGTGCTGGTGATGTATATCAACGACAATGTCGCCTACACCCAGCGTATCTACGGTATCCAGAAGAACTGCTGGAGCATCAACAACTACGGTGGCTCCATCAGTGTCAGTGACGTGGAAGTCTCACAATATTGATTAGTTAGTTTTGGTTAATAGTTAGTAGTTCTCGCAGAGGTGAGTAGATTGTTTCAGGATAACATTTTTAGTACTAACAATTAAATACGCGAAAGAATATGAAAAAACAATTACTCACATTATTCATGATGCTGACAGCCGTTACTGCCTCGGCACAGATAGTACTATGGAATGGTAATGACTTGGAGCCGGGATCAAATGGTGGATTCTGGAATCGTGCAGATCCTACTGTAATAGAAGATGGAAGCAATAAGTGTCTGAAAGCAACCTTGAAAGCCAATCCTGGTGGTTGGGATCAAGAGCATCACAATATCGCACTGCCTGTTGGTGATGCTGATTTCAAAGGATTGCGTCGCCTGACTTTCCGAATGAAAATGGAAGATAAGCACAACGTGATGGTGCAATTGGAAGGTAAGGATGGTGCATATAATGTAAAACGTATCTTCTGGTATGACACTCCAGGCGAATGGCAGACCATGGTCTATGAATACAGTGTCGGTCCTGACGAGGACAAAATTACTGATACAAACAACAACGTCATTGCTATTTGGCCTTATGAAGAAACAGCCGATGGTGAGGGTAAAACCATTTATATTGACGATATCCAGTTAGAGGGTCCTATGCTGAAAGATGGTGCTGCTATCCGTACGCTGGCTGATGGTTCACTGACCTCCAAGCAGGTTGAGATCACCGGCTCATTAAGCAAGGGGCAGTATCAGTGTACTTGGGATGGTGACTGGCACACCGTAGATTACGACGACTATTCCTTGCTGCTTAGCAAACTGTCTGCTGATGTGTGCTTCCTCAACCTGACAGGTGCTGCCGTCACCGATGGTGATGGTCCACAATTGCGCACGAAGAATCCTAACCTGTTGATTCTCTCACCCACCGACTTCTTTGATACTGACAATGTCATCCGCTGGGATGGAGAGAAGAACATTACACCAAAGATGGTACTCGACGAGAGTTATCCTTTCTATACTCCTATCGATTTCGATGCGACAAACGTACAGGTAACACGCAGTATCAAGGCTGGCATCAACACCATGTGTCTGCCATTCTATGTGGGACAGGCGGAAATCAGTGCCAACTGTAAGATAGCCACTTATACCTCCTCGACAGCAGATGCCGTCAACTTCACTACTGCTGACCATGCGGACGCTAACGTTCCATTCCTTGCTACTGCTGTGGATGCTGACGCTACCGAGTTGAACTTCACAAACAAAGGTGTTGTGAACACTCCCGAGTCTTTCTCTGAACCATTCATCGGCATCTATGTTCCTCAGAGTGCGGAGGGCAAATATGGTATCAATAACGACGGAAAATTTCAAAAGGGTGCCTCAGATGCCACAGTCAAGAGCTTCCATG
>DEJF01000042.1 GCA_002353225.1 Prevotella sp. UBA2755 | reverse complement strand
TACATGTTAAAAAGAAAGAAAAAGAAGAACTCTAAATGATCTATGAAAAATCGGGGACTTGCTCTGGCAAGCGACTTCGTCGATGACTCAGTGATCCACTTTCCTGTCCAAATATTTTGTAGAAAGAGATAAAAGACATACCTTTGCAGGAGAACAAATGAGACGATTGGGATACATACTGCTGACAATACTCACTGCAATGTTGAATTGTAGTGCAATGGATTCCACCTTCAGCGGTGCCACCTCCCAGTTCCACTACCTTAATCGGCTCAAAATTGGTGCGATTTTATGTATTTTTAAGTTCGCAATGAGCCGATAATTAAAGAATAATCATTATATTTGCACTGATTTATACTTTGGGTGATGGATATATCAAGAGAAATTCTACAGTTTTTGCACTATCATCCGCTGTCTTCACGCGGTGAAATAGCAAAGGGTATTGCCTTTGATAGCAGCGATGCCACCTTGAAACGTCTCATTGCCGCTGGTGTTCAGCATGGTGATATTGTCGTTGAGGGCAAGGCTCGTGCCACCCGCTATCGTCTTTCTAATCAGGCGCATTTGTTAATGCCGCTCAATCTGGACACTTACTTTGCACTTGATGTGGATAAGCGACAGGTACAGACCTCTTTCAACTTTGAACTGATTCGTGAGCAACTCCCTGTCGTCAGGCTTTTCACCAACGAAGAAAATGCACACCTACAGGAGTTACAGGCTGAGTTTCGCCAACATGTAAGCGAGATGACCGATAATGAATATCGCAAGGAGATGGAGCGTTTGGGTATTGACCTTAGTTGGAAATCGTCACAGATAGAAGGTAACACCTACTCTTTGCTGGAGACAGAACGCCTGCTTCGGGAGAGCAAAACTGCCGACGGAAAGACAAAGGAAGAAGCCGTGATGCTGCTCAATCATAAAGATGCCTTGCGTTTTATTCTTGACAATCCTGACTATCTGCAGACCTTAACAGTCAACCATATTGAGGATATCCATCAGTTGCTGACTAAGGAACTCTCAGTGGATAGAGGCATACGCCATCGGCGTGTAGGTATCACTGGCACCAATTATCATCCGTTGGATAATGAATTCCAAATTCGTGAGGCGATGCTTGACACATGCAACCTGATTAACAGCAGGGACAGTATTTTCGAGAAAGCACTTCTGACGCTTGCGCTTTTATCGTATATACAGGCTTTTTCTGATGGCAACAAGCGAACAGCCCGGATCACCAGTAATGCCATACTGATAGCAAATGGCTATTGTCCGTTGAGTTTCCGTTCTGTAGACTCTATTGACTACAAGAAGGCTATGCTTATATTCTACGAGCAAAATAACCTGTTTGCCTTCAAACAGATTTTTATTGACCAGTTTGAGTTTGCTGTAAGAGAGTATTTTTAGATATTAAAATGTAAAAAACGGGGACAGAATAATGGGGACTGTCATCCTAATTTCTTTACATCATCAACGGCAAGAAGGTCGTGATAAAGTAAGAGAAGACTTCAACTTCCAGAAGATAGCACAGTTCATTGAACAGTTCTTAGCAGCAAATAGTTTGTTGCGACACGTAAATAAAAGCAGAAATCCCAAATCTCGTGAGAGATTTGGGATTCTGTGTTTGTTTGGAATAAATTATCTTTTTGTTGTTCTCGTCGGTGTTATGCCTCAGGGATTACTGATACGACACTCTTGTCACGCTTTCCCTTGTGGAACTGAACAGTTCCATCAACGAGTGCATAGAGGGTATCGTCCTTACCCATACCAACATTGTTACCGGGGTTGTGCTTAGAGCCACGCTGGCGAACAATAATGTTGCCTGCAACAACCTTCTGGCCACCGAAAATCTTAATGCCGAGTCGCTGTGCTGCTGACTCACGGCCGTTCTTAGAACTACCTACACCTTTTTTATGTGCCATTTCTTGTTCCTCCTACGTTTAAGCGATTACTGATTTAACTTCTACCTGTGTGTACTGCTGGCGATGACCGTTCTTCTTGCGAGAGTCCTTACGACGCTTCATCTTGAAGACAATCACTTTCTCACCCTTTACGAGGGGATTGATCACCTCACACACTACTTTCGCACCACTTACGGTGGGCGCACCTACCTGTACTGAACCTTCATTGTCGACAAGCAGTACCTTGTCGAACTCAACAGTCTTACCTGCCTCCACATCTTTCATGTGGTTGACAAAGAGTTTCTTTCCTTGCTCTGCTTTGAACTGCTGACCGTTAATTTCTACAATTGCGTACATTGTTTTGTTATTGTTTAAACGGGTTTTTCCGCATGGCGCATGGCTTTGTGCCACGTCTTAACTGAGCCACCACGGACTAAATCGGGCGCAAAGGTACGAATAATAATTGAAATAACCAAGAAAAAAGAGAGAAAAAACAAAGCGATGACCCTCACAGGCAATCGCTTCATATCTTCAATAGGTATTAGTCCTTTTAAGGTAAAAAGATTGTTTTCAGGATAACTGCTGCAAAAGTACAACAATTTTTAATACTGACAAAACTTTTTACCCATTATTTTTCGATAAAATGCTTGTGTACCCACACAATTCAAATTATTTTAAAGAAAATTCATAAATAATGTGCGCAAACGATTGCTATTATTGTTTCTTTTCTTTCTTACCTTGATGATGTTTACCGCCACGCTTCTTGTTCTTGTAACCTTTACCACCACGATGCCTGCCTCCACGTCCACGGGTTGACTTGCGTGGAGCAACAGGTTTGTATTCGGGGGCTTCACCAAGACCTTCCGGTAGTGTGTTCTTTGTAATATCTTTCTCCAGGAAACGCTCAATGTCGGAGAAATACTTCATGTCATTGTCGGATACAAAGGTAATGGCAACACCGTCACGCTGTGCTCGTGCTGTGCGTCCGATACGATGCACATAGTCTTCAGCATCCCGTGGTACGTCATAGTTGATAACCATCAGGATATCATCAATATCGATACCACGAGCCACAATATCCGTTGCCACCAGTACATCGACTTGTCCTGCCTTGAAACGATACATCACGTCGTCGCGTTCCTGTTGGCTTAAATCACTGTGCATAGGTGCACAGTTGATGTGCATTTTCTGTAATTCCCGTGTGATGTCCTTCACCTTCTCCTTCTTGCCTGAGAAGATAATAACCCGTTTGAGTTCCCCTGCTTTGAACAGATGGCGGATAATTCCTAACTTCTGTGGCTCGTAACACACATACGCCGATTGTTGGATTTTCTCAGCAGGTTTGCTCACGGCAATCTTTACCTCTATAGGATTATATAATAAGGTACGCGCGAGTTGCTGTATCTTATTCGGCATCGTAGCAGAGAACATAATGGTCTGGTGATTCTTGGGTAACAATTTGGCTATCTGTAAGATATCGTCAGAGAATCCCATGTCGAGCATACGGTCCGCCTCGTCAAGAACGAAGAAAGACAAACGAGAGAGGTCTACATGTCCCATACGGATATGGGAGAGCAGTCGACCTGGTGTGGCGATAATCACGTCAGCACCCATCTTCAGTCCACGCATCTCCTGGTCAAAGCGACTACCGTCGTTACCGCCATAGACGGCAACACTCGACACACCATCAAGGTAATAGCCAAACCCCTGCATCGCCTGGTCAATCTGCTGGGCAAGTTCACGGGTGGGAGCCATCACGATACAATTGACGGCATCTTTAGGATAACCACCATCGTCAAGCATGCTTAGAATAGGCAGCAGATAGGCTGCAGTCTTTCCTGTTCCTGTCTGTGCCACACCGATCAGGTCATGACCGTCGAGGATCTCGGGAATACATTTCTCTTGTACGGGAGTCATCTCCTCGAAGCGCATGTCATAAAGAGCATCGAGGATATTATCGTTCAAATATGTTTCTTCAAAGTTCATTTAGTTGGGTGCTTGCCTATAACAGTAATAAGCGATGATAGCATATAATATGTTGGGGATCCATGCCGCCAGTATCGGGGGGGTGTCCGCATTGATAGCGAAAGTGGAACTAATAGTCTGCAACAGAATATAGGAGAATGAGAGGGCAAGACCGATACCTAAGTACAGTCCCATGCCACCTTTCCGTTTACGGGATGACAATGACACCCCGATGATTGTCAGGATAAAGGAGGCAAAGGAGGTGGCTATTCGCTTGTGATACTCCACCTCATATTGAACCACATTACTTGAACCGCGTTCCTGTTGTTTGGAGATATACCGTTTCAACTCAGGTGACGTGAAAGTCTCCTGCTGTCCTCTTGAGAATATCAGGTCCATGGGTTCCATCTGTATCAGTGTGTCTATCTCCGAGCCACTGGTTATCTTCTCACGCATACCCTTCAACTCACGGATCTTGTAACTGCGAGCCTTCCAGTGGTAGCGGGAGTCACTGATGGTATCATACTGAATGACACTTGCTGTCATATGGCTGACCAATTTCTTCTTGTCGAACTTATAGAGGGAGAAGCCGTAGCCTGTCTTGCGGATATCATCATATTGGGAGATATAGGCAACGGTGCCTTTGTCTACCATCAACTGGATATTCGTTGCTGTAGTGTTCTTCTTGTTGTTCTTATAAAGCGATTCGAAGTCGTGTCTTACCACCGTACCTTTAGGAATGACATAAGCGCCAAGGTAGAAGTTCAACACAGCAATTAATGCTGCAGATATGAGATAAGGACGTAACAGACGCTTGAAACTCATACCACAGGCAAGCATGGCTATGATTTCTGAGTTGCCGGCAAGTTTCGACGTGAAGAAGATGACAGCGATAAAGACGAACAATGGAGAGAATAGGTTAGCGAAATAAGGTACGAAGTTCATATAGTAGTCGAACACTATGGCTCGCAACGGTGCATGGTAGGTCGTGAACTTCGCCAGGTTCTCGTTGACGTCAAAGACGATGGAGATAGAGATAATCAGGATGATGGAGTAGATATACGTACCGATGAACTTCTTGATGATATACCAGTCCATACGCTTGATATACTGGAACGGATTATACTTCCTCAAGAACGCGAGACGCTCCCAAGGCAGCCGTTTCCGTAACAGCCTCATTCTTCTGACGATATCATTCCACTTCTCTTTCATCTCATTTATATTCTTCGTCCCAAGTCGTCTGTTACAGAGCGCTTCCATTGTACGAAATCACCTTGCTCGATGTGCTGACGGGCATCAGTGACCAGCCGCAGGTAGAAAGCAAGATTATGGATGGATGCGATCTGCATGGCAAGCAGTTCCTGTGCCTTGAACAGATGGTGCAGGTATGCCTTTGAGTGGATGCGGTCAATATCACAGCCCTCAGGGTCGATGGGCGAGAAGTCATCCTCCCATTTCTGGTTGCGCATGTTCATCGTGCCATGGTAAGTAAACAACATGGCGTTACGTCCATTACGGGTTGGCATGACACAGTCGAACATATCCACGCCACGCTCGATAGCCTCCAGAATGTTCTGGGGTGTACCTACCCCCATCAGGTAACGGGGCTTGTCCTTGGGAAGGATCTCATTGACAACCTCTATCATCTCATACATCACCTCCGTAGGTTCTCCAACAGCAAGACCGCCAATGGCATTACCGTCAGCACCTTTATCGGCTACATGTTTTGCCGCTTCCTGACGTAAGTCCTTATAGGTGCATCCCTGTACGATAGGAAACAGACTCTGATGATAGCCGTAGAGTGGCTCTGTCTCATTAAACCGCTTAATGCAACGGTCCAACCAGCGTTGTGTCAGTCCTAATGAGTTCTTGGCATATTGGTAATCACTCTGTCCGGGAGGGCACTCGTCAAGTGCCATCATGATATCCGCCCCAATGATACGCTCTGTGTCCATCACATTCTCTGGAGTGAAGATATGCTTCGAGCCGTCGATATGACTACGAAACTCACAACCCTCCTCACGCAATTTGCGAATACCTGTCAGGGAAAAAACCTGAAAGCCGCCAGAGTCGGTGAGGATAGGACGGTCCCATGTGTTGAACTGATGCAGTCCACCTGCTTTCCGCAGAATGTCAAGACCAGGACGGAGATACAGATGATAGGTGTTGCCTAAAATAATCTGCGCTTTCACCTGTTCACGGAGTTCCGAGAAATGCACCCCTTTCACGCTGCCACATGTACCGACAGGCATGAAAATAGGAGTCTTGATTTGTCCGTGGTCAGTGGTGATGAGTCCAGTACGTGCCTCACTCGCTGAGTCGGTATGTTGCAGTTCAAATGTCATTTCTCTTTCTTCTCTTCTATTTCAAACTTGAGGGGATTGTCCACGATCTCATCTGTCAGGGCAAAGTCCCATACCTCCTGTACATTCTCTACGTAATGGAAGGTAACGCCATTCAGATATATCTCTGGAATCTCTTCGATATCCTTCTGGTTGTCACGGCACATGACAATGTCCGTGATTCCTGCACGCTTTGCCGCCAGTATCTTCTCCTTGATACCACCAACTGGAAGCACCTTGCCACGGAGTGTGATCTCACCTGTCATCGCTGTGTTCTTGCGAACCTTACGCTGGGTGAGTGCCGAGGCGATAGAGGTAGCGATGGTAATACCAGCAGATGGACCGTCCTTCGGTGTAGCACCTTCTGGTACATGGATATGAATATTCCAGTTGTCGAAGATGCGATAGTCGATATGCAACTTCTCTGCATGTGCCTTTACATACTCCAAAGCAAGGACGGCACTTTCTTTCATCACATCCCCCAGATTACCTGTCAGTGTAAGTTTGGAGCCTTTACCTTTTGACAGGGATGTCTCGATAAACAATATCTCACCACCTACACTGGTCCATGCAAGTCCTGTGACAACACCAGCATAATTATTGCCTTGGTAAATGTCTCGATAGAAAGGCGGTTTACCTAACAAACCCTCTAACTCCATGGGGGTAATCTTCAGGAAAGGAAGTACACCATCTTTCGCTTTCTGGAAAGCCATCTTACGGAGTGCCTTGTTGATTTGTTTCTCCAACTGACGCACACCACTCTCACGAGTATATTGCTCTATGATTTTCTCAATAGCAGCCTTATTAAAGGTAAGCCCCTTGTCAGTCAGTCCTGTATTCTCTTTCTCTTTCGGAATCAGATGACGCTTGGCGATCTCATATTTCTCCTCTGTGATATAGCCGCTTACCTCGATAATCTCCATGCGGTCGAGCAGGGGCTTGGGAATGGTGCCGAGATTATTTGCCGTCGCAATAAACAAGACCTTTGACAAATCGTAGTCTACATCCAGGTAGTTATCATGGAAAGCATTGTTCTGTTCTGGGTCTAAGACCTCCAACATTGCCGATGCGGGATCACCGTTATGTGTATTCTGTGTTACCTTGTCTATCTCATCGAGGATAAATACAGGATTACTGGAACCTGCTTTCTGGATATTCTTGATGATACGACCAGGCATGGCTCCTATATATGTACGACGATGACCACGGATTTCCGCCTCATCATGCAGACCACCTAATGATACACGAACATATTTACGGTTCAGGGCATCTGCTATTGACTTTCCAAGACTCGTCTTACCGACTCCCGGAGGACCATACAGACAGAGGATAGGGGACTTTAAGTCGCCACGGAGAGAAAGTACCGCAATATATTCAAGGATGCGTTCCTTTACTTTTTCCATGCCATAGTGGTCACGGTCGAGTATCTTTTGTGCACGGTCCAGTCGCAAGTCGTCCTCTGTACATTCATTCCATGGCAGTGACACCAATGTTTGCAGGTAAGTGAGTTGGATGTTGAAGTCTGGACTCTGCGGATTCAGTTGGTCGAGTTTGTCAACTTCCCGATAGAAGATACGTTCAACGTCCTCACTCCATTGCTTGTTCTTCGCTTTCTCCAACAACTCTTTTTTCTCAGGAGAACTTTCATTACCCATCTCAGCCTGCAAGTTCTTGATCTGTTGCTGCAGAAAATAATTACGCTGCTGTTCATCGATGTCGTCACGTGTCTTGTTGCGGATATCGAGTTTCAAAGTCTGTAACTCCACCTCACGATTGATGATCTTCATCGTATTGAACAGTCGTTCCTTGATGGATGACATCATCAATAGTTTAATCTTCTCCTTCACAGAGAAGGGGAGGTTGGAACAGATAAAATTAAGAGCAAGTATGTTATTACTTACATTTCTGATGGCAAATGAAGCCTCCTCGGGGATTTCGTCATTTAGTTTGATGTACTCTGTCGTCTGGTTACGCAGGTCCTCGATGGCAGTATTGAACTCCGTATCGTGTTTGTCAGGCTCTATCTCTGGCTCTATCTCCACATGCCCAACTAAGAAGGGCTTGTATTTCTGCAACTCTAACAACTTGATGCGCCCCAGTCCCTGAATAATCGCCGTAATATTGCCATTAGGCAAGGTAAGGAGTTTCAATACTTTAGCGTAGACACCCATGTCATAAAGGTCTGCACGGATAGGCTGTTCTGTCTCAGGATCACGCTGACAGAACACACCAATAAGCAAGTCATCCTTCTCAGCCTGTCGTACCACTTTCATACTGGAGTCACGTCCGATTAGAACAGGAGTGACTACACCAGGGAAAAGTACGATATTGCGAACGGCAAGTATCGGGAGTGAATCGGGGATTTCCACTTGGTTGAGGTCGCCATAATCGCCTTCCACATCGGCAATCATCGAAAACGACCTGTTTTTATTATCCATATACATAGTTATCGTTTCTTCCATAATAGGGTGCAAAGGTACGAATAATTTGTTACACATCCAAATTTCCGTCCCTAATTTGACAACTATTTATAAATAATGTGTGCTTAGTCTGTTTGTGTTGTATGAAGAATAATGCTGGTAGCACCCAAAGTAAAGAGAGTACCGTCTTCTATCCTGCGGCGTTCACGAGGCTTTAGTTCTACATTGTCGACAAATGTGCCTGTATTGCTATTATTGTCGAAGAGGGTATAGCATAACTCATTACGTTTGTTACGACTGACATTGATGGTACAGTGGTTCAGATCCACGCTTGGGTCTACGGTCTCAAAAGGGGTGTTGATAGGATTACCTTTCTGATATTTGCCAATGACATTGTCCCCCATGTGCAAGGGAATTTCCTGTTTGAAATGGAAAACATTCTCAATCACTATGATGCTGCCACACTCGGTATTGAGATTGGAGAATTGAGTGTTGAGGGTCTCGTTCTCCTTTTTCTGCGTGTCCCTCAACTTAGAGACACCGATGCGGATACCAAACTGTTTCCCGCATTCTGAGCATTGGAAAACAAGTGACTGACCAGACTCATACTTAGTTTCGTCAAAGGTTATATAACTGTCACATTTAGGGCATCTTACGCGTTTCATCCTTCAGTTTTTCTTTTATATACCCATGCCTCTTCAAAGTCCTCCTCAAACCGCAGGTTATGTAACTCTGTATATGCGGCACTTTCTGACTTAAAGTGACCATAGACAACGCGTACTATATGATTATGAATATGAACCTCTGTGTCCTTGAACCCTCTGTCGCGCATCTGCTTCGCAAACACTTCTGCATTATCTTTTCTTACCTGACTGGCAAGTACAAGACAGTAGGGGTTTTCTGTAATGGGAACTACTTTCCTCGTAGAATCAGCATTTTCTACTTTCTTAGGTTTCTCATTTACAACAGGGGCTATCTTAACTACATGCTGTGGGATGGCAACTGGTTTGTTGGAGTCAACAGGAATCAGTTTCTGGATAAACATACTTTGTAAGGCACTCATAGTCGGAGATCCCATGTCGCTATTGGCAACGGGTGTGGTCATCATGAAGAATAACACAATAGCGGCAGCAATGGCAACAGCATTACGAACCCATGACATTTTGATGTGAATGGCGTGCTCCTCATCCTCATCGTTGTCAATTAATTCGATGAGTGGCTGGTCTACAACATTTTCCTGATTATTATCTGTTTCTGCAACCACTTCCTCTATAGTATTCACCGGGGTGGAAGTTACTGCCTTAAGCAACGGGAATTCATAAGAACCAAGCCCATACAGGGAGGGTGTAAGCACTCCTGACTCATAAGGCTCAAAGCATATAATCCCTTCATCGTTAGATGATAAGGTTCCGATGCTGTCAAGTTGGCATGTCCCTTCGTATGATATTTGACGTCTTATCTGATCAATCTCCTGTTCAATACGTCGAAGTGCCTCCGGGTAACTGATATCATAGGCTTCCACATACGATTGCGCTAATAGGGAGTCGTTCATCTTGAGTTGTGGATTAAAACCTATTGTCCGCATAGGAGGGAGAAACATCCTGTCAGCCTCATCAACATGAGCATGAATATAATGTGCGACAAAGCCCCCAAAATCGGGCACTGCCACACAATCATTGCTCAAAAGGAGCACTTCCAAATGTCGTGCTAATTCAATCACGAGTGCAAAAATAGATATTTTTTTTAAAATGCGCAAATAAAAACGGGTCTAAATGTTATAAAAAGCATAAAAACGTTTTGTCTGACAACAAATAATTATTACTTTTGCAAACGAAAAAAATCAATCAGATTATGAATATTGCAATCGTAGGTACTGGATATGTTGGCTTAGTATCAGGAACATGTTTCGCTGATACCGGTGCCAATGTAACGTGTGTTGATGTGGATGTTAACAAGATAGCGTCTTTAAAGAACGGAGAAATACCTATCTATGAGCCAGGACTTGATGAACTTGTGAAGAAGAATGTTGCCGCTGGCCGCTTGAAATTCTCGACAGACTTGGCGTCAGTGCTTGATGAGGTGCAGATCGTCTTCTCTGCAGTGGGAACTCCTCCTGATGAGGATGGTTCCGCAGACCTGAAATACGTATTGCAGGTGGCACGCACTATTGGGCAGCATCTCAATCATTATGTGGTAGTAGTTACCAAGTCGACGGTACCTGTCGGAACAGCCAAGAAAGTACGGAAGGCTATTGAGGAGGAACTCCAGAAACGTGGTGTGGAGATAGAGTTTGATGTGGCTTCTAATCCTGAATTTCTGAAAGAAGGTAATGCGATCAAGGACTTCATGTCTCCTGACAGAGTTGTTGTAGGGGTGGAGAGTGAGCATGCAAAGAAAGTATTAACAAAACTCTATAAGCCTTTCTTAATTAACAACTTCCGCGTTATCTTTATGGACATACCGTCGGCGGAGATGACAAAATATGCGGCTAACTCGATGCTTGCCACTCGTATCTCGTTCATGAATGATATCGCAAACCTTTGTGAGCGTGTTGGGGCAGATGTAAATATGGTTCGCGCGGGGATTGGTGCTGATACTCGTATCGGCAGAAAGTTTTTGTATGCCGGTTGTGGCTATGGCGGAAGTTGTTTCCCAAAAGACGTGAAAGCCCTAATTAAGACCGCCGATCAGAACGGTTACTCCATGGAAGTGCTGAAAGCCGTAGAGCGAGTTAATGAGAGACAGAAGTCTGTTTTGTTTGAGAAATTGCAAAAGGCATTCGCTGGGCAATCACTGAAAGGAAAAACCATAGCGATGTGGGGACTCTCTTTCAAACCAGAAACCGACGACATGCGTGAGTCCACAGCATTGGTGATGATTCAGTTGCTGTTGAATGCCGGATGTGTTGTTCGTGCCTATGACCCTGTGGCAATGGGTGAGTGTAAGCGCCGTATTGGTGATAGCATTACTTATTGCCGTGATATGTATGACGCAGTCTTGGATGCCGATGCCTTGTTGCTATTGACAGAGTGGAAAGAGTTCCGACTTCCCACTTGGGGAGTTATCAAGAAGGCGATGAAACGTCCTTTAGTCATTGATGGTCGTAATATCTTTGATGTTGAGGAACTTGACGAGAACGGTTTCGAGTATCATTGCATTGGTAAATAAATGAAAGTATCGCTCTTACAGATTGATATTGCATGGGGAAATCCTGAAGAGAACATCCTTCGTGTTGGAAAACTGATGGAAACATGTGAGGGTAGTGACCTGTATGTATTACCAGAGATGTGGAGTACGGGATTTGCCACCCAACCAGAAGGCATTGCTCCAGATGTCAATCATAATATAGCCTTAGACTGGATGCGTACCATTGCGTCAGCAAAGCAATGTGCCGTCTGTGGCAGTCTTGCCGTAAGATTGCCTGACGGCTCTTATCGTAATCGTCATTATTTTATAGATGGCAGACATCACCACGAAGCGTTTTATGACAAACATCATTTGTTTACTTACGGTGGCGAGAATAATTACTATACCGCTGGGCAGGAACATGTGATGGTTGAATATGAAGGCTTCCGTATTTTGCTGTTGACATGTTATGACCTTCGCTTCCCATGTTGGAGCCGTTATGCGGATGATAGAGCGTATGACATGATCGTTGTCGTGGCAAACTGGCCGCAGTCCCGTCAGTCAGCGTGGCAGATACTGACTCGTGCCAGAGCAATAGAGAACCAGGCATATCTGATAGGGGTCAACAGGGTGGGTGATGATGACTATTCTCACTATGTGGGAGCCAGTTGTGTAATTGACCCTATCGGTAGAAAAATGGGACAGTGCCATAGAGACCGGGCAGAGTCATTAACGGTTGAGTTGTCTTTGGATAAACTTCGTCATCGGCGCACTAAATTTCGTGTACTTGACGACCGTGACTAATTTTTCATGGTAAATCTATTGCAGTTTAACGAAAATTCTTTATCTTTGTACACGGAATTAAATACAATTGTCTCATGACACTCATTATAGTATTATTACTAATCGTCTCATACCTGCTTATTGCGACAGGTCACTTGACAGGAGTCAACAAAGCAGCAATCGCCATGTTCCTTGGCACGGCAGGCTGGGTCGTGTATGTGTGCTATGGTACTGATTTCGTCATGCAACAGCATCCCAGTGATTATATGGAATACCTGGCTGGCGCTCAGCCCACCAGTGACTTGGTAAAGTACTTTATCTATGATCATATTTTTTTGAAATATGTAGGGAAGGCTGCCGCTATTGTCATGTTCTTACTTGCTACCATGTCGATTATCGAGTTGCTGAACAATAACGGATGCTTTGACTTTATCACAGAGTGGATACGTACCCGTAACTCCAAACGGTTATTATGGACCATCACCATTGCCACCTATATTATATCGGCAAATCTCGATAATCTGACGACAACTACCATGATGCTGGTTATTATGCATAATATTGTACAGAGTGGGCGACAGCGTATGTTGGTGGGCTCTGCCATTGTCCTTGCCGCTAATTGTGGCGGATGCTTTACTGTGATAGGAGATCCTACAGGTCTGATTCTCTGGGGAGACGGGGCTGTTACGGCAACTCATTTCTCTGCATATCTTGCTATTCCGTCCCTGTTGGCATGGGTCATCCCTACTATTCTTATTAATTTTCAGTTGCCAGACCGTCTGGATTGTGAGTGGAGCACTTCACCCTATCGCGGAGATGACACTCGTTTGAACCGTTGGCAGCGGTTGGTGATGTTGTTAGTGGGTATTGGCGGATTGTGGTTTATCCCGACATTTCATAATATCACCAAATTGGCTCCATTCCTTGGCGCCCTTTGTGTACTGAGTGTTCTCTGGGTAGTAAATGAGGCTTTTAATCATAAATTGATGAATGCCGACCAGATGGCACAGCGCCGCATTCCTCGCGCCTTACAATATGGTGCCATCCAGCAGATGTTATTTGTGATGGGCATCATGATGGGTATGGGTGTCGTAGCCGAGACTGGTGTCTTTGGGGATATCGCTACATGGTTTGACGAGAATATTCACAACATCTGGCTGATAGGTTTAGGCTCAGGAATCCTCAGTTCGCTGATTGATACCTTTACTGTTGCTGTCAGCGATATAATGTTATACCCCATCGCGGAAGCAGGAGATATGGCGGCTAATGGTGCTTATTGGGAGGTCATCGCTTTTTGCACTGCTGCGGGAGGATGCTTGCTCTGTGTGGGGTCTACCAGTGGTGTCGCCCTGATGAAGATGGAGCATGTTCGCTTAGGTTGGTATCTCAAGAACCTAACGCCTAAGGTGGCTATCGGTTGGCTGGTAGGACTTGTTGTTCTGTGGATGGAAATTAATCTAATCTAAAATAAAGCAATCATGAGTAAAATTAAGACAATTGGCATATTGACCTCAGGAGGAGATGCGCCTGGAATGAATGCTGCTATTCGTGCCGTGACCCGTGCAGGAATCTATAACGGTTTTGATATCAAAGGTGTCTATCGTGGTTACGATGGACTGATAAAAGGTGAGGTTAAGGCATTTACTACCGAAAATGTCTCTGGTATCATCACTCGTGGAGGTACTATTTTGAAAACAGCACGCTCTAAGGAGTTTATGACGATAGAGGGCATGCAGAAAGCCTATGAGACTTGTCAGAAAGAAAAGATTGACGCCCTGGTGGTTATTGGTGGCAACGGCTCGCTAACAGGTGCCCGTAACTTTGGTATGGAGTTCGATTTCCCCTGTATCGGTCTTCCTGGCACGATTGACAATGACCTTTACGGAACAGATTCCACTATCGGTTATGACACGACCATGAATACTATTATGGAGTGTGTCGACCGTATTCGTGATACCGCAAACTCTCATGAGCGTATTTTCTTTGTGGAGGTAATGGGACGTGATGCCGGCTTCCTTGCCCAAAACTCGGCAATTGCCTGTGGCGCGGAGGCTGCGATTATTCCAGAGGAGATGACAGAGGTAGACCAGTTAGCCCAGTTTATGGGACGTGGTATCCGTAAGTCAAAGAAATCATGTATCGTCATTGTGTCAGAGAGCCCCAAATGCGGTGCGCTTTACTATGCTGAGCGTGTTAAGAAAGAGTTCCCTGAGTTTGATGTGCGTGTTTCTATCCTTGGACATCTGCAGCGTGGAGGTTCTCCTTCTGCCCATGACCGTATCCTTGCTTCTCGTACGGGAGTAGGGGCCATTGAGGCTATCAAGCAAGGTCAGCGTAACGTGATGGTAGGCGTTCGGAACAATGAGGTTGTCTATGTGCCTTTCTCGGAGTGTATTCGAACAGATAAACCTTTTAATAAAAAACTGATAAAAGTGTTAGATGAGTTAAGCATCTAAGGTAAATGTTCAAAAATACGGTAAAAATAAAGCATTTTCGAATAAAAGTTCGGAAATGTTTTTTTTATTTGAAATAATTTGCTATCTTTGCAAGGCTATAACTATAAAAACAACAACTTTAAATATTCAAACTGCTTATGTCTAAAATTAATGGACGCATTTCTCAGATTATCGGTCCTGTGATTGATGTGTACTTCAATACGGAAGGACAAGATGCAGAGAAAGTGCTCCCCAAAATTCATGAGGCGCTGACTATTCAGCGCCCAGATGGCTCGCAGTTGGTGGTAGAGGTTCAGCAGCACATTGGTGAGGACACCGTACGTTGTGTTGCTATGGACAATACTGACGGACTGCAGCGTGGGTTGGAGGCAAAGCCAATGGGATCACCTATTCTAATGCCTTCAGGTGAACAAATTAAGGGTCGTATGCTGAATGTGATCGGTCAGCCTATCGACGGTATGAAACAACTCGACATGGAGGGTGCTTATCCTATCCATCGTGAGGCTCCTAAATTTGAGGAGTTGTCTACGACAAAGGAAGTGCTTGCCACTGGTATTAAGGTCATCGACTTGTTGGAGCCTTATCTGAAAGGTGGTAAAATCGGACTGTTCGGTGGTGCTGGTGTAGGTAAGACCGTGCTTATCATGGAACTTATCAACAACATTGCCAAGGGACACAACGGATTCTCAGTATTCGCAGGAGTCGGTGAGCGTACCCGTGAGGGTAACGACCTGATTCGTGAGATGATAGAGTCAGGTGTTATCCGTTATGGTGAGAAGTTCAAGGAAGCGATGGCTCAAGGTAAGTGGGACCTCTCACTGGTTGACCCAGAGGAGATGAAGAAGAGTCAGGCTACTCTGGTCTATGGTCAGATGAACGAGCCCCCTGGTGCCCGTGCTTCTGTCGCCCTCTCTGGTCTGACAGTTGCTGAAGGCTTCCGTGACGGAGGTGGCAAGGACGGCGGGGCTGCCGATATCCTGTTCTTCATTGATAACATTTTCCGTTTCACGCAGGCAGGTTCTGAGGTATCCGCTCTGTTAGGGCGTATGCCTTCTGCCGTAGGTTATCAACCGACTCTTGCCTCAGAGATGGGTGCCATGCAGGAGCGTATCACTTCTACAAAGAAAGGTTCTATTACTTCTGTGCAGGCTGTCTATGTGCCGGCAGATGACTTGACCGACCCTGCTCCTGCCACAACATTTACCCACTTGGATGCTACCACAGTGCTTGACCGTAAGATCGCCGAGTTGGGTATCTATCCAGCCGTAGACCCGCTGGGATCTACTTCTCGTATTCTCGACCCATTGGTGGTTGGTAAAGACCATTATGAGTGTGCTCAGCGTGTGAAGGAGATACTGCAGCGTTACAAGGAGTTGCAGGATATCATTGCTATTCTGGGTATGGATGAACTCTCCGACGAGGATAAGTTGACGGTAAACCGTGCACGTCGTGTACAGCGTTTCCTCAGTCAGCCATTCTCTGTTGCAGAACAGTTCACGGGTCTGCCAGGTGTTATGGTTCCGATTGAAGAAACCATCAAGGGCTTCAATGCCATTCTCGATGGTGAGGTGGATGACCTGCCAGAGCAGGCTTTCCTGAATGTTGGAACTATTGAGGATGCCAAAGCGAAGGCAAAGAAACTGTTGGAAGCCGCTAAAGGATAAAGCCTATGTTAAAGTTGAAGATAGTTTCGCCTGAGAAGATAGAATATACCGGTGAGGTTGAGCGTGTTGTCGTGCCAGGCACACAAGGTCAGTTTGAGATACTGACGAATCATGCTCCTATCATCTCCACTCTCCAGAAAGGTGTCGTGGAGTTTGACGGACAACAGTTGCCGATATTGGGAGGATTTGTAGAGGTACAGAAGAACGAGGTTTCTCTTTGTGTCGAAAAGTCAGAATGATACTAGAGGTCTTTCTCTCTTTCCTATTCTTCTTCCTATTGGGTTTTGCTTACGTGAAAGGCTACGACATCGTCAAACAGCACTCACCAGAGCACTTACCCCATTTCTATCTGATAATGGCAACGATACGCATGTTGCTCGTCTGTACAGTCGTGGCACTCTACGTGTTCTTCACCGAGAATAGAGAAGACACCATCCGTTTCGCTATTATATTTATAATAATGTATATAGTGATGATGGTAGTTACACTGAAATTAAGACATTAAATGAAAATAATGAATCACACGAAACGACTGCTTTGCATGGCACTGCTTGCCTTGATGATGGCACCAGTGATGAAGGCGGAAGATTTCTCAGCCAAAGAGGTGGTACTTGAGCATATCAAGGACTCACACGACTGGCATGTGACAGACTATGGCGAAGGGAAGTCGCTGGTTATCCCACTTCCTATTATCGTGAATAGTTCCACAGGTTGGCACGTGTTCTGCTCCTCTCAGTTTGAGCATCATCCTGATGCGGCTGGACTTCGTCAAGGACCTTATGGTCTTGCTATTGCCACAGAAGGTGATCATGCAGGTAAGATTGTTGAGAATGGTGAGCCTGTTCTCGACCTTTCCATCACCAAGACCGTTGCCGTGATGTTCATCAATGTGGTGCTCTTGCTTTGCTGCATCTTGTTCACTGCACGCTGGTACAAGAAACGCAAGGCATCAGATGCTGCCCCTGGTGGCTTTGTCGGTTTTATCGAGATGCTGGTGATGTATGTGGTGGATGAAATTATCAAACCGGGAGTTGGTAAAGGCTATGAGAAATATACGCCTTATCTGCTTACCTGTTTCTTCTTCATCTTCACCTGTAATGTGATGGGGTTGATACCATTCCCACCAGGCTCTGGTAATGTGACGGGTAATATCGCCGTGACATTCTTTCTTGCCCTCTGCACCTTTATCATCGTGCAGTTCTCTGGTAACAAGCATTATTGGAAGGACATTTTCTGGCCTGAGGTTCCCACATGGCTGAAGGCTCCTATCCCCATCATTCCTTTTATAGAGTTTGTAGGTATCTTCACAAAACCGTTTGCCTTGATGATCCGTCTTTTTGCCAACATGATGGCTGGTCATGCGATTGCCGTGGCAATCACCTGTATCATCTTCTTGGTGGCAAGTCAGGCAATAGCCGTCCAACTCTCCATGTCAGCACTGAGTGTTGTTATGAGCATCTTCATGATGTGTCTGGAGTGTCTGGTATGCTTCATCCAGGCGATGGTATTCACCATGCTCTCCGCCGTCTTTATCGGACTGGCGCGAGTAGAGCCCGAACATGAGTAAAATATAAGGATTAATAACAATAACAATTTAAAACTTTAAAATTATGATTACAGCATTATTAGCAGCAGAAGGTGTTGCAAAGTTAGGTGCCGCAGTTGGCGCAGGTCTCGCAGCAATTGGCGCAGGTCTTGGTATTGGTAAGATTGGTGGTCAGGCTATGGATGCCATGGCTCGTCAGCCAGAAGTGATGAACAAGTTGTTCACGAACATGATTGTTGCCGCTGCCCTGATCGAGGGTGTTGCATTGTTTGCAGCCGTTATAGCATTCCTCTGCATCTAATGCAAAGGTGTAAAGGTAAAATAGTAAAAGGTAAATAATTCAGCGTATGGATTTATTGATTCCGAGTACTGGCTTGCTATTCTGGATGTCGCTGACATTCCTGGTAGTGCTGTTCATCCTTTGGAGGTTCGGTTTCCCTGTCATCACCAATATGGTGGCAGAGCGTAAGGCTTTCATTGATGACTCACTGAGGAAGGCTCATGAGGCAAACGAAAAACTTGCCAATATACAGAAAGAAGGTGAATCCATCTTACAAGAGGCTCGTGAGAAGCAGGCACAAATCCTCAAGGAGGCTGCCGAGACTCGTGATGCCATCGTAGAGAAAGCGCAGGAGAAGGCGAGGGCAGAGGGCGCCCGCTTGTTGGACGATGCGAAAGCCGCCATCGAGCAGGAGAAGAAAGCCGCCATTGCCGATATCCGTAAGCAAGTCGCTACGCTCAGCGTTGAGATTGCCGAGAAGGTGCTTCGTCAGAACCTTCAGAGCGACAAGGCGCAGATGGATTTGATTGACCGTATGCTGGATGATGTTTCTGCTAATTAACCAAGGAGTCTGCGTATGGATATCGGAGTAATATCTGTAAGATATGCAAGGGCGCTACTTAAGAGTGCTACCGACCAGCAACAGGAGGATAAGGTGTATCAGGAGATGATGACCGTTGCCAAAAGTTACTTGGAGGTACCTCAGTTGCGTCAGACGATAGACAATCCTATGCTCTCGAAGGACAAGAAACAGACTCTGTTGCAGACAGCCTCTGGTGAGAAGCCCAGTGCGCTAACCAAGAGTTTCATACAACTTGTACTGAAGGAAGACCGCGAGAACGTGATGCAGTTCATGGCGAACTCCTATATCACGCTTTACCGCAAGCAGAAGAACGTCATCCGTGGAAAACTCACTACTGCGGCACGTGTGTCGGCTCAGACAGAGCAGAAGATGCGCCAGATGGTGGAGAGTAAGACTAATGGAACTGTGGAGTTTGAGACTGAAGTGAATCCCGATATCATCGGTGGTTTCATCCTTGAATATGACACCTATCGTATGGATGCCAGTGTCAAGACCAGACTCAACAACATTCTCAACACATTAAAAAAGTAAAAAACAATGTCAGATAAAATTAAGCCAAGCGAAGTTTCCCAGGTGTTGCTCGACCAGTTGAAGGGCATTTCCAGCGAGGAGAAGTTTGATGAGGTTGGCACCGTACTCACCGTGAGTGATGGTGTGGCTCGTATCTATGGTCTCCGTAATGCTGAAGCCAATGAGTTGCTGGAGTTCGAGAACGGCACGATGGCTATCGTGATGAACCTGGAGGAAGACAACGTCGGTTGTGTGCTTCTTGGTCCGACTGCCGGTATCAAGGAGGGACAGGTGGTGAAGCGCACCAAGCGTATTGCCTCTATTCGTGTCAATGACAACATGCTCGGACGTGTCATCAATCCATTGGGACAGGCTGTCGACGGCATGGGTGATATCGACCTTACCGACTCTTTTGAGATGCCGCTCGACCGTAAGGCTCCTGGTGTGATTTACCGTCAGCCAGTGAAGGAGCCGTTGCAGACAGGTCTGAAAGCCATCGACTCTATGATCCCAATTGGTCGTGGACAGCGTGAGTTGATTATTGGTGACCGTCAGACGGGTAAGACCGCCATCGCCGTTGATACCATTATCAACCAGAAGAGTTTCTATGAGGCTGGAAAGCCTGTATATTGTATCTATGTCGCCATCGGTCAGAAGGCATCTACCGTCGCCACGCTCGTACAGACTCTGAAAGAGCATGGTGCTATGCCTTATACTATTGTGGTAGCCGCTACGGCAGCCGATCCTGCAGCCATGCAGTATTATGCTCCGTTTGCAGGTGCCGCTATCGGTGAGTATTTCCGTGACCGTGGTCTCCCTGCTTTGGTTGTTTATGACGACCTCTCCAAGCAGGCTGTTGCCTATCGTGAGGTGTCCTTGATCCTGCGTCGTCCTTCAGGACGTGAGGCATATCCTGGTGATGTGTTCTATCTACACTCTCGTCTGTTGGAGCGTGCCGCTAAGATGAACGAGCAGCAGGAGGTTGCCGAGCAGATGAACGACCTGCCAGCCTGCATGAAGGGTCATGTGAAGGGTGGTGGCTCATTGACTGCTCTGCCAATCATCGAGACACAGGCTGGTGACGTTTCTGCTTATATCCCGACCAACGTGATCTCTATTACTGACGGTCAGATATTCTTGGAGAGCGACCTCTTTAACCAAGGTTTCCGTCCTGCCATTAACGTCGGTATCTCCGTATCCCGTGTGGGTGGCTCTGCCCAGATCAAGTCTATGAAGAAGGTGGCTGGTACTTTGAAGATCGACCAGGCACAGTATCGTGAGTTGGAGGCATTCTCTAAGTTCTCCAGTGATATGGATGCTGTGACGGCAATGACCCTTGACCGCGGTCGTAAGAACAACCAGTTGCTGATCCAACCACAGTATAGCCCAATGCCCGTAGGTGAGCAGGTGGCAATACTGTATTGTGGCGTGCATGGACTGATGCGTGAGGTGCCCATTGAAAAGGTACGTGAGTGCCAAACCGCTTTCCTTGACAAGTTGCGTTCGTCGGCTCCACAGGTCATCGAGACCCTTGCCGCTGGTAAGATTGACGATGAGACGACCGACAAGATCGAGGAAATCATGTTCGATATTGCTGGAACCTATAAAGCCTGATAGCCTATGCCCAGTCTGAAGGAAATTAAAGGACGTATTGCCAGTGTTCAGAGTACCCGTAAGATAACGAGTGCGATGAAGATGGTGGCTTCGTCGAAACTCCACCATGCGCAGGTAGCCATCCAGAATATGCTACCATACGAGACGATGCTGGAGCATATCCTGAAGTCATTCCTGGCAGCAGAGGCAGAGGCACAGACCATCTACGACCAGGAGCGTCCCGTCAAGCGTGTCGCTCTGGTCATCTTCTCCAGCAATTCGTCATTGTGTGGTGGCTTTAACTCAAACATTATCAAGTTGATGCAACACACCGTTGATGGATTGGGTCAGGAGATAGGACGCGAGAATATCGATGTCTATCCCATTGGTCGTAAGGTGGCTGAGAAGGCACAGAAGTTAGGATATAATGTCATGGGCAATTATGCCGACATGATAGACCATCCCAATGTTCATCAGTGTATCGAGATGGCGATGGACTTAGGTCGTCGTTTCGCTGACGGTGAGATTGACAAGGTAGAGTTGATCTATCACCACTTCAAGTCGGCAGGCTCGCAGATTCTCACCTCCAAGACCTTCCTCCCCATTGATTTGGAGAGTGAGTTGGAGCGTGACCATGAGCGTGACCTGACTACTAATGTGGTGACGAAGAAAGCACAGGACTACTTGAAGAAGAACCGTCGTCAGCGTGAACACGAAGAGAATGAGGTCAAACCATTAAACGACAACTTCCTGGTGGAGCCCGACATGAACACGGTGCTCTCGCAGTTGATGCCGAAACTGGCACACCTCATGCTCTATACCGCACTGCTTGACAGTGTCGCCTCTGAGCATGCTGCCCGTATGGTGGCGATGCAGACGGCAACAGATAATGCCGACGAGTTGTTGCGACAACTCAACTTGCAGTATAACAAGAGTCGTCAGCAGGCTATTACCTCCGAGTTGCTTGACATCGTGGGTGGTAGTGTTAACAACTAAATCAAAAGAGCGAGGATATGGTTTCCTCGCTCTTTTTTTGTGTTTTAGAATTTATTGCTTATCTTTGCACGTGAATAATAACGAATATATAATATGGAGGTCATACAAAGTTTTACCATTGATCATACCCACTTAAAACCGGGCATATACGTGTCACGTGAAGACAAAGGCTTCACCACTTTTGATTTACGCATCACAGAACCTAACAAGGAACCTGCAGTCGCTCCTGCCGCTATACACAGTATGGAGCATCTGATGGCAACATGGTTCCGCAACAGTCAGGTTAAGGACGATGTGGTCTATGTAGGTCCTATGGGGTGTCTCACTGGCATGTATGTCATCATGACTGGTGCATACACTATCGAGGATATGCGTCAACTGACCATCGAGTGTCTTGAGTGGATTGTCAAACAGGATAAAGTGCCAGCCACGGAGCCACAGACCTGTGGTAATTACCTGCTTCACGACCTGCCGATGTGTAAATGGGAGAGTGTCCGTTATATTGACCGCCTGCGGAATGATTTCCACAGCGAGTACACCAAGTTACAGATAACACTTGACGACGGTATGGTGTTTGCTGACGCATAATTGTATTAACGAGGAAGCGACAATGTTTCCTCGTTTTCTTTTTCTTCCCCCTCAACAGGGGGAGGTTAGAAGGGGGTCTCACTTTTTTCCTCCAAATCCTTTGGCGTTTTACAAATTATTTGTATCTTTGCCAATGCATTGCCATGATGTTTTAGCGAAAGCGGTGGTGCAGATTTTTGTGGGTAAAATAATAACGACAATAGCAGTTATCTGGAAGATATAGAAACGTGACAAATTTCTAAAAGAAAAATGAATTTCGATAATTGTGATTGTTCGCGCTTATAGCGTGGACGTCACTTATCATTCATTTGGGCAATGTCACGGCCTCTATATCTGGTAAGAGCGGACACGCTTTTATTGTGTAGAGGTCTTGATGTTTCAAGCCCAAAAGATTCCGATAAGTGCTATGCTCCTAAACTATTGAGTATGGCGAATACTAACTTAGCAAATGCGAAAACGGCGAAGAATGATGAGTTCTATACGCAATATGCTGATATCCAGAAGGAGATAAACGCTTATCTGGATTACGACCCCAATGTGTTTCGTGGCAAGACTGTATTATTACCTTGCGACGATCCTGAATGGAGTAACTTTACCAAGTTCTTTGCACAGAATTTTGAATTACTTGGTTTGAAGAAACTGATTTCCACCAGTTATGCTCCAGAAAGCAAGAAGTATAAGGTGCCTTACCAACCCACGCTCTTTGAGACTTCACAACCTTATTTCGACAACGACAAGAGCAAGACGCATGGAAAGATTTTCGTGTTAACACATGATGTGACTGGCGACAATCGTATTGACATCAACGATTTGCAATGGCAATACTTGGAAGGTGATGGTGATTTTCGTAGCAAAGAAATACGCAAACTGCGTGACGAGGCAGATGTAGTTATAACAAATCCTCCTTTCTCGCTGTTTAGAGAGTTTGTAGCGTGGTTAATGGATTCTGGAAAGCTGTTTATTATAATTGGAAATATGAATGCTATTACATATCGTGATATATTCCCATTATTGAAGGAAAATAAAATGTGGCTTGGTAATGGATTCCAAAATGGCAATGCATACTTTAGGATTGAATCACCGAAATTTGAATATGCAGCTGGAGTTTACGATGAAAAGACAAAACTCGTAAAGTTCCGTAATTGTTGTTGGTTCACAAATATAGACCACGGTCGTCGCCATCAGCCTTTGAAACTTATGACTATGGCAGACAACTTCAAGCATAGCAAACACAAAGAAATCAGAGAGAATAAAAGATACGAGCATTATGACAACTTCGATGCAATAGACATTCCATATACAGATGCAATTCCAAGTGATTATGAGGGAGTAATGGGTGTGCCAATTTCTTTTATGGATAAATATTGCCCCGAACAATTTGAGATAGTTTGGAGAGGGGGAGACATTGAATGGTGTGAGAAAGAATGTGATTTTTATACTCCACCATCAAAAGAAAGAGCAGAATATTACAAAAAACAAGATAAGACATGGCGCATACAAAATCCTTATGTCTTGGATGAGCAGGGAAATGCTGTTGTTGTTTACCAAAGAATACTAATCCGCAAAAAACAATCATAATGAAAACAGAACTAAAAATCTATACTGTAGAGCAAATATGCGATGGTTTCGAGTACAACGAACTTGAAGGCAAAGGTTTGTATGGCTTGGCGGGTCAATTGACTATTCAGCCAGAATATCAGCGTAACTACATCTATGCCGATGGCAAGAAAGATGTAGCAGTGATTGAGTCTGTATTGAAAGGATATCCGCTAGGACTTATCTACTTTAATAAGAAAGAAGATAGCAAACTAGAGGTGCTTGATGGACAGCAACGTATTACTTCTTTGGGTCGTTTCCTTAAAAACAAGTTTGCTGTAAAGATTAATGGACTTGAACAAATATTTGATGGACTGGATGAAGGTAAGCAGCAGAAAGTAAAGCAAACAAAGTTGCTGGTCTATGTATGTGAAGGTGAGGGAGAACACGCTGAGGAAGAAATCAAGGAATGGTTCCAAACTATAAATATTGTGGGTGTTCCACTAAATGAACAAGAAAAACTGAATGCCATTTATAGCGGACCATTTGTAACTGAATGCAAAAAAGAGTTCTCAAATTCAGGGAACGCCAATATTCAGAAATGGGAATCCTACGTAAAAGGTCCTGCTAATCGTCAGATGTTTTTGGCGACAGCTTTAGAATGGGTGAGCAAGGGAAATGTGGATGGTTATATGTCATCCCATCGTCGTGACAATAATGTCAACGAGATAAAAACCTATTTCAATACTGTCATTGATTGGGTGGATTCGAAATTCGATGATGTCTATGATGAAATGCAAGGTTTGAACTGGGGTGAACTATATGAGCGTTTCCATAATCAGGCATACAATCATTCAGAATTATCGGCAAAGGTCTACGAACTGATGCATGATGATTTTGTGACAAACCGCCGAGGCATCTTTGAATATGTACTTGGCGGCTGTCAGGACACAAAACTATTGAATGTCCGTCTGTTTGATAAACCCACTATGCGCAAGGTTTATCAGGAGCAGACAGAGAAGGCTAAAGCGGAAGGAACAAGTAACTGTCCTTATTGCGCCATTGGCCATGATGCCAATCGTCAGCGCATTTGGAAATTGGAAGAAATGGATGCCGACCATGTTACAGCATGGAGCAAAGGCGGAAGCACTGATATTGAGAACTGTCAGATGCTTTGCAAAACGCATAACAGAGCAAAAGGAAACAGATAAAATACAAACGATATGGGCAAAGAAAACTTTAGCAGGACGAAAGCCTGTGCAACAAAGACGCTTTATGCTGTAATGAAGGAGATGAGTCGCCGAGGTGGCAGTATGCCAGCTAAGGAACTTTATCCTTTTGTGAATGAGAATGTAGAACTGACGGAATGGGAGAAAGAACCTGCAGGTAAAATGAAATATATTCGCTGGACTAATAGTTTTCAGTTCTATTCTATAGACTATCAGAAGGCAGGATTCATAGTGAAGAAAAACGGGACTTGGTATATAACGCCAGAAGGCGAAAAAGTTCTAAAGAAAAGTCCAGAGGATGTAATGAACTTGGCAAGAGCAGCCTATATAGAATGGAAGAAGTTGCGTGATATTGAAGTTGGAGCAGACGATGAGCCTACGGATGAAACCGCAGAGAAAGACAACTCTATGAATCTTGATTTATTGGAATCTGATGCAAGAGAGGGCATTAAACGCTACATAGTTTCAAAAAGCCCCTACGAGTTTCAAGACTTAGTGGCAGCCTTGCTTCGTGCTATGGGTTATCACACTCCTTTTGTCGCTCCCAAAGGAAAGGATGGTGGCATTGATATTATTGCCTACTTAGACCCGTTGGGCGCACAAACACCACGCATCAAAGTACAAGTAAAACATAAGCCCGACACAGCCATTGGAGCATCAGAAGTTCGTGCATTGTCTGGAGTGTTAAAGGCTGGCGACATAGCATTGTTTGTTACAAGTGGCACATATTCTGCCGACGCTCGTAATGCAGCTTCAGGAAATGATAAGTTCATCCGTCTTATAGATGGTGACGAGTTTATAGAAATGTGGCAGGAATACTACGATAAAATGTCGGATGATGATAAGAATATGTTGCCACTAAAACGTATATCGTTCTTAGGAAATAATGAATAAAAAAGAGGTAGGGCAAACAGCCCTACCTCTTTAATTATCTAAACTTGACGCTAGGACAGAAGTATTTCAGAATTGGACCAAACTTCTTCATCTCATAGTTGCTCATGGAACGAGCTTCGTTGGATAATCTTTTAAAAGTACCATCTTTTTGCTCCTGCCAAATTTGGACATGAACTGTTCCGACAGGGAAATGACGACCATCGCCTCTATTGGTGTGTGCATGACTCCAGTCGAAATCGAGATGTAATTTATTGCCGATATAGGTCCTTGCCTGACAAACACCATATACGTTTTGTCGGAAATAGACGTCGGACGTATTCGCATAAAATGGAAGATTTGTATGCGTGTCAGAATCCCCTTTACGCTTAATCAAATGTCCTCTTATGCCATTTATTGTTACTGCAGGCGAGAGTGATTCGTATTCGGAGCGTCTGCCCGCATAATCTCTTGAAAAGAAATCAGCTCCGTTTCCCATTTTCTAATATGTCATAATTACGTCCATAATTCACAATCTCATAGTCTTTCTCGCGAAGCCACTGCCAGAGGGTAATGTCATGATTGAGGAATCCTTCAGTTTTGAAATTGACTGCCAGAGCTTCAGATAAGTTCATCACATGAACCTCTTGAGCCCCATCTGTTTCAATACCATGACCAACGACATATTCGTCGTAGTTCATACGAATGACGTATATCTCATCGTCATTTTCATACTCTGATACAAGCAGATCGTTCAAGGCAGTAACCTCGTACTCCTGCTTGTATTGCATGTTTTTGAAGAAGTTAGCTTCATTAGGAGTGAGGCTTCCTGTCTTCATGGATGCAAACAACTTTGCGTCTACATCCCATAGCTGATTTTTACTATTATCCATATTTGAATCGTTTTGAAATGAAATCTTTTAAGAATTTTACTGGTGTATGAATGTCTGGAATGTCTATTTCCGGACCATACACTAATATAAGGGTTGGATGTTTCTCTTCTTCCAAACGCCTAAGACCGTAGCACCAGATGTTGTAAGCCTGTAAGTCTTTGCGATTGCTAAGCCCACAGACTGCTATCACGCTGTTAGAAGGTAGACCTTCTAGGCAATAGGAGAAGGACTGGAGACCACCAAAGCTATAGGTGGGGATAACATTCATACCCCTAAGTTGGCAATAAAGACCAACAAAGCGTGTACGATAGGTGTTTTGCATATTACAGAATTCTGTGGGTAAATTGCGCCACAGACTGAAATCTGGACAGAATATATAGTCAAAATGGCTGACGTTAAATATAGTATATTCCAGATTACACCACATAGGATTCCGGAAGCGAAAGTCATCGAGAAAGAAATGAAGTGCCTCGTTTTTACCAGAGTGATCCTTCCTTTCGATATATGAAACAAGCTCAAAGTCTGTGTTGCCATTATATGGAAACATCTGTGGAAATGAATGCGTAGTAGTGAAGGTCATGCCCTCCATGAGGTGCATGTTGTCGTAGATTACCTTTCGCCTTTGTGGCTTGGGAATCAGGGAAGTCCTAGTAGACTTCCCTGAAGGGGTGTACTCCATTCGGTAGAGTTCCTTCCTGTCGAAAATATTAATAATTTTATCCATAATGTATAAAATATTATAATTAAACTCGACAGAAATTTGCCCGATTGTGGTATTTTTACTACCTTTGCCAAGCAATTCTGTCATGCCAGATGGGATTGTCCGTTGTCTCACTGTCCAAAATGAGACTTCGTTGCATGCCCTGTCCACTTGCCCTGAACAGGGCTTTTTATTTATGTATCTATGTCTTCATCTTTTTTGTCTTTACGTTTGGAAATTCTTGACTTCATCATAAACACTTGACCTTCAAGTGTCTCGTCGAGAGGAGGCTTACGGACCAGATCGTACATAACCACGTTATTCTCATAATCCATGCCTAATGAATCGAACATCATCTTCGCAGGTACAAAATAGTACCCACTCGATGAGCGAATATCAAAGCAGTCCTCATTACGCATATCTGTAATAATAAGGTATAGAGTCCCGCTTTCATCGTCTTGCGCAAACTTTGCAAATTTCTCGTCAGCTAAATTCATGTATTTTGCAGTCTCCTCTGTAAACCCTAGTCTTCCAGATCGCTGGATGGTAGCTTTCAGTTTCTTTGCAAATTTCTTTGCGCTAATCACTCTAATTGCCATATCTTTTTTATTTTGTGCAAAGATACGAATTTTTTATATATACAGCAAGTTTTTGAATAATTAAATATGAATTTTAACATTTCGCACAAAACCTTTTCTATTGCCTTCTATCACCTTGAAGAAAATAATGCAAAATAAAATGAGAATGCAAAGAAATTAAAACGAGAGACGCAAGCAAGCAAGCAAGAATAAAATTAATTAAGTAAGTAAAACATCTAAACAAAGGTGCTTATATAGTATCCTGTCTTTGCCAAATTAATAAAGTAAGTAAGCAACCAAGCAAGTAGTAAGTTAAAACGGAAAATAATCTATTTTTTAGAAGTGATACGTTTCTCAAATTAAAGTTGTATCTTTGCAGAGTAAAACAAAAAACAATAAGCCTATGAATACTAACAAGGACAACAAAGAGATTGACATCAACGAAGTTGCTCTCACTGTTTATGTTGACAGTGAGGTGATCGGCAAAGTTCGTTCAGGAGAGATAAACCAGATTTGCTTAGATATCAACGATGACAACTACCGTCTGATATTGGAGAATGAAGAGGGACATCTATTGTTGGTCATTGACGAGATGCCAGAAACCTTTCATGGATGTTATCTGTATAATAAAGGTGTGTTCCCTTATGCTATCAAAAGTACATTAGATTTCCTGCTCCTAAAAGGTGAAGAAGATTATTGCCTTTCAAGAATCATTGGTATAAATACGGAGCCAGGTGTTCGTTTTCGCTTCCAGGGTCCAGGTAAACCCAGTGTGGAAGATGCTGATGGCGATAGTTGTATTTGGGAAGTCCAGTTTGAGATAATACCTGTACCTGCTGAGTCCAGACATTATCTGATGCGTTGGAATCCCTCTATCAGTTCGTTTACAGAAAAGGATTATGAAGAGTGTGTGGCAAACATGGAACATGGTATGTTCCGCATAAACTGGAGTATCTACGATTGGGAAGAAGCTCGAAGGGGTGATTTCTTCTATATGATGCGAGTCGGCGACGATAAAGCAGGTATAGTATTCAGCGGTCAGTTCCTTAATGATCCATATCCTGGTGACGATTGGGGTGGAAGCACTAAGCGTAGGATGTATGTGGATATGGTATGTATGAACCCAGCAGAACCAGATACTGGATCAATCATCTCTCTTGAGAAGCTGCAAAAAGCCATCCCTTCCTTTGAATGGTCAAGAGGTCATTCTGGTGTATTGTTGCCAAACAATGTGATAGAAGAACTGGAAAAGCTCATGTAGTTTCAGAATGTCAGAGGGACTGGTACCTGACATCATCTACTGGAACAATGGCAGACCCGTTGGTGAACCTCAGCCCATTTCAACGAATCCTCAGTATCAACAGTTGCTTAACGAGACAATAAATCTATTATAATATGGATGCATACGATTATATTAAAGATGATTTGGCAGGATACCCTTTCAATGCAAAGTATCCTCCCAACTATGAGAAGAACGGAGGGTTGTATCATGGCTATAAGAACAACTCTGAAGAGACGTTCTACTATGACTTTGCTGTTCAGAGGTACGACTTGCGCTTCAGCTACAATGGAGTTGAATATTATTTTCTTTCAGAACAGGATTATGCCGCTCAATGCGATGAGCATTTTACTAATGAAATTCGAAGATTCAAGGATGGCAATGACGTCCTTGAGAATTTCGAAATTGACGGAAAGAAACTGATAGAGTTGATACCGTTGATAGAAGATTGTGAACCGTATTGATATTTGTGATGTCAAAGGTGGAATTTGGGGACTTGCTCTGGCAAGCGACTTCGTCGATGACTGAATGATCCACAAATGATAAATAATCTCACGACTGGCAGAGCAACGTTTCTGCCAGTCGTTTTACTGTCTCTATGTGTAAAAACAAAAATCCTGCTATCCCTGCTACAATGTGGGTGGAATGCCGATAAATAAAGGGCGGAGCCTGTAGCACGATTGGGATTTATCCTGCTACAATGGTGCTACCATCCTACACCCGGACAGTGACTGTTTTTTGAGCGGATTGAAAACGGCTATAGGCGTTCAGTTGTTTGGCTGGAGCCGCACAGTCGTTTGGCTGGAGCCGAACGGTTGAAAGGATGCTTCTTTACCCCTCGAAGGACGTACCTGATACCCCAACAACGGTAACTGGTTACCCCTACGGGAGGCATCTTTCTCATCGATCGGAGACATCTCCGTTGTTGACGCAAGGAATCTAATCCCCGTTATTTGTTCGGAAAAAGAAAGTTTATGTTGCATCAGATGAAGGTGGTTGGGAAGGAAATGTGTACCTTTGCAGGCAGAAACTTAAAATCGAATAACGAATGATGAAGACAATGAGATTATTGGGCGTTGCCCTGTTGGCAATGGGAATGATGAGTTTTATGCCTGCCTCTAGATTGGTGGAGGAGGGTGGTACTGGTCCTTATAAGGCTATCATGAAGGAGGAAGCAACCTTGGAGGCACATACCATCCTTCGTCTCCCTACAGGTATCTTCTATGCCCAAGGTGTAAAAGCCAATGTGCTCTTCTTCAAGAAAGGAGAGCAGACTAAGGATGTATGGATCTATGATTACCGAACAGGCATCAAGCACACTCTTGCCACTAAGCCTATGATGCGATACCATCTTGACGATTTCGTGGTTTGCTACCATGCTGAGGACATTAGTCAACGAAAGGAAACATACAGTGAGGATAATCCCAATGGTCGTTGGCGTAAGTATCCTGTTTCAGAATTGTTGAAGCGAGACAAAACCAGCCTTGATATTTCCTGGATCAAACAGACTAATGACGATGATGACATGACATTGGCTGAGTTGATGAGCACCATTCAGCAGAAAAGTGACAACATCAGTAAGGCTGTGGCTGAATTGCAGAAACTTCTAAACGACATCAAAGAATAATTATGAACGAAGATAGCATTGAATTAAGGGATGCGGTAAAAAATTAAAGCCGCTATTCTTCAGAGCCAATATCATATAGCGCAGTTTGCCAACAAAGAACTGTTATCACTGTACTATTCTATAGGTTAATATGTATCCCATAAAACTCGGAATGGAGCATGGGAACTGGAGTTATTCAATCTATTTGCGACCAGTTGCATGGTGAACTACCGGGACTCCGTGGATTCTCTCCGTCTGCTGTAAAAAGAATGCGTTCATTCTATGAGCAATGGAAGGTATTAGAAAATCGCCCACTGATAGAGGGCGAAAATAAAGATGATAATAACGGCATTGACTCTCAGTCTCATACAAATCGCCCCCTGGCGGTGGGCGATTTGGAGTGGAAAGATTTCCTTGCAATAAGTTTTACGCATCATAGCGAGATCATTGCCAAGGTATCAAACTTGGAGGAGCGCCTTTTCTACATAAAGAAAACGGCTGAATGCCATTGGAGCAAAGAGCGAATTGGAAGAACTTGACGCCCGAGAGAAAGATGTTGATGAGAGAGTTATAGAGCAAGAAATTGTGCAGCATGTCAAGGAGTTTATCATGACCTCTGGTCGAGACTTCGCTTTTGTAGGGAATCAATATCATTTGGAGAAATTCGGTGTTGAACAGTTTCCAGATTTGCTGTTCTATAATGGAGAATTGGCAGCGCTCGTTGTTGTAGAACTGAAGCACGGTGAATTTAAACCAGCATATTTAGGACAGTTGTCGGCATACTTGCGTATTCTCGACAGCGAAGTTAAGAAGCCTTTTGAAAATCCAAGCATCGGCATTATTCTTTGCTAAGAGGCAAATAAATCTTTTGTGGAGTTTGTCATCCAAGGATATGACAATCCTATGGGTGTTGCTACCTACAAGACTGTAGATGAGGTAAAGAAAATACTACCTTCTGAAGAGGAACTCCGCCGTGTGATGGATGAAGAAATATAAATTTAGTCTGCTTTGCAGACGATTTTCAACGATAGAATGGATACAAAGAAACTACGCCAGAAGATACTCGATCTTGCCATTCATGGTAAACTCGTGCCACAAGATCCAAACGATGAACCAGCATCCGTACTGTTGGAGCGCATTCGTGCAGAGAAAGAACGCTTGATAAAAGAAGGAAAGATTAAGCGGAGCAAAAAGTCTGCTAAATCTTCTGCCACTCCCAACTCTTCGGCACCTCAAACGGCACCTCGTTCCCATAATGGGGCGTATCACAAGCCATGTGGCAAAAATGGAATAAAGCATTTCAATAGCAAATTACAGTTAATGATTGATAGTTTCCTACCGACAAACTGGTCGTTTGTTACCGACTGACGGTGGGTTTGTTACCGAGAAACTCTGCCTTTCTCTCGCGCGTGCGTGCGCGCACTATAAATTTTTAAA
>DEJF01000011.1:32971-36721 GCA_002353225.1 Prevotella sp. UBA2755 | reverse complement strand
TTGACTGTGAAATACTCGTTGTTCATCAACAGTTCATGGGTGTAGCGGCTGCTGGAGATATAGATGCTGACGACAGGGCGATGCCAAAGTTGGCCGATACTACCATGCGACACCGTCATGGCATTGACTGAATCGCCCTGACCTGTAGCAATAGCAACATGACGCTCAGCAAAGAGATGGATTGGATTCTCAATGTCTTGCGGCTCAATCTTCGCCCAAGTAGGCTCAGTTGCATTCTCCGTTGCTGCCTGTTCGCCCTTATTCTGCTGACAGGCAGCGAATAGTGCGACAGTTGCAATCGCAATCATCAGTACTTGTTTCTTCATTTTTCTCATATTTTACTTCAACTTTAAACTTTTTCGCTGCAAATTTACGACAAATCACGGAAAGTTTGTATATTTGCACCAAGGATTATTTAGATGATTATCATTGATAAAACCGATTATGGAACTAAGACAACTGAAATACTTCATCACAAGTGCCGACACGCTGAACTTCACGGAGGCAGCCCGGCAGTGCTTCATCACTCAGAGCACACTCTCGCAGCAAATCAAGCAACTGGAGACAGAATTGGGCGTGCAACTCTTTGAGCGTATCGGCAAGCGGGTCTTTCTGACGGAGACAGGGCGTGACTTTCTTCCGTACGCCCGTCAGACTGTTGCTGATGCTGACTATGGCGTGCAGCGCATCAAGGATATGGAGGAACTTAGAACAGGACGTTTGTGCATAGGCACTACCTTTGGCTTATCTGCACTGATTACTGATGCCATTGCCCGCTTCTCTGAGCAATACCCGGAAGTTCATCTTGAAGTGATGTTCTTGAAACAAGACGAACTGATTGAGACCGTCAGGGAACGGAAGGTGGATTTTGCCCTGACTTTCGAAATGATGGAGAAAGATGATCTGCTTACGGAACAGCCTGTAAAAACCTATCACCTTTGTGCCATCGTTTCTGATCAGAATCCATTGGCTCAGCAGGCCACAGTTTCATTACGCCAGTTGGCCGACTATAACATCTGTACGCCAGCCCGTGGTATGAATGCCAGAAGGATGTTTGATAGTCTGACAAACAAGAAAGGAATAGAACTTCAGCCCAAGTTGGAAATCAACGAGATTCACACGCTGCTCCATCTGATACGCACAGGTCGCTGGGTAGCCATACTTGTTGACAGCATTATCCATAGAGAGGAGGGGCTTTGTGCCGTTCCCCTCCGTGAAGCTGCCATTCCTATGCCTGTTGTATGGCTTTATCCCAAAGACATGTATATTCGCAAGGCCATGCAGAAGTTTATGGAACTTATTTAGAGTCAGGATTCAACTTAATTCTTTCCCAAAAGGTGAAAGAGCCAGCTTAGCCAGCCGGAAGTGCATCTTTCCAAACGGAATGCCGATGATGGTGATGCAGAAAATGAGGCCGTAGAAGATGTGGGTAAGCCATATCCAGATGCCGCCCACGAAGAACCACAACACATTCATGAAGATGCTCAGACAGCCTGGTTGCGACTCCCGCCATTTCACTTCTGTACCAAACGGCCATATAGCCAGCATACCCAGTTTCAGGCTCTGCAAGCCAAATGGTATGCCGATGATGGTTATCATCAGTATCAGTCCTGCAATGAAATACTCCAAGGCTATGTGAAGGCCACCGAATACAACCCAGATGATGTTTCCTAACGTCTTCATTCCTTTAAATCACTACTGCCGTTCCACTGGTGGCTACCATCAACATGGAGCCGTTGGCTCCAATAGTCTCATAGTCAATGTCGATACCAACGATGGCATTAGCTCCAAGTTCCTGTGCTCGCTGCATCATCTCCTGCATGGAAGTGTCCTTTGCCTCACGAAGAACCTTCTCATAGCTTCCAGCACGGCCACCTACGATGTCGCGGATGCCGGCAAAGAAATCTTTGAAAGCGTTAGCACCGATAATAGTTTCACCTGTCACAACACCCTTGTACTCGCGGATGGTGTGGCCTTCAATTTGGGGTGTTGTTGTCAGTATCATAATCATAATTTGCTTAAACTTTGTTGCAAAAGTAATCAATTCTGATAAATTTCGGGGATTTATGCGTAACTTTGTGTCTGATTTTAGGATGATTTATATTACTCTTGTTCTCCAGCCCTCTTCACCAACCGCTTGCCCAGCTCGTAGGCGTTGCGTAGGTCTTGTGGGAAATGCTCGTCACGATGTCGGCGTTTGTCCTCTTCCTTGAAAACGGTCATGGCATAACGCGAATAGTCAGAGAACTGGTAAGTGTCGCAGGCATAGAGCGTTTCACTGTGGCCGAAGTTCTCCTGCAACTGCTTTTCACAAGAGCCCAGCAATATGGGATATTTCCAGTCCTCCATTGCTTCCTCGGGTATGTTCATCGTGAAGATCATGGCGGTCTGCTTCTCTCGGATGGGGCGACGACGGTTGCCCTGTTCGTCGTAGTCGTAGGTGAAGTTGGGGAAGATGAGCCTTTCGAGGAATGAGCGTGTCTGTCCCGTGGGATAACTGAAATAAACAGGTGAGCCGATGACGATTACATCAGCCTCACGTGCCTTTTCGAGCACAGGGCGCAGACCGTCACGAATGGCACATACACCATCGGTCTTGGCATTCTTCAACTGACAGGCAAAGCAACTCTTGCAGCCTTTGTAGTCAAGGTCGTAGAGATGTACCAGTTCTGCTTCTGCCCCAGCGTCCTTTGCGCCCAGCATGGCGTTCTGAAGCATCTGCGCTGTGTTTTTGTTCTTGCGTGGCCCGCCATTGACAAAGAGGGCCTTGACAGTTTTCTGTTCCATATTTTTCGGTGTTATTTATTTCTGAGATTGAAAATGCACTGATGCCCTGGTGTACGATAGCAGGCGTTGCACGACACGCACAGCGAGGGCTTGGTGTCGCCCTGCTGCCAACGCTGAATCAGGTTCGGCTCGCGGATGAGAGGACGGGAGAGGCTGATATACTCTATCTTGGTTTGCCTATCGGCTTCCTCCTCCTTGCAAGGCAGAGTGCAAGCCGGCTTGCACTTTGCTCTTGCTTCGTTCGTCGGTTCATTAAGATACTGATTGATTTTCTCGATGGAGCGCAGGCCTCCGACGAGCACTACGGGAACATCTACGAGCGAAGCCATAGTTGGTATTTCTGCCCACCACATCCCAAAAATCCGGCACTTGGCTGACAGGATAAAAGGTGTCCAAGGCATCAAATAGGGACAAGAACACTCTGGTTGAATTTAAAGAACGTGGCATCCTTTCCTTCTTTAGCAGAAGCCTCCGCCCACGATTTGGTATATAGCACTATGAGTTCGCAATTACGCTTCACACCATCGATGGTGAACGTAGCATAGTTGTCGATGTGCTCCACGTCGGGATTGGCGAGAATCATGTTGCTGATGGCAGGTCTTGCAGGGTTGTCCATCTCATCATTCTGACACGAGGGTAAGACACACCCACACAGCACAATGGCAATCACTTGCACAATGTTCCTTTTAAATAATATTGCTTTCGATTTCATAGATAAAGAATGTATCTCCCGTGGGCAGATCTCTGTTTTTGTTACAAATATACAAATAAAATCTGAAACAGCAAATGAATCTTATCTAAATCCAGCATATTTCGTAATTAAGGGGCATGGTCATGCGTGTCCCCATGCCCCTTGGACCCCGAACCTTCATCCCATGAAGCCGGCACCTTCGACCCGAGGATGTGCCGCCTTCGTAAAACACTCATACATTGGATTTTATCCGATTTCTGGCTTCGCCTCGG
>DEJF01000011.1:0-32889 GCA_002353225.1 Prevotella sp. UBA2755 | reverse complement strand
TGCTCTCGGCTAGCACATAAATTATCTTATTGCTAATTCATTCCGCTCAAAAATCTTATCGTTTTCTTTGTCATAGTATATTTTACTTTATCCGATGTAAACGATTTGCATTGTCTATGAGAAATTCTTGTCATGTGTTATAAATCCAAACTATTCTTATTCAGCAAGAAATCCATCAGCCCCATCATCAGGATGCCTTTTTCATTGCGCCAAGGCTTGATATTGTCTTTCACAATGACAATTTTCTTGAAGGAGTCATCAATGTTTACCAGCGATTGAGTTTCTTGATTCTCTTTCTCCTTATCCGGGATGGTCAAGGCTGACTGTATATAGTAGCGCTGACTTACCTGATTGACCACGAAGTCCACTTCAAGGCGCACTCTCTCCTGCTTTCCATCTTCTGTTCTCTTCCGAACTTCGACTTGACCGACGTCTACCTGATAGCCACGCAAACATAGTTCGTTGTATATGACATTCTCCATGATATGGTTCTCTTCCTGCTGGCGAAAGTTTATTAATGCATTTCGGATGCCCAGATCCTCAAAGTAATATTTCGACAGCGTACCTATGTACTTCCTTCCCTTCACATCAAAACGCTCTGCCTTCCTGATGACAAAAGCCTCTTGAAGATGAAGAAGATACTTGTCTATAGTCTGACCCGTGATATTTGAGTTCTCGACACTCTTAAATGTATTTGCAATCTTCGTAGGGTTATTGGGAGAGCCGATAGAGGAAGCCAAGATACAGACCAGTTCACGCAGTTCCTTGTCATTCTTAATCTTATATCTTTCCAATATATCTGCCATATATACGGTCTGGAAGAGCTTCAGCAAATAGTCCGCCTTTTCTTGGTCTGTAGCGAAGGACAATATTAAGGGAAGACCGCCAAAAGTGTAGTAGTCTTTCCATGCGTCGCTCTTGTCTCCGCCTACAGTTGCGTAGTATTCTGAGAAACTCAATGGATAAACCCTTATCTGATGGTCACGTCCTCTGAACTCTGTTGCAATATCTGTAGAGAGGAAGTGTGAGTTGCTTCCCGTGGCATAGACATCTGCGTTCTTTATATGTAGCAAACTGTTGAGTACATCAACAAACTCATCAACCTTCTGCACCTCATCAAGAATGACGAAATACAACTGTTGATCAACTATTTTGGACTTGACGAATGCCAGCAATGCATCAGGGTCTCTCAACTCCTTGTTAGCCCTGTCCTCCAGGTCCACTTCGATGATGTGGCTTTCGTCCACTCCTTCTGAAAGCAGGTGGTTGTGGAACAAGGTCTTCAATAGATAAGATTTTCCGCACCTGCGCGGTCCGGTTACTACTTTGATAAATCCATTCTGTCTGGCATTAACCAGTTGATTCAAATAGATGTCTCTTTTTATCTCCATTGCACAATGAATTTATGGCACATGTGCCAATTTTTCAGTGCAAAGATACGCTTAATTATTGAATATGCAAAACATTTAGGCTGAGAAATTGCCACATGTGCCACTTTCTCAGCCTAAAGACGTTTGATTTCCGATTTGTCTGCCTATATTATTAAACTTTGTTGCAAAGTTAGTCATTTCTGATAAATTCTGAAATATTATGATTAACTTTAACTTATGTTGAAGTTAGGCTGCACCTCAGAAATATTCAAAGGCTACGAGTTTACTCGCCTGAGCACCTTAAATATGAGAATTAAGCGAAGAAATTTGGTATTTCATTTGGTTTTGATAAATTTCTCACGCTCAAGAATACAAATAAATTTGCATTCTATTCACTAAATCGAAATTTTGCACTATCTTTGTGGCATATTTTGAGAAGAATTAGGATTGGGCTTCAGACAATGAACATAGAAGACTATCCCAAGACTGAGCCAGATGATGATGGAAGTTGAACAAGAACTTATAATACATAAAAAGTCATTTCAGCAATTGACAACGGATGAACTGTATGGGCTTCTGAGAGTTCGTAGTGAAGTGTTCGTGGTTGAGCAGAATTGTGTCTATCAGGATCTGGACGGCGATGACCAGAGAGCAATCCATCTGTGGCTGACAAAGGAAGACAAGATCGTGGCATTAGCCCGCGTGTGTCCTGCAGGTACTCACATGACGGAGATTTCTATTGGTCGGGTCATCTCGACAGAGCGAGGCAAAGGCTATGGTAAACAAATCATGCTCCACGCAATCGATGCAGCCGTTAAGCACTATGATGCCAAGCGCATTGATATTGAGGCACAGGAGTACGCCAGAGGCTTCTATGAAAGTGTAGGCTTCAAACAGACATCAGACACCTTCATGCTCGATGGCATTTCCCACATTAGAATGACTTGGGTGAAAGCGTAATGAACAGACAAAATTAACACCACAACACAAAACTGAAAAAAGAATAATTCAAATTCACAAAAGAGAAATAAAGAACAATGACAATACAAGTATTTCGTGATCGGAACGCTAAATTGGTATTTAATATATAATTATGAAGAAAATCATTAATCCCTGGAGAAACCACGCAGGATATAATTGTTTTGGATGTTGTCCTGAGAATCCCATCGGGCTACACATGGAGTTCTATGAGGATGGTGACTGTATCGTCAGTACATGGCATCCCAGTACTCACTATCAGGGATGGGTGAACACGATGCACGGCGGCATACTCAGTACGCTGATTGATGAGGTCTGCGGCTGGGTAGTCACCCGTAAGTTGCAGACAAGTGGTTATACTGTTCAGTTGAATGTAAAATTCCGCAAGGCAGTCCCTACTACTGAATCCGAACTGACTATCCGGGCTAAGGTGACCAAGCAAGTGCGTAATCTTGCCTATATCAATGCAGAAATCGTTAACTCTAAAGGTGAAGTCTGCAATAAGGGCGAGGCTGTCTATTTCCTGATGAACCAAGAGAAGGCAAAGGAAATGGGGTTCTTACATTGTGACGTAGAAGAATGATACATTATTGAGGAATACTATTATGAAGAAAGCATTATTTATCAATGGGAGTCCGCGAAAGAACGGTAATACGGCACAACTGCTGAAGCGTGCCATGGAAGGTGCTCAAGAGGCTGGTGCCGAAGTAGAACTGGTGAATCTCTACGACCGCAGTCTGAACTACAAGGGGTGTATGAGTTGCTTTGCCTGCAAACTTAAAGGAGGCAAGAAGGGAGTCTGCTCCTTTAAGGATGACCTGCAGCCCATACTCCAGAAGGCAGTAGAGACCGACGTGCTGGTTTGCGGCTCGCCCAACTACTGCGGTTATCCATCAGCCGCTCTCCGGGCATTTATGGAACGAATGGAGTTTCCTGCTGTCAACTACTCTGACTATACTAAACCCGTTGTACTGAAACGATTCTGCTCGGCAACCATCTATACGATGAACTGTCCAAACGAAGAGGTCTATCGCCAGATGAACTACCCTGTGCTCATGGACACTTCCGCCCAGCAACTTGGTGTGTTCGGTCCCACGGAGATACTATGTTCGTATGACACCTATCAGTTCTCGAAATACGACCGTTACGACGCCGCCACGTTTGACGAGACTCACAAAGCGGAGGTACGTGATAAGCAGTTCCCTCTCGACCTTGAAAAAGCCTACGAGTTGGGCAAACGGTTGGTGCTGATGGAGTAAGTACGGATGACCCGGCAGGGATTACCTACCGCCATTGAATCGGAAGGTTCATTACTACACATCATTTTATTCTATCATATCAGTGGAATAAGGCAATTTAACGTCTTCCTTAGATGACTACAGCAGTTCCGCTGGTGGCTACCATGAGCATTGAACCATTGGCACCGACAGTCTCATAGTCGATGTCGATACCTACAATGGCATTGGCTCCAAGAGCCAATGCACGCTGCATCATCTCCTGCATGGAGGTGTCTTTCGCCTCGGTAAGCACTTTCTCGTAACTGCCAGCACGACCGCCTACGATGTCGCGGATGCCTGCAAAAAGGTCTTTGAACATGTTAGCACCGATAATGGTTTCACCTGTCACAATACCCTTGTATTCGCGGATAGTGTGACCTTCAATCTGTGGGGTTGTTGAGAGTATCATAATCGTTTCTTTTAAAAAGTTTATAATTCAAATTTATGGATCTGTCTTAATCATATCATACGCTAATCGCTCATCCCCATTAGCGAGATAGATGATGCCACAATATCTAAAGCCATACTTCTCTATGTTGTGGCGCATGATATGGTTGTCTCTATGAGTATCGATGCGAATATGTTTATCTTGAGAAAAGCAGAAGTCCAGGATATCCTTGAAAACTCCGTGAGCCTCTGGAACACTGGCAATTCTGTGGATAACATGGTAGGGCATGGCATCGTTGGTCCACTGTCCATTATATATATTAGAATAGGTCTGCTCTGGAGAGGCAAGGAAAGCAAAATAGCCAACGATCACACTATGATCCTCAATGACGAAACTTCCTTCATGCTCCACGTCTGTCTTGACCATCTCCAATGAGGGGTATCCCCCGCCCCACTGATTCATATTCCCTGAAGCACGCATAATACCCTTGGCAGCAGCGAAAACCTCCATGATTCTCTCTGCGTCATCTGGTAACACAGTCTTTCGAATGATACGATTCTTTTGAGTCATTATTATTTCAAATCATCAGCAAAGATACACATAATTATTTGTATTGCCTTTAATCTGTTACCACTTCATCAAAATGCTCCTTACCCCAGTCTATCAGAGCCGTGAGTACAGGCATCAGTGATTTGCTTGTCTCTGTAAGGGAATACTCCACACGGGGAGGTACCTCCGGATAGACCTGACGATGTACCAGATGGCTCTGCTCCAGATTCTTCAGCGTCTGCGAAAGCATCTTCTGTGAACAATCCGTCATCAGACGACGGATTTCATTGAATCGCAACACGCCTGTGTCACTGGTGTAAAGCATATAGAGCACCAACAATGACCATTTATCGCCAAAACGGCTCACCACTTGCCTGATAGGACAGGCTAAATACTCTGCTTTGATATCTGCCATATCTTTAGAAATAGTTATTTATAACGCAAAGGTAACTGTTGGTTACTAAATTACCAAACAACACATGTTAATCTAAGTTAATGTTGATTTTGCGAAGGTCCGATAATCTCCCAATTCCTACTTTTCGGTAACTATGGCACCAAAAAGTGCCTTCTTGTAGGATTGAAAAACTTGCCGTACCTTTGCAGCGTAATTCTAAATAATTGCACCGCGAGGACAGGCTGCACCTCAGCATAAAGCAAGTTTTCTGCATTCGGTTTGAACTGTCCTTGCACCCAGTAAATAACAATTTAAATGTATAAGATGATGAAACAGATTGAGACTATTAAGGAAGGTAAGAACTTTAAGGCAGTGAGCGTAGGTAAGGTGAGTGAGATTATCGAGCATGAATTACCAATGGGACCTGATGTTACCATTAAGGGTAAAGTGTTCGCAGGTCAGGCTGTAGGGGCTACTGGTAGCGAATTCAGTTTCCAGACGTTAGTTCCGGGTCAAGACAGTGGTTTCCTGCACACCCACAAGACACACGAGGAATTGTATTTCATCCTGAAGGGTGAGGGTCAGTATCAAGTAGATGGAGATATTTTCCCTGTCAGCGAGGGTGCTATTATCAGAGTGTCTCCTAATGGCAAGCGTGCACTGAAGAACACAGGTAAGGAGAACTTGACCATGCTCTGTATCCAGTATAAGGCGAATGCCTTCACGGAGGCTGACAGTCCCATGACAGATGGCGTCATTCTACAGGATGAACTGAAATGGTAAGCAATGATGTTTGAGAAAGCACTTCAGTTTATTCAAAACCACAAAGAGATTGCCCTTGCTACCTGCGAGGGCAATCTTCCTAAGTTGCGCATCTTCCAAATCATGAAGCAGGAAGGGCATGTGCTCTACTTTGCCACCTCCGCCCAAAAGGCTGTTTGGCGTGAATTACGTCAAAATCCGAATATGGAAATTTTAGCCTATGAGGGGAACATCTCTGTACGTTGCTCTGGGATGGCGAACTTCAATGTGGAGGACGACGTGAAGCGATGGATATACAGCAACAATTCTGTGCTGTCTCGTCTTTATACGAGTTATGACCAGATGGAATACTTCTGTCTGCCGATAGCCGAGATGGACTATTACGATTTATCGCCTACACCGCCAGTCTTCCAGCATTTTGATCTTATATCTGGTGAAGTAGGTAACGGCTTTGTTGGTGAGAGATACAAGGTTACTCCTGCTCCTCGACAGTAAAAAAACTAATCCGCAATCTCAAAAAGGTTACGGATTTTTCATATCCTTATTCGCCTATAATCGTTACTACCAATTCTCTGGAGCCACCGTAATTGCGGTACTCGCAGAAGTAGATCCCCTGCCAAGTGCCAAGATTCAAATGTCCGTCTGTGATCGGTATAGTGATGCTGACACCGCTCAACGTGGACTTGGCGTGAGCGGGCATATCATCGGCACCCTCTAAGGTATGCTCATACTCTGGGCGGTTCTCAGGAACCAGACTGTTAAAGATGGTCTCCATATCCACACGAACGTCAGGATCAGCATTCTCATTGATGCACAGTCCACAACTGGTATGTTTCGTGAAGATGTTCACAATGCCGGTCTTAGGCAGTTTCGGCAACTGACTCAATATCTCACTTGTCACCAAGTGGAAGCCTCTGCGTTTCGGCTTCAGGATTATCTCTATTTGCTGTACCATATCTTTTAATTGTCATTGATATATGACTTCGTGATCATATCGTAGTATAGAGCCTCTAACTCTGCTAAGGTCAATTTCTCAACAGAATGTTCGATGATGCGGATAAGTTCGTCACGGCGATAATCGTCTGACTGCCCAAAATGTGCCATAATCTATCTCCTTAAATCATAAAGTATTGTAATATTGGGCACAAAGATACAGATAATATTTCAGATTTAATTGAAAATGATTATATTTGCATCATTATTTACATAAAATAGTGTATAAAGAAACTGATGATAAACGATAACCTTCTACATATTATTACTATTTACCTCGCTGTCATAAACGTGGTCACCTTCTGCACCTATGGCATTGACAAACTGAAGGCAAAAAAATCATTATGGCGCATTAGAGAGGTCTCGCTATTGATGCTGGCGGTACTCGGTGGCAGCACCGGGGCTTGGCTCGGCATGAAACTCTGGCACCACAAGACTCAGCATAAGAAGTTCAGATATGGCATCCCTGCCATCATCATCATTCAGTTTGCATTTATAATCTATTTACTCAAACAATAGGTTGGTATCAAACAGACCTCTTACAGTTTACAAATACAAAAAAAACAATGAAGATAATAGACGACAACCTGATTAATGGTGTAGTGAAGCAAGCCAAACAGTCACCACGGCTGAGAATGAACTACAATTTCCATCAGAGTCTGGAGGAGAAATGCCACCGTTTCCTCAATTGTCTGGAGCCTGGCACTTTCATCCCTGTACATCATCATCCTACCAAGGCAGAGACATTTGTGATTCTGAAAGGCAAGGTCAGGGTTTCCACCTATAATGACAACGGTGAAGTATTAGAGTCCTGTGTCATCAGCCCAAACAATGGAACCTATGGTGTAGACATCCCTAAAAACGTGTGGCATGGGTTAGAGTGCCTGGAACCCAGTGTACTCTTGGAATGCAAGGAAGGTCCTTTCGTCGAACATGAGATTGACGGAATATTGGAGATTAAGAAATAATAGAAAAGTGTGATGACGTATGCTGCGTTTCTTTGCTGCCAATGACGACTGACGGTGGGTTTGTTACCGAGAAACTCTGTCTTTCTTACGCGCGCGTGCGCGCACTATAAGTTTTTAAACCCTTGTCACCGTTGCCACCTTGCAAAACTATTTGATAATCAGGGGATTGTCGGTAACAACGAGGTGACAACGGTGACAAGGAAAGGCTATTCGCTGATAGAAATGCCTCCGATTACCGTGGCGGATGCCTTCCCTCACAGAGAGGAGCGGCACCTATCTGAGAGGGGAAACTTTTCCATTTTTAATCGGAGGCATTACTCATTGTGAGCGGAGGCATCAGAGACTTTTACTGAACCGCTGTGTTCCCACAATATCGGCAAATCGGCTCAGTTCGAAAAAGCCGCTGACTTATTGAAAGTCAGCGGCTTCATTTATAAGAGTGGTCGAGGTGACAGGACTCGAACCTGCGACAGCCTGGTCCCAAACCAGGAACGCTACCAACTGCGCTACACCTCGTTTTTGCGGCTGCAAAGGTACACATTTTCTGTGACCCTTGCAAATTTTTCCGCAATTATTTTATAATTCCTTGTTCAATAAAGATCTTTTTCAGTGCTTCCACCGAACGGTCAACCTGTTCTTCTGTATGTGTCGCCATCAAAGCATAGCGTACCAATGTGTCCTGTGGAGCGCATGCGGGAGGAATTACTGGGTTGATGAACACACCTGCCTTGAAAGCCAATGCTGTTACCAAGAATGTTTTATCAACATCACGTACATACAACGGGATAATAGGACTCTCTGTATCTCCGATTTCAAAACCTTCCTCACGGAAACGTTTCAGTGCGTAATTCGTCACCTTCCACAAAGCCTCGATACGCTCTGGCTCATTTTGGATAATGTGCAAGGCCTCCATAGCGGCAGCCGTTGCTGCTGGCGTGTTAGACGCAGAGAAAATATAAGTACGACACGTATGACGCAGGAAATTAATCGTATCCCAATCAGAGGCAATAAAACCACCGATAGAAGCAAGTGACTTTGAGAATGTACCCATAATCAAGTCCACCTCATCTGTCAAACCGAAGTAGTCGCAAACGCCACGTCCCTGTTTTCCAAATACTCCTAAGCCATGAGCCTCGTCAACCATGATAGAGCAATTATACTTATGCTTTAACTCTACGATCTCTGGTAATTTCGCCAAGTCACCCTCCATTGAGAACACACCATCCACGACAATCAGTTTGATAGCCTCGTAAGGTAATTTCTGGAGTACACGTTCCAGATCCTCCATGTCGTTGTGTTTGTAATGCAACTGCTTGGCAAAAGAAAGACGACGACCGTCCACAATACTTGCGTGGTCACGATCGTCACAGATAATATAATCGTCTTTACCTACTACCATTGCTAAAACTCCCTGATTGACAGAGAATCCTGTGGAGAAGCAAAGGCAATCGTCCTTGCCAATAAATTCTGCGATTTCCTTTTCTAACTGAACATGCAGGTCAAGCGTGCCATTCAAAAAACGACTTCCTGCACAACCAGAACCATATTTATCCAACGCTGCCTTTGCCGCATCAATAATGCGCTGGTCACCAGTCAGTCCTGTATAGGCGTTAGAACCAAACATGAGCACTTTGTGACCGCCCATTTCCACTTCCGTACCCTGTTTTCCCTCAATAGCGCGGAAATAAGGGTAAACGTCAGCCTCCATAAATTTCTGCGGCTCACGATAATGCTTGTATTTTTCTTGTAACTGTCCCATTCCGATAAGGTATAGTTTCGTTTATTTTTCTTTTCAGGCTGCAAAGTTACACAAATTTTATCAATTCGTGCACATTTTGCAAGATAATTCGTAAAATAATTGAAATTTATTTCAAATACATCGAATATTTCTCTTTAAATTCTTAATTTTGCACAAGAATTATGAACGAGAAGAAACACATAACATTCATCATCAATCCCATCTCGGGTAATCAGCACAAAGAAGCACTTCCTAAACTGATTTCCTCTGATATTGATCATGAGCGTTTTGACATAGAAGTCCGTGTGACTGAATATAAGGGACAGGCAGAAGAAATTGCCCGTCAATGTGCTGTTGATGGTGTGGATGTCGTTGTCGCTGTTGGTGGTGATGGCACTATCAATGAGGTGGCTCGTGCTTTGACGCATACGAATACGGCATTGGGCATCATACCCTGTGGCTCCGGCAATGGACTGGCACGCCATTTGTGTATTCCCATGAATGTACGTGAGGCTATCAGCATCATTAACCAATGCCAGATTGAGACTTTTGACTACGGGGTGATTAATGGAATTCCTTTCTTCTGTACCTGTGGAATGGGGTTTGACGCTTTCATTTCTTTAAAATTCGCGGAATCCGGTAAACGGGGACCTATCACCTATGTGGAGAATGTGCTGAAGGAAGGTTTGAAATACCAACCAGAGACGTATGAGGTGGAGGACGAGACAGGCGCGCATCGCTATAAGGCTTTTCTTATTGCCTGTGCCAATGCCTCACAATATGGAAATAATGCCTATATTGCGCCAAAAGCCTCAATGAGAGATGGTATGATGGACGTGATTATTATGGAACCGTTTAATGCGATGGAGGCACCACAGATCAGTATTGACCTATTTAATAAGACCCTGAACAGTAATTCAAAAATCAAGACATTCCAGACCAAGAAGATTCACATCCACCGATCTGAGCCAGGTGCCATCCATTATGATGGTGACCCTTTGATGACCGACAAAGATGTTGATGTACATTTGGAGCCATTAGGTATTCGTATTGTCACCAATCCTGATGCTGTCGAGGATAACAGTCAGCCCAATCCTGTACTGAATGCATTCAGCGACCTGTTTAATAATATAAATAATGTACGTGAGGACATTGAGAAAAGAGGCAGGAAAATTCAGGCAATCAATAAACTGATGCTCCGCAAACTCTCCAAACTATAATTGTGATGCAGTTATTTCTTGTCATCCTGATACTATTTGTAGCCATAGCGTACGCCGCATGGGGACTATTCCGCAGTCTCACTACCCCGTCCAACCCTTGTGAAGGCTGCCCAGGATGCGACATTAAGAAAAAAAGTGATGGAAAATTTTGTCAGTCCAAAGAAAAGTATTAACTTTGCATCCGCTAAGACGACATGGTGCCTTGGATGAGTGGCTTAGTCAACGGTCTGCAAAACCGTCTACGGCGGTTCGAATCCGCCAGGCACCTCTTAGAAAAATAAAATCGGAAGACTCCGCAAGGAATCCTCCGATTTATTTTTTACCAACACTGTCCAACATTTTGATACCCTTAGGAGTACAGAATCCACGGAAAGGAACCAACATCAGATTAGTGAGTAACTCTTCATGGGGATAGCGGATATACACCTCTTCTTTGGTGACATATTCCCCTATCGCATCAAACAGTTTACCAATCAATTCGTAATTGACACCTTTGCGGAAATAACCTTCTTTCACCCCACGCTGCATAAAAGAGAGGAAGAGATCATGGGAGTTGACATGTGCCTGCTCGATATAGTTCAAAACTTCCGGATAAAGTTTTATATCCTGATAGAAGGCATAATTGACACTCTCCAACTCCTCCACTTTAAGACGATAGACCTCCAGTACTACCTCCATCGTGTTATGTTCCTTGGCAAAGTCACGCATATATACCTGCTTGTCTTCATGTAGTTTCTTGATACATGAGAAAAGCAACGACTCCTTATCCCCGTAGATCTCATAAAGGGTACGTTTGGAAATAGACAAACTTGATGCGATATCATCCATCTTCACAGCACGAATACCATTTGTGCAAAATGCCTTGATAGCAGCATCAAGAATTTTATTCTTCAAAGAAGTACGATAAGCATTCAAATCTTTTATTTCCTGCATAAGTAATCAATTTGAATGCAAAGTTACTAAAAAGATTAAAAAAACATTTGATTTCACAGAGTTTTTTGTAATTTTGCGAGGAAAATGGAAAAGTAATTAATAATAATACTACATTCTTGTATGGTAAAAATCTCAAAAGAGGCCGCTCTCGAATATCATGAGGCGGGCCGTCCTGGTAAAATTGAAGTAAAGCCAACAAAGGCTTATCGTACACAAACAGACCTTTCGTTGGCATATTCTCCTGGTGTCGCCTACCCTTGTCTCGAAATCCAGCAGAATCCTGACGATGCATATAAATACACAGATAAGGGAAACCTAGTTGCCGTTATCTCGAATGGTACTGCCGTCCTTGGCTTGGGCGATATCGGTGCCATGAGTGGCAAGCCCGTCATGGAGGGAAAGGGCTTGCTCTTCAAGATATATGGAGGTATTGATGTCTTCGATATCGAGGTCAACGAGAAAGACCCTGAGAAGTTCTGCGAGGCAGTTGAGCGTATCGCCCCCACTTTTGGAGGTATTAACTTAGAGGACATCAAGGCGCCTGAGTGCTTCTATATTGAGGACCGTCTGAAGAAAACCCTCGATATTCCTGTGATGCACGACGACCAGCATGGTACTGCGATTATCTCTGCCGCAGGATTGAAGAACGCCCTTGAGGTCATTGGTAAAGATATCAAGAAAGTCAAGATTGTAGTAAATGGTGCTGGTGCTGCTGCTATCTCCTGTACCAAACTCTATATGGCGATTGGTGCCCAGAAGGAGAACATTGTGATGCTTGACTCTAAGGGGGTCATTAGTGTGGCGCGTCAGGACTTGAATGAGCAGAAGAAGTTCTTTGCCACACAGCGCACTGATATCCACACTTTGGAGGAGGCAGTTAATGGTGCTGATGTTTTCGTTGGACTTTCCAAGGGTAATGTGCTCTCTAAGGAGATGGTGAAGACGATGGCAAAGGATCCTGTCATCTTCGCACTCGCCAACCCCGTTCCTGAGATTTCTTATGAGGATGCGATGGAGGCTCGTCCTGACACTTTGATGTCAACAGGTCGTACCGACTATCCCAATCAGATTAATAATGTGATTGGTTTCCCTTATATCTTCCGTGGTGCCTTGGACGTTCATGCCACTGCTATCAACGAGGAGATGAAACTGGCTGCCGTGCATGCCATTGCAGACCTTGCCAAACAACCTGTTCCTGATGTAGTGAACGATGTCTATAAAGTCAACAACCTCAGTTTCGGACGTGAGTATTTCATTCCGAAACCCGTTGACCCCCGTCTGATTACCGAGGTCAGTGCCGCTGTGGCAAAGGCTGCCATTGAGAGTGGTGTTGCTCGTAAGAAGATTGAGAACTGGGAGGAGTATAAGAACTCGCTGAGTGTATTGTTAGGACAGGAGACTAAACTCACTCAGAAACTCTATGCCACTGCTGCCGCTCATCCACAGCGTGTAGTATTCGCAGAGGCTGTACACCCCACCATGCTGAAGGCTGCCGTACAGGCAAAGGCAGAAGGTATCTGCTACCCTATCCTCTTGGGTAATGACGAGGTGATTGAGAAACTGGCTAAGAAACTCGACCTGAACATTGATGGTATTGAGATTGTCAATCTCCGTCATCCGTCTGAGCAGGAACGTCGTGAGCGTTATGCCCGCATCCTGACAGAGAAACGTCAGCGTGACGGTTATACTTTCCAAGAGGCTAATGACAAGATGTTCGAGCGCAACTATTTCGGTATGATGATGGTGGAGACTGGTGAGGCTGATGCCTTCATCACAGGTCTTTACACCAAATACTCCAATACGGTGAAGGTTGTTAAGGAGGTGATTGGTATTCGTCCAGAGTACAAGCACTTTGGTGCCCTGCATATCATCAACTCCCAGAAAGGAACACTCTATATCGCTGATACACTTGTCAATGAGAATCCAGATACAGATACTTTAGTAGACATTGCCAAGTTGGCTGCCACCAGTGTGCGTTTCTTCAACGAGAAACCTGTGGTGTCTATGATCTCCCACTCTAACTTTGGTAGTTCTACCAGTGATGGTGCTTTGAAAGTACGTCGCGCCGCCGAGATTATGCAGGCTCAGTATCCCGACCTTGCCATCGATGGTGAGATGCAGTTAGGTTTCGCCCTCGATCGTGAGTTGCGTGACGAACAGTATCCGTTCACTCGTCTGAAAGGAAAGGATGTGAACACACTGGTATTCCCCAACCTGACTTCTGCCCGTTCTTCTTATAAGATGTTGCAGATGTTGGATGCCGATGTCGAGATTATTGGTCCGATCCAGATGGGACTGAACAAGGCTATCCACTTCATCGACTTCGGTGCTTCTGTCCGTGATGTCGTGAACATCGTAGCGGTAGCCACCATCGACGCTTACGTCGATAAGGTGAAGGGGCGCATCAATGCCACACAGAAATAAAGGAAAAGGAGTCTCCAACGAGGCTCCTTTTCCTTTCCTTATCCGTTATTACTCTTGTTCTTAAAGATAATCACTCCTAAAATAACCAGTATTACAACTGCAGCAACATGTATCCAATCCATAATATATAAGTATTTAAGTTAAACATTCTATTTTTGTTCTTTCAGAGTCTGACGCAGATGGGTTTCAAGGATATGGAAGGAAGGCCCTACCATCGCTCCATGGTCATGACCACCAATCTCATAGAGGTAGGTCTGCTGATGCCCCACTAACTTCATCATCCTTGCCAGATACTGGTTCTCGTCATAACGACCAAACAGTTCCTGTTCTCTGTCACCACATATTAATATAAAAGGTGGACAGTCCTTACGTACCCAGTAGAGGGGAGCATACTCGTCTACTGTTACCTGTATGGGATTCAGTCCCTGCATCTTCCGTACATTATAGTGAGTCACAGCCTGACCACTGAACGGCACATACATCAGCACATCGTCGGCATCCACCTCATAACGGGCAAGCCATGCCTTGTTCAGACATAACATCATGGCAAGATAACCACCAGCAGAGTGACCAGTCACCACGATTTTCCTCGTGTCTCCACCATACTCCTTGATATGCTTAAACACCCAAGCCACAGCCTCTGCGGCATCATCGAGTGTCTCTTTCACATGTACCTTTGGCAACAGACGATAGTTTGCACCTACCACCACATACCCTTTTTCTTTCAACTGTGCAGGAATCTCCTTGTTTCCCGCTTCCAGTCCACCCCCATGAAACCAAACAATGACAGGGCAGTCTTTCTTATCTTGCGGATAATACACATCCAGTTTCAACCGTTCCTGTGCATATCCATCCGTCTTCGTCGTGTAACAGATATCCGCCTTCGTCTGATACCTTTGTGCCCACATGACGATACTCATCGTCAGCACAAACATGAGCATGAACTTTCTCTTCATAGTTTATTCGTTTTTAGTTCTATTCCTCTATTTGCATTTCTCCACTATAGGATATTGGCTCACGTTCCTTGGACCGCACATCAATGGCGGTATTACCATTATCGAAAATGCTCAACTGATACAGATAGGTGTCTTCCTCGTTCGTCAGTTCTATTGAGATTTTAGTTTGTCCCTTCGCATTCTTCGACTCGTAATAGTTACTTACCCTCTCTGTGAAGTTCAGTCCCTTCCCACCACCGTATGGCACATTATAAGCCCTGCCGAAGTAAGGAAGATACGAGATCAGTGTATCACCTTTTACCTCCAGCGAGTAATTGCTGGTCACATTACGTGCTGGTCCCCGTTGAGGGTACATCATCTGTATGTTAATGGTATAGTGTCTGTCGGCAAGAGCCTTCTCCACCAGTGCAGCCTGCCGAGCCGCCCTCTCCGCCCTTTCAGCAGGAGTGAGCGAACTACAAGCCACACATGCCATAACGGATAATATCAAAAAACATTTCTTCATCATACAAAGGACAAAGATAATAAAAATTTTTAATTCCCAATCATTTAGGGCAGATTATTCGTTAAGAAAGCACTTGAGCCTCTCAAGATATTCCTCCTTATATTTCAGATAAGACATTGCATGTGTAGCACCTTCCGTTACCCATAATTCCTTCTTCGAAGGTTTCGCTTCATAAAGACGGTAAACCATCTCTGTGGGTACAAAGGTGTCGCTATCGCCATGAATGAATAGCATCGGGTGCTGGCAACGTTTCACCTGTTCTATGGCTGACGCCTCTTGGAAACTCCAACCATAAAGTATCTTACACAACAGACTGGTGGTATACATCAACGGAAATGCCGGAAGACTAAACTGATTGCTCAGTTTCCCCTTAAACTCGTCCCATACACTCGTATACCCACAATCGACAACAAAGCGGATGTCCTTGACACCTTCGGGCATCTGTTCCGCCGACATCATCATCGCTGTAGCACCTCCCATCGATACACCATGAACCAACATCGTGTCACTTTTGAAAATAGAGAGCCATTGCAGCATATCCCATCTGTCGTTCCAACCCATCTGTATCCTGTCGCCCTCGCTCAGTCCATGAGCATGAAAGTCAGGTATCACCACATTATACCCCAGCAACTGTTCGTACAAACGAGCCAGATACAGGAAGTCGACAGCGCAGTCACGCCATCCATGCAGTATCACCGCCGTCTTGCTACTTCCTTTGTTGACATAGAGTGCATGATGTCGCTCACCAGTAGCCATTGTAACAAAAGTGTCTCTCAGAGTCTCCTTTCTCCTCAGGCTATCCACCCATGAACGTGTCTCAGGATAGGTCTCAAACAGTTCCTTATAGCATACTGTTGTATCTGTACGATGCTCCTCTGGCGATAGAGCATAGTCCAGCATAAAGAAACTCCCCCCTATAGTTACCACAATGAGAACTATAAGAACAGAAGCAATGCCATAAAACCATCCTCTTGATTTCAGTATATCTTTCAGACCATTCATCACACTTCATTGAGTAATTTTATCTAATTCTGCAAAATCAGCAGTCGCTTCACCAAAAGACCAATTACCCTCATCATCCAACTTATTAATGTGTTCCTGTGCCCACCTTACGGCTTCCTCAGATGATTCGGCTTCAACCTCCATACACCCATTGTATATTTTGGTACAATTGACTATATATTTCATGCGCTTTCAGTCTAAATACCTCTTTGCTATCTTAATAAATTCTTCTTGATTTAATTTGAAATAATCATCATCCAGAAATGCATATATATATCTTCATCTATATATTGGGCTTCTAAATCAGTATATCCCTTTTCTTCATCATACAAAGCAGAATTTAAAGAATGGCTTCCTATAACAATTGTTTCACTTTTATTTGTGAAAACATTTGGAATTATAGCAACATTATATCTTCTATTCCTATACGATATTTGTTGCACATCTAATTTCGACATCATCAATATCCTATAAGTAAAATACCCTTCAAAGGTAAATGAAGGCGATTGGAAATATACAGAGTTTCGAGGAATGTATAAACCCTGTCAAAATCATTATGGGTTCTGTACTTATTTCTCACAGCAAGAACTAGGTATTCTACATCAAACATCATACAAGCCTCAAAGATATCTTTAAGAAAATGGTTATTCTCTGTTGCTTGTCCTGCTTCAACCTCTACAACAATCCTTCCATCATGACTTAAGGCATCGGCATAAAATGATTTATCGATTCTGTTATCGACACCAAAGAGAACAGGAACATCAATCTTTTCGCCTTTTGATTTTCCTGTTTCAACATCAAAGCCTATTTCCTCAAAATGTGGTCGTAAAATGGAAAGCACATCATTACTTACCAAATCATTGGTCTCTGATGTTATTTTGTCATTGACGATATTAAAGCAATCTACTATTTGACGCATTTCATCCGTCAGACCGCGAGAACGAGGGAAAAACTGGTATTGTATCATAATCTGTACTACTTTAATTATTCAAAAGTTAGTTTAATCTATTTATATTTTAATGCTTTCAATTTATAAATTAATATTTACTTTATCATGCAAAGATAGTAATTATTTTTGTTAAAACAATAAGTTTTAAATGATTTTTAGGAAATCATTATATTTTGCATCTGCGAGGGGGGAAGGTGCCGGTTTCAAGGGTCGAAGATGCTGGGTCTGTAGGTCTTGAGGATACCCCCTTAGGAGATATTGGAACAAGTGATGAAGTATATGCGCCAGTTTCGGGATAAGAAAGTTCTGTCACGGTGATTCCCTCCTGTAACTCCCGGATAGTTTCCTACCGACAAACCGGTCGTTTGTTAACGAAATCTGTCTTTTACGCGCGCGTGCGCGCACTAAAATTTTTAAAACCTTGTCACCGNNNTTGCAAAACTGTTTGATAATCAGCGAATTGTGGGTAACAACGAGGTGACAAGGGTGACAACGATTGGCGATTTTTGCCCTAAAAGTGGGGTTATTTTGTCTCAAAAAAGAGAGCAAAACGGGTTCGTAACCTGACTCCTATTTGTCCTTTGGGAAAGAAGAAGCACTCCGATTGATTATTCCAGGCATTGGAATAACTCATTCCAAGCATGGGAATCTGTTATCCGAATCAAGGGGATACTTTATTCCACCCCATGGAACAAAATATTCCATGCCATGGAACAAAGTATTCCACCCCATGGAACAAATAGGAAGGTGCCACCTTCGAGGGACGAAGGTACGGGCTTCTGTCGGTAAGAAGTGAGGGCAGTCGGTAACTGCATACTTTTCTATCGGTAAATATAGTATGGTTAGCGATACAGGAAATACGTACCACCATCACTGTTGGCGTATTTCCGCAGCAGGTCTTGGATGAAACGGGCATTGGCAGTGACACGCTCCTCGTTTCCGTCGTATCCGTTAATCAGGACGACAAGGTGACGGGTGGACAGGGTTATCTTCGTACGCTCATGGTCACTGGTGGGAGTACCTACTCCACCAATCGCATCCCGATAGACTGGGAGACCATGAATGTTGATCATCCCTCGACCGATACCCTCGTAGGGCTCCCCTTCCCTGCCGACACCCAGTGTTAGGGTATCACCCACAAACTGGTCGGCATCGAAACCGCCAATGCTGTAGCCAAAAGCGATAGAAGCAAGATTGATCAGGTCGACAAGGGTGTCAATCTGGTAGAGTTCCTTTCCTTGCAGCATACGACGGATCAGTGCCTCAGAGGCAGGACGATAGCGAGAGGGATCCTTACCACAAGCCTTATACACCCGACGAGTTGCCGCAATACCACTCATCTCCTTCAATGACTCGGTAGTCAGTGTCTGCCGATACTGCTCACCCATCGCATGAATCTCCTGCCATAACGGCTCAGAGAACGCACTATTCTCCACCACTGCGTCGACACAAGCCCCCACGAAACCAGGGCATACCGACTCTATCTCTTCTGATACGATAATCTTCATGATACAAAAAATATGTCGCAAATATACGAAATATCTGCGACATACCCAATCTTTTCACCTTAAATAATTTTCTGTTAATCCTGCGGCTCCATGTCTGGACGAGGTCCGCGTGGTCCACCATGGTGTCCGTGATGTCCTCCGTGTCCATGACGACCGTGACGCTTCTGCATCTTCTCGTACTTCTTGTACTGGTCGTCGTTGAGGATGTTCTTCAACTTCTTGTTGTACTCCTCACGTTGAGCCTTCATCTTTTTCATCTCAGCCTTCTGCTCATCAGTGAGTTGTGGGCGCTCTGGGCGTTGCTCTGTGGCACCAGTCTCTGCGTCAGCCTTGGGTTTCTGTGGACGAGGCCCACCCATCTTAGGTCCTTTGGCAAACATGTCCTTGTACTCCTTATTCAGTGCGAGCACCTTCGTCTTCTGTGCATCCGTCAGCGACAGGTCTTTGGTCATCTTCTCCGTCATCGACTCAGGAGTCATCTGTTTGGGAGCCTTCTGCTCCTTCTTACACTCACACTTGTCATTGTTCTGTGCCTGCATCACTGTCATCGACAGGAGGGCGACCATTGTTAATACAATCTTTTTCATCTTACTCATTTTATATGTTAAACTTATGTTGGTTCTTGACCGAAGTCACTAATATGACGTTGCAAAGATAGGAAAAGTTTAATCGTTGCGGGAACGATTTCAGCGAACTGGCTGATTTCTTCAGCGAATCGATTCGCATTTGACGACGAATATTTGGAATTAACAAAAATTCTTCGTACCTTCGCAGCCAATATGAAGAAAATTAGTTTGATATTCGGACTAACGGCAGTGCTGTTCTCCGCTTGTGGAGGCAGTAACGGCGGAAGTTTATTCGGCGGCTCCAGCATCGATATGGACGAGGCGAAGACGACCAAGGTAGTTACCATTACCAACGAGGATAATGCCCCTCAATGTCAGGTGAGTCTGCAAGTGACATACGTGAAGGGGGACGATGAGCGTGCCCGTACTATCAACAATGCCATCGAGCAGCGGTTGTTTATGTTCGACAGTCTGGCGATGCAGCAAGCCGTCGACTCGTTTGCCCATTTCTATACGTCGGAGTATCAGAAGAACATGGCTCCCCTGTATCGGGAAGACCGTGCCGACGAGACGAAACGGGCTTGGTATGAGTATAAATACAGCATAGAGACGGACACCCAGCGTGGTAAGGACGACTGTCTGGTATATATCATCGACCTCGATATGTATGAGGGAGGTGCCCATGGCATCCGTCAGCAACTCGTCATGAACTTCGATGAGAAGACTGGACAGCAGATTACTTACGACGATATCTTCGTACAGGGTTACCAATACCGGTTGCGAGAAATGTTGCTGGAGGAACTGAAGAAACAGACAGAGACCAACACCCTCGATGAGTTGCATGCGAAAGACTACCTGTTGACGATGGACATCTATGCCCCTCAGAACTTCATCCTTGGCGACGACGAGATCATCTTTATCTATAACCCCTATGAGATAGCTCCTTACGATAAGGGTAATACGGAACTGACCCTGAGTTATTCTCAGCTCAAAGAGATTTTGAAGTAAGATGGAAGAGATCCTGAAATATTTCCCGGAACTGACAGGTGAGCAACGGAGACAGTTGGAAGCCTTAGATTCCCTCTATCGTGACTGGAACCAGAAGATCAACGTCATCTCCCGTAAGGACATCGACAACCTCTACGAGCATCATGTGCTGCACTCGATGGCGATCGCCAAGGTCATCCGTTTCCAAGCCGGCACGAAGATCCTCGACTTCGGCACTGGAGGCGGTTTCCCGGGTATTCCCCTCGCTATCCTTTTCCCTGACTGTGATTTCAAACTGATTGACGGAACAGGTAAGAAGATTCGGGTGGCACAGGAGGTTTGCCATGCCATAGGACTCAAGAACTGCCATCCCGAGCACATCCGTGGCGAGGAGGAGAAAGGACAGTATGACTTTATCGTGAGCCGTGCCGTGATGCCCCTGCCCGACCTCTATAAGATTGTCAAGAAGAACATCGCGAAAGAGCAGCGTAACGCCCTGCCTAACGGTATTATCTGTCTGAAAGGCGGTGACTTGCAAGAGGAGACACGTCCTTTCAGGAATATCATAGAGATTAACGACATCAGCCAGTTCTTCGACGAGGAATGGTTTCAGGAGAAAAACATCATCTATCTGCCATGCTGACTATCAAGCGAATCATGTGTAACATGTTGCAGGAAAACTGCTACGTGGTAAGTGACGAGACGAAAGAGTGTGTCATCATCGACTGTGGGGCACAATATCCAGAAGAACGTGCTGCCATCATCCATTATATAAAAGACGAGGGACTAAAACCCGTCCATCTGCTGGCTACCCACGGGCACTTAGACCATAACTGGGGGAACATCGCCCTCTATGACGAGTTCGGACTCAAGGTCGAGGCACGGGCTGAGGACGAATTTCTGATTGCCCACTTAGGTAAGCAAGCCTCGGACCTTTTCGGATTTGAGTTGAACGAAGAGGAAGCACCTGTCGGTCATTACTTCGCAGAAGGTGAGCAGATTCATTTCGGCACCCATCATTTCGACATCCTGCATACCCCTGGGCATACCCCCGGCGGATGTGTCTATTATTGTGAGGACGAGCATGTCGCCTTCACCGGTGACACCCTCTTCCGCATGAGTATCGGACGCACCGACTTCGACGGAGGCAGTTGGCAAGAAATGGCGGAGAGTCTGCAACAACTTGCAAAACTCCCCGCCGATACTCAGGTCCTTTGCGGACATGGTCCACAGACCACTATTGCCAATGAGCGGCAGTTTAATCCTTATTTGCGGTGATGCGGAACCAATCGGCATCCACCCATCCACGCACTTTCTTCCCAGCAGGCTCAGCAGCCATCAGACCGATCTTGGCACCGATCCACTTGCCCTGACGCATCGTGAAGGCATCACCCACCTCTTTAAATTTCTTACCATCCTTTGACCATGCGAAGCGGACGGCAGCCTCATGCTTATTGGTACCGTCACTGTTCTTCCCACCGATATAACTGACTTGCAGACGGAGGAATATGTCACAATGGATGGCAGGCTGATAGTCAACCTTATCAACAGCAGTAGGCTTCAATGTGGCAAGGGTCTTGATGGTCTCCGGTTTTCCTTTGTCTGCACTCTTACAGGTAATCTGCTGCAACTCAAACTGGTCACCGACACGGCGGACCACCAAGGAGGAATAGTCCATACCCATCACGATGATACCGCCATACTGTCCGTCATCCTTCGCAGACACACGCAGTTTCGTCGTCGCCGTGAAATTGTCGGCAGGGGTCTTCTGCAACAACAGGTTGCCAGCCTCCCAGAGATTCTTATAGTCAGCACTCTGCTTATGGCAGAACAGACGGAAGACACCATAAGGCGTAGGCATGCCGAAGGTCTGCTGGTAGTTGGCATGCCACTGCCACTGTTTTCCTAACGTCGTCGTATTGAACTCGTCACTCTCCACCGGGTTCTGCACAGGGTAAGTCTTACCCACGTTCGGCTTCTTATAGGTCATGACGGGCTCACCACAGTAGTCCTTGATGTGCTGTCCCATGGCGGGCCAGTTGTCTTTCCATGTCACAGGCTCCAACCATACCACACGACCGTATGCTTCCTTGTCTTGGAAATGCAGGAACCAGTCTTCCCCACTCTTCAGATGTACCCAGCCGCCCTGGTGAGGACCGTTGACATTCGTCTTACCCTGGTCGAGCACCACCATCCACTCGTAGGGACCGTAGGGTGACTTGGAACGCATGGCGAGCTGATGACCGACAGGGACACCACCCGCAGGACACATGATCCAGTACCACCCATCACGCTTGTAGAACTTCGGTCCCTCAGCGGTGCGGTTGGGTGTACCGTTGCCGTCAAATACGATAACAGGATTACCAATCTGTTGCATACCATCGGCGGACATCTCACGGACGGTCAGTACGGAGTTGAACTGACAACGGGAATTCGCCCATCCATTCACCAGATAGCAACGACCATCCTCGTCCCACAACGGGGTCGTGTCGATCATTCCCTTCCCTTCGATGATACATTTGGGGGCAGACCATTTACCAGCAGGATCCTTTGCCGTAACAACAAAGACACCCAGGTCGGGGTCACCCCAGTAAATATAATAGGTCTGGTTATACTCATTATAACGGATAGACGGTGCCCACACGCCATTGCCATGCTGAGGGATGTTATAACGCTCCAGTGGTGGCAGCGCCTCAATGGCATAATTGATAATCTCCCAATTGACCAAGTCCTTGGAGTGCAGAATCGGCAGCCCTGGGATGCAGTTGAAAGAGGAGGCGGTCAGGTAAAAATCCTCACCACTGGCTCCCACACAGACATCAGGGTCCGAGTAGTCGGCATTAATCACAGGGTTGGTAAATGTACCGTCACCATTGTCAGGAGACCACACTTGCGACTTATACTGAGCGCTCATGGTCATAGCGACAACTGACAGAAATGTCAGAAAAGTCTTTCTCATAGTTTGCGTATTCTTAGTTTATATTTGTCTTCATAATCGATGCGCATCACCATCCGTATATCATCGTCTGAAGGTGACAGATGAAGAGCCACATGTCCCATCGTGCGTCTTAGATTTATCTCAACACATGGATGCAGTAAGAGTTGGGCGTTATTACGGACAATCATCATGTCTATGCCGAAAGGTCCCACGTAGCCATTGAGAAGAGACATGGCACAAATCTTTTCTTTTACTTCATCCAATAAACAGATTGGAATATAGCGACTTATCATTTCCCGCTTAACATTCTCCGTAGCCAGTACATTTCCTGTATAGGCTCCGTTGGAGGTATGAAAGAGAGAGAGTCCCAAATAACGGATTCCACTCTCGGTGGACTCAAACTCCATACCAAAATCTTTTACTTTTTCATAGTAGGGCTCTGCCATCACACCACCTTGTTTTGCCAACAGGTTACGCAGCCAGCCACGATGATAATCGTTCAGTTCACCGTCGATGAAACGGATTCCCCTGCCACTGGAACTCCAGGGTGCCTTCAACACCAGCCGGGAATGAAGTCCCAACTGCCGCTCCACCGCCTCTAACGACTCACACAGCACAGCCTCACCGACGGTTCCATTGATGCGGAGAAGCGACAACAACTGTGCTGCCGTCTGCCGGTGCGACAAGGTACGGATGCACTCCAACTGACTGCCAGAAGGAAGCAGAGAGAGAGGAGCTCCTGCCCTTTCCAACTCTCGCCTGACAGCTTTGTCCCAGCCCCATACCGAGACGCCGTTTGCCCCATCCCATGACACAAGCTGTTCAGCCCCATGGAATATAGCATTCCGCTCAACGGAATAAGTCGTGCCACACCACGGGGCGATGCGTCTCCTTAGTCTTTCCCACGTTTTAGCAGCATATTCCACGTTCTCCACCAATACCACGTCACCCTCGTCTGCCCACAGAGCAGGAAGGAAGCCCAGGTCCGCCCGCAGTTGTCTGCCGGCATGAGGAGCGGTGAAATTAGACAGATTGCTTGCCAAAGCAATATCGTGCTCAGGATTGAATATGTGTAGTTTTGCCATTTCGCATGCAAAGGTACGCATTTTATTCGCAATTTATTTGCGTAATTAAAAAAATATAAGTAATTTTGCCACAATATTTTAATTATACTATACTAAACATGACACCAGTAAAGATTCTCAGTGTGGATGACGAGATGGACCTCGAACTCCTGTTAACACAATATTTTAGACGTAAGATCCGCAAGGGTGAGTACGAGTTCTTCTTTGCCCATAACGGTTTGGAGGCACTGACCGTCCTCCTGAGGGAGAAAGACATCAACATTATTCTCTCCGATATAAACATGCCTGAGATGGATGGCCTGACACTGCTCACCAAGATTAACGAGATGCACAACCCTGCCATGAAATGTATCATGGTATCGGCATACGGTGATATGGGAAATATCCGTTCCGCCATGAACAACGGTGCTTTCGACTTTGCCACGAAGCCCATTGACTTGGATGATCTGAGTGTAACGATAGAAAAAGCTATCGATCAAATCAACTATATCAAGAAGTCACAGGCAGAGCACTCACAGCTGGAGTTGCTGAAAACTGACCTCGCCGTTGCCCATGAGATACAACAGGCTATCCTGCCACGTATCTTTCCTCCCTTCCCTGAAAATGAGAAGGAGATTGACCTGGCGGCACTGATGGTGCCCGCAAAGGACGTGGGAGGCGACTTCTACGACTTCTTCCGTATTGACAAGAACCGCATCGGCGTGGTGATAGCGGATGTGAGTGGCAAAGGCGTTCCCGCTGCCATCTTCATGGCTGTCAGCAGGACACTGATCCGCACGGTGGGCTTACAGGACTATCCCATTGCCCAAACCATCACCAAGTCGAATAACCTGCTAAGTTCAGAGTCTGTGAACAGCATGTTTGTAACTGTTTTCTATGGTATCTACCATATCGATACCGGTGAGCTGGAATACTGTAATGCCGGACACAACTCCCCCTACATCCTGCGGGCTAACGGCAGCGTAGAGCAGATGCCTACCAGTACTAACTGCATTGTCGGTATCATGGAAGGTATGGCTTACGAGAGCGACCGCACACAATTGGAAGTCGGCGACACACTGGTGATGTACACTGATGGCGTTAACGAAGCCTTCAACCGCGACTTAGAGGAATACGGAGAGTCACGTATGGAGAAGATACTGGGTGAACTGAACGGCAAGGACTGCCGCGAGGTGATTGACGGTCAGTTGGAAGACATACAAAAGTTTACCGACGGTGCCGAACAGAGTGACGATATCACGATCATGGCATTGAAACGCAAAGCATGAAAAAGATTCTAAGACTCATCAGCCTCGCCATCGTAGCACTGGCTCTTTTTGCTATTGGATACACGGCATGGGAGATGCACGAACGATATTCCAAGGAGCAGGTGAAGGTCAGGGAACTGGAAAGTCAGTTGGCAAAGCTCTCCGTACAGGAGAAGCAGTCTGCTGTTATGCAGAGTGTCAATGCACAGATGGAGGAGATAGCCAACCAACAGCGCATCATCAGTGATGAGCAACGTGAAGAGGCAGAGCAACAGAGTCGTATTGCCAATGAGATGAGACTGCATGCTGAAAAAGAGCGGCAGAACGCCCAAGAGGCAGAGAGAAGGGCTTTAGAGGCTTCAGAAGTAGCTCAAGGACAACGTGTCATTGCGGAGAAAGAACGGTTCCAGGCGGAACACTCCAAGCGGGTGGCAGACACACTGAGCTATATCGCCATGGCTCGTAGTATCGGCAACGTGGCGATTACTCAGCAACGGACAGGCAATAAGCAGTTGGCAGCCCTCCTCGCTTATGCATCCTACACATTCACCCATCGCTATCATGGAGACGTGTACCACCCTTCCGTCTATGAGGCAATGACTTTGACCAGCGGTTCTCAGCGCAGATGGTCCATAGCCAATGGCTCCATCATGAAGACACTTATTATACCAGGGTCAACGAGTTTTATGAGTATCAGTACTTATGGCGAGATTATGCGTCATACGAAGGTCAATGACAATTTGAAAACCAATACGGTATACAGTAACAATAATTTAGACTTCCGGGACATCTATATTAATAATGACCGGACTTTCTATGCGGTCAGTCACACTGGTCATTTGGTCGTCAGCAAGGAGAATGGCAAGGTACATGTCGTGAATATCGATGGTGCCATTCATCCTTTCCGCATTTTCACCATCAAAGAAGGGGAGATCATTGTAACAGCTGAGCAGAGTATCCATATCATTGATGCCCTCACCCTCAGACCAATCAGAACACTTCCTTTGAGTTTCAAGACATCCATCGCAGGATGGAAAGACGGACAGATTGCCCTTTTCGACCAGTCAGGAAATATGTACCTGATCAATAAGGACATCTCCAAAGCTGTCAAGCAACTCCTGCCTTTCAAAGGCCGTGTGATGTCATACAACTACAATTCTCAAACAAAGCAACAGGCTTTTGGAATGTATGACGGAACCATTTACTACTTTGAGCCTTCCGGCAAGATGCATAAACTGGTAGGGCATAACTCCCGTGTATCAAGAGTCACTTACGACAGGACCCGCTTATATTCATCCAGTTACGACGGCACCGTCAAGTTTTGGAATATTTCGAGCGAGAAAATCGAGCCAATCAATATCATCAATTCCCGACAGTGGATTATCAGTCTTAGCTTTGACTTAACAAAGAAATTTGTATGGACGGGTGACCAGAATGGAAACCTGTCAGAGACGATGATTGACGTGGCAGAGATGGCTAAGAGAGTAAAGGCAAACCTTAAGCGCAACCTAACCCATGAGGAATGGAACTACTATATCGGCAAGAACATTCCTTATGAGACATTTATCGGAAAGGAGGCAAAACGATGAACAAGCGGACACTCTTGACATGGCTCTTTCTTACCAGTATCCTGTTAGGAGCAGGTGCACAAGGTATTCCATTTTTCCAAAATATCAATGCCTCCACCTACAAGGCTCATAATCAGAACTTTGACATAGAGTTTGACAATGAAGGCATCCTCTATGTTGCCAATTTCGAAGGACTTCTCTATTACGACAATTCCAAATGGAATCTGTTATATACCCCAGCCCTTACCCGTGTCACCGTCTTGTTAAAAGACTCCAAAGGCAAGGTCTGGGCGGGCGGCTATAATTTCTTCGGGTATGTGAGAGCCGACAAAAACGGTATCCCGGAACTGAAGAGTCAGGATGAGCAGCATGAGTTCAAAGGTGAGGTCCAGGATATCTGGGAGAGCCGAGGGGAAATCTTTTTTGCGGTCAGCAACGGTAAGACCTATACCGCCAAGCAAAACAGAATCTATCAGACTGCCGACGTACTTCCCGTCCCCTATGACTATACGCCTGTCATTAATAATGCCACCGTCAACTGGAGAGAGGAAATCGGAAACGGAATGACAGCTGTCGCTACAGAGTCCGAAGGTCTCGTCATCCTCAACAAAAACGGTAATATTCTCTATCAACTGAAAGAAGAGAACGGATTATGCTCTGATAATATCGCCAGTCTTGCCTATAACAAACATGGGCTTTTATGGGGAGCAACTGACAATGGGCTTTTCGTCGTACAGGTTCCATCACCCTACAGTCATTTCAGCCAAGATCAAGGACTGCGTGGAGAAGTGCTCTCTTTAGAGAAAATCGGTGAACAGATATATGCAGGTACACTGAACGGACTATTCCGACGCAACGGGCACTCTTTCGTCCAGGTAGACAAGATGAACTATGCCTGCTGGGAACTGATCAAATATGAGGGGGGACTGTTAGCGGCAACCTCCAATGGTGTGTATAAAGTGGCAGCTAACGGAACCATCAACCAACTGACTACATCAAGTACGACATCCATATTGGCTGATGGTAACGGATTCTACACGGGAGAGCAGGACGGTGTGTTCCATCATGTGCCAGGCAAGGCACCCGTGAAAGTGTGTGAGGCGGAGCGTGTCACGAAATTCCTGAAAGACAAAAAAGGTATTGTATGGATGCAAAACCTTTATGGCAGAATATGGAATAACGAGAATGGAACATTTACCATGAAGGAGGACAGCCATACCAAAGACGAGATTTCCACACTCGTGATGTATCAGGACAAGGCTACTATCATTCCAGCCAGTGCCACCAAACCTTTCCCCTACCCGCTCTTCTCGTATACTGACTCGGAAGGCATATTGTGGTTGACCAATAACAAGGGAAAGAGTCTTTATGCCCTGGAAAACGGTTCGAAGAATAACGATTGGGAAAAAATCGCCTCCCCACTCATGGACTATAATGTCCGTACTATCTTGCATGATGGTAATCATTTATGGCTGGGCAGCGCAAATGGAGTTATTGTCGCGGACATATCGCGGAAAGACCCTACTAAGGTTGCACAAGAAGTTTTTATCCGCTCTGTCATTATCAATGATGACAGTATCGCATGGGGAGGTTTTGGAGAACTGCCCACCCACATGGTCTTTAATGATGATGAGCGTAACATTGCCATACGCTATTCCGTGGACTACCCCTCACTCCTCTTACGAACACAATACCGTTATCGCGTCAACGGTGGCAGATGGAGCTCATGGGACTTCGACACCTATACAGAGTATAACAACCAACCTTATGGAAGTTACGTCTTTGAGGTTCAAGCACGTGATGCCTTTGGACATGTATCAGAAATTGTCAGATTATCTTATGAGATAAAACTACCATTCTATCTCAGCTGGTATATGATCGTATTATATGCCATCCTGTTCGTCCTGCTATCCTATGTCGCCGTGCAATGGCGCATCAGAAAACTCAGGAATGACAAGATACAGCTGGAGAATATCGTTCAGGAGCGTACCGCCGAGGTGGTCAAGCAGAAAGACGAGATTGAGGAGAAGTCTAAGCGACTGGAAACGGCACTGACAGAACTGAGTGAGACCCAGCATGAACTGGTACGACAAGAGAAAATGGCGACAGTGGGTAAACTGACCCAAGGTCTAATCGACCGTATCTTGAACCCACTGAACTATATCAACAATTTCTCGAAACTCTCTCAAGGTCTGGTGGAAGATGTGAAAGCGAATATCGAAGACGAAAAAGAGCATCTGGATCCAGAGAACTATGAGGACACCATTGACGTTCTCGGTATGCTGAAAGGGAATCTGGAGAAAGTCAGTGAGCATGGTGCCAATACTACCAGGATGATGAAGTCGATGGAGGAGATGCTCAAAGACCGTACGGGCGGTATCGTTCCTATGGATCTTATGCCGGTAATGCGTATGGATATGCAGATGCTCAAAGACTATTTCTCTGAAATTATCCAGAAACACGAGGTCAAGATCGTCTTGGACTGTCCATTAGAAACAATATCAATAAAAGGAAATGCCGAACAGTTAAGCATGACTTTCATGAGTCTTTTAGGCAACTCCGTCTATGCCATCGGAAAGAAAGCGGAACGGGAGAATTTCGCTCCCGCTATAGAAATAAAGGTAAGACAGGATATGAATAATTATGTTATTACCTTCCATGACAATGGCATCGGTATCGAGAACACGATTATCGACAAAATCTTCGATCCGTTCTTCACGACGAAACCGACTGGTGAGGCTTCAGGTATAGGATTGTATCTGAGCCGTGAGATTATCCAGAACCATGGAGGCGACATCCATGTAACATCCCAAAAAGACCAATATACGGAATTTACCATTACATTACCCGTACTAAAAAACAATGACTATGGACAAAAAGATTGACACCCTACAACAGCAGTTGAAGCAGCAAGAGAAATTAGCATCCTTAGGTATGCTGAGTGCGGGTATCGCCCATGAGATACAGAACCCGCTGAACTTTGTCATCAATTTCAGTAAGATGTCTGACAAGCTGTTGAAAGATCTGACGGAGATTGTCGAGGACAATGAGGAAAACATCTCCGAGGAAGACCGCGAGGAAGTAGAGGACATCATTGCTGACCTGAAGGACAACATGGCGAAAATCGTAGAGCATGGAGAGCGTGCTATCAGCATTATCCAAGGAATACTGTTGGTATCCAGAGGCAAGGAAAACGAGTTCATTCCCTCTGATGCCGCTCATATCGTCAAGGAATATGTATGGCTGTCCTATCATGCCATGCGTGCCGACCATAAGAACTTTAATGTCACCATTCACGAGGAATACCAAGAAGACATTCCCCGCATGATGGTGATTCCTCAGGACTTGAGCCGCGCCATCCTGAACCTGATGAACAACTCATGCTACACCATCTGGCATAAGTCACAACGGATGGGAGAAGAATACAAACCTACCATCGATGTCAAAGTCACTTTCTCTGACCAGAAACTGCACATCAGTATTGGAGATAACGGAGAGGGGATGACTGAGGAAGTGAAACAACGGCTCTATGAGAACTTCTTCACCACCAAACCCGCAGGACAGGGCACTGGTCTCGGTATGGCGATTACGAAAGATATTATAGAAAACAAGCACAACGGGACACTGACTTTTGAGAGCGAGGAAGGTCAGGGTACCACTTTCTATATCACTATACCCGTTAAACAGTCATGAGGAAAATTATTTTCACCCTATTATTATTAGGAAGTGCCTTCAGTGCCAATGCCCAGGGACAATACGAGCAGTATCGCAGTGTCTATGACATGGCTGAGGAAAACTATAACATCGGTAAGATTGACGAGGCAGAACAGATACTGACAGATAACCTGAAGAGATTTCCCAGCAATCTCCGTCAGAGTGTCTACAGGCTGCTGGCACTTTGCAGTCTGGGAAATGATCTGGAAGTAGAGGCAGAGGAGCGCACCCGCCTGTTGTTACAGGAAAACCCTTATTACACGGCAAGTGCCAATGACCCTCAGCGGTTCATCGACATGGTAGAGCGTATCAAGAAAGGTCTTTCCGCCACGATTACCACAGCATCCAGCCAGGCAGAGAGTCTGAACGAGGTTCCTGTGCCCACTACGCTGATAACGGCGGAGATGATCAAGAATTGTGGAGGACGCAACCTGCAGGAGGTACTTGCTGCCTATGTCCCAGGCATGACTATCGTCGACTGTAACGACGACATCAACATTGCCATGCGTGGCATCTTCAGTAACGGTCAGGAGAAAATACTCATCATGCTCAACGGTCACCGTCTGAACAGTTATGCCACCAATATCGCCGCCCCCGACTTCAGTATTTCACTCGACAAGGTGAAGCAGATAGAGGTGCTGCGCGGACCTGCCTCATCACTTTACGGTGGTGTGTCGCTTACAGCCGTAGTTAACGTCATCACGTGGCAGGGTGCTGATATTGATGGTGTCGAAGTGCATGCAGGTGCTGGCAGCTACGGACAAGTGAAAGCATCCATGATGCTGGGTAAACGCTATTTCGATCTCGACCTGCTCATCTGGGGAGGCCTCTATAAGGCAAAAGGTCAGAAAATCTATGTACCGGATGAGGAAACTGGTCTTAAGCGGGAAGGTGGCGATGTGATTGTTGGTGGTATTGGACCCAAACCATCCTACGATGTCGGCGCACAGCTGAAATACAAGAACCTGAGTTTCCTTTACAACGCTCAGTTCTCGCAGATCATCTCGCCCATGACACTCAATGTCCTGTTCACGCCTTATGACTACGACAAATACCGGTCATTCAATGGCATCAAACCCAGTTTCGCCACTCTCTCCCACCATGGTGAACTTAATTACGGACAACAACTGGGTAACGTATACCTGAAAGGAACGGTCACCTACGACAACAGTGACCTGACACACTATCAGGTCATCTCTGACAATCCAGCAGCATCTATCATTCCGTCACTGCCTATTCCAGATGACTTGAAAAAAACACTCATCAACAGCAACGGTGGTCTTTCGCGTTATCTCAACGGACAGGAGCATACCATTGGTGGTAAGATTCAGGGGGACTGGAGTTACATAAACAGTAAACATCACAAGGGTATTCTCTCATTCGGTGCCGAATACAGCTACTTCCAACTCGACGACGTACAATACATGTTTGGCTATAACTTCAATAAGCAAGCTACGAGTAACGACAGCATTCCAGAACTTGGCAAGGGACATGAGAGCAATATCAACAGCTACATACAGCTGAAACACCATTGGGGACCGTTCATCCTCAACGCTGGTCTGCGCTTCGACTATAAGAACCGCTATAACGACACGAAGATCCGCGAGTTCTCACCTCGTGTGGCGCTCATCTTTGTTCAGCCGAAGTGGAACGTCAAACTCAGCTACTCCAAGTCGTTTATTGATGCGCCATACATGTATCGCAAGATTAACCTCTTCCTCGCCACCTTTGCTGGATACAAAGACCTTGCTACCGAGCTCGATCCAGAAGCACTTCATTCTTACCAGCTCACCTTAGGTGCTAACCAGTGGCTGCCTGGGCTCGACTTTGAAATCAATGGATTCTACAACCGTGCCAGAGACATCATCTA
>DEJF01000064.1 GCA_002353225.1 Prevotella sp. UBA2755 | reverse complement strand
TTCACACAAATACTGCAAATCAGCCATACAATCTGTAAAACATTACAAACTCCCTGTCCCTTATTCCCTTATGATGTCCCAAAAACATGTATTATACGAAAGAAAGGAGTGACTTGCAGGCTATAAGTTTAAAACTAAAAGAAACTAAAAGACTTTATTCCACAATAACGTCGTCCTTATTGATAAAGAGATAGTCGTGACCAGTCTTGAGGACATAATAACCGTCCTCCAACAGTTCATACTCATCAGCGATGATGGTACCTTTCTCCACAAAGCCATAAGGAACATACTTGGGGCCTTCGTCTGCATAATTGTCGGTATAGAGCGACGTTATCTCTTTCTTTGCCACCAGTTTAGGCTGACCATTATGAGTATACCAGCCCTGGGTACCCATATATTTGGTATATACCCAGCCAACGATATTCTCTACCCTGACCTTACACCATCGCTTACCATATTCCAACAGAACACCTCGTCCTAAACCATGGAATTGCATCGGGAGTGTGGTCAGCACCTCTGCCTTGCTGGAGGGTGCGGAACGGACATTCAGGAAGCCATCATCTGAAGTGGCATAACACACAATTAACTCATTCTGCGACCAGAGCGCACTGCTCATAAGGAACAAGCAAAAGGAAAAGAGTATTCGCTTCATACACGTTTAAGATTAATGTTTGACGATGCAAATTTAGGTAATTACAATGAATTTTCCAAATAAATTTGGTTTTTATCATTAAACTTCGTAACTTTACACCGTCATGAGAGAACTGAAAGTCACTATCTATGAACATGCCAAGGAGTTACCGACAATCATGGAAGGTAACTATTTCCACAGTTCTGAACTGATGGAACTCTGTGAGCGTACCCCCCGGCAGAAGCCCATAATGGCTGTGGTGACACAGGCTGACGGCATGGTAGTGGCACACATGCTCGCTATCATCTATTACAGGAGATCGTGGTTTCCACCTTATTTATATATGAATGTCAGAGTGATGGGAGAAGGTGTCTATCACATCAAGGACGAGGAGCATAACGAGCAACAACTCTTTGGACTGATGGCTGAAGCGATAACAGAACGGATGCAGAACAAGGCCTTGTATATCGAGTTCAGCCACCTCTCACAGAAGATGTTCGGCTATAAGGAACTGAAACGCATGGGCTTCTTCCACGTGAAATGGATGAATATCCATAACTCCCTGCACTCCCGTACTCCCGAGGAACGAATCACTGAGCGACAGTTGAGGCGTATCGAGGCAGCGCAGGAGCGTGGTGCCGTTACTAAGTTGGTGGAAACAGAGGACGAGTTCAGGGAATTCTCCAAACTATTGCGTCGCCATAACTGGTTGAAGCCACGTCGCTATCTGCCCGTGGACGATTTCTTCCGAGGGATGATGGACAGTCAGCGATGCCGTCTGTTTATCACCAAATTCCATGAGCGGATAATTGGCTGTTGTGCCTGTGTGCATTCCGACGGTGATCTGTACCTCTGGTATTCCGCATCCAGGAGAAAGAGTTTTGCCATGCTGCACCCTAATGCCACTACGATATGGAATGCCATGAAACACGCCCATGCTGAGGGGATGCAACATTTCCGTTTCGTGGACGTAGGACTCCCCTTCCGTCGCAATCCCTATCGTGACTTCATCCTCAGTTTCGGAGGAAAGGAAGTGACAGGCTTCCGCTGGTTCCGTATCAGTATCCGATGGGTGAATGCCCTTGCCTCATGGTGGTGGAGGGAATAATGTAATAAATTCCTTTTTCTTGCGTTATATAAGAGTATGAGTCGACAATTTCATATTCTGACACTATGTCTGCTACTCTTTGGTAGCATGATGCTGCATGCACAGTCGTTCACACTATCTGGTGTGGTAAGCGACGAGGAAGGTAATGCAATAGAACTTGCTACAGTGAGTTGTTTAGATCAAGGTGCTGTGACGGTAGCAAACCTCAAAGGTGAATACTCACTGAATTTAAAGTCCGCCGATTCCGTTGTCGTGAAATTCTCGATGATAGGATTCCAGACTCGTACCCGTGTGCTACATAATCCCAAAGGCAAGCAACGCCTGCTCGTTACGCTGTATCCGATGAAGGAACTCGACGAGGTGGTGGTAACGGAGAAACGTCGTCAGACTACAGGTACTGAGCAGTTGGATACCAAGAACCTCAGGAATACTCCCTCTACAACAGGTAATGCCGTGGAAGAACTGGTACAACAACAGGCAGGAGTGTCGACCCACAATGAATTGTCAAGCCAGTATAATGTCCGAGGTGGCTCTTTCGACGAGAACTCCGTCTATATCAATGGCACAGAGGTATATCGCCCCTTACTCATCCGCAGCGGTCAGCAAGAAGGACTGTCAGTCATTAACAGTGACATGGTGGAGAAGATCGGTTTCTCGTCTGGTGGCTTTGAAGCGAAATATGGTGACAAGATGTCAAGTGCCTTGGATATCCAATATCGAAAGCCTACCCGATTAGAAGGTAATATTCAAGCATCCCTTTTAGGAGGTAGTATATTTGTAGGCTATGGCAACAAGAAATTCTCCATGAGTCATGGTGTACGCTATAAGACGAACCGCTACCTGTTAGGCTCTTTGGAGACAAAGGGTGAGTACAAGCCCAACTTCCTCGACTATCAGACCTATATCACCTGGCATCCCAACAAACGCTGGGACTTAGAGGTCATCGGTAATATCTCTGAGAACCATTACAATTTCTCACCAAGTGACAGGGAGACCTCCTTTGGTACCATGCAGGACGTGAAATCTTTCAAGGTCTATTTCGACGGACAAGAGAAGGATATCTTCCGTACTTTATTTGGTACAGCGGCTATCACCTATCACCCCACAGAGAAGACGCATATAAAACTGCAAGCAGCCGCCTTCCACACCAAAGAACAAGAGACTTACGACATCCAAGGACAGTATTGGCTGGATGACACACAGACTTCCGAGAACCTCGGGGTTGGAACTTATATGGAGCATGCACGCAACTATCTGACCGCCAATGTGGCAAGTGCGAAACTGACTGTCAACCACAAAGCGAAGCGCCATGACATAGAAGGTGGTCTGACCATGAAATGGGAGGAGATAGATGAGAATGCCAGAGAATATGAGATGCGTGACTCCAGCGGATATAGCATTCCCCATACAGGAAAGCGATTGGACATGATATACTCCTTAGCCTCTAAACAGAAAATGTCATCAACCAGATTGGAGGCATACGTGCAAGACACCTACCGCTTCCAGACTGGTAATGCGGAGAAGCCTAATCTGTGGACACTGAACATGGGTGTAAGACTTGCCAATTGGAGTTATAACAAAGAGACTATTATCTCACCCCGTGTGTCACTGGCGATGATTCCCGGCTTCAATGAGAATATGACCTTCCGTCTCTCCACAGGACTATATTATCAGGCTCCATTCTATAAGGAGTTACGTGATACGACGACGATTAACGGAAGAACCATCGTGACCCTGAACAACGATATCAAGAGTCAGCGTTCCATCCATATCGTGGGGGCTTTCGACTACCGTTTCCGCATGGCAAACCGTCCTTTCCGCTTTACGGCAGAGGCATATTATAAGATCATGAACAACCTCGTGCCATACAATGTACAGAACATGAAAGTGGTGTACTATGGAGAGAACCTTGCGAAAGGCTATGCGGCAGGACTGGACCTGAAACTATATGGAGAGTTTGTTCCCGGCACCGACTCCTGGTTGACCTTCTCCGTGATGAGTACTCGACAGAAAATCAATGGTGTCAGCATCCCCATGCCTACAGACCAGCGATGGGGTGTCAACCTGCACTTTACCGACTATTTCCCAGGCACCGAGCGTTGGAAGATGACACTACGTCTTGCCATCGCAGACGGACTGCCCTTTGGTGCCCCGCACCGTGGACTGGAATACCAGCAGTTCCGTGCCCCAGCCTATAAGCGTGCCGATATCGGTATGAGTTTCCTCGCATACCATAATGAGAACCGCAATAATTTCGGATTGCGTCGTCTCTGGCTCAGTGTGGAAGGACTCAACATCTTCGGCATCTCCAATGTCAACAGTTACTATTGGGTGACAGATGTAACCAACCAACAATATGCCGTTCCTAATTACCTCACAGGAAGACAAATCAACGGAAAAGTGATAGTTGAGTTTTAATAATGCTTAATTCTTAATTGTCAATTATCATTTGTCGATTAAAAGTTGTAACTTTGCACCTTAGTAATTTAAAACTCAATTTTATACAATATGAAGATTTCACACATTGAGCATCTGGGCATCGCAGTCCAGAGCATTGAAGAGAGCCTGCCATTCTTTGAGAATGTATTAGGACTGAAGTGTTATGCCGTTGAGACAGTCGAGGATCAGAAAGTTAAGACTGCCTTCCTGAAGTGCGGCGAGGTTAAACTCGAACTCCTGGAGCCAACATCTCCAGAGAGCACAATCCAAAAGTGGATTGACAAAGGCAACAAGGGTGTACACCATGTGGCTTTCTGCATCGAGGATGGTGTTGCTAACGCACTTGCTGAGGTCAGCGAGAAGGGTGTTCGTCTGATTGACGAGAAGCCTCGTAAGGGTGCTGAGAACCTGAACATCGCTTTCCTGCATCCTAAATCAACAGCAGGTGTATTAACAGAACTTTGTGAACATTAATAAGAAAACAACAATGAGTAAGCAATTAGAGAAAATCAAGCAACTGATTGAAAAGCGCGAGCAGGCTCGCCTCGGTGGTGGTGAGAAAGCGATCCAAAAGCAGCACGACAAAGGAAAATACACAGCCCGTGAGCGTATCGAGATGCTGCTCGACAAGGGCTCTTTTGAGGAATACGATATGTTCAAGGAGCACCGTTGCCATAACTTTGGCATGGAGAAGAAGCAGTTCCTTGGTGATGGTGTCGTAGCAGGTAGCGGAACAATCGACGGTCGTCTGGTATTCATCTTCGCACAGGACTTCACCGTACATGCCGGTTCACTGTCTGAGACGATGAGCCAGAAGATTTGTAAGGTGATGGATATGGCCATGAAGATGGGAGCCCCTGTGATTGGTATCAATGACTCAGGTGGTGCCCGTATTCAGGAAGGTATCAACGCCCTTGCAGGATATGCAGAGATCTTTGAGCGTAATATCCTTGCATCTGGTGTGGTTCCACAGATTTCCGGTATCTTTGGTCCTTGTGCTGGTGGAGCCGTTTACTCCCCTGCCCTTACTGACTTTACCCTGATGATGGAGGGAACGTCTTATATGTTCCTGACTGGTCCTAAAGTAGTAAAGACCGTGACTGGTGAGGATATCGACCAGGAGCACCTGGGTGGTGCCAGTGTTCACGCCTCTAAGAGTGGTGTGACCCACTTCACTGCCAAGACGGAGGAAGAGGCTGTTGAGATGCTGAAGACCCTGTTGAGTTATATTCCTTCTAATAATATGGAGTTGGCTCCCCGCAAGCAGTGCACAGACCCCATCGACCGTCTGGAGGACTCTCTGAACGAGATTATCCCAGAGAACCCCAACGAGGCATACGATATGTATAAGGTAATCAGTGCTATCGTCGATGATAATGAGTTCTTTGAGGTACAGCCTAAGTTTGCCAAGAACATCATTGTTGGTTTCGCCCGCTTCAATGGTCAGAGTGTAGGTATCGTGGCTAACCAGCCCTCATGCTATGCTGGTGTGCTTGACGTGAACGCCTCTCGTAAGGGAGCTCGTTTCGTCCGCTTCTGCGATGCCTTCAATATTCCTATCGTATCACTGGTTGACGTACCAGGATTCCTGCCAGGAACAGGTCAGGAGTATAACGCTGTCATCCTGCATGGTGCTCAGTTGCTGTATGCTTACGGAGAGGCTACCGTGCCCAAGATCACCGTTACCCTGCGTAAGTCCTATGGTGGTTCTCACATCGTGATGGGTTCTAAGCAGTTGCATACCGACCTCAACTACGCATGGCCCTCTGCAGAGATCGCTGTGATGGGTGCTTCTGGTGCCGCTGCCGTGCTCTATGCGAAGGAAGCAAAGGCTAAGAAGGAGGCTGGTGAGGACGTAAAGGCATTCATCGCAGAGAAGGAAGAGGAGTACAACGAGCTCTTCGCTAATCCTTATCAGGCTGCTAAATACGGTTATATTGATGATGTGATTGAGCCTCGCAACACCCGTTTCCGCATCTGTCGCGCACTGGCACAGCTTGCCACCAAGCGTGACGCCCTGCCCGCCAAGAAGCATGGTAATATTCCGATGTAATAATATCTCCGCATATGAAAAACGAAGTTTATGCAGCTATAGCCCTTGCTCTTCATGAGTTCAAGGGGAATAACGTCCACGACAAAGAGCCTGGCATCATCACTATTCAGGAGAAGCAGACTCAGTGGAACGGCTATGCTCAGACAATGACAGAACATCCATAAAACGAGATTATTATGAAAAAGGAATATAAATATACTATCAACGGTAACAAATACGAGGTTGCTATCGGTGATATCGCTGAGAACATTGCCACCGTCACCGTCAACGGTGAGGAATACAAGGTGGAAATGGAACCAGAACCTGTAGAGGAGAAAAAGGTGGTAGTACGACCCGTTGCTAATACGTATAGTTCTACCAGTGACTCTAAAGAATCCAGTAATGCTGGCGCTATTGCCTCTGGCAATGCTGTCAAGGCTCCCCTGCCTGGTGTTATCACAGAGATCTGTGTCAACGAGGGTGATGAGGTCAAGGCTGGCGATACTGTCGTTGTTCTGGAGGCGATGAAGATGGCAAACAACATTGAGGCAGAGAAAGACGGTAAGATTGCCGCTATCTGTGTGAAACCAGGACAGACCGTCATGGAAGACGACCCACTGGTTGTCATTGAGTAAACATCTTAATGTGACAATAAGGAAAGAGGATGCGCTTGCATCCTCTTTTTTCTTTCTATATAATATCCTGTCAGCGTACCAGTCGACTTAGAGTCAGCAACCTTGTCGACTGGAGTCAACAGGTCTGTCGACTGGAGTCAGCAGGTCTGTCGACTGGAGTCGACAACCGATTTAAGCCTTTGTTATCATTGAGAAGTGCCATGGTTTTCAATGAGAAGTGCCGTGGTTTGCAATCGTTAGTAGTCGACCAGTGAAGGGAGGGTTTCTATACTGTTATAGACGGTTACCTGCTTTAGGGAACACGACGGTAGGCTGGAACGTTTTCGCCTCCTCAAAATCCATCAAAGCATAGGAGATGATAATCACGGTATCACCAGGCAACACCTTACGGGCGGCGGCACCATTCAGACAAATACAACCACTGCCCCGCTCGCCTTTGATGATATAGGTCTCGAAACGCTCCCCGTTATTGTTATCCAGCACTTGCACCTTCTCACCAGCAATCATATTGGCAGCATCCATCAGATCCTCATCGATGGTGATGCTCCCCATGTAGTGGAGATTAGCCTCTGTAACCGTCACGCAATGAAGCTTGGACTTCAATACTTCTATCATCATGATTCCTTATATTTTATGTGATCAATTAAACGAATAGGTTTCTTACCACAATAGACGGTAATACATCCAACAACATACGGAGAATCCTCCCAGTTGTCGACATCCTGCAAAGTATTTCCGTCAACGATAGAGAAATACTCGACATCCAGTCCCTCGACCTTATTAATATCATCAACGACCTTGTCGTGAGTCTCCTTAACTGTATGTTTTTCAGCGTATTTAAGACTCGCCTTCAAGGCTTTATAGATATTCGGAGCTATTGCTCTTTCATCTGGTGAAAGCAAGGTATTACGAGAACTTTTTGCCAGTCCGTCCCTATCACGTACGATGTCACACTCTACAATCTGGACACGCAAACCGAGGTGGCGTACCATGGCTTTAACAACTGCTATCTGCTGCCAGTCTTTCTCACCAAAATAAGCACGGGTTGGCTTGACGATATAGAACAAACGACTAACGACCTGACAAACGCCATTGAAGTGACCTGGGCGATGAGCACCCTCCATCACCGTAGATACGGGAGGATACTCAAACTGGCGGGTATCAGGTACAGGATACATCTCCTCGACAGAGGGAGCCAGTACATAATCCGCACCACACTGGTCTAACAACTCGCAATCCGCATCCAGTGTACGTGGATAGTTCTTCAAATCATTCTTGTCGTTAAACTGAGTCGGGTTGACAAAAACGGATACAACAGTTATCCCATTCTCTTTCACACTCCGCTTTACAAGGGAGGCATGACCTTCATGTAAAGCTCCCATGGTAGGAACCAAACCTATTTCTTTTCCTTGCTTGCGATCTTCAAAAAGTTGGTTCTGAAGGTCAACAATCCTATTGAATACTTTCATCTTTCTCTTATTGGTTGTATACAAATCGGGTGCAAAATAACAACATTTTTGGCAAATAAGGAAAAAATATCGTAAAAATATGCCAAATTCGTGACTAAAAATCCTTAAATATGCACGATTCTGCCGTTTTGTGAATTATTTTTCGTAACTTTGCATGGTTAAAATATACCAATATGGCAAAGAAAATATTGTTCATCAACCAAGAGATTGTTCCTTATGTACCCGACAGTGAACTCTCACTGATGGGTAAGGCTCTTCCGCAAGTAATGCAGGAGAATGGTCATGAGATTCGCACGTTTATGCCCAAATGGGGGACTATTAACGAGCGTCGTGGACAATTACATGAGGTAATACGCCTATCAGGTATGAACTTAATCATTGACGATACAGACCACCCCCTTATTATTAAGGTGGCATCCATTGCACAGACTCGTATTCAAGTGTACTTTATAGACAATGATGACTATTTCTCTAAGCGCCAAATGACAGTTGACGAGAATGGAGAAGATTATCCAGATAACGGAGAGCGTGCCATTTTCTTTGCTCGCGGCGTATTAGAGACTGTGAAGAAATTACGCTGGATTCCAGACATTATTCATGTACAGGGGTGGATGGGTGCCGTAGTGCCATTATACATCAAGACAGCCTACCATGAGGAGCCGTCTTTCGCCAACACGAAAGTGGTTACTTCACTCTTTACAAAGAGTCTGAATTCTGACTTTGGGACAAACTTCAAGAAATGTGTGGAGTTTCGCGAGGCAAAAGCAGAGTTGCTGAACAAATACAATAATAACTTTGACTTTGAGGAGTTAGGAAAACTTGCTATAGACTATAGCGATGGGGTTATTGCCGCTCACAAAGACATCAATGAGGATTTACTGAAATATGCACAATCGAACAATATACCAACCCTTGCTTATCCTGGTGAGGAATTCGGTCCTGCATATGAAGAATTCTACAATCAGATTTGTGCAGAGTAAGAAATAGATTAAAAAGGATAATATCATTAAGATTTAATTACTTCAATAATGAGAAAAATACTGATGATAGGGATTGTTTTTTCTATGATGATGACAATCTCTTCATGTGAAGAAGATACTGCAAGTATCGGAAAATCACTTACAAGTAATGTTGACCTGTTTACCATTGCGACTGATACTTTTGATGTCACGACACGTTCTCTCCCTGTTGATGCTGTGATATCCAAAAGTACATATGGCTATCTTGGACGAATCAAAGACCCCGAGACAAGCGCATATATCACTTCAGACTTTTTGACACAATTTGCAATTCTTGAGAATGCACGCGATAGTCTATTCCATGTCAAGAAAGAGAACATTGTAAGCAGAGATGACAACAATGAGATTATTGCAGACTCTTGCTCACTCTCTTTTGTGCTGAATGGGTATGTTGGCGACTCTCTGGCAGCAATGAAGTTGACAATGTATGAATTAGACAAGCCCATTGAGGAAGGTAGAAAGTATTATACAAACTTCGATCCAGAAGCAGAAGGATATATTAGAGAGGGAGGCATTAAGAATAACATCATGTTTAGCATTAATGATCTGACAAAGAATGACAGCATCAGAAATGCAAGAAAGAACTCCCCTACCATCACCATCAACCTGAGCACTCCCTATACTGATAAGAATGGAAAAGTGTACAACAACTATGGAACATATCTGATGCGTACCTATTATGAGCATCCTGAGTACTTTAAGAACTCATTTACTTTCACAAAGAATGTATGTCCTGGTTTCTACTTTAAGACAACAGACGGTGTCGGCATGATGGCTGAAATCTATACTACACGCTTAAATGTCATCTATGATTTCTTAGATGATTCAGAAACAGAGTTGTACTATGACAATGTTCCGTTTTATGGTACAGAGGAAGTTCTGCAAACAACCCATATCACAAATAACAAGGAGATGATTGACGAGATGGCAAAAGAAACGAAATGGACCTATCTCAAAACACCTGCCGGTATCTATACAGAGGTAGAACTGCCTGTTGATCAAATCAAGTTGGGTCATGAGAACGATACTATCACTTCTGCCAAAATTGTTTTTCAGAAGATGAATGATAAGACGGAGTTGTCTGAGGTTCTTCTCAAAGATCCCACCACACTGCTAATGGTTGAGAAAGACAGTCTCTCCAATTTCTTTGAGAATAATGAGATTCCTGACAATATCACTTCATATTTGGCTTCTTTAAATACAAAATACAATTCGTATACTTTCAATAATATATCTTCTTTGATTAATTATTTATATCTCAAGAAGACCGAAGGCGGAGCCAATTTCACAACAGAGCATCCTAATTGGAACAAGGTGGTCTTAGTTCCTGTTCAAACGACAACAGCAACGAAAACTTCTTATGGCACAACAACCACTACTGTCGGTGCTGTCAACAATGAAATGTCAATAACCAGTTCCCGACTTGTAGGAGGTCCTGAAAATCCACGTGATCCCATTAGAATCAGCATCATCTATAATAAGAACAAGTAGTATGGCTGACAATTTCTTGGAAAAACACTTTGAGGATTACGAAATCCGCAAGGATGCTTACCTTCGTAAGAAGAAGCATCTTCCAAAGATAAAGCATCATCTTCCAGAACGTCCGGAAGATGATGCTTTATAATGTTTATCTTATTATAGTATATTTTGCGAATTTCAGCAATAGTTGTTTTGTTCCTGCATTCTTGAACTCAACGGTTGCCTTAGTATTCTCACCAGCACCCTCTATCTTTATCACAGTTCCAATACCAAAGCGCTGGTGCTCAATGATGTCACCTTCTTTCAATCCTATATTCCCTATAGCCGATTGAGGTCTTGGTGTCTCCCTACGTACAGGCACCAACCGAGGTTTGGGATCTGCAATAAACTGTGTAGCAACTGAACGCGGATTCTGCATTCGTGAGACAGGTGCTCTGACAATAGATGATGCCATGACTCCTCCCCCTCTCTCTGATTCCACATGCAATAGTCCGGGGTCTATATCTTTTATAAAACGCGAGGGAGTGTCATACTCCATTTTTCCATAACGCCAACGATTCTGAGCACAGGTCAATATGCAATGTTTCTCTGCACGGGTGATTGCCACATATAATAATCGACGCTCCTCCTCTAACTCACGCATAGAATTGGTACACATAGGAGATGGGAAGATATTCTCTTCCAGTCCAACGACAAAGACAGTTGGGAACTCTAAGCCTTTGGCACTGTGGATAGTCATTAAAGTCACTTTATCATCCGCATCACCATTGTCACTATCAAGGTCTGTCAACAAGGCGACTTCTTGCAGGAAGTCTGAAAGATACATTTGATCTTCCATATCCTCCTCCTTTCTTCCTTCCACAAAATCCTGCATACCTCCCAGAAACTCCTCCAAGTTCTCCTGACGAGATAAATCCTCAGGATTATTTGAACTATAAATCTCTTTACTGATACCACTCTCCATAATAATAGAATGTCCCAACTCGTAAGCATCCTCCTTATCAATACGAGCAGCCCATCCTTCTATTAACTGGCGGAATGCCTCGATCTTGGCTGCCGTACCTTTGGCTAATGACAGTTGAAAGAGCATTGGTTGACAGATAACAGTCCAGAGACTCACACCATGGGTATTCGCAACCTCTACGATTTTGTTGACTGTTGTATCACCAATACCTCGCGTAGGATAGTTGATAATACGTCGCAATGCCTCTTCATCATTAGGATTAGAAACGACCCTATAGTAAGCTATCACATCCTTGATCTCCTTACGCTGATAGAAACTCAATCCCCCGTAGATACGATAAGGAATACCGTCTTTACGCATCTGTTCCTCAAACGATCGACTTTGAGAATTGGTACGATACAGAATTGCGAAGTCACTATAACGACATTGGTCTTGTCGCTTGATACGCTTAATGTCATTACAAACTATAATTGCTTCCTCCTTATCGCTATAGGCAGGTTTTAATAACAGTTTCTCCCCATGCTCATTCTCACTGAACACATCCTTGGGAATCTGACGCTCATTATGACGAATGAGACTATTGGCTGCCTGAACAATCAGTTGCGTTGAACGATAGTTCTGCTCTAACTTGGAGAGTTTTGCTCCGCTATACTCCTTCTGGAAATTAAGTATATTATCAATATTAGCACCACGAAAACTATAGATACTCTGTGCGTCATCACCAACGACACAAACACGTCCATGTTCTTTGGTTAATAAGACAACGATCTCCTGTTGTGCGTAATTGGTATCTTGATACTCATCCACTAAGACATACTGAAAACGCTCAATATATTTCTTGCGGATATCCTCATGATTCTTCAAAAGCATAAAGGTATACACCAATAAGTCGTCGAAGTCCATGGCATTCGCCTGCTTACATCTTTCGCTATACCTTATATATATATTCTTCAGCATTGGACGTTTATGTTGCGCATCATCCTTTGCCCAGTCACTCTGAGCATACGCTTGTGGCAATAGTAAATGGTTCTTTGCCATCGAGATACGGTCGGCAACAGATGCGGGCTTGTAGGTCTTGTCATCCAATTGCATCTCTTTGATGATATTCTTCACCAACGAACGTGAGTCACTTTGGTCGTAAATCGTAAAGTTAGACTGGAACCCCAATACAGAAGCCTCTGCCCTCAATATCCTTGCAAACACAGAATGGAAAGTACCCATCTGCAAATAACGGGCACGTTCCTCACCTACCAACCTACCGATACGCTCTTTCATCTCACGAGCCGCCTTATTGGTAAACGTCAACGCAAGGATATTCCAGGGATTCATTCCCTGCTGCAAAAGATAAGCAATTTTATAGGTAAGCACACGAGTCTTGCCCGAGCCTGCTCCAGCAATGACCAGTTGGGGACCGTCACAATAGACGACGGCTTCACGTTGCCCTTCATTCAGTTGTTTTAAGAGACTCTCATTCATAATCATCATTTTTTCGGATAGAATGAGCCCTCGATTCGCATCGGGGGCTCATAACAACACAAACACAAAATAAACACAGTCTAAATGACTGGTTATAGGTCTACTATTGAATTCCTTCCTCGCGCAGTTTCTTCTGCCAGTTCCAGGCACTCTTCAATGTATCTTCCAGAGAAGTCTCAGCCTTCCATCCCAGTACCTTATTGGCTTTCTCCGGGTTAGCCCATACTTTCTCAATATCACCTGCACGACGAGGAGCGTATGTCCAATTGAGTTTCATACCTGTTGCCTTCTGAAAAGCATCAACGATTTCCTTGGTAGTACATCCATGACCAGTACCGACATTGAACACCTCTAACTTATCACTGTCGGTGTCCAGCACACGAGCCATTGCCTTCACATGCGCCTTTGCCAAGTCTACGACATAGATATAGTCACGAATACAAGTACCATCAGGGGTATTATAGTCATTACCAAAGACTTTCAACTGCTCTCGGATTCCCATAGCAGTCTGGGTCACATAAGGAATCAAGTTCATGGGTACACCATTCGGCATCTCACCGATAATAGCAGAGGGATGTGAACCTATCGGATTAAAATAGCGTAACAGGATAGCCTTGATTGGAGCACCACTGTTGATGTCATCACGGATAATCTCCTCATTAATCTGTTTCGTATTACCATAAGGGCTTTCCGCTGGTTTAATAGGAGCATCTTCTGTCACCGGCAGGTTCTCCGGGTCTGGCTGACCATATACCGTGCAACTGGAAGAGAAAATAATACCTTTCACGTTATATTTGGGCATCAACTCCAGCAGATTCACCAGACTAACAATATTGTTGCGATAGTAAAGCAATGGTTTCTCCACACTCTCACCCACTGCCTTTGATGCAGCAAAATGAATAATACCTTCAATATGGGGATACTTATTAAATACTTGCTCCATTGCCTTAAAGTCACAACAATCGACTTTCTCAAAAGCGGGACGTACCCCTGTTATCTTCTCAATTCCGTCAACCACTTTCTCATTGGAATTAGAAAGGTTATCCACAATAACGACTTGATAGCCGGCATTTTGTAATTCAACGGTAGTATGACTGCCTATAAAGCCAGTACCTCCCGTTACAAGTATTGTTTGTTTCATAATAGTTATTTTGGTTTATTCGTCTTTCTTTAATGGAATGAGGACACTGAAAGTAGACCCTTCACCTAAGACAGACTCTACCATCGCGTCACCGCCATTCTTACGTGCAAAATCCTGACAGAGTTGTAATCCCAGTCCAGATCCTTCCTCTCCTCCTGTCCCATAGGTTGTCTCACCCTTATGGAAAATGGTATCCAAACGATCAGGAGCAATACCTACACCATGGTCACGAACGCTGATCTTCGCGAAGTCGCCTTCACGCTTATAGAATACCTCTATCCCTTTATCTGCTGGAGTAAACTTGACAGCATTTGATATGAAGTTACGAATAATTGTCTTAATCATATCATTATCTGCATGAACAATCAGTTTCTCTTCACTGGGTAAGAACTGTAATTTGATTTTCTTCATCTCCGCAATCATCTTGAAGATATCAACAACCCCAGGAATAATATCGTCCAAATCAATGTCCTGATAAACTACATTCAGTCGGCCAGTTTGACTCTTTGTCCATTTCAACAGGTTATCCAACAAATCGTGTGTCTCCTCTGACTCGCGGTTAGCCTTGTCCAACAATCCAAAGATCTCGTCACCAACAATATCAGGAGATATCACATTTACTGCAAGATTCAGCACCATACGGATAGATGCCATTGGTGAGCGCAGGTCATGAGCAATTACAGAGTACATCTTATCACGATTGGAGATGGTACGCTTTAACTCTTCATTCTGCTGAACAATGATACGCTTGGCTGCCACAAGACTAATCTGGTGCATCACACGCATAACAAGTTCTTCCTTATTAAACGGTTTTGTCAGGAAGTCGTTAGCACCTACCTGGAAACCATGTACCAAGTCACTTGGATTATTCAAGGCTGTCAGGAAGATGATAGGAATATCCAATGTCTCTGGATCCTTTTTCAGAATAACCGCAGTATCAAAACCATTGATATCAGGCATCATCACATCCAACAGAATCAAGTCTGGATGCTCTTTCTTTGCCTGCTCTATGCAGGTATTACCATTCGATGCAGTACACACTTGGAACTTCTCGTTAGTCAGCAATATCTTAAGAAGCAAGACATTGCTCACCACATCATCTACGATAAGGATTTTGTAATCACTTCTGTTTAACTTAGATTCAAAGGTATCACCAAACTCCATATTGTTTTGCAGTTCTTTAGTTATTTAACTGCAAAAGTAGCAAATATTTGGCGAATCGCCAAATATTTGCCTAATTATTTATTAATACTCGCTCCACGACTTAATACCTATCTCATCCAATTTAACAGTACAGAATGCATGAATGAATGCAGAAGCAAGACGACTGTTTGTGATAAGAGGGACATTCAAATCAATGGCAGCACGACGTATTTTATAGCCGTTTGTCAATTCATGAGTCGTCAAGTTCTTAGGAATATTCACCACCATATCTATCTTACGTTCATGTAGCAAATCCAACGCCTGTGGCTGTTGTTCCGGTTCACTGGGCCAATGTACAAGTGTATTCGCTATACCATTGTCAGTCAGATACTTGGAGGTACCACCTGTGGCATAGAGTTGATAACCGTTATCCACCAGCATACGGGCAGCATCCAGCATTTCCGCCTTCTGTTTGGCACTACCTGTCGACAGCAGAACGGTTTTCTTAGGGATGCGATGTCCTACACTAAGCATAGACTTCAACAAGGCTGTGGCGGTATTGTCACCCAGACAGCCTACCTCGCCTGTAGATGCCATATCGACACCCAACACAGGATCTGCCTTCTGCAGTCGGTTGAAAGAGAATTGGCTTGCCTTGATTCCCACGTAATCCAAGTCGAAGAGGTTCTTATGCGGTTTCTCTACAGGTATTCCAAGCATCACTTTAGTCGCAAGTTCTATCAAGTTCAGTTTCAGTACTTTCGATACGAAGGGGAACGAACGGGAGGCACGCAGGTTACACTCTATCACCAGGATATCATTGTCACGAGCCATATACTGGATATTGAATGGTCCGTTAATGTGCAGTGCCTTGGAAATCTGACGACTGATACGCTTGATACGACGTACCGTCTCTACATACAGTTTCTGAGGTGGAAACTGGATGGTAGCGTCACCTGAATGCACCCCGGCGAACTCGATATGCTCCGAGATGGCATATGCGAGTATCTCACCATCTTTAGCCACTGCGTCCATCTCAATCTCCTTGGCATGCTCTATGAATTTAGATACCACGACAGGATGATCCTCACTCACATTGGCAGCCAATTGTAAGAAACGCTCCAACTCTTCCTTGTTAGAGCAGACATTCATCGCGGCACCACTCAGAACGTAGGAAGGACGTACCAGAACTGGGAATCCTACCCTTTCCACAAAAGCGTCGATATCCTGCATCGAAGTCAGTGCTCTCCACTCCGGTTGGTTGACACCCATCTCATTCAGCATCTGTGAGAATTTCGCACGGTCCTCTGCCCCATCGATATCCTGTGCCGAGGTACCAAGGATAGACACATGCTGCTCATCCAGTGCCATCGCCAGGTTATTAGGAATCTGTCCACCTGTCGAGACGATGACACCATGCGGCTGTTCCATGTCGATGATATCCATTACCCGTTCGAAGGTCAACTCATCGAAATACAGACGGTCACACATATCGTAGTCCGTAGACACCGTCTCAGGGTTGTAGTTGATCATGATACTCCTCCACCCCTCTTTACGGATAGTGTTCAATGCCTGTACACCACACCAGTCGAACTCCACACTCGAACCGATACGGTAAGCACCAGAGCCTAACACGATGATACTCTTTCCATCATGTTCAAAGGGTATGTCACTATCCGTTCCACTATAGGTCACATACAGGTAATTGGTCTGGGCAGGATACTCAGCGGCAAGGGTGTCTATCTGCTTGACAACAGGCAGGATGCCCATCTCTTTTCTCATACGACGCACTTCCAACATTGCCTGGTGCATATTACCGATCTTATCTTCAAGTCCGATGGCACGGGCTATCTGGAAATCCGTAAACCCATAAATCTTTGCCTCTTTAAGAATTGAAGGATTCAAGGATTGAAGAACTGAAGTTCCAGACTTCAATTTTTCCATCCTTAAACTTTTCAATCTTTCGTCAATATCTATAATATGCTTGAGTTTATATAGGAACCACTTATCTATTTTCGTCAATTCATGGATGCGCTCAATATCATACTGGGGTAGATGCATCGCCTTTGAGATGACAAAGATACGCTTGTCGGTCGGTTCACGGAGGGCGGCATCCACATCAGCAATCGCTAATTCTTTGTTCTCCACAAAACCATGCATCCCCTGTCCTATCATGCGAAGTCCCTTTTGGATAGCCTCCTCAAAGGTACGACCAATCGCCATCACCTCGCCCACAGACTTCATTGACGACCCCAGTTCCTTATCTACTCCATGAAACTTGGAGAGGTCCCACCGGGGAATCTTACATACCACATAGTCAAGGGCTGGCTCAAAGAATGCCGAAGTAGTCTTCGTCACAGAGTTCTTCAACTCAAACAATCCATAACCCATACCCAGTTTGGCGGCTACAAAAGCCAGTGGATAACCTGTTGCCTTGGAGGCAAGAGCAGAGGAACGACTCAGACGGGCATTGACCTCGATAACACGATAGTCTTCCGATTGGGGGTCGAAGGCATACTGCACGTTACACTCTCCCACGATACCGATATGACGGATGATCTTGATGGCAAGGGCTCGCAACTTATGATACTCTGAGTTCGTCAGGGTCTGCGAGGGAGCGATGACAATAGACTCACCCGTATGGATACCTAACGGGTCGAAGTTCTCCATATTACATACTGTGATACAGTTGTCATAACGGTCACGCACCACCTCGTACTCTATCTCCTTCCATCCTTTCAGGGATTTCTCCACCAATACCTGCGGAGAGAACGAGAAGGCTTTCTCTGCCAACTTATCCAACTCCTCTTCATTATCACAGAAACCTGAGCCTAATCCGCCCAAGGCATAGGCGGCACGGATAATGACGGGATAGCCTAACTCCTTAGCCGCCTGACGAGCCTGTTCTATGGTCTCACAAGCCTCGCTCTTGATGGTTTTGACATTGATCTCATTGAGTTTCTCCACGAAGAGTTCACGGTCTTCCGTGTCCATAATGGCCTGCACAGGAGTACCTAACACCTTGACACCATATTTCTCCAGTACCCCACTCTTATAGAGTTCCACACCACAGTTAAGGGCTGTCTGTCCTCCGAACGACAACAGGATGCCGTCTGGACGCTCTTTCTCTATCACGCGTTCCACGAAATAGGGTTGGACGGGCAGGAAATAAATCTCATCGGCGACACCTTCGGAGGTCTGCACCGTAGCGATATTCGGATTGATGAGCACGGTTTTCACCCCTTCCTCACGCAATGCCTTCAGTGCCTGTGAGCCGGAATAATCAAACTCACCTGCCTCTCCAATCTTCAAGGCACCAGAACCTAATAACAGGACTTTCTTGATAGTATCGTATTTCATATTATAATGCTTCTATAAAACGGTCAAACATAAACTCTGTATCAACGGGACCTGAACATGCCTCAGGATGGAACTGACTACTGAACCACGGGTTGGTCTGATGACGGATGCCCTCATTCGAGCCATCGTTCATATTCACGAACAACTCACGCCATTCTCGTCCTAACGTGGAGGCATCCACCGCATAACCATGATTCTGACTGGTTACATAACAGCGGTTGGTACCCACTTCCCTGACGGGTTGGTTATGCGAGCGGTGTCCGTATTTCAGTTTATAGATAGTAGCACCGCCAGCCTTCGCCAGCAACTGGTTACCCATACAGATACCACAGATGGGTTTACGACTCTGTGACATCTGCTTGCGGATGATATTCACCGCATCCTCACACATATCCGGGTCGCCAGGACCATTGGCGAGGAAGAGTCCGTCAAAGTCCATATTAGTATAGTCATAGTTCCATGGAACACGGATGACCTCTACCCCACGCATGATCAAGCAGCGGATGATGTTCGCCTTCACGCCACAGTCTACGAGCACGACTTTCTTGCCTGCTCCCTCATTATATTTAATAATGTCCTTGCAACTCACTCGGTCGACCCAGTTAATAGTCTCGTATGCTGCGATGTCATCGCAGCATGCATAGCCCTCAAACTCCACCCGACCCATCATCACACCATGCTCACGAAGAACCTTCGTCAACTGACGGGTATCGATACCTGTCACCCCTGGCACTTTCTCCCGTTTCAGCCAGTCACCCAGACTTTCACAGGCATTCCAGTGGGAATACTCCTCACTATAGTCACTGACGATAATAGCGGAGGCGTAGACCTTATCGCTCTCCATGAATGTCGGCAACCCATTCTCCTCCATCGAGAAACGGGGTACACCATAGTTACCCACCAGCGGATAGGTCAGCACCATCATCTGTCCTGCATACGAGGGGTCAGTCAGCGATTCAGGATAACCCATCATCGCCGTATTGAACACCACCTCACCAGCCACTGGTGCGTCATATCCAAAACTCTTTCCTTCAAATCTCGTTCCGTCTTCCAGAACCAATATTACATCTCTCATTCTATTTTGCATTTGTATTATATCCTAAAAGAAGGGCGAAACGTCAATGACGAATCGCCCTTTATATTACTCAACGGTAACACTCTTAGCAAGGTTTCTCGGTTGGTCAACATTGAGACCTTTGCAAACGGCAACGTGATAGGCAAGCATCTGCAAGGGAATCGTCGCCAACAGCGGTTCCAGACATTCTATCGTGTCTGGCAATGCGATGACTTCATCGGCTATTCTGCTGATGGTATCGTCACCCTGGCTCACGACGGCTATCACCTTACCTTTACGCGCCTTCACCTCTTGGATGTTAGAGACCACTTTCTCATACATACCGTTATGGGTAGCGATAACCACCACTGGCATGTCGGAGTCTATCAAGGCTATCGGTCCGTGTTTCATCTCAGCAGCAGGATAACCCTCAGCATGGATATAGGAGATCTCCTTCAGTTTCAAGGCACCCTCCAAGGCAACAGGATAACTGAAGCCACGACCCAAGTACAAGAAGTTACGGGCATAGGTGAACGTACGACTCAAATCAGCGATTCGGTCGTTAAGATTCAATACCTCTTTAATTTTCGCTGGTATCTCATGCAACTCCTTGACGATATGCATATAATCGTCGCTTGAGATAGTACCCTTCTCTTTGGCAAGGGCTAAGGCGAGCATCGTCAGTACGGTGACCTGTCCGGTGAACGCCTTCGTAGAGGCGACACCGATCTCAGGACCCACATGGATGTAAGAACCAGTATCTGTGGCACGAGGGATACTGGAGCCGATGGCATTACAGATACCATAGATAAAGGCACCAGCCTCCTTCGCCAGTTGTACGGCGGCAAGGGTGTCGGCTGTCTCACCACTCTGTGAGATGGCAATCACCACATCCTCTTTCGTGATGACAGGATTACGATAGCGGAATTCTGAAGCATATTCAACCTCTACGGGTATTCTGCATAACTGCTCTATCATCTGCTTACCGATCAGACCAGCATGCCAGGAAGTACCACAGGCTACGATGATGAAACGCTTGGCGTTCAGCAGTTGTTGCTTATAGTCGATGACGGCAGATAGGACGACATTATCCGTATCCACGTTGACACGTCCTCGCATACAGTTCGTCAGACAGTCGGGCTGCTCGAATATCTCTTTCAGCATGAAGTGTGGGAAACCGCCTTTCTCCAGTTGTCCGAGGTTGATATCCACCTTCTTGACAACCAGTTCCTGCTCCTCACCAAGGATACTGACGACTTTCAAGTCCTCCCCTCTTTTCAGCACGGCAATATTACCATCCTCCAGATAGACCACCTTATCCGTATACTCTACGATGGGACTGGCATCTGAACCCAGAAAGAACTCGTCGTTACCGATACCCACGACCAGCGGACTCTGTTTGCGAGCCGCGATAATCTGGTTGGGCTGACGCTTGTCAATGATAGCAATGGCATAGGCACCGATAACCTGATAGAGGGCTACCTGTACGGCTGTCAGCAGGTCGAGTTCCTTGTGTTCCATGACATACTCGACGAGTTGCACCAGCACCTCCGTATCGGTATCTGAGCGGAATATCACCCCTTTTGCCTGCAGTTTCTTCTTCAAGTCGGCATAGTTCTCGATGATACCATTATGGATGATCGCCAGATTCTTCGACTCAGAGTAGTGTGGGTGCGCATTGACGGCAGAGGGCTCTCCATGAGTAGCCCACCGGGTATGGGCGATACCCACCGTACCACTGACATTCTTATCGTTACAGTACTCCACCAGATTGTCTACCTTTCCTTTCTCCTTGTAGACATTCAGGTCGCCATTGTCATTAATTAAAGCAACGCCAGCAGAATCGTAACCACGATACTCCAGGCGTCGCAAACCTTTAATGAGGATAGGGAAAGCCTCTTTCCTTCCTAAATATCCTACTATTCCGCACATATTGTTTCTCTCGTAAGTTTGTGTTGTGTTGTTTGTATTGTCTCTTTATTTCTTCGGATCGTAGCGGACTGACAAGGTCGGTTTGTAGGTATTCTCCAATATCACGGAGATAATACCGTCGGAGGCATCAAACTTAGCCACCTTATGGTCGTCCTTGAGGATAGGACAGTTAGGCCATGCGTCCAACTCCTTCTCAAGCCCGTCCCGAATCTCCTGCCATAACTGACGGGTACTGTCATTGGTCGAGAAAGCGTAATTCTCCTGAACGGCTGCTATCTTTTCGTCTTGGAAGGCGAGCAGCACACGGTATTTCTGTGCAGTGCTGGCAAACACCACTGTACGTCCACTATCAGAGGCGGCACTGTCGATGGCAAAGCCACGTGCCTGCATGGAGTCAACAAACTGTGCTGTCGTCATAGACAACGGTAAACCACGATAGTTGAAAGGCTTCTCTGTTTTAGAACATGATGCCACCAACATCATGACAGCCACAAATATAAAAGCAGTTTTCTTCATCTTGTTTTGTTTTTGACACTGCAAAGGTAATAGTTTTCTTTGAAACTCACAATAAAATTTGAATTTTCTTTTACGACATATTAATAATAAAAGGTAACGCGCGTGAAAGAATATGGGTCTTCTTTCTGATCGTCCATCACCAGTTTCTGGTCTGTCAACTCATAGATGGTCAACTTACCACTCAACGTCATGTCCTTCATCAAGTCCTCTTTCCGAAGTTGTGCTATCTGATTCAACATCTGATACTTCTCTCCGATTTTCTGAACTCCTTCATTACTGGCACCCGGTGGCAGGTCCACATGGATGGCTGGCTCTATTTTTAAAGAACTGTCCTTCGTGTTAAGACGAATCGTCACCTTATTCCCATTCCTTTTATAAGTACCTGGTATCTTGGCTGTTGTCAATGACGGCCCAACTTCTGGTATATCATCAAAAGCCTCAACTCTGATGAACACCTCACCCTTGTCCGTGAACGACACATACATCTTCATGTCCGTTGCATCGTCCTTCTCTCGCATAAACCATGAGCCTCCTACCAGACTCTGTGCCTGCATGGTCACTGCCATCATCAGCAGCATCGCCATATTACAAATCCTTTTCATCATCCCTTTCATTGTTTATTTTTGCAAAGATACAATTAAGTATAAAGAAAACCAAATATTCTTCGCACATTATTATATTTATCGGTGCTCAGACGAGATTTGCCGATCCTATGGCAGATTTGCCGATTCTGTGAGAAAACAGCGGATACGCTTACGCCTCAAAGTCTCCGTTGGGTGAAAGTCTCCGATGCCTCCGATCACAGTGAGGAATGCCTCCGATTAAAAATGCTTAAGTTTCCCCTCTCAGAGAGAAGCCGCTCCTCTCTGTGAGCGAAGGCATCCGCCACAGTAATCGGAGGCATTTCTATCAACAAATAGCCTTTCCTTGTCACCGTTGTCACCTCGTTGTTACCGACAATCCCCTGATAATCAAATAGTTTTGCAA
>DEJF01000069.1:39126-56603 GCA_002353225.1 Prevotella sp. UBA2755 | reverse complement strand
GTCTTCGTCATGCTATTCTTCCAAGTCGGAGAACTTTTTGAGGGATATGCAGAGGGGAAAAGCCGTGAGAGTATTTCCCACCTGATGAATATTCGTCCGGACATCGCCCACCTTTTAAGTGAAGAACGGAGGACGGAGGACGGAGAGTTTGCTACCGTCCTTGAGGATAAGACAGACACAACAGCGGTAGCAAACTCTCAACTCTCAACTCTAAACTCTAAACTAAAAGACGTTACTCCCGACCATGTGGCAGTAGGTTCCATCATTGTCATTCGTCCTGGTGAGAAAGTACCCCTTGACGGTGTGGTAATAGAAGGCACCTCCGCCCTCAACACCGTTGCCTTGACAGGAGAAAGCATACCCCGTGAGATTGGTATTGACGATGAGGTCATCTCTGGCTGTGTCAACCTCTCCGGAGTGATTAAGGTACGCACGACGAAGAGTTTCGGGGAGAGTACTGTATCAAAAATTATCGAATTGGTGGAGCATGCCACAGAACATAAGTCAAAGAGTGAGGCCTTCATCACTAAGTTTGCCCGCGTCTATACCCCTATCGTAGTCTTTGCCGCCATTGCCCTCGCTATCCTCCCTCCTCTCTATTTTGCGATAGCCAGTTCTCAACTCTCATCTTTCAATTCTCAATTCCCAACTTGGCTCTACCGTGCCCTGATGTTCCTCGTCGTCTCTTGTCCCTGTGCCTTAGTCATCAGTGTACCGCTCACCTTTTTTGGAGGTATTGGAGGAGCCTCCCGTCATGGTATACTCATCAAGGGTGCTAACTATATGGATATTCTCGCAAAAGTCAATACGGTAGTCTTCGACAAGACAGGCACTTTGACACACGGGCAGTTTGCTGTTGAGGCTGTTCACCCTGACACATGTGACGAGCATCAACTATTGCATCTTGCCGCCCATGTGGAACATTTCTCCACCCACCCTATCGGTGCAGCCCTTCGTGACGCATTCCCCGACGAGGCTACAGATGGATGCCATCTTTCCGATGTGGAGGAGATTGCAGGACAAGGTATCAGAGCAAATGTAGAAGGTAAAATTGTTTGTGTCGGTAATACCAGAATGATGGAGGCGATAGGAGCGAAATGGCATGACTGTCATCATGTCGGAACTATCATTCATGTCGCCATTGACGGCACCTATGCAGGGCATATCGTCATTAACGACAAAATCAAGGAGGATAGTGCCGAGGCGATCAGTCAGTTGAAAGAATTAGGTGTGAACAGGACTGTCATGCTGACGGGTGATCGCAAGGAAGTTGCTGCCCATGTCGCCCAACAACTCCAGTTGGATGAATACCATGCCGAACTCCTTCCTGCCGACAAAGTCGCATTCTTTGAGAACGGAGAACGGAGAACGGAGAACGGAGAGGTTGCTACCGCCCTTGAGGACAAGGCAGACACTACGGCGGTAGCAAACTCTAAACTCTACACTCTAAACTCTAAACTAAACAAGACCGCCTTTGTAGGTGACGGCATCAACGATGCCCCTGTACTGGCTCGTGCCGATGTGGGGATTGCCATGGGAGGACTGGGCAGTGATGCCGCTATTGAGGCTGCAGATGTGGTACTGATGGACGACCATCCTTCCAAGATTGCCCTTGCCATCCGTATCGCAAGACGTACCCTCGCCATAGCCCGCCAGAACGTATGGTTCGCTATCGGTGTCAAGGTTGCTGTCCTGATTCTCGCCACCTTCGGTCTCGCTACGATGTGGCTTGCCGTTTTTGCTGACGTCGGTGTCACCGTGCTCGCCGTTCTCAATGCGATGAGAGCGTTAAAATAGTTGATCGTTGAAATATATCATCAAGGCTGGCTCTCGCCTTCCACATACTCCTCTAAGAACATGTGTTCGCCATCAAAGACGGCATAGGTGAACTGACTGATCCAGTCTCCAAGAATCATCAGACGGGTATGGCGTGCCAGTTTGATGTCAAGTTCAATATGGCGATGTCCGAAGATAAAGTAGTCGATGTTGGGATGGTCTTCAATATACTCTTTGGCAAAAAGCACCAGGTGCTCTTTGTTTTCCCCTAAATATATCGGCTCGTCGCTCTCTTTGTGCTTGATATAACTATGCTTTGCCCAAGCCAGTCCGAAACTAATACCCCAACGGGGATGAAGGGCAGAGAACAGCCATTGGCATACTTTGTTATGGAATATGGCACGGATTATCTTAAATGATTTATTAGGGTCGCCCATGCCGTCACCATGAGCGAGGAAGAACTCCTTGCCGTATATCTCTGTCGTCTCAGGCTTTTTATGTAAGACAACCCCACATTCTTTCTCCAAGTACTCGTAAGCCCAGATATCGTGATTACCTATAAAGTAATGCACCTCCACACCCATATCAGTCAGTTCCGACAATTTCCCAAGGAAACGGGTAAACCCCTTTGGTATCACGTATTTGTACTCATACCAGAAATCAAACATGTCACCCAACAGATAGATTGCCGCTGCTTTCTCCTTGATACTGTCGAGAAAGCGCACCAACCGCCGTTCCTGCATTCGCTGATGAGGAATGGCAAGCGACCCAAGATGGGCATCGGAAAGGAAATATACGTTCTTCATTAATCAAGTCCCAATTCTACCTTTGCTTCTTCGCTCATCATGCTCTGGTCCCAAGCAGGCTCAAAGACAAGGTTGACATTAGCGGAGGTAATGCCAGCGACTCCCTCCACCTTCGTGCGTACATCTTCTAATATAAAGTCGGCGGCAGGACAGTTGGGTGCCGTAAACGTCATATCAAGTTCTACCGAGGCATCATCCTGTACATCGATCTTATAGATCATGCCAAGGTCGTAGATGTTCACAGGTATCTCAGGGTCATAGACCGTTTTCAGCACGTCTACTATCCGTTCCTCCAGTTGTGTCTTTTCTTCTTGTGTCATCATTAACGATATTTTCTGCAAAGATACAAAGAATATATGAAAGTCGTATTTATTCAAAAGATTTTTTCAAAAGAATATCATCGCACTCATACCTGTGGCAGATTCAAAAAAATAGGTGTCGATACACTGTCCGCCATAGTATCTATGACTGGTATCGACACCCAATTATAGCGAGACTCACGGAGTGAAGAGTCTCTTTATGCCTTATTTCAGCAGATTCATCGTATCGGTGGCAATCATCAACTCCTCATCTGTAGGAATGACAACCACTTTCACCTTTGAGTCGTCTGCGGAGATGACAGCCTCCTCACCACGGACATTGTTCTTCGACTCATCGAACTTGATGCCGAGGAACTCCATGTCCTTACATACCTCAGAACGCATGCTGACCTGATTCTCACCGACACCAGCGGTGAAGACAACAACGTCCAAGCCACCCATAGCGGCTGCGTATGCGCCGATGTACTTCTTAATACGGTAGAAATACATATCCTGAGCCAGTTTGGCACGCTCATTACCTTCCTTAGCAGCATTCTCAACATCACGCATGTCACTGCTGCCACCTGTGATACCAGCGACACCACTCTTCTTATTGAGCAGGTTGCTCATACCGTCAGCGTCCAAGCCGAGTTTCTTCTCAATGAAGGTCACAGCGCCACCGTCAATATCACCGGCACGAGTACCCATCACCAGTCCCTCCAGCGGAGTAAGCCCCATTGAGGTATCGATACACTTACCATCCTTCACTGCGGCAATAGAGCCACCATTACCCACATGACAGGTCACCATCTTGGTACCCTCTGCCTTGATACCGAGGAACTCACAAGCACGGGCAGATACATAACGGTGAGAGGTGCCATGGAAACCGTAACGACGGATACCGTATTTCTCATACAACTCGAAAGGAATGGCATACATATAAGCCTTGGGAGGCATTGTCTGGTGGAAAGCAGTATCGAAGACACCCACCTGCGGAAGACCCGGCATCAGTTCCTTCACGGCATTCACACCCTTCAGGTTGGCAGGGTTATGCAGAGGAGCAAGGTCTGAGCACTCCTCGAAAGCCTTCAGCACCTCGTCGGTTAGGATTACTGACTTATTGAACTTCTCGCCGCCATGCACCATACGGTGACCAACAGCGTCAATCTCCTTCAAGTCTTTGATGACACCAATCTCCGGATCGGTCAACAAGGAGAAGATAAACTTCACACCCTCTGTATGCTCTGGAATGTCGTGCATAATCTGCTTCTTCTCGCCATTGGCAAGTTTCACTTTCACAAAGGCACCGTCCAAGCCTACACGCTCAGCACCACCACTGGTCATCACACTCTTGTCGTCCATGTTGTACAATGCGTACTTGATAGAGGACGAACCACAATTCAATACAAGAATCTTCATATTCTTCAATTTCTATACTTTAAACTATTTCTTGGCATCCATAGCCTGACAAGCCGTAATAGCCACCATGTAATAGATATCCTCCACAGAGCAACCACGAGAAAGGTCGTTTACAGGACGGGCAATACCCTGTAGAATCGGACCGATGGCAATAGCGTCACCTAAACGCTGAACGAGTTTATAGCCAATATTACCTACCTCCAAGTTCGGGAATACCAGAACATTTGCCTTACCTGCGATTTCAGAACCAGGAGCCTTCTTGGCACCAACAGCAGGAACGAGGGCGGCATCCGCCTGCAACTCACCATCAATCTTCAAAGACGGATCCAGTTCCTTAGCGAGTTTTGTAGCCTCAACCACCTTGTCTACGACCTCATGCTTAGCACTGCCCTTGGTCGAGAAACTCAGCATGGCGACACGTGGGTCAGCAAAACCTGCCACCGACTTAGCGGTCTGTGCGGTACATACGGCAATCTGACTGAGTTGAGCGGCATCAGGCATCGGGGTTACAGCGACGTCACCAACTACCAACACGCCATTCTCACCATACTGTTGTTCCTTTGAGATTAACAGCATGCCACCGCTGACGCAGGTAATACCAGGGGCACACTTGATAATCTGCAAGGCAGGACGCAGGGTGTCACCAGTTGTTGACAAAGCACCACTGATCTGACCATCAGCACCCTCAGTCTTGATAATCATACAACCGAGGTAAAGTGGATTCTTCACCAGTTCACGAGCCTGCTCGATAGTCATCCCCTTGCTCTTACGAAGTTCTGCGAGTTTCTCCGCATACTCCTCACTCTTCTCACAGTTTTCCGGATCGATAAGAGTAGCCTTGTCGATATGCTGCAAGCCTTTCTCCTTAGCAAGTGCATGCACTTTATCAGGATTACCAATCAGAATAATATTTGCGATGTCGTCAGCCAACACACGGTCGGCTGCACACAGGGTACGCTCCTCCTCTGCCTCGGGGAGCACGATGCGCTGCTTGTTTGCCTTAGCACGCGCTACGATTTGACTTAATAAATCCATAGTTTGTTTTATTATTAGTTTTAAGATGTATATTGGAATGCAAAGTTACGAAAAGTCGAGAGCATAACAAAAGAATTTATTCTTTTTTTTGCCGAGACGGAGTAAGTTCGCCATCTTTGATGGCAAAGTTACAAAAAAACTATGAACTATGAACTATGAACTATGAATTTTAAAGATTATTTACATCAATTCCTTCGTCAGGATACTCTCCAGTTTCTCTGCAGTCAGACGTATCTGGAGTTCTGCCTTTATCGCTATAGTAATACCCCCCGTCTCCTCACTGACAACAATGGCAACACAATCGGACTCCTGAGAGATACCTAATGCCGCACGATGACGCAAGCCCAGTTCTTTGGGGATATCAAGGTTGTGACTAACTGGCAATATACATCCTGCAGCCTTGATACGCTTATCGGAGATAATCATCGCGCCATCATGCAACGGTGAGTTCTTGAAAAATATATTCTCGATAAGTTGCTGACTGATATTAGAGTCTATCCGCTCACCCGTTGCTACCACATCATCCAACGGCATATTGCGCTCCAAGACTATCAAGGCACCCACTTTGCGCTTGCTCATGTTCAGACATGCCATCACGATTGGCATAATCACTTTCTTCAGTTCCTCACTATTTCCTGACTTTTCCTTTCCAAAGAAACGAGTTAGCGTGCGCATTCTCTCGTGAGCGCCAAGGTTATACAAGAACTTACGGATATCATCCTGGAACAGAATAATCAAAGCAATAACTCCCACACTGACCAGTTTGTCCATGATAGAACCTAACAAGCGCATCTCCAGCACCTGAGATACCAGGAGCCATAGTACCACGAACATCATGATGCCAATGAAAACGTTCAGTGACCGCGACTCCTTCATCAACCGGTAGATGTAATACAACATCAAAGCGACGAGGACGATATCAATAATATCTTTTATTCCAAATTCTAACAACATATAACTCTAAACACTCAACGCTAAACTCTTAACGATAGTCACACACTCCACAGCCTCTCTCACGTCATGCACCCTCAGGATACTTGCTCCCTTCCGGAGTGCCACCGTATTCAGCACAGTTGTACCGTTTAAGGCACCCGCAGGCTCACAACCCAACAGTTTATAAATCATCGACTTCCGGGAGATACCTACCAACACCGGCAGTCCCATGATTGCCAACTGCTCTATCTGACTCATCACCTCATAGTTCTGCTCCAAAGTCTTCCCAAAACCAAAGCCCGGATCAAGGATGATGTCTTTCTGCCCATAGGAACGCAACTCATCCACCTCACGGGCAAAGCCAAGCAGCATCTCCCGAATCGTCGGCTGCACAGACATTAAAATATAGGGAACACCCAATCGTGACACCATGCGGAACATTTTGCCATCTGCCCCTTCTGACACATCATTGATGATATCTACGCCGAACTCTTCCACGACCATCCGAGCCACATCTGGGCGGAAAGTATCTACACTGACAACCGCATCTGGTGCTTCACGACGAACCACAGCAAGGGCGAAACGCAAGCGCTCCATCTCCTCGACCTCAGAGGCGCATGCAGCACCAGGACGAGTAGAGCATCCACCAACATCGATGATTGTTCCACCTTCTTGGAGAATCTGTCGGGTGCGTGATATTATTTCCTGCTCCGACTGCTTCCTGCTCTCCGTGTAGAAAGAGTCTGGAGTCACGTTCAAAATCCCCATCACCTGAGGGGTATGAAGGTCTATCAGTTTTCCGTTGCAGTTAAGCGTATAATCCATATCAGCCACAAAGTTACGAAAAATCGAGAGAAAAGCCAAATTTATTTGGACTTTTCCGAGTGCTGAGTAAGTTCGGCGAAACCAAAGATACAAAATAATTGATAATTAGCAATTGATAATTGATAATTATTTTCTACCTTTGCACCATAAATGCCAAAAACCATGAATATTAAAGAAGTATACAAACTATATCAGCAGCACCCTTGCATCACGACAGACTCAAGGGATTGTCCGAAGGATAGTATTTTTCTTGCCTTGAAAGGAGCCTCTTTCAATGGTAACGACTATGCGGTTGCCGCCATTGAGAAAGGATGCGCCTTTGCCATCATAGACGAGAAAAGAATCACAGAAAACATAGAACAACTAGGAAAACCAGATATCTTAGAAAGACTAATCCTCGTCGACGATTGTCTGCAAACCTATAAGGATATAGCCCGTGAGCATCGCCGCCAGTTCGACATCCCTGTCATCGGCATTACGGGAACTAACGGCAAGACAACCACCAAGGAGTTAATCCGTGCCGTTCTGTCGGAATGTTACAACGTGATGGCAACAGAGGGAAACTTCAACAATGACGTGGGTGTCCCCAAAACTTTGCTCAGACTGAACGAGGACCACGATATTGCCGTCGTAGAGATGGGTGCCTCTCATCCCGGTGACATCAAGACACTGGTGGAGACAGCAGAACCTACTTGCGGACTGATTACCAATGTAGGACGTGCACACTTATTAGGATTCGGTTCTTTTGAGGGTGTCTGCAAGACAAAAGGTGAACTCTACGATTTCTTCCGAGCCCATGAGTGCCCTGTCTTTATCAACCGTGACAATGAACACCTGATGAAGATGACGGACGGACTTGCTGATATATACTATTATGGTCAGAGTGATAATCCTGACATACTGATACATGGAGAAGTGATTTCATGCGCTCCTTTCCTGAAGTTCCGCTGGCGTGAGCAAGACCATGATGCCGGCTATCAGAGTGAATGGATGGAGGTACAGACTCATCTGATCGGTGCCTATAACCTTGACAATATGCTTGCCGCTATCACTATCGGTTATGTCAACAACATCCCCTTCGAGCAGATCAATCACGCTTTGGAGAACTATATTCCCTCCAATAACCGGTCACAGATGACAGTGACAGCGCATAACCATCTCGTAGTGGATGCCTATAACGCTAATCCGACAAGTATGAAGGCTGCCATCGACAACTTCAAATTGATGGAGGTGTCACCCAAGATGGTGATCATCGGTAAGATGGGAGAACTCGGAGATGTCGTGGAAGAGGAACACCAGAAGGTGGTTGACATGCTTGCCGAAGCCCATTTCGACAATGTATGGCTGGTCGGAGAAGAGTATCACAACTGTCAACTGTCCATTGTCAATTGTCACCTCTTCAAAAACGTGGAAGAAGTGAAGGCGGCTATTGCTAATGAACAACCACAAGGATATTATATTCTCATTAAAGGTAGTAATAGTAATAAACTCTTTGAACTGCCTGAATTATTATGACACAACGACTACTGTTGATTGCTATCACCGTTCTGCTGATTGCCTGTCATGACAGACAATCACCAATGGAAGAGGGTAACTCTGTGTACTTCTGGCGCACAGACTTACGACTGGATTCTACGGAACGAGCATTCTTGAAGCAGTATCATATTAATAAGGTATATTGCCGTTATTTCGATGTGGTGATGGACAACTCATTAGGACCGATGCCTAATGCCACCATTACGTTTAGCGATAGTCTGCCTGATGATATAGAGATTATCCCAACAGTTTTCATCGTGGAGAATTGTATGCACAAGAAGCCTGAGGGACTTGCCCATAAACTCGTTAACCGCATCTTGCAGATGAACGAGACCAATGATATTCCCAAGGCAAAGGAAATCCAGATAGACTGTGACTATACAGCACGGAGCCGTATGTTCTACTACCAGTTCCTGGAGGAAGTAAGAGCAGAATTGAAAAAACATGGTATGCGCCTTTCAACAACTATCCGTCTTCACCAATTATCGATGAAGATACCCCCTGTCGACTATGGCGCACTGATGCTCTACAATACTGGACATCCGATGAAGTTCATGGAGCGGAACCCTATTCTCGACATGAGGGATGTAGCCCCCTACCTCCGTTATCTCGACGACTATGACTTACCCCTTGCCGCAGCATACCCTGTCTTTCTCTGGCACCGTACCATTCAGGGGGTGGATATCGAGCATGTCGCTACTGCCGAGGAGATTCTCAAGGTGAAGACCGCGGTGGAGAAGGAACGCCCCGAACTGAAGCGTCTTATCCTCACTTATGATTTAGCAACAGATAATATTAACAGATATAAACCGGAAACCTATGAAAAGATTTATTCTCATTAGTGTACTTGCTGTATTGGCATTACCAATGTTCAGTTGTGGTTGGTATGGCAGCGACAACATCTACCTGTTCCGTGTCTATGACAGCAAGGAATTCAAAGACCGTGTTGACGACATCACGTCTAACAACTGGAAAGTATATCTTGGACTCAACCAGGATTATTACTACTTTAATGCTGATGAGGTCATCAAGGCTGCTCAAAAGAAAAATGACGCCCTGATGGTCAGTTATGTGAAGAACTTGAAGAGTTATTTGGACATCTGCGATGACATTCGTTTTGAGCAATGGAACTATCCCACCAAAGAGAAACTTGCTCAGCGTAACCAGAAACTGCGTGCTATCCAGACCTACGCCTATAGTAAGATAAAGAGTAAATTACGTTCCCAGCATGCCCTGCTCTATATGCGTTGTAACATGGTATTAGGACTGAACCGCGACAACGTCAGTTTCTGGGAGAATACCGCCAGTCAGTTTATTGAGACAGTCTATAAGGATATGATGAAGAATATCTATGCTGGTGCCTTATATAAGACTGGTCGTGATGTTGAGGCAGGAGAACTCTTCGCTGAGATGGGTGACTATAATAGCCTGATGACCCAGTTCTACAAGCGCCGCTCTTATGAGGCTATCCGCCAGGAGTATCTTCGCAATCCCAATGCCGGTGTGTTACCTTTCCTCTTGCAGGACTTTGTGAACAACGCCCAAGAGGCATCAGATAATGACTTGCCAGGAAAATTGTTTATCCGTGACATCAAAGAGTCGGAGGCAATGCAGATGGCATTGTTTGCCGGACAGGTTGTCAAGGAAGGCAAGACCAATAATCCTGCGATGTGGAAAGCCGCCCAGGGATGGTTAGAGTATCTGTTCAGCAAGAAACAGCAAGGTTATCGTGATATCCAACAGGCTCTCCACATGGAGGGTACCGAGCATGCAAAACTGACCGCACGTCTCATCAATCTCTATATCAAGGCTGACTTAGAGCCTGTCAACGAGCAGTTTGATGCCTGGCTTGCTAATGAACTGAACTGGGTCAAGGAAGGAGGAAAACATGAGTGGTTCAAGTCAAGTGCCATGACACGTACCGTGAACCAGATTCTGACCAAGAAGTACACTGACGCAGGACGAGTGAACACCTTGATGGGTATCTATAACGTAACAGGACACTATGGTTTCGATAGCCAGGCTAGTACTATGAAGGTCGAGGACCTCATCAAGTTCTTAGACTATGTCAAGAGTTCTCCCGGCAACCCACTGGATACCTATCTCATCTCAAGCATCGAATACGATCATTCAAAGATGGATGAGTTGGTGGGTACCAAGTTCATGCGTGTTGCTGAATGGGAAAAGGCTATTGAATGGCTCAACAAAGTTCCCTTGTCCTTCTATTTCAAAGATCACAAGAATTGTTATGCCGCAAACCGTAAATGGACGATAGAGCCATGGATTACCCGCCAGTGGTTGTCCGATGCTGTAGAGTATGCCAGCAGTGAGATTCACTGGAAGTCTAACTACAAGATTGATTTCGCCAAAGAGATGCTCGCCATGGAGAAAGAGGCCGCCATCATGAAGGGTGACGCTCAGTGTCAGCGTTACTACGACCTTGCCATCCGTTATGCCCAGGCAGGCTATACTGGTGACTGCTGGTATCTGACCCAGTACAGTAAGAGTGTGACAGACACCGTTGGTGTGAACGAGAAAGACTTTGCCGCCATTGCCTACCAGTTGCTGCAGAAGGCAAGCAAGGCGAAAGACAAGAGCCTGAAAGAGAAGGCTCTCTTCGGAAGTTGCTACTACTATTTCCACTCCAACCACATGCTGACCAATGAGTGGAATAATGCAACCAGCAATTTCGAGACGATCGAGCATCCTGAGTCTTCAGAGTTCCAGGCATGGCTTGCCCTGGAGAAGTTTGAACAGACCAGTGGACAACCTACTCCAAACTTTATCAGTAATTGTGATGTCTTTAAGGTCTTTACGAACCGTAACAGACACTAAGGAAATGTTAAAAACAGAAAATTATCAATTGTCAATTATCAATTGTCAATTAATTATGCTACCTTTGCAGGCGATTTTCAAGAAATCGCCTGCATTTGGCATCGGGATGTAGCGCAGTTGGTAGCGCACTACGTTCGGGACGTAGGGGTCGGGCGTTCGAGTCGCCTCATCCCGACTGGAAAGTAGAACACTCACAAGGTGTTCTGCTTTTTAATATTCTATATAAGGTGTCAGACGTTGGATGTCCTGCTCCGTAAAGTCGGGTGAGAAACGGAGGTCTTGCAGACTCTTGATATCTCCATGCAGCCGGCGGTAGTCAACGATTGCCTTCGCCTGATAGTAGTTGATATAGGGATGACGGCGCAGTTGCTGGAGAGTGAGTTTGTTGATGGATAGTTTCTGTGGATGGGGATCCGTTATCACGAAATACTTCTTAGCCTCTTTGGGGAAGTTGTCTATCTCATCCAGTTGGTCGACACTCACATAGCCCCCCAGCCACTTGCCATAGCGCACAATCTCTTTAGCATAATAGGCACCGATACCCGGTACCTTGCGAAGCATTGCGGTATCAGCACTATTCAGCACCACATGCTCTCCCTCTCGAATCTTCACGGGATAGTGCAAACTATCCCTCCTAAAACCACTAGTTCTACTAGATATACTAGATCCACTAGTTCTACTAGGTCCACCATAATTCCCCACCAAAGTTGAGGCAGGCAGATAATCCTCCGAGATACGGATATAAGGTTCCAACCGCCGATAGTCTTTTACCGTCAGTCCATACAGACGGGCAAAGTCCTCCTTCTTCTGGTACACACCCCCCTTCGCCCGATAACGATAGATATTCCTCACCTGCCAAGGTTGAAGCCCAAGACGTAATAGTTCAGTGCTGTCAGCAGTATTGGGATCGAAGTAGAAACATTCTTTGGATGGTGACAGTCCCTCATCATAAGGAATATAGCGACCATTTTTTCTCATTTCCCCATTTCCATTTCTCATTCCTAATTTCTCATTTCTCATTTGAGCATCCTCTGGTCGTTCCTCCCCCAACAAGAAGATACCCAAGAGAATCAAAACTCCTGTGATGATAGTGACAATAAGTATAAGACGGTCGTTACGGTTCATACAATACCCAACTGATGCAAAAATATAAGGGTGATACAAATAGGACAGACGATACGGACGGCAAAGAGGAAGACCCCAAACAGTCTGCCCTTCAATGCCCCTTCATTAGTAAACTCATCCCGCACCACCTGCTTAGGGATATACCAGCCTACAAACAGACAGGCAAGCATAGCACCCAACGGCAACAGGAAGTTTGCCGTCAGACGGTCACAGAAGTCCATCAGCGAGAAGCCCATCAACTGTAAGTCACTATAGGCTCCTACGGAAAGAGAGCAGAACACGCAGATGATTCCAGCGACAATAGTCTGCACCCATGCCGACTTCTTTCTGGGCAGTTCAAACTCCTCCGTAAAGAATGCTGTACCTATCTCATGCATCGAGATTGTAGAGGTCAATGCCGCAAACACCAACAAGGCATAGAACATGATACTGACCACATAGCCTAAGGCTGGTATAGCGGCAAATGCCTGCTGGAACACATTCGGCAGGGTAATGAAGATGAGCGAAGGACCACTATCGGGGTTCACACCAACCGAGAATGCAGCAGGGAATATCATCAGCCCTGACAGAACGGCTATCAGCGTGTCTATCACCGCTATCTGTGATGCCGAGCGCAGAAGATTCGTGTCTTTCGTGAAGTAACTGGCATAGGTACACAGGCATGCCGTCCCTAAGGACAGCGAGAAGAATGCCTGTCCCAAAGCCTCCAGCATCACACTGCTTGACAACTTACTGAAGTCGGGATGCAGCAGAAAACGGATACCCCCTAACGCTCCAGGCAACATACACGATGCCACCACCAGAATCAGCAACAGAATAAAGAGTATAGGCATCAACAGTTTCGAGGCTTTTTCGATACCATGCCGTACTCCACGGACAATGACAAAATGGGTAATCAGGATAAAGGCGACTCCCCACAGGGTGGGCTTCAACGGGTCACTGGAGAATGCCACGAAGTAGTTCTTCACATATTCTGCATCACCATTAATCTGTCCTGCTATGGAGGCAAAGAGGTATTGCAGGCACCATCCAGCCACCACTGCATAGAAGCCAAGGATGATGGTAGACGTAAGAATGCCCAAGTAACCCACAAACTTCCAGGGTCGACCATTCGACAACACGTCATACGCCTTGGCGGCATTCGCCTGGGCATGACGACCGACGATGAACTCGCTCACCATACCAGGAATCCCCAACAACATGATACACCCTATATAAATAAGTATAAAGGCAGCACCACCGTTCTCACCTGCCGTATAAGGGAAACGCCACACATTACCCAGTCCGACAGCCGACCCCGCCGTAGCCAAGACAACACCTATCTTACTTCCGAAACTCCCTCTACCCACTTCCATTTTATCATTTCGTCATTTTCATTTCTCATTTATTCATTTCTCATTCCTCATTTATTTCAGCAGTCCGAATTGATGCAAGAAAATAAGGAGAATCGCCAACGGACAGACATACTTCACCAAGAAGATAAACAGATGGAAGAGACGAACATAGCCCACGCTCTTCAAAGACCCATGATTCGTAAACTCATCCCTCACAATATGATGCGGCACAAACCAGCCGATGAAGATACAAGTCAGGAAACCCACAATAGGCAGGAATATCTGACCAGTGATAAAGTCAAACCAGTCAAACAACGACTTACCAAAGATCACCAGTCCATCAACAGCACCCATTGACAATGAGCAGAACGCGCCGATAATCGCCGTGGATACCGTAACCACCAATGCCGCACGCTTACGACTCATTCGCATCTCCTCATGGATAAATGCCGTACTCACCTCATGCAACGACATCAAGGAGGTCAATGCCGCCAATGACAACAGCACGAAGAAGAGCAAAGAGATACAATAACCCACCAAAGGCAGTGAGGCGAAAGCCTGCTGGAACACATTCGGCAAGGTGATGAAAATCAGTGAAGGACCGCTGTCGGGATTGACTCCTACCGAGAAAGCGGCAGGGAATATCATCAGTCCGGCAAGGATTGCCACCATACAATCAATCACCGCGATCTGCGATGCCGACTTCGTCAGATTGGTATAGCCAGAGAAATAACTGGCATAAGTACACAAGCAACCCATAGCGATACTCAACGAATAAAAACTCTGTCCCAAGGCACCCAAGAACACATCACCTGTCATTTTCGACATGTCGGGCTTAAACAGGAACTCAACACCCTTGTCGGCACCCGGTAACATACAGGAGGCTCCCACAATGATTAATAATAATATAAATAAGGTGGGCATCAGGAGTTTCGAGGCTCGCTCAATACCGTCACGCACGCCATGCTCGATAATCAAATAGGTGATACCTAAGATGATGACAGTCCATAGCACTGGTTTTACAGGGTCAGTGGCAAGTTCTGTAAAATAGGTCTTGAAATACTCCGGGTCGCCATTCAGATGTCCAATCAATGAGGCGAGAATATATTGTAGGCACCAACCGCTGACCACCGCATAATAGCCCGTAATCAGAAAACCCGTCAGCACACCCATATAGCCTATCAATGCCCATGGTGTACCACCTGACAGTTTTCTATAGGCACGTGCCGTATTCGCCTGTCCATGTCTGCCAATGATAAACTCACTAACCATACAGGGGATACCTAACAGCACCACACATATCACATAAATCATGATGAACACAGCACCACCGTTCTCACCAGCCATATAAGGGAAGCGCCACACGTTACCCAAGCCCACCGCCGAACCAGCCGTAGCAAGGATAACCCCTAACTTACTCCCGAAATTCGCTCTTTCTCCCATAATATCTTTCTTTCTGCTTGCAAAAGTATAAAATATTTCTTACTTTTGCACCCAAATAATAAGTAAATATGCGGAAATTGATTCAAATTGTAAGGAAATACCCGTTTTCTGTCCTTTGTATCACACTCATTTGGATACTGTCACTGACCCCATTCTTTCCAGAGACACCATTTGACAATGTGGAGTTTATCGACAAATGGACACACTTAGTCATGTACGGAGGAACATGTATCGTGATATGGATAGAATACCTTCGGAAACATACAGTCATCCATAAAGGCAAACTCTTTCTGTTTGCCTGGCTTGCCCCTATCCTCATGAGTGGTGTCATCGAACTGCTGCAGGAACATTGCACTAACCACACCCGCAGTGGGGAATGGCTCGACTTTGCCGCCAACTCGACGGGAGTCACCCTTGCCGCCCTGCTGGGGATGTTACTCGCCTACTTCAAAGTTTTCAATAAGAACCCTCGTCACGATTCCTTGGGCTGACACGAAATAGACACGGGGAATAATTGACGAGGCAAAGAGATTGTAGATTTGCCGGTCAGACTGTGCTGAATAAGGAATCTGCAAGTCATACTCTTCCCAAAAAGGAGCCACCATATCCTCCCCTTCCGCACGACTGATGGCTATCATCTGGAAACCAGCATCGTCCTTATGCCGCAGGTAATAGTCATTCAGTTCGGGCAGTTCCCGTTTACAATCTCCACACAATGTACTAAAGAACACGATGACCGTCTCCCCCGTCAGATGAGCGGTAGAGAATGTTGTATGCGCACCGTTGTCCACCATATCAACCGAGAAGGCTGGCACACGGTCGCCCACCTTCACCTTTTCCACCACATCACCATCATCTTCATGAATACTGCTACACCCCATCATCATGAGGCACAGCAGCATATAAATCAGTTTCGAATATCTTTGCATGCAGAACAACTATTAAAGACTTATCATTAATTATTTAACGACAATCTTTACAATTTGTTGTTCTCCAGCCAAATTTTCTACCCTAATGATATAGACACCACCAGCGAGAGTAAACGTCGTAGAGGTACCGCAGGCACCATCCTGATACATCGTAGCACCATTCAGTGACAGGGCACGAACCAGTCTGATGTCATCCGATGAGGTCACTGTCACCTCCTTGCCACGGACACTGACCACAATACCCTTCTGAACGTCATTCTTCTCGATGCCAGTCAAATTCCCTTTGAAGGACAGGAAGTAACGACCATAGTCATTCGGCTGAACGGTAAAGGTACTGCCATCACCAACCTCTGTCGACTCCTTCGTCACTGCGTCAATCACATAGAGAGAACCCTCCAAAGCATCCGTTCCCTCAATGGTCATGGTCACAGCCTCATCGGAAGAGGCACAGGCGACACCGAAGGGCACGACATCCAAGGCAGGACGCTTGTCGATACTCAGCGCACGACCGTTTGCCATTGTGAATACTGTTGGAACGTCAGAAAGATTCGAGTCAAAGAGAGTCATCGCATCCTCCGAATCAGCATAACCCACAGAAGACTCCTCGTCGATAACGACACTTACGGTAGAACCACCCCTGTTATTATCGGCTCTCAATGAAATGTTAAACTGACGAGCCCCATTATTTCCAGAACCGTTTTCTGGAACATATAAAGTAGGTGCTGTATAGTTTCCGTCCGTGATAGCCCATCGGTTAAATATGATATTCTCCGGTTTGTCACTTTCCTTACATTTCACAATGAATGCCTGCATTGGTCTGATAATGCCTGCGGCAGTCGTCGCATTCACAGTTTGTAGGACACCAGCCTCATAGGTGTAATACACAGGATCCAGTTTTGGATTGTAAGAATAATAAGTACCATTATCATCATAGCCGAAGAACTTACCCATATCAATAGAAGCCATGAAAGGATTACCTACAAGGTAATAATTATTACCATCCTCGTCCGTACCTTGTGCTTGCAGATTAATTAATGGTATCGTCCATTGCTCCTGATCACCCGACTCATAGTCAAACACGAATCTTCCCGCATTCGCTTTACCGACAGTCTGACTGGCAACTGCCCCCGAGGCAGGTTGATGACCATCCCACTGATAATAGTCATATTGTGTATCAGCCTT
>DEJF01000069.1:18882-39074 GCA_002353225.1 Prevotella sp. UBA2755 | reverse complement strand
AATTATTATAAGGTACTTGCACGTCATTGAAGGTATGGCTCCACTCTACAAGATTCGAGGTCAATGTGGGGAATTTGAGATCGGCAGAATAATAAGGCTTTCTGATGTCATCTGTCTTAGTGTACACCTTCGTATTTTGCAATCCCCAGGCACGCTGATAGATAGGATACTTCGTACGGCTATAAGTTGGCGTACTAAAGGTGATAGGCTGGAACGCCTCTGTTACCTGACGACCTTTAACTGATGTGTCATCAGTCACATCAGTCATTGATGTTGGCACATACATATCTCCTGCATAAGTGCTCTTCAGGGGAGTGCTCATCAGATACCACTTACCTGGTTCCATCTCTTTCTCCACCCAAGCCTTCTCGTAAGTGAGTCGCTGCTGCAGGCGCAACTCTGCCCCCGGTTTGAAGTATATCTCCTTACAGATGTTTCCGTAGAATTTCTCCACGTCGTATACCTCAGCATTCTCAGTAAATGAAGCGGGATCAAACGTATTCCATCCCCACGATCCACCGGAGTTCGACATCGTCTGATGACCGAAGCAGCCCTCGCCGCCGTTAGCATGAGTGCCATAGCGCACCAGCATGTCATAGCGGATGAACTTGTCGTCGAGATAGGCAGAAGAACCTACAGAAGGACTGGTATCCGATGCAAGGTCATTGGTAGGACTAATCAAATCACCACCCGTTTGCGGCGTACCAGCCACCTTGCCGCCGTAGTTCTCGTTAATCATACTTGGCGAGTGGTTGTTACCCAACAACGTAACGTAGGTGAACTTCATTGGCACGAAACCGGGACTGGTCGTCAGAAGTGAGTTGATCTCCTCATTGTTCTTATATCCATTCGGATGACCAGCCGTTGCATGGTTATCTGCCGTCGGAGCGGTTGTCACCTCTCCCTTGTACAGTTCCGTACGTCCTGAACGTTTCCAGTTTTTATCGTCATACCAGTTGCCACTGAACAATTCACTTGTTCCTATTTCCTTGGCATCCCAGGTGACGAACTCCGGCACCACCTTGAACACAATGTAGAGGTCGCCCACACATGGATTCGATGCATCGTCGTCTTCATCCATATAAGAGGTAGACACCTCGTAATAGTAGCCCTCATGGAATTCAATCGCGCAATTGGAGAAGTCGAGAGGAACATACATACGGTCGGTGCTGACGTATGCACCGTTCGCTCCATCCGTTTCGATATCAGCCACTTTTGCATTCAAAGTCACTGTCGGGTCATTGGTTTCAGACACTGTCAGTTCTGTATGAGAGAACGTAAGACTACCACCACCGAAGTAAAGTTTCTTACCATTCAGCACATTTCCCTTGTTCTGATACCTGGCCACGGGGATATGCAGCTTATAGCCCTCCGTCTTCATCTTATTCAACTGCTCTATACCAACACGGACCACGCGCTTATCATAACCCGTCGGATAAGTCACGTCGCCGAAGCCTATCTCCATCACCGGTGCACCCGCATTACGTTGCACGTCGAAAACGAACTCTAAGGGCGAGCAGATGTAACGTTCGCCCTCCACCTCGCGGTTCACCGGAATAGCGGCAAACTTCACCTCGCCTGCTTCCGAAGCATAGAAGTGATGGTAGAATTGAGTTGTGGATAACAACGTCAACTTGCCAGGCTCTGTACCCATATTCTCCACAATCAGGTCATGCATCTCTTTAGTATATACCTCATCATAAGTAGAAGGTAACTCACCGTCCGTATGAACATAATTAGGATACTTCTGGCGGAAGTGATCCAGCGCCTTCTCCAAGTACAGGTCACCATCCTTGATAGCCTTAAACTCAGCCTTTGAGCCCTGATAGAAGTCGAATTTGACTGTATTATAAGGCACATAGCCATCATCAGTAGGATACTGCACGGTGATATTGAAGGTCTTCTCCACATCACTCACGCCACAGCCCAGAGGAATCGTTCCGTCGTTGGTCTCACCGCCCGACTCCAAGTCGATACGGAGCACTTTCGGCATGATATAGTTACTATAGGTGGAGCAGACGCTTCCTAAATAGGGATTGCCCCAGCCGTGGAAACCAACGACCTCCGTAGCGCCCATTGTATAGAACGACACGAAATAGGTACTGTTCACCTCCAGGGGGAAGAAGCGGTCGTCGAACTGATAGTAGACGATGCCGTCTGTGCCTTTATAGTAGCCCTTCGTCTCGCCCTCCGGCAACTGTCCTACTGGCAGTGTTGCCTCTTCGTAGGTGGTCTCCACCTCCACTGTGGAATAGCGGATGTTGCTATCATTGTCACCACCAGAATAGACACCAGGACCATACACCTCTTCCTCTGCAATGTCATGCAACGGCTCATTCATGTCGTCGTGCTTCTTGAAGAGACGGTAGAACACCTTTTTCGTGCCCGTATTCTTACCTAATGAACTTAATAGTTTGTCGGCAGGAGCCACCACCTTCACCTCAACGCCGGAACCTTCGTCGCAGGGAGAGCCAAGTTGCTTCACCTGCACGATGGCAGACTGCGTGAAGAACGAAATCTGATCGACGCAGTAGTCGGCACCATTGGTATTATCGCAGTAGTTGTCGATTTCCACATAGAAGTGCTGCTGAGTACCGTCGAGGTAGTTTCCCATCTCAGACGGGATAGTGGTGTGCCCATACACCTGATACCATTGTCCTTCAGCAATTGTACCGCCAACCTCTTCTTGGATATCACCTGTCACGAACGACACCACCGGGATGCGCTGACCATGATCATCCACACTCACACGGAAGCGCAACTGCGGCTTCGTGGCACCGTTGGTGATGTCAGCCACATAGGCGGTGTAGTAGAGACGGGCGTTAGGACAGAGAGCTGCATCGAACTCTAACTGTGCAATGGTTCGTGCCTCATCGGCAGCATCCACATAGAGGAAGGCACCATAGTCCTCGGTATCACTGAAGGCTTTTCCACTGGCACGTTCGTGGGTGATATCGAAGAGGGTCGTGGTGTCCCACCACTGGCAGAGGATGCTCTGGTTGTCACGATTCTCATCCTGTGAGATACCTTCAATGTTCATCGTCTTCAGCAGCGTGTAGTCGCCGTGCAGGGGCGATACGCCGTAGACGCCCCATCCCGCATACTTGTTGGTGGCGCAAAGACCGTAGAGTTGCGGATAGCAGAAGCCGTACTGCGCATCGGGCCACACAATAGGAATCTTGGCGTAGTTCTCAAAAGAGTTCTCGGGCTTCTTCTTTCCGATGAGGAAGAAGTCGTTGAAGTCGAGCGTATTGGCGTGGTTATACTCCGCGTTCATATAGCCCGTGGTGCGGTCCTCGGGTTCGCTTCCTAAGCGCATAGGCTTGGCATTGATAATCTCCAGTTCGCCCCAGATGATAGGCAGTTCCTTGCCCTCCCCGGCGGCTGTATTACCCACGGTAGCTATCATCGTCACACGGTCATCTACGCTGATAGTGGGCGGTGTGGTGCCCTCGCCCGACAGCTTCACCCAAGTGCCAGTGTTCAGGTCGGATAGCGTGTAGTTGGCCTGACGCTGACCACTGCGTTCACCCATATTGATTTTCAACTTCCACCAGGTGTTGGTAGCGTCCTTATAGTAGGCATACCACTGCATGTAGTCAGCTGCCACAATGTTATCGGAAGCGTCATAGACATAATAGTGGTTCAGGTCGCGTATCTTCGTGCGCAGCGAGAACTTACCCGTACCGTTGTCTGTTGACACAACGATGCGTCCGCTATACTCTAAAATAGACGGCAATTCTGTCGCGCTCTTGGTCTGCAACCGCGTCTCCACAACACTAAGGCTTTCAGCCTTCGCCTTCGTATTCGCAGCCAAGATAGAGGCTGGCAGAATATGGAAGAGGTATCGCTCGGAGATGGTAGGCTCGTGTATGAGGTAGGTGAACGAATCGTCCATACCGTCGAGATAGCGCGACACGTCGCAGGCTATCAGTATCTCCCCGCTCTCTGTCAGAGAGGTGAAGCCCGTGGGGGCCTTGAACTTCACACCAACGCGCCCACTGCACGGGGCGTCACCGAAAGGCAGGGCCACATGACCCCATGTGCGCTCTACCAGTTTGTCACCGATGGCCACAAGGTTGTCTGACTTCTGGTCGGTGTTGAAGTCGTACCAGCGGAAGTAGGCGCGAGGTTCTGTATCGTTACCTGCTCCACTATAATACTGAAGCGGCAGCAGCAGTTCTTCTTCCTCACCATCAGCAAGGTTCAGGTAGTAATAGTAGTCCACGGTATGCACATTCTGGCGGATATCCTTATCGACACTCTCGTATGTGTTCGTCTGGTAGTTCCAAGTCTGCGTGGTGACGGTCGTACCGCTCACTTTGGTGTAATCGCGAGCAGCAGCCATCTCCGTGAGTCCCTGCTCTGCCACATAGCGATAGCCCTCACCCTGATAGTGTACAAACGGATAAGTCTCAGGATTCAGGTCTGTCGTTGTACGCAGGTCATAGACGTACTTCACCTGCATCTCCTCTGGGTCGGCTGTCCAAGGCTCATTCCAGGTGTCGGTCTTGGTAGTAACCACGCACACTACGCGTACATTTTTATAATCAGTAACTGACGAAGGCAACGTGATAGTAGGATTATAGGCAGTGCCGTCGCCCTTGTCCGCAAACTGACTTGAATCAAATCCATAACGGTAATAGCCTGTCGTGCAAGCGGTATAAGGCTGCGAGGACGTCAGGCTCTCCATAGCGATGGGGTTGCCTGTGTTCTTGTCCTCTAAGTACCATCGCACATACAGATTGGCTGCTAAGTTAGTACGTCCCTCATTACAGTCCACAGCCAGTTCCTGCCAGTTACCTAACAGATGTGGTGTACACTGGCTGGTAGACTCATCGTAGAGCACCGTCTTGTACTTCGTCTTCATGTCGTACTTAAAGCCGAAGGTGTACTCGTAGTCATAGTCGGGCTCCGTGGTGCCGGGCTGATCGGAAGAGAGCGCCACATGCACCTGATATCTGTCGAAGGTACCTGCCTCTGCTGTCAGAGTGGCGTCGGCAAGCGAGATACCGCTGTCATCCGTTACGTAGTAACCGAAGTTCACATCCTTGTCACCTTCTGTAGTATAGGCGGTCATACCCGTTACGGTCAGAATGCCTGTCGGATCTATTCTCGTGCCGTCGGATGTCGTCAGCCATACGCGGGCGTACTTGGCACCCGTGCCACCCCACTGCGTCATGGCATTGCCTAAGCTTACTGTTTCTGAAGTACTGAAATTATCCACCATGATAGTCTCACTACCTGTAGTACCCGTTTCCTTCAACTCACCCAGATAGCTCTTAAACATCGTGATGGTGTACTTCACGTTAGGTGTAGCCGTTTCGTCGTTGGCAGCCGCTACCTCACAGATAATCTTGTAGTTCTTTACCGTCTCGAAATCGACCCCGGCAGGAGCATAGATGGCAGGCTTTCCCCAGTTGTTGTTCCACTTGCCTTCCGTCACGGCATGCGTGCCAACGAGGGTTGCCACGTTGTCGCTCACGGCAAAGGGATCGTGGGCAGCGATAGTCCAAGTACCGGTCTGGCGGCTGTCGCCATAGGCCAGCGGCTGTTTCTCGCCAGACTCATTCTCTACATACCACTTGACGCACTGCCCTAACGACAATTCCTCCCACGAGGTGTCCCAGTCTGTGTCAATATTCGTTGTCGAGGCATCTGCTTTCATCTCCTTGCGGCGCCACTCCATCGTGCGGGCATACTCCTTGGTGGTCGGAGCGGGATAGGTGAAGTTCCAACTGTAGTTCAACTCCCAGTCGGGCTCACGGGTCAGCGGTGTATTGCCATCATCAGGCATCATCTCCGTCATCTCCGTAGAGAACACGCCAACCACCTTATATAATTTATAGGTCTTCGGCGCTTTCAACTGAACGCTGACCTTGCTCTTGTCGAGCGCAGTGATAGGGTCGCCACCCAAATAGATATAGTAGCCCTCCTCAGCATTGTTGCAGGCAGTCACGTTAGTTGTTGCACCGTCGTACTTCACTTCAAGTTTCCCGTCAGGGTTCACCAGGTGTCCTTCCGCATCAGCCAGATAGAATCGGGCATACTTCAGATCCTTGCCACTCAACTTGCTGTGGGCGAAGGCACCACCATCCAGGTCAACATTTACCTGAGCAGCACTACGCTCCACCGTCTGCGTCATGCCGTCTGCCACACCCGTAATACTCAGTGTTCCAGTAAAGGCATTGGGATCGACGATGGTAGTGGTATATTTCAGTTTATAGGCTGGCTCTCCAGTCGAGGTGTCGTACTCGTCGCAGAACTCGAAGACCACTTGATAGCCGATATAATCAGTAGTGTGCTTGCCACCAGGAACATAGACACCATTAGCCTTAGCCACTTGATCTGTCCATCCGTTACCACTCTCAATATTAGTACTTGTGGTATTTTCGTTAAGACCTGTGTAATACTTTAGTATATTGCTTTCATTACTCCAGTCGCCTAATCCGGAATAGCGGAGGTCAAAATGCCAATCGTCGCCACCAGAATGGTTTCCACCAGAGACGGTCTGCACATTGCCTAATGGGTCAAGGACATACCATTTGGCATAGAGTGACTTGGAGAAGTCCGAAACCTGAGCACCTCCTAACTGAGTAGTGAGGATATTGTCTTGGAAGTTAAGAACCAGATTCTGTTTTTCACTATCCGCCAGCACACGGTTACGGATGTCCTTCTGAAGGTAAATGACGGTCTTCTTATCCCAAGCAGGTTCCTTCGTGCCGCTGAGTTCTTCGTCTGCTGACACGATGACCAGTTCATATTTCAGCATTTCAGCAGCATCAAGACCGGTGATGCTCAACTTCGCAGGATTAATACCACCTGCCTCAGATAGGTACCAACCATACTTCACGTTGCCCGCAGCGCACTGAGTCAATGCAGCACCGTCGTAAGTCACTGTCAGATTCGCGCTCTCATCATTGGCATTACCATACTTAGCCACATAGACACGGGCATACTTAGCTCCCGACACCAAAGCATCAGAAATATCAAACACCTTATTAGCTGCCTCATAGTCAGTCGTAGGCACTGCCTTCTTCGTATCCGTGATTACTGTCTCATTCACCAACTCGTATGGTTCTAAGCCATCAGCATTGAAATGGAAGATATAGCGGACTCGTATCTTCTCAGAAGACACATCTGAAACTTCACATACTAATACATAGTTCTTGTACGTCTCAAAAGTATTTGAATTGGGTGCTTTCAGCACAGGATTTGTAAACGCTGTCCAGTGATTGGTATTAGACAATTGACCGTCACTAATAGAAAAGAGAGTTTGGGAATCTTGAGTGACAGACATATTATTCATTCCATTCCCATACATTGACCAACTTCCACCGCTCCAGTTATTACCCGCCACAGATACAGCATTAGAAGAACCATAAGCACCATCATAAAGTGTCCACCCTATATAACCTTTTGTAGAACTATTGGTAAGAGTCGGTAGATCCGAATTTATCAACGAAGCAAGATCTATGGTCGTACTATTCGTATTCCAAGCAATATATTTATTTATTTTATTAATAGGATAATTAAATTTGTATATTTTCTTTGCATCAAGAACAGCCGGTTCTTTAGTAACTGTTGTCCCAGAAAAACTTTGAGGATCGTCATCTGAGAAATATGCAATAAGTTTATAGTCCTCAATATCTTCATCTATGTTTATAGTTACCTTCAAGTCTGTTTCTGAATTAAAAGTACTTCCTGTGAACAAATAAACACCACAAGAAGCATCAGATGTTGTTTGTCCCGATGCAATAGAGATAGCGGTAGAACTTAACTCACTTGCCTCCCCGTTCTTTTCCAAATAAAAACGTGCATACTTTACACCTGGCAATTCGCTCAATATATCTGAAAAATCTATTTGTGCTGAAGTAGAAGTATTAGTCTCCAATTCGAAAGTTATTGGGTCTGGTTCTGGTTGAGTCCAATCACCAGCAAAACTATTCGGGTCTTTACCAAAATGGAAAATGTATTTAAGTTTAAATTCTTGGGTCGAAAAACTAGGATTCCAAGCGTCATACTCATGATTTTCATAAGTTAAAGCAAATATCAACGAATTAGTAGTTTCATAGTTACTTAGAGATGATGAATTAGGAGTAGAAAGAGTCACACCTAAAACCTTTTTATTTTCATTAGTAGGATTAGCAAAATCAATAGAACTCCCCTGACAACCATTATAATAAATGAAAGAGAAACCATTATTATCATATGGCTTCATATTTCCAGATTCCCAAGCATTAGCAAATGTAGATTTAATATAGAACAAATTAGATGCTGCATTATTCGCAATACCTGCTTTTACCGTAGATGTAGACGTTACAACATTTCCACTTTCATCACCCAGTCCCCAAAGTAAAACATAATTACTGCTCAGGGAAGAAGGAGTTATCGTTGTTCCGGCTACAGTGGACAGATCTGAACAAATTTGGCTAATTTTGGATGTTATATCGACATCTACCGAGGTCTGAGAACCTTTATTAAGATAAAATTCCTTTGTTACCGCATTGGTAGAAAAAGAAACTTGTCCCCAAACACTGCCGATTCCAGTCAGGAGTACGGCTACAAGAATAAATACTCGACGAGTTACGGTCGGGAACTGAAATATTGTACCTATGGTTTTCATCTTTTTAACTACAAAGTCCATTATCAGCATCAGTTCATTAATATTTTTTACGCTTTTACCTGTTAAAACGCAAAGGTAGAAAATATTTCAGCAACAGCAAAATATTTTCCACATTATTTTAATAATATGTTACATTTCACTTAGGTCTTTGTAACATACAACAAAAGAAAAGCGGCAAATTATTCATCCACCGCCTTTTATCTAATTATAATTCTTTTAGTCGCTTCGCTTTGTAAAAGCGTCTTGCGACGATTATCTAATTACTAATTTCTAATTCCTAATTCCTAATTATTTATACACCACTTTCTTCCCATTAACGATATACACGCCCTTACCCGGATAGATGACACGACGGCCCTGCAGGTCGAAGATGACTTTCTCGCCCTCAGTACCATCTTGCGTGGGCAGAGTCGTCTCGATACTCGTCACACCACCGAAGGTCAGGAAGTAACGACCGTAGTCGTTCGGCTGGACGGTGAACGTATCACCCTCGTAGATCTGTTGTGTCTTACCATCCACAGCATCCACTACGAAGACCTCACCATCCGTCAGTCGTTCGATGTCAGAGAACGTCACCTCTACCATGTCATTGCTGTTGCAGTTCACACCGAAGGCAATCGGTTTCGTGAGTTCCTCCACCTTGTTGATGCTCACCGCACGACCCTCAGCCACCGTATAAACCACCGGCACGTCAGCGAGGTTAGAGTCAAACAGTGTCTCCACGCTCTTCGTCTCCTCCCCTACCGATACCGTTGCAGCAGAAGCGCCGCGCTCGTTCGTTGCCATCAGAGTAAACTCACGGGCTGGAGCGGAAGTGACGGTGTGCCCATCGACCATCATAGCAGGGGTGAAAATCACCTTAGTTGCACCCGTCTTCACTTTGACGAAGAACGACTGCATCGGTCCTACCGTTCCTGTTGTCAAGGCTGTACCTGTATTATTATCCGTATAGGTCCAGTAGCCTGCTGTTTCCAGATTAGCACTGTTCCCACTGATAAAGGCTGCCATATCGATAGAACACAAGTACGGATTACCTACCAACTGGTAATTAGCAGGTGACGACTGGACGTTTGTAACCAAAGCGTTGAAATCACCGTCACTTGCAGTACGGGCATTGGAACCATACTCTGTTCCGTATGTCACACCAGAGATATTAGCAGTACCATCGGTCAGAAGTTTACCTGTTGTCTCCTTGCTGATAGGCTGACTTAACTTACCGTCATCTGGTGAGGTATTGTCCCACTGATAATAATCATAGTTGGTATCAGCCTTTGGCAAACGAATCAGCGTCTTCTCTGTCTGATCCTTCTTATGCGGACGGATAGCGAATGCTGTCCATGTGCTATAGGGCACGGTCACATCATTATACTCATGACTCCACTGGTCAAGGACAAGACTAACACCGCCAGGAATATTGGCACTATACTTCGTTTTACGAATATCATTCGTCTTTGTATAGACATACACACCCTGCTGCGTCCATCCCTTCTGATAGACAGGATACTTCGTACGACTATAGGTAAATCCTGCGGCATTCGCTGTCGTCGAGAAGGTGATCGGCTGGAATGCCTCAGAAATCTGGCGACCATTCTTATTCGCATCCGTACTATTGTAAGGTACATACATATCACCAGCGTAGGTATTCTGCAATGGTGTGGACATCAGAGTCCATGTATTAGCATCCAGTTCCTTCTCCACCCATACCTTCTCGTAGGTGAGGTATTGCTGGTTCAGCAACTCCGCATTCGGCTTCATATACAGTTCCTTCGCCCAGTTGCCATAGAACTTCTCACAGTCGTAGACAGCACCACTTACACTATGATTCTGACAAGTCTCCTCGGTATAACGCACCATCAAGTCATACTGGATATTGTCAGTTGCACCAGTCTCCATATTGCCATAGACATTGGTTGTACCATCGTAAGCCAGGTTCACCAAGTTAGGAGCACGTAAGTCAGAAGGAATGGTGACATACGTGAACTTCATCGGCACAAAAGTAGACGGTGTTGTGGATACGCTAATCTCGGAATTATTCTTATAGCCATTAGGATGACCTGCTGTGGCTTGGTTATTAGCCGTTGCGGCATCAGTTACCTCACCCTTATATAACTCTGCACGTTCTGAGCGTTTCCAGTTAGCGTCACTGTTCCACGCAGCGCTTCCTCCCTGCCATGTCACAAACTCAGGAACTACTTTCAGCAAAAACTCCACATTACCCTCACATGCCGAAGCATCACTTGCATCTCGTACTTGGAAGAACATACGATAGGCAAAGCCCTCATAGAAGGTAGGCTTCCTGACACCTGCGCCATGGAAGTTAACGGCAATATACATATTACTACTATTGATAGTTGTACTCTCAAAAGTAGCGACCTTATCCACATCTACAGACACTTTCGAGTCTGTGGTCTGGTCAGTACCTCCCTGATATTTCAGCAAGTCAAGATCACCAGTAATCGTCAAAGTACCATTTTTATCATCAGCACTGTTATTTCTCTTGAAGTTATGTACAGGGATATGCAGGATGAAACTACCGTCCTGCATGTTCTTCAACTGCTTCAATCCCACACGAACGACACGGACAGCATCGGGATAACCCGTCACATCCTCAAAACCGAGGGTCAGCGTAGGACCGTTGCCTGTCGTGTTAATCGTAAACACATACTCTAAAGGCGAACAGATATGGAAGTCTGTTGTTCCATTATTCACCACCTTCACTACTGGAAGCGCCAACAGCGTATTGTTTGCACTTGATATAGAATGATTGAATATAGGAGAAGCATCCAAGAAGAGTAAACCAGCATCAACTGCTTGTTGGATAACTGCGGCATTGTCAGCCTTAGCAGTAGAATACTCTGTGGGGATAGTTGTCGCAGATGGATAACTTGTACGGAAATCCTCAAGAGCGTTGGATAACAGGACAGAAGATTTTTCATAAGTGGTATATGTTGACTTATCGCCTAAGAAGAAGTCGAAAGGTACGGCAGCATACTCCTTGAAGCCAGAGATTTCATCAGCATCCGGCATGTTGAGCACCACCTTCAGGTTAACATTTGCTGCACCCGTCGAGCAATCGCCATCAACACTTGTCACCACATTATTTTCCGCATCCTGCATCTCTAAATACATCATCTTCGGCACGAAGATAGGACTATAGATATCACAGGCATCCGTATTCTTACCCCATAAAGCCTCATCAGAAACAGAAGGTTCACTCAGGGAGTAAACAGACACATAGTATTGTTCACCTTGCTCCAAGTTAAAGCCCTTGCTTGCCAGAGAGAAGTAGGTATTACCGTCCGTTCCGATAAAATAACCGCTGTTGGGTGTTGTCGCATTAAAGACAGTCTCCGTAGGTATTGTACCTGAAGTTGAAACGGCAGTCGTCCCGTATGTCAATGTGGTATTACCATCCACATACAACTCTTTATCAGCACTTATTGGATTACCGTCTTTATCACAGATACGCCAGTAGATATTTGAGCCTACCTTGCTCTGGATAGCCTCCGCATCGATATAGATATTTATCTTGATACTCTCGTCACCACAGTTCACATCCTGCTGCTTCACCTTCAGTTTCGCATTGCTGGTATAGAACTGCAACTGGTCAACAGCATAGTCGGCACCATCAGTACCGGGAGCATAGTTGTCGATATCCACCTCGTAGTGGTCAACATCTGACAAATCAACATTATTAGGTATAGCAATACGCCCATAAACCTGATACCATGTACCTGCAGTATATGTACTTGCCACAGAAGTGCTGAGGTTAGCAGAGTGGAATGAAACGACCCTCGTACGTGTACCATTCGGCGCAACAGCATACAAAGTAGACATCACCTGAGGTTGAACTGTACCGCCTGTCATGTTGGCGATGAAACCAGTGAAGCAGAGTTCTGAGCCCGCGCAAAGATTAGCCTCAAAACTCATCTTGGCGATGGTACGCGACTCGTCAGAAGCATCGACATAGAGGAACGAACCGTATTGTCCTGCTGCCCCTCTGCCGTCAAGGCCTAAGCCATAGCTATAGGTATAGTCATGGAGTTCGGTACCATCCCACCAATGATATTCGTAGCCTGAGCTGGTAATGCCAGAACCGTTCATTGACCTCAGCAGCATATACTCACCATGCAATGGCGAGATACCCATATAGTCATTGCCACCATTAGCCCAGATACGGCGCACGTCAGGATAACAGAAGCCATACTGAGCCTCGTTCCATGGCAGTGGCTCGGTAGAGTGGTTCTCGCTCTGCGTGGTAAGCGTGCTGGACAGCTCGGTGCCGCCAAGACCGTCGAAGTCAACGGTTGCCTGTAGCGTCATGTGCTGACGGAGGTAGGCTTCCGTGCGCTCCAATGGCAGTTCGTCAGCAGCAGAAGCGGGTGCATCTTGCAGGTTAATCTCATAGTGCACCACAGGTGCCATCACAGATCCGTTACCAATATATCCTACCAAATGGAATCGTTGACCGGCAGCAACCGTCACACTCTTGCTGGCTGCACTGGTGATGTGGTTGTAAGTGCCGCTAAGCGCACTCACCTTAATTCGCGATATGCGCTTAGTCTCATCATTGTCAACTGTAGTCAGTTTAGTATCGTTGCGGTAAATACCCGTTCCGTCCTCATAATAGGCATACCACTGAAGATTATTACAGTTCAGCAGAGAAGCACCGTTGTTGATATAGTAGTAACCCAATTCCGAAAGATTTGCACGGATGGAGAATGTAGTATTCCCATCTTTCATTGCCACAGCCACACGTCCGTTATCCTCAGCAAGTTGGAACATGTCGGCACCACCAGCCGCCAACTTGTCCTCACCAATCTGAATACTGGTGGCTATCACTGATGCCGGACGTATGTTGAAGATGTAACGGGTGCTCAGCGTAGGCTCGTGCATGAGGTACGGATGTTTCTTGCCGCTGAAGCCGGCACGTGTGTCATCGACAGAACCCTCGTAGATACCGTCGTAGTACTTACTGACGTCACAGGCAATGGTCACCAACTCATTCAGGCCATTAGGATTGAATTTTACACCCACCAGGTCCTGAGTGGGCTGTATACCGCCAACACTGTTGTTCAGCATAAAGAAACCACGGCTAACGGTGGAGCCATTGTTCACCTCCTGCATGTCCTCTAAATAGGAGCCATCCATTATCAGTCGGGTATGGTTAATGTCGGTAGTCCAGTCGTACCAACGGATGTAGGCAGCAGGCTCCAGGTTATTACCACTACCGAAATAGTTCTGGAATGGAAGTTTCAGGTTGACGGGCGTGCTGGTGGTGGGATCGACGTAGATGTCGTACTCCACGGTGTGTACGCCCTGGCGGATGTCCTCGCTGACAGCAACCTTCGAGCCAGTACTGTTGTCCCATGAGTATTGCTGCACGGTGGCATTGATGCGGGCATCCTTGGTGTCGATGTCGGCACCGTTCTTGGTAACGTATGGACGTCCTGACTCACCCACATCATGAACAAACTGGAACTCGTGCTCCAGGTAGAAGTTATAGATGTAGAGCATGTTCAGGTTGTCAGGCTCGTGGGTCAGCTTCTTTGGGTCGCCACCATCGTCGGTCTGCCCCGTCAGGTCGTTGCTCATTACAATCATCAGGCGATATTCCTCCCAGCTATCAGTTGCCGACGGCTTTGTAACCGTTATATTCAACATGTTGGCTGCATCGTAATCCCCACCAGGCTTATTACCGGTAGCCGAGTTCCAGTAGAGGCCAAAGTCTTCTTCAGTCATGTGTTTCCAATAAGTACCACCGACAGAAGTCAGATAGTTTTCCGAGTTGGGAATCTTTTCATAGTCGCCATTCGCGTCACGCTTCGTCAGATACCAGCGTACATGGAAATTGTTTGCCAATTCCACCAGAGTGGAAGTTCCAAGCTCTTTCTTTATCTTGTTGATATTATCGGCAAGGGGGATGGTCAACTCGGTCACATCCTCGCTAGATACCAGAATCTCCTTGGCGTGCTGGAAATGGGGAGTGGTCAGTGTTCCAGGGAACGTAGAGGTCTCTTTGAACTTGATGGTATAGATATAGTCGTAGTCTGGCTCATAGACGGACGATATTGATGCTGCACGATTAGAGAACTCACGAGCGAAGGGACCAGTATGACCTGTCTCGCCTGTGTCCTTCGACATTGCGACAACAACATAATAGTAGTTAAACTTATCGGCTGGCAGAGTCAGTGTTGCATCAGGCAAAGTCAAGCCACTCTCATTCTGTAGGTAATAGCCGTAAGTCGCTGTCGTGAATGCTGTGGCGCCACTGATACTTGTCAGTTGCTCTTCACCCGTTGTCGGATCAATAAGAGTTCCATCGCTCTTGGTCAGATAGATACGGGCATAGGTGGGAGCCGTTGTCATTTCACTGAGGAAGGCATCTGATGCATCTTTCAGACTGATGGTTGCCACTGTCTGTCCACTGGTGATAGTCTCAATGGTCTCACCGCCACGCTTGCCACCATCCTTCAGTTTACCTAACTTTCCTGTTCTGTCAATATATACCGTATAGGTCATCGACAGCAGTGCATCATTCAATGCAGCGGCATTGTCGTCCTCATAGAACTTGCAGACAAACACAATCCCATCATCCGTAATCTGCTTCATCGTCTTGTTGGCTGGTGCATAGAATACCGGGGAAGTCCAACTGGTCCACGTAGAAGTGCTGAGGTTAGCGTCGTTAGTCACTGTCAGCACTTTAGAGTCGGCTGACAAGGTAAAGGGACTACCACTGATAGCCACCGACCAATAGTCATTCACACGACTGCTTCCCTGATACAATGGCTGAGCGTTACCATCTTTGTCTACCACAGACCACTGCAGGGTATAGTGTTTCTTATTTTTCTCCAGATAGCCTGTGCCAAGATTTACTGTAGCCTCGATATCAGGTGCAACAATCTGCATAGACTGGGCACTCCACTCCACATTTTCCTCTAAACTCGTTGTTGCCTTGGCTGGATATTTAAACCAGTAGGTGGTCTTGCCATCCCAGTCTGGCTCGCTGCTGACATAGTCAGAAGTCACGACAGCATTATCCTTTGAAGTAACGACCACTACTTTATACTCATCCAACTTAGTGTCGTCAAGCGTCAGCGTTACAGTAGCAGGACTTGTCAATGCACTACCATTATTATATAAGCAGGAGCCATAATTCACGGTATATGCCTCTACAGATGAAGATACCGCTGCTCCGCCCGTAATAGACAACTTGCCACTCGGGTCAACAGGATTTCCATCAACATTCGTCAGATAAGCACGCAGATACTTTGTACCTGTGGGCAGTGTCACGCTGATTTCCTTTGAAACATCAGAAGCAGCCAAAAGGACACGCTCAGTAGCATCAGTAGCCGTACTCTTCAGCGAGCCGACAAAACCTTTATGGATGGAGAAGGTGTAGCGGGCATTGGGATTACCAGTACCAGCATTGTTGGTATATACCTCACAAACTATTTTATAGTCATGAACATCAGCATAGGTCTTATCCGAAGGAGCATAGACATTGGTCTTCACCCATGACTCCAACTGACCGGCATCGACAGAGGTCATGCCAGAGAGTGTTGCCACATCGCTTGCAACAGTGAAGCCCGTAGGCAGTCCGATAGTCCAAGTTCCGTCTTGGCGTGATGTGCCAATGGCAAGAGACTGAATGTTATTACTACCGTCCTTCACCCACCACTTGATGGTCTGTCCTGCCGCCAGTTCTGCCAACGAGGTATTCCAGTTGGCATCAATTTTAGTATCCGTAGCATCAGTCTCCATCGCTGTGGCATCCCACTCTACTTGTGGTGTTTGGTCGTATGTCGTAATGGTGTAGTCGAAAGAGTAAGTATGCTTGTTATCATAGTCAGGCTCTTCTATCATGGCACCACCTGCGTAAGTCATCTTTGCCAATGCTGTAGAATAGAGAGCCACCACCTTATATGTCTTATACAACTTAGAGGCTTTCAATGACACACTGATTTTGCTTACATCGAAAGCGTCACCACCATTATAAATATAGAATCCGCTATTTGTGGTTGTACAAGCCGTTGCTGCCACATCATTATATTTCACTTCCAATATAGAAGTAGGATTGACAACCATTCCTTGAGCGTCAGTAACGAAGAAGCGAGCATACTTGGCATCTGTTGCCTGAGTAGTGACATCCACTGCTACACTCGTAGCAGCACGGTCGGCAACCGTCTGTGTGCTTGAAGTCTCTGTCGCGCCCGTATTTGCCTCTCCCTCAAATTCACCTATCTCTGGGAACTGGAAGATATAGCGAAGTTTTATAACTGGAGAACTACCTGAGTAATCGTCGGTACACTCAAAAACAATCTCATAGTCTGAGGCTTCAAACATTTGAGTACCTATAGAAGTCGGCAAACACACTCTAAACCAACCAAATAGTTGCGCATAAGACCAGTCATTACTGGTTGAACCATATTCTCCTGCATTATCATTAATGGCACATCCATTGGAGTTACCATCGAAATAACCATTATTATACCCCATCTGGATAGCCCAGGTGGATGCTTGTGCAGTGCTTCCAAAAGACAAAGACTGACGTACACCTGTATCCTTATTCCTGATATACCAGCGACCAAAGAATGAAGAGATTGATGACGAGCCAGACAATTCCTTTAATTTATTTTCTGCAATAGTATGATAGTTTAATTCCAAATGATTCGACAACAAGTCCCCAACACTTAAAGGCACCTCTATTTCCTCAACTGGATAAGTAAACGTATAAGTATAGGTCAAGTTCCAATCAGGCTCCTTTGTCAAGGCGGGACCTTCAGTAGGAGTGCCAGTACTTGTTGAGAGTAGACATTTAATCTGGTAATTGGCAAAATTGCCTGCACCAGCATCTAAGGTAATGCTCACCTTTGACAAATCCAAGTTATTACCAGCATTGTATACATAGACACCATTCTTTGCAGAAGAGCCTGCTGCTACTGCTGCATTACTATCATAAGTTACCGTCAACAAACTTTGGTCAGACAAGGCATTACCACTGGCATCTGCAAGATAGATACGAACATATTTCACCCCTGTCAGACTAACACCTGTCAAGTCGATCGTCTGAGCAGCAGAAGTTTCTTTTGCTATTTCTTGAGAACCACTTTCTGATGTAGCACCTGATGCTTCAGAGCCGAGGAATTCGTCAACATCTGGATCGGCTATCGTAACTTTACTAATTCCTGCCGTCTTTGCTTCTAATAAAAGACCATTTGTTGTTAATTCAGTGACAATACCAGAAGTAAGGGGGAATGCAAAATAACCACCTTCCGAATTATAATATTCTGAAGTAGTAGGGATTTCTGCAGAAGATCCCCAAACAGAACTCCAACTGGTTGTATTTTGCCAAATTTTAATATCAGAACTGACTGTAGTTTGAATTGTATAGACTCTTATCTCCTTAGTTGTTGACAGTCCTGTAAACTGTGTACTGCTGATAGTAAAGTAAGAAGAGTTTACGGCATGGCTACCACCACCTATATCTTCAGATTCCGCTCCCCATACATTCCCGACTCCCATCGAGAGGATGGAGAAAAGGAGGAGGGCACGGCGGGCGAGGCTCGTCGTGGCTGATGTTATTTTGTTACTATGTCTAAAACCCATGTTACTATGTCTAAAATTCATCAGTAGTCTTGCTAACTTCGTCATGGTTTTATGTCGTTTTTATGTTTATATTCTAATATAGTAAGCCCTGGCAGTTCCCACCGCCGAGGTCCGTATTTCATTTTGTCACACAATCCAGAAAAAAGTATCACTCGCCATCAGCGAGTGATAAGGTTTTTGAGTTACAACAAGTTGTTTTGCCTCATCCATTCACGACCTCTTGGGGTCAGGCAATAGAGCAAGAACAACATGCATGGTACAGTAATTACCATAAAAATCATATACATTCCCATATTATTCGTCCTCCACTTTTTTATTTGTTAATACTAATCCTGCCAAAAGCGTTATCACTACTGTTATAACACCTAACAGATAGATGATATAATAATCTGACATATTCTGAAAGAGAGAGGAAATCACGACACCTGTCAAGACATATTTAAAATGTTGGGTTTTCCTGCACTTCCTGCACCTGATACTGACTATCAGTCAGTTACAGGAAAATCTCCTGCACCTAAACCAGCATGAATCACTTGCTGATGGCGAGTGATAAGGTTTTTGAGTTACAACAAGTTGTTCTGCCTTGTCTCTTCATGCATTCACACTGCAAAGATACGAAGTAATATTGAAAGTGCCAACTAAATGATGATTTAAATAGGGTCGACGGAAGACATGAGTAAGGGGCATGGGGTATTCCGATGGCTCCTATCACTCCTTCCGATGGCTCCTATCAAGTATGCTTTTATCTGGCATCAGGTATACCAGATACCGGAACAGGTTATCCGAGGTACTCGGACAACGAATCCGAGGCATCCGGATTGGCAAATCTGGATTGTGTTCAGTATTTCAAAGATCGCGCGAGCCGAATGCAAAGGTGAAAACTCGTTTTCAGACTTTGCTGAGGCGAAGCCGATTTTCGAGCCGTAGGCTCAAAGAACGCAGCAGCGAGTGAAAAGTCAAACTTGTTTGAACTTTTCCGAGCGCCACAGTTTTTCGAGGCAAAGCCTCAAAGAACGCGTGAGCCGAAGCCCCTATTTTAGTAGCCATGCGTATGACGCACACGAGGAGCGCCGAACATACGGCTATACATCATCTGGTCAGCAGACAATGTCATATAGAAGCGATAGACCATCTGGCGATAAACCTCGGTACCATTATACACCTCTATCTTCATTTCATGATAAATCTTCTTATCCTCTGACATTGAAGCCCCTGGGTCTGCGATATAGCCGAAGATGAAGGGACGATAAGTACCAGAAGCGGCAGGATCCCACTGAGGACCTGCTATACCATCATTCACATACCAATAAGGTGCGCCACCTACCTCGTCACCGTCAGCCGTTGCTGTCTGGTCACGATAGAAGCCATTGCTGGTGATTTCTGCGTCTGTCATCCATGCAGTTGCACCAGACGTAGCGGCAGTGAACCATGACTTCGTCCAAGCGCCATCCACCAGTCGCCACAGATAGTTGCTACCTGATGGAGTATCAGCAGTAAATTCCACTGCTGTTCCACTTTTCGTCACAGAAGGCAGCAGATGGAAGTGACCATAGTCATGGAACTCAAAATCATAGAGATGATTCGTAGCGTCCAGTTCCTTTACTGATACAGGATATACACCGATGGCAGGGAAGTCGTAAGGTATAATTTCAAACTTCACGTCGTCCAAATAGATAGGGATGATACGATAGTCATTACGGGCGATATAGTCCCATTTGTAATCGTCTGCAGTAGCATCCGTGTTCTGACTATTGATCAGCGCATAGCGATACTCCGAAGTACCGCTATTATCAACATCCAAGGTCAGATAGAACAAGCCCTCAGCGTTATTGGGTGTACCACACTCATTGACATAGAAAGTGACCTCCTCCGTTGCATCTGCAGCGATGGTTTTATTAATGGATACGGTCAAATCACCCTGTGTCACTGTTCCTAAGTTGGGCTGGATGTCACCATG
>DEJF01000069.1:13254-18818 GCA_002353225.1 Prevotella sp. UBA2755 | reverse complement strand
GTCACATTCGACAGTGTAGCGGAATTTACCGTGATGCTTGCACTTGTGGTATTCTTGATTTGCAGTTTGATCTTCGCCATCATACGGATGACTATCAAGTCGTAGGTTCCCGTTGAGGCAATCGTATAGGTCTGCACGTTACTCATAGGTATACCCTTTGCACCTAAGCCATTGTCTGCGGCAGTCGGATCGAAGTTATTACCATTGATCTCTGCGACAACATTATCAACGATAGTACCGCCAGATGCTGGCTGGTTGTTAGAGCCCGTCTTATATATATTTCCCAAGCCACTTCCTGTGTCGCCAGGAGTCTCACTCTTTTCTTTTGTGCTAATAGCATCCGTACCAGAAGGAACTGGAACACTACCTGTAGGAAGTCCTAACAATGTCTCTAACGAAGAGGCTCCGATGTTCGCAAACGAATAGAAACGATAGGTGCCTGGTGTCAAATTGGTGACATCATCAATCTCCGCATAAGGACTGGAGGGATTACAGGACTGTATCTCCACCACCTCATCATTGGCATCATTCACAATCACCACCGTCCAGACATTCATCATCTCATCGTCTGTGGCATTGGCAGCATCTACCCAATCACGCATGATGCCAGAGCCAGCGGCAGACACGCGAAGATGTACTTTGATTTTGCCGTCCTTCTGGGTAGGTGTCTCTCCCCCATTCGCCGCGTCGTCGCTGGAGCATGCTGTCATCAGTGGCAGTGCCATAGCGAGCATCAGGGCATATATCAGTTTCATTTGTCTCATCATCGTTGCTTATGATTTACATATATATCCAGGAGTGGGTAAAGGTATCCCACTTCTTCACTTTAATCTTCAGTTCCAAGGTGCCTTTCTTATCGATGCCGTTAATAATGACTCGATAGATATTATTTCGAACGATGCCAAAGTTCATTGGCGTTGTAGTTCCCATAGAGGCATCAGCAGGAAGTGCCGTAGTATAGGGCTGGATGTTATAAGTCTCCGCCTCTCCTTGATGGCGCAGGTAACCCAGATACACATAGCGAGTACCTGTTCCTGTTCCCTTCACATAATAGTAGCCTACGATGGCAACACCTGTGGCATGGTAGAACAACTTAGACGTTGGCAGCAGACAGTTCTCCATAGGATAAGCCACCACGACATTCTCTTTTTCTTCTATAGTCGACTTGGAGGTACTGGCATGCATGGTTGCTATAGAGTGATAATAGGGGTTATCCGTTGTATTCTCAATCTTATCATTACTGATTAGTGTATAGACATCCCCCAATGAACTCGTCAGACCTGGGGTGATGCCGTCGGTTTTACTTATCGTCATTGGGTCAATCACATAGTTCGTCAACGATTCATTGGCTAAATAACGGGTAGTTGTAGCATCTGCTAAATCTGTCCTAAGTCGTTTAAGCAGATATTCTTTGCCGTAATCTGTAATGCCATTGACAAGGTTAAAAGGCACGATACCCGTCACAACAAACTTGTCGGTACTACTCGTCACATCGTACTCATAGCCGGGAATGGTATATGCGGCATTATCTGATGAGGTCTTGTAGCCATTCGAGTTCTTCGACCAGAAGTCGATACGTGCGGCAAGACGCTCTATAATGACTGGCTGTGCTGTCAGGTCATAATACATATCCTTACCTGGTGTATGAGTAGAACCGTCTAAATTAGTTCCTGTCACTAATGCGAAATCAATCGTATTGTCCTCCTCTGACGACATGGCAAAATTAGTAATGTTATCAGCAGAGTAAGAAGGATTGCCTGTGTAAATAGTACTCAAAGTCACATCACGGATGTCGTTGAGTTTGCTGGTTCCTTCCGTGAGCGATGCAGCCACTTCCGGAGCATTGGCAATGACGATAGCATGATATTTCTTCGTAAGGTCGAGGTTATGCTTTCCCAATGGCTGCTGACCAGTTGTATAGGTCACCTCGATAGGCGTGGTGTCTGCTGCTCTTTCAGAAACAGGGAAATAGCGAACGAGGTCGAGCGTGGGATTAGCCGATGTATTGATGCCTGTAGCGTCTTGATATAAGATGACCGTGATACCACTGATGGTGTTCTCACGTTGAAAGCCTGCTTCGCGTCCGTCACCGTTCTCACCTCCAGTAGGTGTGGCACGCATACCACTATTCCCATTCGTGACGGAAATAGCGAAATTGACATAGATATTGCCAACGTTTTGTTGATTGTCCACGTCTCTTCCGTCACTATCGCTACAGGCACAAAGCAAAAGGACAGAAGTTAACGTGCAGAGAAGTCTATATGGAATTCTACGAAGCATCATTATGATATTCTATTATAGTTCTTATTTCAAATTCACGTTCTGGATGCGCATTGCCCATGAGAGCACATTGATGCGTACCTCGGCATACTGCCAGACATCATTCTTGATGAAGAAGTCAAGGTAGTAGTCGTATGAACGGTCCAGATATTCCTGACGGCTGTAGGCGTAAGCGTCGTAAGCATTACGTCCCTGAGCCAGTGCATCAGTCAGGTTGATGGCGGCAATCTCCTTGCCTGTGTTCTTGTTGCGGATAATCAGCAGGGCATTCTGATTGGGGTCAGCCGACCAGATAAGGCGGTTGAATGTCAGTCCTGCGTGTGCTGTAGCCTCCGTAACGGTACCTGCGCTATTGGTAGCATAGGTGTTCCACTTGTGGAACGGTGTATATACGAGGTCGTCGTCTGGCAACAGGTCATTGTTATAGGCGAGACGACCGTTATTGTCTACGATAAAATAGTCGAAGTCATCCGTGTCCATATCGGCACGTTTGTCCTCGTCGAGGTTATGCAGTGATACGGTGAGCATCTTGGTGTCACGTACCATGGATATCTTAGTAACGGTCTTACCGTTGTTCTTCACCTGAACAGGCTCCGCGCCAGTCATGCCGTGCCAGAGGGTGTCCAGAGGAGCCACGTTGCTAACCATCGGGTTGGCACCTCCCGTGCCAGCCTCACGGTCGAGGGTGACTTGCAGTTTCTCATTGTTATCTCCAGAGGAGAGTGTCGTGCGTACATATTTAGCGCCTGGGGTGGCAAGTGTCGCCTCATAACTTTTCTGATTGGCAAGTGCGATGAAGCGATACTTCCCGTTAGGAAGGTCCAGGATTTGCATGGCGTGTACATATTCGCCATCCAGCATCATCCCCATCGAGGGAATGTCGTTGCTTTCGTAACTACGCAGGTAGCGGCCGTCGCTGTCGAACACATACAGCGTAACGCCTCCGACGTGGTCGCCGAACATATCAGAACGCTGTAGGTTATAGTCGTACTTGAAGGTGACGAAAAGACCGCAGTTCGTCAGGTCCTCGTCCTCTTTCATCATGTTGCAACTGGAAAGCATTGCAAGTGATACAAGTGCCAAAAACAGTTTTTTCAGTTTCATATTGCTTTTTATTCGTCAGCGATGTTTATTGTTTCTTTTTTGTTTAAAAGCGACCGTCCCGCCTTTCGAGACGGTCGCTTATGATAGTATTCAGTAATTGTTTACTTCAGTTTCCAATTCTGGGTGCGCTTAGCCCATGACAGGATGTTGATGCGAGCCTTGATGAAGAGTTCGTCCAACTCATCGTCAGGAGTACCGTCACCAGTTACGTCAGGAACGGTAGAACTACCAACCTTCAGGATCTCACCCAACTTGATGTCATACCAGTTGTTACGAACCATACCGTAACGACCAAGGTAGTTGGCATCTCTTCTTTCATCATTAGGATAGATAGCGTCAACATCACCATTAACTGGCTTAGTTGTGTACTCACCGCTATTCCATGGGGTCAGGTCATCACCGAAGTGCTTTACACGGATCACATAATAGGAAACACCACCCTTGAAGTACTCAACTTTTGCGAGTTGGGTGTTCAAAGTTGTAATGGCACTTGACAGTGCTGTAGCAATCGAAGGATCATCAGAAGGATGAGTCTTATCACACTTTGCCTTATCAACTGTAACATCTGTAACTGTAACTACACCAGCATTTGTAGAACTGAAAGTAACAGTCAGATCTGCTGCAGCAAGTGTACTTGTACTCTGAGTTCCCCACCATGTAACAAAAGCAGTTTGCTCCATCAAATAGGTCTTTACCAAATCGGTTACATTTGCTAATGTATACATGGTCTTACGGTCAGCACCGATAGTATAGAAATCGGAAGCAGAGAGATTAATCTTCACAATAGCACGAGTAGTGTTCTTATGAGTCTGCTGAGCAACAGGGAATGTGTTCTCATGGCAGTACTGAGGATTATCATTTCCCACAGCAGTTTTGAAAGTTGGATTCGTAGTGGTTGTCTTACCTGTTGCCTCAGAAGTATATTGAGGATCCTCTGCCCAGTATGTACGGAAGAAATTAGAGGTGCCATAGAATGCATCAACAGCATTTCCACCTACAAAACGATATTTGTCAGTAACTACACTTGTAGCATTGGTAAACAGATTCCATGTGAATGATGCAGGCACCTTACGTACGATGTATGCCTCATCCTCTGTGTTATCGAGAACCCACCCCTCAAATGAAACAGTTGCAGCAGCACCATCCTTTGTTTTCACAGCGCTTGTAGAAAGTCCAGTTGCATCAACAGTAACCTTAGCGACACCACGCTCTACATAGATATCAGTAGCAGCAGTACCTGCAGTAGCAGCAGCCTCAGTCTCGTAGATATACTCAGACTTTACAGGAGCGAGAATCTGAAGTTCAGGAGTTGCTGCGGGATCTGTTACACCACCCTTTGCTTTGCTCAGCACGGCATTGGTCATAAAGAACTTGTCTGAAGTAATCATAGCATTAGAAGTGGCTACCTGCAAGTCAGCAAGTTTAATACCAGCCACTTCTGTGCCACCATTAATCTTCACCTTCGTATTGTCTGAACCTGCCTCAATGATACCAGTACCATTGATGACTGCTAAGGCATAAAGGTTTGCTGTAGGAGCATTGTCCAACTGAGCAACGTACTCTTTACTCGTAGTGATCTGATTAGGATCATCAGCAACATTAGCAAAAGCACCTGTAGGAGTGATCACCTGCTTCAAAGTAGCAGCACTCTCACTAGTACCATCGAAGATCAGCAAGAGTACAGAACTTACATCATACTCCTTTGCCAGACCATCATCTAAATTAGTTGCCTCAGTCCAGTCACGCATAGAACCGACAACATTCGTTGGCAGGTTCAAGTTCACCTTGAAGTAACCTCCCTTTCCTGTCAATACAGGAGATGGGTCACCTGCAGCATCCTTGTCGGATGAGCACGCAGCAAATAGCATTCCTGCTATTGCAAGCATCAAAAAACTAAGTTTTTTCATAATTTGTTAAGTTTGTTTGTGAATTAATATGTTATTTACTCTCTATTTCTTCATATTTTCGAGGATATGGAGATTATCACTGATGTCCATGCCCTTAGCCTCTGCGCGACGGAGAGCCTCCTCAGCCTCGGCATAACGCTTCTGCTGCATATAGAGGATGGCACGGGAGTTCTCTGCCTCAGGACCGTCACCGGCATGCTCCAGCAGGGTCTCTGCCTTCAAGGTGTCGTTCTGACGGAGAGCGACATTGGCAAGGTTGACGGCTGCCTCGGT
>DEJF01000069.1:9195-13222 GCA_002353225.1 Prevotella sp. UBA2755 | reverse complement strand
GTGTAGGTCTGGGCGACATCCCACAACTCACGCAAGGAGAGTTGGTAAGGCTTGGTCTTATAGATCTCCTTTGCCTCCGCTAAGGTGAACTCCTTGAACTCGAAGGTAATCTCGTAGTCGGAGCGACGGAGACCAGGATATACGTTCTTCAGCAAGTATCTGTACTCAGCAGGATAGAGACGCTTGATCTTCTGCTCCTTCGGATCGGGTTTCATCGTCACGTCGTCGATGATCTTCAGGATCTCGGCACGGTGTGGCAGCGTAGTGGTAGACATCCGCTCTACGGCATTACGCAGTCCAATCCAGTTCTCCGGGGTTGCCTCCGGCTTCGCAAACACCTCTGCCGGCAGGTTGTAAGTCTTGCGCACATACTCGGTGAGCGACTTGGCACGGTTGTTGGCAAGCATCTCATTGTGCTTGTAAGGACTCTCCGGTGATGCCCATCCGTGAATCTTAATCTGATTGATAGACACGTTCTTGTCAGCATACATCACGTCGAGGGTATCGGTAATCTTACGCAACTCACGACGGTTGTCCATATAGTCGGGCTTCATCTCCCAGCGGTCTACGACGAAGGTGATATAGGCAGTGCCGTGCAGGTTACGTATCTTCTTGCCGGGATGCGGTATCACGTCCACGAAATGATAGTTGGGCTTGACTTCGACAACGGCAGTCTCCGGGAACAACGGACCTAAGTATGCCTGCTCCGACTTCAAGGTGTCGCCACATCCGCAGAGGTCGCACTCCAGCCATACGTCAGCACCATGGTGCCAAGGCTGCAGGTCGACGATATCGGTATAGTTGACACGCTGCGGTGCGTTCTTCTCACGGCGCACACTCATATAGTTATCGACATACAAGGGGTCGATACCGTCACGCTCGAAGATGATATCCTGTACACGACCGGTCACCAGCAATGACTTCAGACGCTGCTTCTGCTTGCCGTCCTTCGTACGGATCACTGGGGTAAAGGCACGATAGCGTGCGGACTTCACCTTCAGGGAGTCAAGAATCATGTCCATGGTGACTACCGTCTTGTTGTTGGTCATCGACACTTGATAGTTTGACACGGCAACCTGCGTATTCTGGTTTGCCTTCTTGCCAGTCAGCCTGATAGGTCCCTGAGCCATGGCGAAGCCGACGGCGAACAGGGCGATGCTGAGAAATATATTGCGTTTCATCTTGATTGAGTTTTATAATTGTTTTTTTAGTTTCTCTAGATTGTTCTAGAATGTTCTAGATTGTTCTAGAGCGTTCTAGAATGCTCTAGAACATATAAAGAATGGAGAGCACTGCCTTGGTGGGACCTACGTAGGTGGTATGCCCGTCATTGATCTGACGACCACACTCGCCACACTCATAGCCCTTGTACTTGGCATAGACAACGCCGACACCCATGGAAGCCTCAAAGTTCCAGTGACGGGAAAGCACCCACTGATAACCGTAACTGACACCGCCGCCGATGTACCAGCCCTCGTAACGATGGTCACGCAAGCCTTTGTACATGCCAAAGGGTAATTTCACATTAGCAGCGTCGAACTCACCACCCAAACCGTGAATACCCACGAAAGAGCCTTGGAAACGATGACAGAACCAATAACGATACTCGGGAGCAAGCATCCAGTGCTTGAAGTACTTCTTACCATTGTCAGTATTAAACTTCCAAGGGTTCAGTCCATAGTACAACTGCATGGAGTGTTTCTTGCCTAATCCTACTTCCGCACCCAGGTTAGGGGTGGTCGTCGCATCATACAGAAGATTGGTCTTCAACGCCACCTGTTGGGCGGATGCCTTCTCAATACAGCCTGCTGTACAAAGCATTACAACAAGCATCAGCGCTTTCACTCTAAAGTTCATTTTTTATATAATTAGGTACTTAATTCTTATTAATTAGCAGTTGCTCAATCGTTTTTTATCGCTTAACGAAGAGCAAAAATAGACAAAACATCAACACTAAGCAAAAATTTCAACAATAAATATTAGTATATTAACTTTATTTAACTTATGTGCGGTATCAACGAAAGAACGCCCCCGGTTTGGGAGCGTTCTGTGTTCTCATGACACTTTTATTACTTTTCTATGGTTCAGGCGTTGGAGACGGATCGGGAGTGGGGGCAGGAGCCTCATACTTCTCTCCTATCACGACATGGGTATCACCCGTCACCTCCGCATTGTTTCCACCGCCATAGACATTACCACGGATATCGGCGCCAACAGGTGTGATCCCGGTACGGGCAACGGACTCGCCCGATGCCTTGGTAACATAATCGACAGATGACAACGTACCGATATTCACATGGGTACTGCCTTCAACCTTGGCAGCATTACCGCCTCCGAAGACAACACCTATACTACCAATTTCACCTTTTTTGTGGAGCGGTATATCCACACTGATGGTATTGGCGTCGTCACCATCGCCGTCTTTGAACGTCTTCGTTACCCCTGTATTGATCGACACCTTGTCTGTCCCTGTAGTCTGAGTGGCAGGGTCAGTCACGGAAGCAACAGTTTCTTTCATGAACTCGTCCTGAGATGACTTGTCACCCACTACCTCATTGATATTCACATAGGTGTCGCCTGTGACTACCGCTCCTTCACCATAGCCACCGCCATATACCTCACCGATACTGGTAAACGACTTGATATTCAGGGTCGGACCATGCTGTCTCACTTCAGTATCGTTTCCTCCATCATCCTTGACAAAGGGAGCGGTATAAGGAGCCTGGTTGCCACCACCATAGAGTTGTCCGATGATGACAGGTTTACAGCCTGTCTCCTCAATATTCACTGTGATGGTACCACCGATTCTGCCACTTTTGTTATTACCACCAAAGACACAGTCGAAATTACCATTGGTGATATCCAGCGTCACATCACCTTCGATATTCGCTGCCTCAGCACCGCCGTATGCCGCTTTCAGACCAGGAATACATGACATCAGCAGTTTCGCCTCAGCATCCATCGGTGCACTCTTACCACCACCATATGCCTCGTCGACACAGAACTCACAGACATCCTGGTCTTCGAGCAAGGTGACAGCAGAGATACGAACGTTACCCTTCGTATTCGACCCGCCGAACACCTGATGGATAGTTCCACCATAGATAGTTACGTTGGCAGCACCAGTACCATAAACAATACTGCTGCCTTCTGCGGTTCGTTCTTCTTTCGTGTCATAATCAGGATCATCCTTGGCTTTCCAGACATCCCCGTCTTGCTCATAAATCGTATAGTTCTTATAACCTACATTGGCACCGGGGTTCGGTTTACCGTCAGGCAAAGCAGTCAATCCATTACCACCACCGAACAGTTCCTTAATCTCAAACGTACCCTTCACCGTCACGTCAGTGGCAGGTGTAGAGGCTGCGTTACCACCACCATACACCGTCTCGATACTCGTCAGGTCGCAACCGTCGATGATGACATGTGTAGAAGCATTATTGGCTGTTGGCACATACGCCGCCAAATTACCACCACCATAGACGGCAGTCAAGTCATAGCGATTCTTCACCTTGGCATTTGTCACGTCACCAGTGTTACCAATCTGCGAAGCAGCGGCATTCTGTGTCTTATAGACATGCACCGTAGCATCACCCAGCGGTGTACCATTGATATTGTTGCACCCGAAGATGCTACCGCCTACGACACAGCCCTTGGCAGTATTGGCAACTGTATAAGGCTTCCCTTCCCCTTCGTTCACCAGCCCCCAAGAATTATAAGCCTCCTTATATTCTGAGGCATCCATACCATTCAGGTTGACCTTTGTAGAACCGACCGTAGCGGCAATAGGACTGACATAACCGTCTTCTCCTGCCTTTCCTGCTTCTAAGCGTCCCTGTCCGCCACCATAGACATCACCATTGATCGTGCCACCAAGCAGGGTGACTTTTGTTTGTCCAATTGCATCCATACTTGCCAATGCGCCACCACCATAGACATCACCAGAAACAGTCGTCGCACCCTTAATAATAAGATTAGAATTCTTGACTTGTCCAAGGGTGGTTAGGTCTTCATCGGTATAGACAAA
>DEJF01000069.1:0-9157 GCA_002353225.1 Prevotella sp. UBA2755 | reverse complement strand
ACCTGCTTCCATTCGTAGATGACAGAATCTGCAATCTCACCCTCCTCAAACATACCGATGTTTATATTCTTGTTCGGTTCCTTACCAGACTTGAACGCTGGGGTGTTTCGAACTTCTATTTTTGGGATTGTAGCAGAATAGCCACCGCCAAACACATTGCCGTTTATCGTACAATCGTCAAGTATGGAAGTAGCAGTGCCAAGCACCTTACCCAAACTACCGCCGCCATAGAAATTGTTGTTGACAGTGCATTTGGTAAGCGTTGATTTGACATCATTCGTCTTGGCAAGAGAGAACGTGATAAACTTTACATAAAATCGAGCACCAGTTTGACCTGTTGACCAAACAAAATATTCATAGTCGAAATCAGTTGCCACACCTTTACCTTTTTTACCGTAGTCTTTACCAGAGTCATAGGAGGCATTTGTTGTCCCTCCATCAAAATATTTACCGCGGTCTTTGCCATCATTGGCAGAAGTGCCATCACTATAATAACTTTGATAATTGGCAGGGGCAGCATCTGCTACATCTCTATATTTCACCCGGTTGTATGAATTACCACCAAAGCCAGCACCAAAGAATGTGCCGAAGGTACAGTTGGTAGCATTAGTCGTCACTGTCTTGCCAGATGACATATCACCGAACTTCGGACCACCGCAGAATCTTTCCACATGACTGTTGGCAATGTCTGTCCTGATATTTCCTTCTACTGGTTTGTTGGCATTGACACCGCCACCATAGAAATTGGTAATGTCAGCATAGTTGATGTCCCATCTCACAGAACCCTTCAGCGGTTCCAATGAGGCACCAGCCATCTCGCCGAAACGACCGCCGCTGACATAGCACTCGGCACTGTCTACTTTTAATGTGTTAAGATTCGGCTGGTAGGTACCGGTAAGGTAGAATTCATCATAGTCACCCCCCGTTACCGAAACGGGGACATGGTTCGTAAAGTTTCTGCCATCGCTATGGGTACCGGGACCGAACTTTGCAAACCAAGCATTACTACCTACGTGAACATATAGGATTTTATTGTTGATAGCACCGTTTGTAGAAACGATTTGTTCGTATGTGCCACCTAATAAGATTACAGGAGCATCCGCTTTTCCACTCACATTATCATCATATTCCAACTGCGAGAAATTCACTACACAGGTATTCGTAATCTCAAGCCATCCTTTCGATTTAAAAATCGACACATTGCGGAAAGTCATTTTAGCGTCATTGTTTTTAGGCAACTGAGCCTCTGCTATACCCATGATATTCAGAAAATCAAAACGAATGGGTGAAATTTCCTGTCTGCTTTTATGAGCAAATATATAAGTATAGTCAGGCTCGTTATCCTTATTCTCATCAATAGACATGATGGTATAGGGAGTATTGTTTGTCGTGGGATTACCATCCTGATGCACATTACCCACCAGCACGACGGCATAGTCATAGACGGTGGCACCATCGGCAAATGTACCATTCACTTCCATCGAAGCACGTGCCTTCCCTACATCGGTATATACCTTTTGGGAGTCACCATTAATGGTTTTATAACCACCATTACTTGTTTGCACACCCATGTCTTCAACTCCATCGGCACCATAACCGTCCGTATATGCCACATCATAGCAATTATCTGCCACGTATGCTGCCGTTGCCCAGTGAGGCTTGATGGTGATACCTGTCACACCGTTGGGCACATCATAATAGGCACCCTGTGAGAATACGCGACCAGTCTTGCTATACAAATCCTTACTCGTACAATCACGGTCAGCAAAGTTGTATGCTCCCCACTTATCGCCAGTGTCGAAGGTGTCCTTTGTGCGACCTTTAAAACCCGTTATTTCCCAACCTGTCACGACACGGTTCTTGGTGCAGTTGCCTTCTCCCATCTCGTTGAAATAAGGCAGTTGCACTTTCTTGTAATTAAAGTTGAAGCGGTCTTCATCCTTGTCTGTCATCACCAATGTCGTGTCAACACTGGTACGGTTCTTCGTGAACTTAGCCAGTGAAGATGCATTATCGCCTATGCCGCTGATAGTGACTGCCAACGTACCTACTCTTCCGCCTTTGAATCGCCCTACGGCAGCGCTGTCAGGGGCATGCTCTGCATCATAATTGATAATGGACGGATATTTGCCTTGTGCCTTCAATATCGGATAAGGCTTCGGATTGCTGATGGTTCTGTCAGCCGTCTCCAATACCCACTTGGCTATTATGGCAGTATCATTAGCATTGCCTGTAATATACCATGCCGCCAATTTCTTGTTGCTATTCAGAAGCAGGCGATAGCGTTCGAAACGATTGATGAATTTTTCTTCCATCGCCAACGCACAATTATATTTTGTAATCTTTTTCTGGATACTGTACCGAGACCTATAACGGTAGAAGTTATAGTTTGGCAGACCTCCAGAAGCATTTGTAATTTCCGTTCCCCCATAGATAGGGGCTATCGTATTTTCGTCAGCAATATCTCCATAGAACATGCAGTTCATCACCATCGTTGTGATAGCATCTTGTTTAGAAGTCTTCTTATTATTACCGACAATTCCTCCCTTTTCACTTCCCCCCGTGATGTTAGCATAACTATAGCAATTGATGACGCGAGCACTACCGTCGATTAGTCCCACGATGCCACCACAATAGTCATCAGAACTTCCAACACTACCGCTTAAGATTCCGACATTATATATTCTGGCATTCCCATCTGCCTCACTGGCGATGGCTCCTACCTTACCACTACTGCTGATGTTGACATTCTGCAACATCAGGTTACGTACTACAGCAGCACCATTCATCTTGGCAAAAAGAGGTGCAGAGAGTCCGCTAATGGTATGGTTATCTCCATCAAGCCAACCTGTAAATTCGGTAATACTAGCAGGAACTTTATCAGAACAGTCAGCCGTCAACTTATAATAGCCAGAGGCATCGGTAATCTCCGACAAAGAAGAAATCTCAGTAAAACTGGTTGGAACTATGGACAAAGGATACAAGTTGAAAGTCACAGTTTTATTACTACTTAACTTCTTAGAAACAGAGAATTCACGCGTAACTCCATCCACTTCTAAGGTATAAGTTCCAGCATCCACATAGGCTTCACATTTCACTGCGCCTATCGTATTGGAAACAGGCATACTATTGACTGCGACAGCCAGTTTACCATCTCCATTGCTGCTATTATCTGTCGTAGTAATATAACTATTGATACCAGTCACTGTCCACTTGTATTTTACTGGTAACTTGGTATAGGTTTTTACTATCTCAAGGTCTCTGTTGTTGTCAGGTGAACCTACGATGTTACGAGAGTAGAATGTCGTTGCTGTAAAATTATAAGTACCTGTTTCCGACGCTGTGTTAGGACCGTTGAGGGTCCAATCGCTTTTTAAACGATTCTCTGCCTCATAGGCATAGATTTTCCATTTAGAGTCACCATTCCCTTTCCCGAGACTGATAATATTCTGGTCTTTATTAACGTACCATGCGCAACAGATGCCATCGTTAATGATACCGTTATCACCATCGCTGCGACCAACTACGAACTGCAAATCATAAGGAATAATGGTCTGGCAGACACCATAGGAACCATGGTTCGCAGGTTGATAAATGCGGAATTTGTAGCGATTATCACCACTGGGCAGTGATGTGTCTCCTATCTTTACGACACCATAGTTGCTACCGAGTGTAAAATCAGAAGCATCATAATAAACATAGCGATTTGTTTCTATGTTTTTAAAGGACACAAAGCCTTCTGCGTCCACTTCTACCTTCCAACTTATTTGATTGTTGGGGGCAATATCGGGATCTGCCAAAACATCTTTCTTACCCTGAGGATTTACCGCATCACCCTCATTCATTTCATTTGTAGCATATGGAAAACGGTAGTTGGCTTCTTTTGTATAGAAAAGAAGGTAATTCTTAGCAGGGTCTGGAGTTAGTGCCGCTGGTTGTATCTTCAGTGTCACATCGACATCAACCGCTGGATGATTATTTGCTGCAATGGGGTCACAGGAAGTCAGGGTGTAGGTGGCTTTTACAGTCACATCGCCTGAAGCCTGTTTGTTGTAAATGACGGCATTTGTCTCGTCAATATCCCATGATGTTCCTCGATTGCCATCTGTTGTTGATTTAAATTTAAGTCTCTGGAATATACGAGAATCTTTTTTATCGACAACCTTCTGATTGGTTTTATTGGCATCGTCTTTAAGGATTGTCGCTGTAATGTTGTGGATATAATAAACACGCATGAAAGTGACCAACTGAGGAGAGCGCACCGTATAGGACACGTCCTTTGGACCTTCCCACTTACCGTTATTCTCTTCTACTGTCATCTCACAGACAGCATATTTGTTGGCAAGGTTCGTTGGCTCATCAAGGACTGGAGTCCCCCCACTGTTTAAACCGACAATCTTAGTTGTTCCTTGCTTTTGTAGTCTCTTTTTATCACCATCGTCAACAAGATTCCACTTCGTCGACGGCTTATCAGAAAGAATTAACGTGCCATTAGCCTCACAGAGATAGTACATGTCATTGGTGAGATACCCTTCTGAAGAATATACCCATATCGAGTAACCATTTCCGTCATATACGTTTTCATAACGGAAAGTTCCGTCATTTGCCACTGCTGCAAGACGTTGTTTCATATACCCTTTGCCATTTGCATGAAGAGCGTAATACTTATAAGTCTGTCCCCAAGCCTGACCGACTCCCACGAACATCAGGAGCAGGAGGGAGAGGGTATATCTTATAATTCTTTTCATATCGTGTATCATCTATTTCGTTATTTTATGTTAATTCCTTGCGGAGTTATTTTGTTCATATCAAATAATTGCTTATATTTGCAGTGTTGAATCCCATCAGCCCCTGACAACTTGTCAAGCTGGTGGGTATTGTTTTATATGGGTTTCAATTTGTCTATTTTGATACAAACCTGTTGCACATGGTCTATCCCATACAGGAAATCCCTTGCATTTATGTCCATCCATTCAAGCAATACAAGTATTTTCTTGTATTCAGTTAATATATAGTTTGTGTAGATTGCTATTCCTTGTGTTGAATATGCACCATCTCTCAATAATTTGTTATAGGCATGGTAAATAATGTCTCTTGTCTTGAACAATACTGGATGTGTAAAAACGCCATTTGCCATAACTGAATCACGAAGCCATTCGCTCCCGAGATTTGTAATCAGTTGCCGGTCGATAGAATTTCTCAGAGCGACCTCAAAATAAGCAATAATGGCAAACATCATCTGGGATAATTCGACATTGTAACGGTATAATGTCATTGCTCGGCGAGTGTTTCCCCCACAAGCCTGCACGTATTTACTCATCCGTTTATCAGAAATAATATGTTCAAACTCCTTATATTTCATCGTCGTTATTTCGTTACAATTGATTCAGTATGATGCTCTTGTCGATGCCCATCAGTTCAAAAGCGAACAGGCGTTTGCCCAAGTCCTTGAAGGATGCTCCAAAATGGTAGAGATGGTCGTCTAAGATAAGGAAACGGTCGTGGAAACGGCTGTCGTACTCCCTGACCTCTATTCTACGATGATACTGCTGCTGGTTCAGTTGTTGCAGATGCAGCAGTGGCTGGCCTACATGCTCGGTATATATGGTGGCATCGACGCCCTGTCCGCGTTTCTCGAGTAAGTCGAAGACAGATGCGTCGATGTAGTTGTCTATCAGGACGATTTCACGTTTCGCCGACTTGACGAGGGCCTCCACCAGTTTGTAGGCATCGAATATCTGACCTTCGAACAGCACGCCCTCTACAGGAGGTTGGTTCGTACGTACGAAGAAATCTATCTTTTCTTCTATTGCCTCTATCCTTATTTCATGTTTAAAAAGACGTTCGTCCACATTTTCTTTCAGCATCTCAATACGCTGACTTGCAGCATATCCACGAAGAAGAAAATCTCTTAAAACAGATGTTGCCCAAATCCTAAACTGGATACCTCTCTTACTTTTAACACGATAGCCTACAGAAATAATAACATCAAGACTATATATCTTTGTCGGCTTATATTTTGACAGAGTATTATGCAAAATTTGCATATTACTATTTTCATCAAGTTCTCCCTCACGGAACACATTGCCAATATGCCTTGCTATCACAGACTGGTCTTTCTGGAACAGTTCTGCCATCTGTGCTTGCGTCAGCCACACAGTGTCATCCTCCAACCTGACATCGAGCCGCACGGTCTCGTCTGGCTGGTAGAGGATGATCTCACCCTGTTGACTATTCTGCAAATCTATATCGTGTGTCATATATTTACTTTGTCAAATGTTTTTTAGACTATAGTCGCTTTAACCAGATTCCAAAGAAACGGTCATAGACTACGTAGCCTTTCTCGGTCTGATATACCAATTCTTTCTCCAACAGTGTTTGAAGCGCTGACTTAACGCTACTGCTGCTGGGTAATCCATAATTCTTGATGAAGTCACCGCTTTGAGGCTGTTTCACATAACCAGCACGTGCTATCGCCTTCAGGAGACTGCATTGGTTGTCTGTCAGGAAATTGAAAACTGTCTGATAGTGAGGAGCCAACGAATTGACATGAAACAGAATAGCATCAGCAACCTGACTATCATCATCAACCTTCACCTCCTGCTCATAAAGACGATTCAACACCGCCTGTATGAACCATGTATAGCCATCAAACGAGTGATACAAGTGTTGGAACACTTCTTGATGAAACATTCCTCCCTTCTTTGCCTCAAAGAATCGGCGAGCATGCTCATAGTAGATTTCTTCGTGTAATGGCAAGAGCGTCATGAGTTGTGTACTCTGGTAGAAAGGTCTGTTAGGAGAAAGAAACATTTCTTCCATCATGTGCATCTTGCTGCCAGAGAATATAAAGTTGACATGATGCATAAACTGTATATGCGATCTCAGCATCGCCTCAGCACCAGCCTCAGGATAATATGCCACTTGTTGGAACTCGTCGATGGCAATAATGACACGCTTGTCCATGTTCTCCAAATGAGAGAAAAGACTCTTGAGGGTCATTTCTGTCTGCACCGAAACCACATTGAGTGTTACTGTTGGCAGACCCGTCATCGGGTCTGGACTAAAGGTAGGTCTCAACCCCTTGAAGAAATCCATCACCTTTGCAGTAAAGGACTTCTCACGTTGCAGGGCATCTTCTACCACAGCCTTGGCAAGAGTCTCGACAAATTCTGTCAGGTTTTTGGTAGCAAAGATATCAACATAGATACAAATAGCCTCCTTCGACTGATTGTTAATGTGATAGAATATGTGTTGTATCAATCCTGTCTTGCCAATTTTTCGTGGAGAAACCAGTGTAATATTACGACCATTCTTCAAGGCAGAGAGCATATTCTCTGTCTCTACCGCCCGGTCAAAGAAATAATCAGGACCTTCATACCCTTGATAGACAAAGGGATTCTCTAATTTCTTCTTTTTCTGTCGTGCCATATTTCTTCTGCTTTTATCACGGAATTATCGTGACGAACTTTTCGTGACGAACTTTTCATGATGCAAATATACACTTTTATCTGTTATACTCCAAATCCTATTTTACTTTTTCTATTTATTTCAATGCCACTTTCTTCGTGATGCGTCCCTTGTCGGCACGGATGATATAGACACCAGCGATAGGAATGTCGCGCTCGATGGTCTCACCCGGCTGAACGGTGAAGGCGGCAATGGTATTACCTGTCGTGCTGTAGATGCGGACATCGGCAGCCTCACGGAGCGTAGAGGTGACTCCAATGACACGACGCTTGGTGAAGAACTGCAGACCACCACCTATCTCTTCCTCAGATGGGTCACGGTCGTCACCGATAGCGAACGATGAGCCTTCTCCATCGAAGAGGATGGCACGGGCAGCCTGACGGGAACCTGATGTCTCTACCTTCTTGAAGTACGGACGGAACGGAACGGCAGGTGTCAGAGTTGTTGTCTTGGCAAACTGGTTGCCCTCAGCATTCATCAGATAGCCCTCATCAGCGGCTATCGACTTACTCAGATAGTTAGGCACGAAACTATAATCTGTCTCCTCCGATGTTGTTGCACCCTCAATCTCTTCATCACTGACACGGATCGTTTCTCCTTGCTTGGAAGCGAAGGTGATAACCTGCTGATCGAGTCTGGCAGGAGTCTCTGATGCCGTATGCTGCGGGATAAAACCACCGCTGAGGTCAAACTCATAATACGTCGTTCCCGGGAATCCTATGATATAAGGTTTGCCATTGGTAAGTAACGGATAAGCCGCCAGGTTACGCTGTTCGCTATAGTAGGTCTGATACGTATCTGCATTGAGATCCTTCTGCACATTCTTACTGTAGTAGTAATCCCACAGGAAGGTGTTCGTCACTATCTTTCCTTCGTCTGCAGTTTCCGGATAATTGAAGAGTGCCGTGAACAGGTCAGTACCCGTCTCACCAGTCTTTCTTCCCTTGAACTCACGGAGCCAGTACTCATGACCGACCTTCGTCTCACCGTCGACGGAACGGCTGCCACTATAGAAGTGAGTGATCTCACCCTTCTGCTGAGTGGTCACCAGTTCAGCGGTGAACGGCAGACTGACAGTCTCCCATCCCTTATCCAGTCCTACATAGAGGTCTGGCGTACGCTGGTACCACATCCGATAGCCGTCACCCATCGTATATCTGATAGGCGCATTGAAGTCCTGCTTGTCGACAAGGAAGTGGTCTACTGTCGTGGTATAGGTATTTTCTATCAACCTCACTTGGTGACCAGAGACACTTTGTGTATTACCATCCACCGTACGATAGGCAGCATTGGTCTCAGCATAGACAGGTTCTGACAGTCGGCTGGCGACAACACCGTCCGTAGTGGCATTGGCAGGAACTACCGTACCCGTATATACCAACAGGTTACGTGTCAAGTCGATGTTACGGAAGTCGGTGAGACCGTCATCATCCAACAACGGCTGGAAGAAGTATTTACCATCCAGTTCCTTCGTATAGGCAGCATCACCATATCCTGTGAAGTCGATTGCCGTCATATCCTTATAGGCTATCGTATTGACTTCACTCTTCTTCGTCTGGGCAAAGACGGCATACGGATTGAAGTGCGCCATGTCCATCGTATTACTCTGATAGTAGGCTGGTGCACGGTATACCCGGTTGCCATCGACTGTTGCCTGAACCCGACTATTCACCTTATTAATATGTGA
>DEJF01000063.1:102161-112008 GCA_002353225.1 Prevotella sp. UBA2755 | reverse complement strand
CTATTTAGTTATCAGGCAGTTGCGAGTAACAACGAGGTGGCAAGGGTGACAAGGAGAGGTACTTTCGGTATAAAATACCCATGATTTCTCCATTAACAAAACAACTTGTTTTGTTCCGATTAGGATGATCTTAATCGATGAAAGGGATGCCTTCTTTGAGAACAAAACAACTTGTTTTGTTCCGAAGCCCATACCTCCTGCCTGTGAAGGAGTCGCTTCCTCAAAGTGACGATGCCGCTTCCTGCCTGTGACGATGCTGTTTCCTCAATGTGAAGGCGGCACCCCCGAGAGTCGGGGGTGCCGCCTTCAAAGGTCGAAGGTCGGGGCTTCGTAAATAAAAGGTGTTTAGTCCTCGTCAGGAGCCTGACCAATCAGATCCATAAACTCATCGAGTTTCGGAGTAATGATGATTTGGGTGCGACGATTACGCTGCTTGCCAAGTTCGGAAGTGTTAGGCTGAAGAGGATTATACTCACCACGGCCACCAGCGGTAAGACGCTTAGGATCAACACCGTATTGGTTCTGAAGAGCCTGTACGACGGAAGAGGCGCGCAGACAAGAGAGGTCCCAGTTGTTGCGGATATTCTCACGTTTGATGGGCACATCATCGGTGTTACCTTCGATCAGCACGTCATAATCCTTGTAGTCCTTGATAATCTTGGCAATCTTCGACAAGGTCGTTGAAGCACGGTCGTTAATCTCGTAAGAGCCGCTCTTGTAGAGCATGTTATCAGCCAGAGAGATATACACCACGCCTTTAAGTACCTGCACGTCAACCTCTTTCAGTTCCTCCTTAGAGAGGGAACGGGTAAGGTTGTTGGTCAGCACCATATTGAGGGAGTCGCTCTTCGACTTCACCTCCACCAGATGACGGATATACTGGTTAGACTCATTAATCTGGTCGACCAGTTTCTCGATACTGATATTGTTCTGGCTGGCATTCGTGAGACTCTTGTCGAGAGCCACCTGCAAGGCGTCGGTAGCCTTCTCCTGCTGGGCGAGTTGCTGTTCCAGGCTTGCCACACGTGCTTTTGAGGCAGCCAGTTGCTCCTTTGTATCTGTATAGTTAGCCTGCAGAGCCTTATTCTCCTCCTGACATGCTGTCAGATCTTTTTTTGACGCGCAACTGCTCATCAACAATGTCGCAGTCGCTACCGTCATCATAAAAAACATTTTCTTCATCATTTCAAATGGTCTTAATTAAACATGAATACGTGTGCAAAGATAGTGATTTCCCCATCATTTCGCTCTAAAGACCCGCCGATTTAGATTATTTTAAGTAACTGGAGTGACATTTTAGTGATTATTCTACAATGCCTCCACCACCCTTATTCCATGTGAAGGACGGCATCCGCCTCACCGTCCGTCAACTCATGGGCATCCGACGACAAGATGATATTCACAACCATCACGATGTCCGTCACGTTCACCACTCCGTCACCATTGACATCAGCAATCTCAAAGAGGAACTTATCCGAAGGATGTCCCAAGATATAGTTCACTATCTCCACGATATCCGTCACGTTCACCTTCCCGTCACCATTGGCATCACCAGACACGACAGGCTCAGGCTCGGATTCCTCCTCCACCGTCAATGTGTAACTGGCACTGCCTGCCAAGTACTGGTAATCACCAACGAAGGAAGCGGATATCGTCGTGGTGCCTGGAGCAAGCAAATAGACGACTCCATGCTCATCGACCAGGGCAACATTTGTATCACTACTTGTCCAGATCACCATGAGGTCATGAGGATTCGTCAACTGAGGAGACTCGAACTTCTCTCCCATCTTCGCGGTGACCTCCGAGACAGAGAAGGCAAGACCGTTATCAACGGCATCAGCCTTTAGTACGGTCAGATAGTAGATCACCTCACCGGCAAGGAAATCTTCGTTACCTGCAAAGATGGCGGAGATCGCCGTGCAGCCTGGACCTACCAGTGTCACCTCACCCGTCTTCTCATTCACTGTGGCAACATTCTCATAACTACTAGTATAAGTCACTGGAAGGTTGTTGGGATTAATCAGTTTAGGCAATTCATACGTTGTACCTATCTTCGCCGTCACCTCTTCCAGAGAGAAAGCCAGTCCGTTATCGACTGGGGCACCCTTTAGCACCTTTAGCACGTAACTGGCACTGCCTGCCAAGTATTGGTAATCACCAGCGAAGGAAGCGGAGATTGTCGTGATGCCTGGAGCAACCAGATCGACGCCTCCATTCTCATCGACCACAGCAACATTTCCATCACTACTTGTCCAGATTACCTTGAGGTCATGAGGATTCGTCAGCAGAGGAGTATCAAACCCCTCTCCCATCTTCACAGTGACCTCCGAGACAGAGAAGGCAAGACCGTTGTCAACGGCATCACCATATTGCACGGTCAGATAGTAGATCACCTCACCGGCAAGGAAATCATCGTTACCAGCAAACGAGGCGGAGATCGCCGTGGTGCCTGGTCCTACCAGTGTCACCTCACCCGTCGTCTCATTCACCGTGGCTACGTTCACATAACTACTACTGTAAGTCACTGGAAGGTTATTTGGATTAATCAGTTCTGGTGTTTCAAACGCCGCACCTAATGCCGCTGTCACCTTTTCCAGTGTGAAAGCCAGTCCGTTAGCGATTTTGTCTCCCTTTTGCACCATTAACAAGTAACAGACACTGCCTGCCTCATAGTCGTCGTTACCCTCAAAGGCAGCAGTGATAACGGTATTGCCAGGAGAAGCCAAGGTCACCTTACCAGACTGGTTCAGGGTGGCAACACTCGGTTCGCTGCTCGTCCACACCAAGGGTAGCGCATGAGGATTCGACAATGTAGGCTCTACAAACTCCACGCCAATCTTCGCCGTAACCTCATCTACAGAGAAAGCAAGATCGTTGGCAACAGGATCCGGCTTTTTGACGGTCAGATAATAAGTGGCAGAACCTTCCATGATGAATTCATCACCAGGCCATGAAGCGGTGATGGCAGTAACGCCCGGACCGACGAGTGTCACCTCTCCCGTCGTCTTATTCACTGTGGCTACATTCTCATAACTGCTGGCATAGGTCAATGCCAAGTGATAAGGATTATTCAGTTCTGGCAACGTAAACGGTGTGCCCATCGTCACTGTCATATCTTTGATTCCGAACTCCAACCTGCAATAAGATGTTACTTTCAACTGGTAACTGATACTCCCTGCTTTATATTCGGAATCACCGGCAAAGGTCGCGGTTATCGTCGTCTTTCCTGGAGCACTCAGATACACATTACCAGCCTGATCGACAGAAGCAACGCTCACGTCAGAACTCTTCCACTCAAGCGAAAGTCCATAGGGATTTGTTACTGTGGGTTTCTCAAAATCCTTTCCTAAAATCGCTGTCGCCTCTGTAGCCGAGATGGCAAGACCGTTATCGGCAGGTGGTGTGCCTGGAGCAATGACCACCTTTTTACTACGAGCATTATTCTGGTCCATTATCACGGTTTCGTCAGAGCCTTCATGGATATAGCAACCTTCTGGTTCTTTGAGATAGCAGTCAGTCAGTTGTATTGTTTTACCAGCACCCACCACGATGACTGCAGTAGATTGTACGTTCACATCCAATGAGGATCTGTTGATGGACAAATTATGATTGGTGACCATCATACCTGTACGACTTCCTGAGAGGATGAGATTGGCATGGTCAATAGTAACGTCTCCATCAGCCTGAATCGCATAATATCCGCTCCCTGACAAGGTCAACTTACCAGTTCCTGCTATTGTCACTCTTCCCTTTGAGATCACAGGCACCATTGTTCCCGCTTCTACTATGGCGTCTGAAGCCGTGTAGATGGTAAGTCCGTCGATATCATTATCTATACCATGAAAACCTTTTCCCGTAATATTCCCCTTAATGGTCAGTTTCTTTGTCGTAGGGTCGTAGTTCACTGCTCCATCCCCTAATACATCAGACTTGTTATTGTCAGTCACCTTCTTCCCTGCGATTATCAAGGCGTAATCATAGACAAACTCCTCCGTCTTGGTAAATATTCTGAACGTTTCATCTGCCTGATAAGTTCTGGAACAGTCAGAAGGGACATGGAGAGTACAGACATTGCCTGCCCTATTGATATAAGAGAAGGCCTCATTTTCTGGGTGATAAGCCTTAGGATCCTTGGCATAGGCATACAAATGTTGCAACTTGTCACAACAATAAAAGGCCCTATAACCGATACTCGTAATGGTTTCTGGTAGTGTGAACACCGTGAGTCCTGTACAATCGTTGAATGCAAACTTGCCAATTCTCACGATGCCACTTGAAGGAAGTTTCACGCTCGTCACCGTAGCACCCTGAAAAGCATAATCCCCGATCGCAGTCACCCGATAGGTCTTAGAGTTGTAAAGGACATCCCTTGGAATGACAATATCACCAGCATATTTACCTGAGACAGGTGCAATAACCTCCACTTCCTCATCTGAAAGAATCTTGTAGTTAATATCACCAAAGGTAAAGTTATCAGCCTTTACGCTTGCCACGATACAAAACATCGCAACCAACATTATTATCATTTTCTTTTTCATAGTGTCAGGTTTTTAATTGTTCATAATGTCTACTTAATTATCCGCAAAGTTACGAAAAGTTCTCATAACTTCCAAGGAAATCTATAGGAAAATACCAGAACTATGTCTTTTCGCCCGACTAAGACCATTTTCTAACGCATCAGCAAGCGAATAAATTCGTTTTCTCTTCGCTAAATCGATTTTTTGCACTATCTTTGTACCCAAATTAAAAAATTAATAAGGTAAAAGATATGATTCTCTTTTTCAAAACACCCCAAAAGAGCGTGATTGCCACACAGGCAGACCACCAGTTCAATCAAGACGAAGTAAAGGAACTTTGTTGGCTTTATGGTGAAGCCGAGTTACTCAATGACGAGACACTGACAGGCTATTATGTAGGTCCGCGCCGTGAGATGGTGACCCCATGGTCCACCAATGCCGTAGAGATCACCCAGAACATGGGACTGAAAGGTATTCAGCGTATTGAGGAATACTTCCCTGTTGAGTCAGAGGACGCAGAGCACGACCCCATGCTGCAGCGTATGTACAACGGACTGAACCAGGATATCTTCACGATCAATATCCAGCCAGAGCCTATTAAGTATGTGGACAATCTGGAAGAGTATAACGAGCAAGAAGGACTTGCCCTCTCCCCTGAGGAGATTGAGTATCTCCATAAGATTGAGAAGGAGAACGGTCGTCCTTTGACAGACTCCGAGATCTTCGGTTTTGCGCAGATTAACTCTGAGCACTGTCGCCATAAGATTTTTGGTGGTACCTTTATCATCGACGGCAAAGAGATGGAGTCGAGTCTGTTTGCCATGATTAAGAAGACAACGCAGGAGAATCCTAACAAGATTCTCTCCGCCTATAAAGATAATGTAGCCTTTGCCCAAGGTCCCGTTGTGGAGCAGTTTGCCCCAGCCGACCAGTCAACCAGTGACTATTTCCGTATAAAGGACATTGAGAGTGTCATCTCGCTGAAAGCAGAGACCCATAACTTCCCCACCACGGTAGAGCCCTTCAATGGTGCCGCTACCGGTACAGGTGGTGAGATCCGTGACCGTATGGGTGGTGGTGTAGGCTCATGGCCTATTGCCGGTACTGCTGTCTATATGACCGCATATCCCCGTATTGAGGATGAGGAGCGTGACTGGGAGGATATCCTTCCTGTCCGTCAGTGGCTCTACCAGACTCCTGAGCAGATTCTGATCAAGGCATCAAACGGTGCTTCTGATTTCGGTAATAAGTTTGGACAGCCCCTGATTTGCGGCTCAGTGCTGACCTTTGAGCACCAAGAGACCGCATGTGGCTGCGACACAGCCACGAACACGACCAAGTACGCTTACGACAAAGTGATTATGCTTGCTGGCGGTGTGGGTTACGGTACCAAGCGTGACTGTCTGAAGAAAGAGCCCCAGAAGGGTAATAAGGTCGTGGTGGTTGGTGGTGACAACTACCGCATCGGACTTGGTGGCGGTAGTGTCTCCTCTGTAGACACTGGTCGTTACAGCAATGGTATTGAGTTGAACGCTATCCAGCGTGCCAACCCAGAGATGCAGAAGCGTGCCTATAACCTCGTCCGTGCCCTCTGCGAGGAAGACACCAACCCTGTTGTATCTATCCACGACCACGGTAGTGCCGGTCACCTGAACTGTCTCTCCGAATTGGTAGAGGAATGTGGTGGTGAGATTGACATGACCAAGTTGCCTATTGGTGACAAGACCCTCTCCAGTAAAGAGATTATCGCCAATGAGAGTCAGGAGCGTATGGGTTTGCTCATTGACGAGAAACATATTGAGCATGTCCAGAAGATTGCTGAGCGTGAGCGTGCTCCGATGTATGTGGTTGGTGAGACCACAGGTGATGCCCACTTCTCCTTCAAACAGGGAGATGGTGTAAAGCCCTTCGACCTCGACGTGGCACAGATGTTCGGACACTCTCCCAAGACCATCATGCGCGACAATACCGTTGAGCGGAAATATGAAGATGTAGACCTAGGGAAACTAGAAAACCTAGATAAACTCGTCAAACGAGTACTCCAGTTGGAGGCTGTTGCCTGCAAAGACTGGTTGACGAATAAGGTAGACCGTTCTGTGACTGGTAAGATTGCCCGTCAGCAGTGTCAGGGTGAGATCCAGTTGCCATTGAGCGACTGTGGTGTCGTTGCCCTTGACTATCGTGGTCGCAAGGGTATCGCCACCGCCATCGGTCATGCCCCACAGGCAGGACTTGCTTCTCCAGAGGCAGGTAGTGTCCTCTCTGTTGCCGAGGCATTGACGAATATCGTATGGGCTCCCCTTGCCGACGGTATGGAGTCACTGTCCCTGTCAGCCAACTGGATGTGGCCCTGTCGCTCACAAGAAGGTGAGGATGCCCGTCTCTATACCGCTGTCAAGGCATTGAGCGACTTCTGTTGTGAGTTGCATATCAATGTGCCGACAGGTAAGGACTCCCTCTCATTGAGTCAGCAATATCCTAATGGTGAGAAGATTATCTCTCCAGGCACCGTCATTGTCAGTGCTGGAGCAGAGGTTTCTGATATCCGCAAGGTAGTCAGTCCTGTCTTGGTTAACGACAAACACGCTTCACTCTATCATATCGACTTCTCGTTTGACGAGCAGCGTCTTGGTGGTTCCGCCTTTGCCCAGAGTTTAGGTAAGGTGGGCAGTGATGTGCCAACCGTCAAGAACGCAGAATACTTTGCGGATGCCTTCATGGCTGTTCAGCAGATGATCGAGAAGGGATGGATCATGGCAGGTCACGACATCTCTGCCGGTGGTCTGATTACCACTCTGTTAGAGATGTGCTTTGCCAACACCAAGGGAGGTATGCATATTAACCTGCACGACTTTGGAGCCTCTCCCCAACCCTCTCCAAAAGGAGAGGGAACTCTTGACATTGTGAAGATTCTGTTTGCAGAGAATCCTGGTGTGGTTATCGAGGTCAGCGACGAGCATAAGTTTGAGTTCAAGGAGTTCATGGAGGACCTTGGAGTCGGCTATGCCAAGATTGGTTATCCCGTAGAGGACAGCCGCACGATTGTGGTGAAGGCTGGTGACGAGGAGTACACCTTCGATATCGATGCCCTTCGTGACACCTGGTATAAGACCTCCTACCTGCTCGATCGCAAACAGAGTTTCAACGGTAAGGCAAAGGAGCGTTATGAGAACTACAAGCAGCAACCTATTGAGATGAAGTTCAACAAAGACTTCACCGGTATGCTGAAACAATACGGCATCTCTGCCGACCGCCGTGAGTCAACAGGCATCAAGGCAGCCATCATCCGTGAGAAGGGTACCAATGGTGAGCGTGAGATGGCTTACTCCCTCTATCTCGCCGGCTTCGACGTGAAGGACGTGATGATGACAGACCTGATTAGTGGTCGTGAGACCTTGGAGGACATCAATATGATTGTGTTCTGTGGTGGATTCTCCAACTCCGACGTGCTTGGTTCCGCTAAGGGATGGGCAGGTGCCTTCCTTTTCAACCCCAAGGCAAAAGAAGCCCTCGACAAGTTCTATGCTCGCAAGGACACCCTCTCCCTCGGTATCTGTAACGGATGCCAGTTGATGATAGAACTGGGACTCTGCGAGAATGAAGAATTAAGAATGAAGAATGAAGAGTCTGCTACCGCTCGTCGTGCCAAGATGCTGCATAACGACTCCCATAAGTTCGAGAGTGAGTTCATCAGTCTGGCTATTCCTCAGAACAACAGTGTGATGTTCGGCTCCTTGAGTGGCAACAAACTCGGTCTGTGGGTAGCCCATGGAGAAGGTAAGTTCTCATTGCCAGAGGCAGAGAGTGCTTATAACGTGATTGCCAAGTATAACTACCATGGTTATCCTGCCAACCCCAACGGTTCTGATTACGATGTCGCAGGTATCTGCTCAGCCGATGGTCGTCATCTTGCCATGATGCCCCACTTAGAGCGTGCCATCTTCCCATGGCAGTGTGCATGGTATCCACGCGACCGCCGCATGGATGAGGTCACTCCATGGATTGAGGCATTCGTCAATGCCCGCAAATGGATTGAGCAGCAATGAACATTTACTGGGAATCATTCAGGACTTTCTTTAAGATTGGCATGTTCACCCTCGGGGGTGGATATGCCATGATTCCTTTGATAGAGGAGGAAGTCGTCAATCGCCACCAATGGGTCAGCAAGGAGGAGATGCTCGACCTGATAGCCATTGCCCAGAGTTGTCCGGGTGTGTTTGCTATCAATATCAGTATCTTCATTGGTTATAAGTTGAGGAAGACCCATGGAGCCATTGCTACGGCAATAGGTACGGCACTCCCTTCTTTCCTGATTATCCTTGCCATCGCCATCTTCTTCCATCAGTTTGAGGACAACAAGGTGATTGCCGCCATGTTCAAGGGCATCCGTCCTGCTGTGGTGGCACTGATCGCTGTTCCGACATTCAACCTTGCCCGTCGAGCCCAACTGAACTGGTTTACGATTTGGATTCCCATCGTATCGGCACTCGCCATCTGGCTGCTGGGCGTTTCGCCTATATGGATTATCATCCTTGCGGGGATAGGGGGGTACTTGTTTGGGAGAGTTCAGAGTTGAGAGTTCATAGTTAAGAGTTCATAGTTCATAGTTTAGAGTTCATAGTTATGATATTCATCTATTTGTTCCTGACATTCTTTGAGATTGGTCTCTTCGGCTTTGGAGGGGGCTACGGCATGTTGTCGTTGATACAGCATGAGACGGTGGAGCACTGGCACTGGATGACAGCGTCGCAGTTTACGGATATCGTCGCTATCTCACAGATGACCCCTGGACCTATCGGCATCAACTCTGCTACGTATTGTGGTTATACGGCTATCAAGAACGCAGGCTTTAGCGCACCTATGGCGGTCCTTGGCTCGGCTACTGCTACCTTCGCATTGGTATTACCCTCGCTGATCCTGATGATATTGATCAGCAAGATGTTCATGAAGTATATGAACACCCGTCCGGTACAGTCTGTGTTCAAAGGACTGCGACCAGCAGTCGTAGGACTCCTTGCCGCAGCCACCTTATTATTATGTACACATGATAACTTCTCGGCTCCTTCCGAGAATCCGTGGCAGTTCTATATCAGTGTAGCCTTGTTCCTTGCTACTGCTTTCGGCACTGGAGTCTTGAAGATCAACCCCATCCGCATGATATGCTATAGTGCCGTAGCAGGGTTACTCCTATTCTATTAGAAAGTAAACTCAGTGTGTTTACTCAGTAAATTCACTGAATTTAGTAAGTAAATACACTGAATTTAGTGAGTAAATTCAGTGTATTTACTTTACTCCCACCTAAGGACTGCTCCGTTCCGACGCGCCGGGTC
>DEJF01000063.1:55413-102120 GCA_002353225.1 Prevotella sp. UBA2755 | reverse complement strand
ATGAGTACGCATGGACATCAGCATGAACTGATGGTCGAGATAGTCCTGCCACAGGAACACCTCCGCTTTCGACTCGTCCGTTGTCAGTCGCATATCACCAGCCAGCCCATAGCCAGCACAGAAGACATAACGTCCGTCCGCACACTGCAGGATCACCTGACCCTGTCCTTTATCTATCAGACGGAATTGAGTCTGCTTTTCAGTCATGGTACTGTCTGCGTCGTGTACCAGTCCATGCTCCAATGCCGCCATTGCCTTCCCTGTTCCAAGGTTGATGATACGGAACGTCTTACCATAAGGGATATTCCCACTACGATCCGCTTTCGGCTCTACGACCGTGAAATTGTCGAACTCAGCATAGCCACCCTGCTTTCCTTGATGATTGAAAGCGAAGAGTGACGGACGTGAGCCTTGGAAGGTGATGAGTTGGTAACTCAAAGGCATCTCACGACCCAACTGCTTAAAGTGGACACCATCCAACGAATACTCATAATGAGCATGGTCGTTGTCGTAATCGCCCACGAGACGGAGGAATATTTTCTCTATAGGGACTATAGGAACTATAGGGACTATAGGGACTATAGTATCATTCGTCGCCTGCTCATAGCAGCGAAGATGCAGACCTGAGTCGTCCTTCACGATACCTATCCACGAGCAGGGCACATTGATATTACCAAGACCTGCGACATCCCCATCCTTCATACCCTTGACATAGAGTTCGACAGTCACAATACTGGTAGGTCCGATGGCACGCTGGGTCAGCGTATTACGAGCCCACATCAGTTGTTCGGCAGGCATAGACTGCAGACGCAGTCTGCCTTTCTTCAGGCTCCATTTCGTGTCGTCGGGGTTATGGTTCCATTGCCATACCCTGCCAAGGGTCTTGCCATTGAAGTCCTCGCTGCGCTGGTAGGGAGCGTGGGGGACTGTTTGTTGCTGGTCTGTTTGTTGCTGTGGCACAGCAACAGACTGGACGTTGGGCTTCAGCCACGTACGGGGAACACGACCGAGGTTGCCCTCCAAGCCGAGCATGGGCCATCCGTCTTTCCACGTGATGGGGGCAAGGGTCACTGTGCGACCAATGGAGTGGAAGTCCATCATCAGTAATGCCCACCACTGTCCGCTCTGGTCTTGTACGATACCTCCCTGATGGATATTCGTACAAGCCGTTGCATCTTTGTCAACCTCAGGAATACCGAATTTCGTACCGTCCTGTCCAATGCGATACCGCTCACCCTTAGGAACCTGCGTCAAGGGTGCCGCATGATAGCCGAAAGTCTCATCGGCAGTAATGGTGATCGTCTCGTAAGGTCCCCAGATACTCTTGGAACGAGAGCATAACGTACGCCCATTGGGTTTATAGTCGGTAGAGATGAGATAGTACATGCCATTGATCTTGTACATGTGGTGCCCCTCTCCTACTGCATTCCCTTCAGGGATAATGGTACGCTCCGTCTCCTCGACAGGTCCGCTCATATCCGGTTTGAGTTCCGTACACTTCACCTCCCCATAGCCATGGATAGCATAGATCTTACCATCATCATCGAAGAGCACACTCAGATCATAGATACGTCCTTGCATGTTATGATGCTTCCATGGTCCACGGATATCCTTAGAGGTATAGCACTGCAATCCCTTTCCATTGACATTCGAATAGACATAGAACTGTCCGTTGGCATAACGGATACAAGGAGCCCAGATACCCTGACCGTATATCTCCTGATGGTTCTTCAACGAGAAGGCATCATCCTCGAAGTCGAAGCGGTCGAAGCAGTAACTGATATTCTCCCAATTCACCAAGTCTTTAGAGTGCAGGATTACCAGCCCAGGCACTGTATGCATGGTCGTACCTGCCAGATAGTAGTCATCACCCACCCGTAAGATGTCCGGGTCAGAGAACTCATCATAGAACAACGGATTCGTATAGGTCCCATTCCCATTGTCAGCCGTCCACGACTGGGCGGAAGAGGTAAGCGGTAAGAGACAAGAGGTAAGTAGCAATATAAAGATTCGTCGCATAACTATGAACTCTTAACTATGAACTATGAACTCTAAACTAAATCTCCGGCCATCCGTCAGCAGTCCAACGGATAGGACGTTGCACCAGAATGGCGGCTCCTTTGTGCTCCACACTATAGCCATGACTGATGTAGATATCCTCACCGTTCATGGTATAGGCAGCACAGTGTCCGATAGCCTCAAAGGTTTTCTTGTCGCCTGCGATGACTGGTGTACCGCCACCCTCTCGCATGTCAACACCATCACGATCCACATAGGGTCCGTCAACTGTCTTGCTGCGACCTACCGCTACTCTATAGGTACTCTTACTACCCATGCAACAGTAATCCCATGACACAAACAGATAGTAATATCCGCCATGCTTCATGATAAACGGAGCCTCAATAGCGTTGGTACCAGCATACTTACTGGTAGGATTCGCCATACGGTTCGGATTCTTTGGCGAATAACGACGGGCTATCGTGCGAGGCTTTTCCCCTTTGGCGATATGCATCGTCGTATCTAATCGTGCCAGTTGAATACCATCCCAGAAAGAGCCCCATACCAGCCAAGGATTATCGTTCTCATCGATGACGAAGTTAGGATCGATGGCATTCCAGTTGTCCCTTTCCGCACGGGAAGTCACGATACAACCCTCATCATTCCAGATGGGGAAACGCAGCGAAGGAGTGCTCAGCAGACCGATAGCCGAACCATTCTTTCCGAAGGTCGAACAACTGTAGGCAAGCCACCACTTACCATGCCACTGGATGACATCCGGAGCCCACACATGATGCATGAAACCCGGCACCGAGTCACGTGTCCACTGTGGCATCACCGTCATCACCGGCTCAGGCAGTACCGTCCATGTTTTGCGGTCCTTGGAGGTCATCTGCTGGATGCCCATCCCCGTGCAGAACAGGTAGTAAGTACTATCCTCGTAAGCCATCACAGGGTCGTGTGCCATCGGCGTCTCCGTCTGGAAAGCCTTAGGTGGATGCCCTTTGTGATGAGACTGAGAATATAGAGTGGTGCTCATTGTGAGCACCACTACTATAGAGAGAAATCGTTTCATCGATTAGTGACTATTTACTATTCTGCAGGAACTTTGTAACCCCAGATGGTAACACCACTACTACTGTCAAGAGCCGTGAAGCAAGGAACCTTAGTGTCTGTAGGCTCCAAAGTCTGAGGAACCATCACACCCTTGTAGTCAGAGCCAAGATTAATCGTGATATAAGAAGTACCAGTCTTGACAGACCATGTACCTGTAGCATCACCAGAGATTGTACCGTCAGCATTCAATGTAATGTCAACAGGAACAGCATATTCTTTCGCAGCATGATCCAGTCCGTAACGGTGAGTCAGCAACTTATAGTTACCAGCGATATCTGCGGTAGCCACCTTCTGGGCTGCTGCGATACCTGCACTCTTAATACCTTCACCCGTGTACTCGAACGGAGCAGCAACCAGCCAGCCTTCCTGGTTCTGATAAACTTGGTGAACACGGAGTTGGTGACCCTCACCCCATTCCTGGAAACGAGTATGGTAAACCAGGTAGGTACGTCCGTCCTCAGCGGCGATAATACTGTTGTGACCCTGTGCACGCTCACCAGAAGAAGCCTCAGTACCACCAGTCAGCAGGTTACCCCACTTAGAGTAAGCACCGAAGATGTTGACACCGCGGTTGCCGTCATTCTCACCTGCGCCGAAGTTCAACTGATAGGAATCATAAAGAGCGGTAGAGCCTTTGCTGTCAACGTATGGTCCGTCAGGATTCTGTGAGCGGAACACACGCATCTGATAACCACCAGCGGCATCCAGACCGCCATAGGTCATAAACAGGAAGTAGTAACCACCGATATACTCGATGTATGAAGCCTCACCTGACACATAATAACCACCGGCAATCTTCTTACCGAAGTAAGGATCGGAAGTAGCACTCTCTTCATAAGTCACATCATAGTCACGCAGACCCGTCTCCTCGTCGAGTTCCAGCATGAAGATACCACCGCTCCATGAGCCGTAGGACATCAACAGATTACCCTTCTCATCATAGAAGACACAGGGGTCAATGGCGTTAGGCCAGTGATTACCATAGTTGTCACTTGGAGCATAACGTGAAGGCAGAGAAGCCTGCTCACCCAATACGATCTCCAGATCGGTATCCTTATAAGAGTTGCCAGAACGGAAGCCACTGATGACAACAGGAGCCTGATAGCGATAAGGACCCGTGATATTGTCGGCGGTCAGCATGATGACGCTTGAATACCATCCGTCACCATTGATGCTCAGGTACATACACCACTTATTCAATTTCTTGTTGTAGATCACGTCAGGTGCCCACATCATTCCGTCAACATTATAATCGGCACTTCCACGTGCAGACCAAGCGAAGGCATTGAAGTTAAGGTCATATTCCTTACCACCCTTCTTCACCTTAGTCACCTCAGGAGTAGTAAACGCATCAGCGTTGGCTGCATCATTGCTGGTAGCCGTAGCCCAAGGAGCAGTAAATGCCTCCCAAGACATCATGTTGTTACACTTAGCGGCAGCACGGTGAGAGCCAAAGACATAATAACTACTTGTCGTAGGATCCCATACAATACTTGGGTCATGAACACTGACACGCTTCAGTGCTGATGGTCCCTCTGTCTGTGGGTCGTCCTCAACAGATTCCGAAGAAGTTGTCGTGAAAGAAACCTCCTCAGAGTATTTCACATCATAACTGGTCTGTGCGAAACCACGAACATAGTAAGTAGTGTTCTTGGAAAGACCACCGATGGTCAGTACCATATCCTTACTGGTAGAATACACCTTACCGTCACTAATCGTCGGATTAGGCGAAGTAGAATAGCAGACACCACGATAGGTGATGTGCGAACCCGTAGCCGTTGCTGTCACAATGGCTGAGTTTCCAGAAACGGAAGATACTGTAGGAGTAGTAACCGTCAATGGATTATTCACCTCATTCACGTCGTTGCTACAGGCTGTTGCCATCATTCCGATGGCAAACAGCGCTAATAGTTTAGATATATATTTCATAATACAATTCTTTTAAATGATTATTCGAATACCAAGTGACATCCGTCAATAGTGAAATGCATGTAGAGTGCATCAGGATCTGTTACGGTATTCAGACCGATGTAGTCCTGAGTGTAGGTAACACCATCGTTGCCCACCATAACGCAACGTACATCTGCAGTACCGTCACCATGGTTAGTAACAGAAACAGTCACCATGGCATCATCCATAGCAGCAAGCCATGTAGCCCAGTCGCTCTGTCCACCACTCGGAGTACACTTGCTTGCCAGTTCCTCACCAACCCAGCCGGTACCCCAGCCCCAGTTGTCGGCACGAAGCACACCATACTCGGTAGAACCGTCAGCATTAGTGAGTACGGTAACGAAATTGTTCCAGTTAGCGCCACCGCTGTAGTTGCGGAAACGGCGAGTTACTGTTTGACCCTTATCCACTTTAATATATGGAGAGTGTGCGCTCCAGAAGCCGCTTGAATTGTCATCAGCACCAAGTAAGTCATCGAACTCAAGGTGACAGTTGTCAATGGTCAGGTGGAAATAGAAGTCGTCTGGGTTAGTTACCGTGTTCAGACCAATATAGTCTTGCTTGTATTCAACACCGTCAGTTCCTAACATGACACAGCGTACATCAGCAGTACCATCACCATTGTTAGTCACATAGATAGTCACCTTAGCACCGTTCATCGCAGCAAGCCATGCTGCCCAGTCACTCTGTCCACCGCTCGGTGTACACTTGCTTGCCAGATCCTCACCAGCCCAGCCGGTACCCCAGCCCCAGTTGTCGGCACGAAGCACGCCATACTCGGTAGAGCCATCCTGAGAGGCAAGAACCATAACGAAGTTGTTCCAGTTAGCACCACCACAATAGTTAGTGAAAGTAGAAACGAAAGTCTCCTTTGGAGCCACCTTAATGGCTGTAGAATGCTCGCTCCAGAAACCAGAAGAGTTATCTGCAGCACCAAGGAGCGTGTACATCTTATCAACAACATCGAACTGTACAGAGGCGATAACTGGGGCTGTAGCACCCTCACCCTTGTAAGTCTTGCTGTAGGCTGCTACCAAGGTCTTGGTTCCGAGACTATTCATGTCTGGAACAGCCTGGAATGTGAGGTCTGCAGCAGTTACATTCGCTGTAACACCCTGCTCAAACTCAACAGTAGCGGTAACATTGGCAAATGCCTCCTCCATCGTTGTACCCAGAAGCACCTTCTTAGGAGCACCATTCAATGTCATCTTCAACGGCTGCTTGTCACCAGCCTCCGTGCATCCGCCGATAGGCTCGATATTCGTAGAGATCCAGTCGATATAACTGCCCTCAGGAACAAGGAATACACGAATATTGGTGTTAGACTGGTCTGCATTCAGATTGGCAAGAGCCGAAGTCTGTTTGTAAGTCTTTGTCACAGTACCATTGGTCATCTTAACAATCATACCACCTTCCGTACGGTCTAAAGTCAAAGTCACCTTACCACCCAGTTTCTGAACACCCTCATCGGTATCAGTCTCGAATGTGAGATTACTCTCTATCAAACCACGATCGATATAATCACCCCACTCAGAGTTACCACTGGGCTGATTATCGAAGCGGATAGCGCCATACTCTTTATAATTAGTTGCACCGCGATCCTCATCATTACAGATAATCATCGCAAAGTTCTTATAAGTATTAGGAGCACTGGGGTTGATGTTCAGCGTAAACTGAGCAATCCATTTCGTTGCCTCAGGAATCACATAGTATTTGGACCATGTAGACCACCATCCTGTAGAGAAGTCAGTAGCGCCGATGGTATATACATCCTCCTTCTGACCTGACAAGTCTTCCTCGTCGCCACCTCCTTCCTCTTCGTCACCTCCCATCTCGGAGAGCCAATCAGGAGCATTCACTTTGAAAAGGTCGCTGCCTTCACAACTCGTCAGCGTCATCACGCCAAGGGCGGCAATGAAGAAGACGGATGCTAATTTATTGAGATATTTCATAATCTTTATCTTTTAAAGTTTTTGTTATTTGCTCAAATCTACAACGGGACGTACCGTCCAACCATTCTTGGTAAAATAAGCAGAGTTGTCAGTATTGGTATTAGCAGAATTGCCAACCAAATTGACGTTGGTATTCAGGTCGTTCTGATAAATGGGGAAATACTCATGCCCCTTCTCATATTTGTCAAAAGTACTCTCGACACCAGCATCACCATATTTGATAACATCCTTAATGCCAGCTGCAAGCTTGTACACACCATGTTCCTTCAACTGCTGAAGGCGACCCGCATTATAGAAGAATCCCCAGCGGATAAGGTCATAGCAACGACCTGCCTCACAACCAAACTCCTTCGGACGCTCTACATTGGCAATCTGCTCAAAGAGTTTATCGGCATTCCCTGCATAATCAGCCAGCTGCAGGTCATTCAGATTAGCACGACGACGTACCTCATTAATCCAGTCAATAGCCTGTTGTGTAGGACCATTCACCTCATTTTCACACTCAGCGGCACGGAGCAGAACGTCAGAGTAGCGCATGATACGGATGTTAATACCGCAATGGAGGTTCTGGTCGACATGGTCATACAGACCTGTGCGGAAATTAGTGAACTTAGCTACTGGCAGACCACCGTTTACGGTATTGGTAACAACAGGAGCATCTTCTGTCATCTTCTGTGTATAACACATATTTCCCAGACCGTCTGAATAAGTCTCCCAATCAGTCTCATAGGTACCGATTGTCCAGTAAAGGCGTGGATCAAGTTTTCCGTCTTTGGTCTTATCTCCATCCTTGAAAAGGAAATACAGCCAAGGTGCTGCGGACAAGTCTTGCCAGCTACCAGCACTTGCAGGACCGAAGTTTGCCTCTAAAGCATGACCCTGAGAAGCAGCCTCATAGGACACATTCACTGGAGTCCACTCGTCGTTGGTACCCTGTGAGCCGTAGTCCAGGAACTGAATCTCAAAGAGACTCTCTGCGTTGTTCTCATAGGCTGGACCCTCACGGAAGTTATCACCATAGTTAGCCATCAACTCATAATGACCATAAGTTCCCTTGATAATTTCCTTCAATACGGTGAGTGCCTCACTGAACTTATGACGCTGCATCAGTGCACGGGCATAATAGCCGGCGGCAGCACCGCAGGTAGCACGTCCTTTTGCCCACTCACCACCTTCGTCACGACTTGGCAACAGGCTCATGGCTTCCGTGAAGTCTTTCTCTACCTGATCAAGTACCCTGTCATACTGTGCGAAAGCATTTTCGTCTCCCTCCTCGTGATTAGAGGCATAAAGACCGTCAAGAGTAGAGTACTTATTGTAATCCAGGATAATCGGAGGATTCTGATAGAAGTTAGACAGGTTATAGTAGGCAAGACCACGAGTAAAGAGAGCCTGTCCCTTGATACGCTTCATTTTCTCAGAAAGAGCACTGTCATCCTCACCGCACTTGGTGATAACGAAATTGCTGATGTTAATCACATAGAACCAGTCACGCCAGATCCACGCTACGTCACCGTTGTTTGTCGGAACATTCAGGTCGTCGGCAACAATATGGTTCCATGACCGAGCAACGTTCCAAACCTCATCACCACGACAAGTCTCAAGTGTATATCCCACACGAGCGTATGTTCCCTCCATACGGCAATGGTGATAACAAGCAATAACAGCATCCTCCAAATCATCTACGGTATTACCGAAGGTACTGGTAGTCGGCTCATTGGGGTTGGTCAACTCCAACTTCTCGCTGCACGATGTCAGTGCGCCGATGCCCAACAACAGGGCAAATGAAAATTTATATAGTTTCATAACTAAACTTCAATTTTTTAGTTTTTAAATCTTTCAATTCTTTAGAATGAGAAGAGAACACCAGCCATGAAGCTACGTGCACTTGGGTAAGAACACCAGTTGAAACCCGGGGTGAACGTGCCACCAGCATAGTCCACATTGTATCCCTTATACTTTGTAAAGGTATGAAGGTTCTGGGCAGAGATATAAACACGAGCACCAGAGACAACACCCTTGAACCACTTGTCAGGGAAGTTATAGCCCAACTCGATGTTGGCAATCTTCCAATAAGCGGCATTCTGAATCTGACGATCACTGAAATAGTCATTCCATCCCTCACCGTTAGCTGTTACATAGGTACGTGGCACGTTAGAGATATAGGTCAGACCGTCAGCTGAGTAACGGTTGGCATCCAGCATGCGAACATCTTTGTTAGCCCAGCCATAGCAAGAGTTCAAACTATTATAGATACCATCAGTAACATGATAGTTCAAGGCACCGAAAGTAGAAATGCTCAAATCGAAGTTCTTGTACTCCAGATGGGCACTGATACCGAAGTTGACCTTTGGCAGACCACTGCCGAGAACGACACGGTCATCTGCCGTAATCTGTCCGTCGTTGTTGACATCTTTGTAAAGGCAATCACCAATCTGGGCACCAGTCTGGGTGACATGGTTGCCGAGAGCGTTGGTATTGTCATCCAAATCAGCCTGTGTGCGGGCGATACCCTGATATACATAACCATAGAACTGACCGACTTCCTGACCTACGAAAGTAGCATAGTCACCAGTGATGTATGACTCATTACCAAAGCCCAGCTTCTTGACCTTATTCTTCAATGTGCTCAAGTTGGCACTCACCTGCCACTTCAATGGGTGGTCGTTGTTGCGATAAGTAGCGGAGAACTCGAAACCGCTGTTCTCCATCTCTGCGGCATTCATGGTCACATCCGCATTCTGCACACCGGCATTCGTAGGAACGGGCACACCGTACAGAAGGTCTGTTGACTTATTCATATACCACTCAGCAGTGAACTCCAAGCGGTTGTTGAACATAGCGAGGTCGATACCGATATTAGTAGTCTTCTTCTTCTCCCATGCGAGATTACCATTAACGAATGTCTCAATGGCAGAACCATTCACCACTGTATTACCAAAACTGTAGGACATCACACCTGGACGATAAACAGACTGATAGGCATATTCACCAATGTTCTCGTTACCCAGCTCACCATAACTTGCACGAATCTTGAACATGTTGACAATATCGCGATTGATGGGGAAGAACTTCTCCTTATCGAAACGCCAACCTACAGAGATTGAGGGGAACGTACCCCAACGGATATCCTTGGTCAGACGAGAACTACCATCACGACGGAGGATGAATGAGAGCAGATACTTACCATCATAGTCATAGTTCAAACGACCGATGAAAGAAGTCAGGGCATGCTTATACTCAAAAGACTCTGACTCACTGCTTTCCGCTTTCTGCGGGTGCAGATAATAAGGCTCTGTCAGATTAATACCCCAGGCGTTCAAAAGATGGGTATTCTCTTCCTCGTAAGTGATACCACCCAAGAGGTTAATATGATGCAAGCCGAAATTACCATCCCATGTCAGCGTATTCTCCACCAAGAAATCGGAATAAGTACGCTTGTTCTCGGTCAGACGCTCATTACCCTTCGACAGGTACACGCGGTTACTCTGAATCCATGAGCCGATAAAGGTCTTGTCTTGTGCATGGGTCTTACTATAAGAAAGGTTGAGTTTGTAATTCAACTTGTGCTCTTTAAGCTCCTTGCCAATCATCTTGAGGAGGTCTACGTCTGCAGAACCTGTAGCTACTATACGGTCAACAATGGTGTTACGGGTAAACTTGTTGTTAACCAACAGAGGGTTAGAGGCAGAGATATCACCATGTATCTCATTATAATACACACCATAGCCGTATGCGTCATAATTATAATTCTTGGCTGCAGGAACCACCTCATCCAGATACCATGTGGACTCATCGTATGCCTTGATGGTGGGCTGCATCAGCAGTGTACCACGCAGCACGTTGGTCACATCACCATACAGACCCTGCACATACTCGTTGGCATTGGAAAGACCCATACCGTCCTGATTGGAGTGAGAATAAACAAGACTGGTACGGAATTGGATAAACTTGGTCTCCATCATATTGTTCACACGAGCAGTGAAACGCTGATAGTTAGGACCAGCGCCTTCCAAGGTACCTTTCTGCTGGAAATAGTCAAGGCCCACATTATAAGTATTATGTGCGCCACCACCACTCAAGTTGATATTGTGGTTCTGACGGACACCTGTTTTGAAGACCTCTTTGAACCAGTCAGTATTGGTATTGTCCATGAACTGATATTTTCCTGTCTCTGGATTCAAACTATAACCACTGGGTAATGGTGTATTGGAGTTGGCAGCAGCCTGACCCAGATAGTTACTATACTGGTCAGCGTTCATCACATCGTAGGTGCTGCTTGGAATCCAGTCAACACCGAAATAGCCCTTATAGTCTACCTTCAGAGGCTGGTCTTTCTTACCACTCTTGGTGGTGATGATAACCACACCATTGGCGGCACGTGATCCGTAGATGGCACCTGCCGATGCGTCCTTCAACACCTGAATGGTCTCGATATCGTTAGGAGAGAAGTCACGGATAGTAGTACCCATGGGCACACCGTCAATCACATACAGAGGTGCGGTGCTTCCGAAAGTACCCAAACCACGGATACGTACGGCTGGGTCAGCACCTGGCTGACCATCAGAGGTGATCTGCACACCGGCGACCTTACCTTCCAGCATCGTGGAGATGTTGGAGTTAGAGACACGCTTCAACTCCTCAGCGTTCACGATAGAAACGGCACCGGTCAGGTCTGCTTTCTTCTGCGTACCATAACCAACGACTACCACCTGGTCAAGAATCTGAGAGTCAGACTCCAACGTGACAGCGTCGATAACGGCACGACCACGAACGGCTACCTCACGGTCCTTGTAGCCCACATAACTAATCACGAGCGTTGCGTTAGAGGCTGCGTCAATCGTGAAGTTACCGTCAATGTCGGTCACACTTCCCGTCTGAGCGCCCTTTACTCTAACTGTTGCACCAATCAGGGGTTCCCCGTCCTGGTCAACAACCTGACCCTTGACCTTAATGGTCTGCTGAGTCACTGCTGCATTTGCCGAAAGAGGACAGACTGTTAGTCCACCCGTCATTCCCAAAGTCAGCATCAAAGAGAATAATACTTCTTTTCTCATTGCTAATTGTTTTTAGGTTAGAAATTTTGTTAATATTAAAATTATCTAACCGCAAAATTAAAACAATTACGCGCATAAAGGGTGGACAAAACAATATTTAAGGTGGACAAAACGGAATAATAACGCAAAAACTACCCTTTTTCACTATCAACTTCACCAACGAAGGCAGAAGGACTGCAACCATACTGATGAGTGAAGCAACGAGTGAAGTATTTGGGGTCGTTAAAACCAACCTTATAGGCTATCTCGGTAACATTCCGATTAGCATGGTTTTCAAGCAACAGACGCTTGGCGATGGTTAAGCGATAATTACGAATAAACTGCCCGGTACTCACTCCTGCCTCTGCATTAAGCCGTTTAGACAATAATGGTTTACTCATGCCTATCGCCTCCGCAAATTCTGTCACACCAAACTCACTATCCGAATAATGCTGTTCCAAAATCTCCGTGGCAAGATTCATAAAGGGCTTGGCATGCTGCATCACCTCCTGCTTATCAGCCTCCACACTCTTATGGTAACTTTGCTTGAGTTTCTCATGATTATCAAGGATATTCTGAATACGTGACTGCAACTGCTGAGGCTCCTCAGCATCCTCTAACACTTTACGGATGGGTGTCAGCAGTTTCTCCGCCTCCTGACGTTTCCACTCCTGTTCCTTATAGCGGTAGAACCACACAACAAAGCCTATCAAAGCCATGATAACCATTAACGTGAACCACCAACTCTTCCAGAAATAAGGGGCGACATGCACCTGTACATAGATCTTATGTTCCTCATCACTGCTGAGATCAGTGCTATATTTCACCTCAAAAGTATAGTTGCCGGGCTTCAGACTGGTATAACGAACTGAGTGCTCACCATGTTTCAGACTAATCCAATCGTCCTCAAAACCTTTTAAGCGATAACTGTAGTGCCCTGTCGCCTCTCCTGCGTATGTCAGGGCTGAGAACTCAATAGTAAATGACTTGGTCGACTCATGTAAATGGATGACATCCGCACTCGAGATATCAGCATCTATGAAGTCGCTGTTTTTAGATGCTGTCACCACTTGATTATCTACCATCAAACGGGTAAAAGTGAGGTGGACAGGATAAACAGCCTCCTTATTTTCGTCCACCACCTCAATCAGACCTTTCATACTACCTAAATAGATTGTACCATCGGAATCCTTGACGGCTGAGTTCCAATAAAAACGCTGACAAAGAAGCCCGTCTCGCTCTCCATAATTAATAAAGGTACACGCATGAGGGTCATAGACAGACAGTCCGTTAGCGGTAGTAATCCACAAACGTCCCTGGACATCCTCAACGATTCCTTTCACAGAATTATTAGCAAGTCCGTCGTCTGTAGTCAGTGCGCGGAAGGTCTCTTTTCCTTTTTCATCGACCATACGCCGATAGAGCCCATAGCCGTTGGAACCTAACCATAAAGTACCATCCTTCGCCTCATAAAAACAACTGATTTTATCAACAATACCTGACTCTGGATGGTCAAGTTTTGTATAAAGACTCCTCACACGGAACTTACCCCTCCCAGTTTGACGAGAGCGCAGGTCGATAACCCTGACACCTGTCATACATCCCATCCATAGCATACCTTGTTTATCAACAATAGAACCGATACAGCCACGGACATTACGATTATCCTCAAAGGGATCCTCCAGACTGCCCGTCTTTAAATCATAGTAAAAGACACCATCATTTGAACCTATCCACAGGGCATCATTATACTGATCATAGGCAAGAGAACCAATATAGTTTGTCTGTGCTACCATAGCAGCAGGCATATCGACATGAACGACCCTCTGATGGTCGGACAGTGAAATCATATTCAGCCCACCACCCCATGTACCTATCCACAACTGCCCATGGGCATCTGCCTCTAACACAGAGACGGAATTATGCGATAAACCAGAGTTCTGTGTCGTCCAGTGAACAAAGCCCTTGTCTCCTGCGCCTCTCCGGTTCAGTCCTCCCTCTACCGTTCCTGCCCATAATGTACCGTCAGCCTCCACATATATCGCATTGACAGGACGGGGAGATAATGAGCCTGCATCAGCGGGATGATAAGCATGGTTATGAAGCAGCAGCGGACGAGGTGACAGTTTCACAATACCTGCCGTCTCTGTTCCTATCCATATCTGTCCGTCACGCACCATCAGACAATGCACAAAATCGCTGGGCAAGGGAGTGACCGCCGTGGAGTTGTCCCAATGGGAAAATGTTCCCTGTTGCTCGTCAAGGATATTAATACCACGCAGACTACCGATCATCAGTCTGCCATCAGGAGTCTCCGCCAAAGAGGTCGTGAAATCATGGGCTATCGTTGTGGCGTCGGCAGTATGGCGAAACGACTGCATGGTACGGGCATACTGGTCATAGGCATAAAGTCCTTGATTGGTGGTAATCCATATTTTACTACCTCGTTTCAGGATGTCCGTCACATAAAGTCCTCGCAACTGACTCATCACAGGGGCAATATCCTCACGTACTAGTTTTCCGCCACGCTCAGCAAGACGATAGAGTCCGCCATCCACACATGCCCATACCGTTCCGTTGTCCTCAATATCCTTGATACAGATATCTGGCACATTACCAATATAATGTAATCTTCCTATATGCGTAATGTCTCCGTTATCACCAAAGGTATAACGGAAAATGGTGTCTCCCGCTACTTGCCAAAGAGCCCCTTTACTGTCGCTATAGACCTTGACAGACAATCTGTCCAGCATACTGCTGATGTCACCGCCCGGGCTTTTTGGGGTGGTGCGACTCATGGTTCGCATGTCAATCACATCCGTCCGCTCATCGTAAGCAATCCATAACCGCTGATGACTATCCTCTGCAATACTCTTACAGGAATTACTGCTCCACCCCTGCGGATTCGCCAAGGCGGTCGTCATAAACGAGAAGCCATCATAACGCACGGCTCCACCTCCATAGGTGGATATCCATACGAAACCCTTACTATCAACAAAGAACTGGCTGACATGGTTATGCGGAAGTCCTGCCGACAGGTCGAGCGTAGTCATCTGATAGTACTCTGTCAGCACATTCTGCGCTGACAGCCGTCCGACAACCATCGTCAATACCGCAAGAAATAGATATTTCTTCCACATAGCGATAGCAAAGGTACGAATAAATGAGCAAAATGCCAAATAAAGAACAAACAAAAAATGCGCTCCCTTTAGAGGAGCGCACCTATTTTGTTAATGATTAACTTCTAACTTGGATTAGAGAGCGAACTTATAACCCAGTGTAATAGAGAATACAGAGTGACGAGAATCACCTTCCTTGAATGCCTTTGTAACATAGATGTTGTAACGAGCATCCAGCACGAAGTTCTGATACTCATAAGACAGACCTACAGGAATAGCAAACTGGAATGCCTTCACACCATCCAATTTCTCAGAATCAGTATAAGTTGCATTACCAGAAGTAGCCTTCTCTGACAACTTAGCTGAAACCTTGAAACCTGGCTGGATACCTGCCTTGATAGCAAGACCCTTAATTGGGTAGTACTGAGCCAAAATGGGGATATTGATGTAGTCGAGTTTCATAGTTTCAGTGACATCAACACCACTTACACTCTCCTTAAACTTCACACCCTGCATAGAATAGAGCACACCAGCAGAAATACCGAAACTCTCTGCTACGCCATACTCTGCCTCAGCACCAGCGATAAGACCCACACGTACCTTAGAGTCATCCATCTTTGTCATGGTAGCAATGTTCATACCGACTGTTGGCTTCAAAGTAATCTGACCAACCTCGTTCTGTGCGTTTGCACTAATTGCTGCGATCATCATGGCAGCGATCATCATTAATTTCTTCATAATTGTATTCGTTTTAGTGAATAATGTTTATTAACTCTGACGCAAAGATAGGACAATTTTTTTAAATGACAATGAAATTTCATTAAAATTTGCACTTCAGGGTGCTTTTTTCTTGTTTTTGGTCAAAACTTTGACGTTTTTTGACGTAAAACGTTCAAATACTCTTCTTTTATGATGTGTTTTCCTCTTAAGGAACGCACCTTCGACCAGTTCGCATACTGGGCATCACGACTCACCACCCAATGATGGGCGACAATAGTAGGAGCAAGTGTTAATTGTCGCTCAATATATTTCTGATAGGAGGGATTAACGACAGAAAGGTAATATTTCCCATCCTTTGTTTCTAAAAGAAGTAACAGATATTGGGCATCCGCCACTTTTTCCCGAATGGCAAACCCGTCGGTCTTAGCACTGATTGTGATATCCCACCCGTCCTGATTCAGCCGTTGCATCCATTGCCGAAACAGTCTTCCATGGACTGAAGAATCCTTCGCGCGCGTAAACATTATATAATAATGTATCATCTCATGGAGTAAAGTCGACTGGTACTCATGCTCCGACAAGTCGTAATATTCGCTGATCTTAATCGTATAGCCTACCGTCTCATAACCTCGAAAGAACCCTTTCCGTACCCGACGGCATGAGAACTGCCCCAGCAATCGTTTCGCTTTGTTTACCACAAAACGAGGTTCGGGCAGTTCACCACCGAAATAACGGGTGTTGAACTGTCCGAACCAATCTCGCAATATCTTTGCGGTAAGTTCCATTAATAGTTACCCAGTGCCTTAATGGTCTGTGGCATCCATACCTCCATGAGACCTGGTCCACGATGGTTCCACGCATAATAGGGAATCATCGTCAGCGTTGCCGCCTTGACAACGGGTATACCTTGTGCATCTTGCTCTACGGCATTCCCCTTCACAGAGACAGCCTTCACAGAGAACTTCACTTCACGTTTGCCGTCTATCTGATAGTCGGACACTGTAAACTGAGGTTTCTGGGGCATCAGGAAATTGAAAATGCTAAAGTCTTGGTTGTCGATTCCCTCAGCGCAATATACCAACGGACCGCGTTCCACGGCAATCTTACCTCGGTCGTCAACGACCTTGTCATTAGCCTTGACGGCACGTACTGGCATATCAAATTGAATAGTCACTACGTCACCCTTCTTCCAAGTACGGTTAATGACCAGATAGCCATTCTCCATGATGCCATTAACTGATTGTCCATTGACCATGATACAATAACTGTTCTGTCCACCATCAGCAAAAGCATAGAGGTCGCTGGGTACCGGTTTGGTGAGCCAGCCAGGAATACGGATAGCAAGACTGAAAGCCTTTGTCTGGTTCTTCTGTATCTTCAAAGTGATATCACCATCCCAAGGATAGTTCGTCTGCTGCTCCAACACCACGTCCTTACCTTCTATCTGCATCGTCGCCGTATTACCAGCAAAAAGGTTGACATAGAGTTTGCGATCCTTCACAGCATACATATAACCGGGGAACGAGGGAATGAAACGACTAAGGTTCGAGGGACAGCAGGCACAGCCAAACCAAGGCTGACGCTCTACGGTATTGTCTGCATTGAAGGCATATTTGCCATCACTCGACAACGGATTAGGATAGAAGAAGCGTCCACCGTCCACTGACATACCGCTGATCACACCATTATAGAGGGTACGCTCCATGCAGTCAATATACTTTGCATCGCCATGCAGGAGGAACATACGATGGAACAGATAGACCATGGAGATGGCGGCACAGGTCTCGTTATAGGCAGTGAGGTTGGGCAACTCATAGTCGGCGCCGAAAGACTCTCCCTCATGACGGGCACCTACTCCACCAGTGATATAGTATTTCTTCGATACTATATTATTATAAATAAGGTCTATCGCCTTCAGATAATCCTTGTCACCCGTCAGGGCGGCGACATCAGCCATACCGGCATACATATAACCGGCACGGACAGCATGTCCCCATGCCTCTGTCTGCTCCACCACAGGTTTGTCACTCTGCGAGTAGAGGTCACGACGCCCTGTCTTTCCACGATAGTCCAACAGGTATTTCGCTTCATCCAGATACTTCTTCTCACCTGTCAGCACATACAGACGAGCCAATGCCATCTCAGCAATCTGGTGACCGGGTACCACACATGCCTGTCCTGCCTTGGGTCCCACCTCACGGATGACACAGTCGGCATAACGCTTGGCAATATTCAGGAATTTATCGCTTCCTGTTGCCTGGTAATGGGCACAGGCAGCATCCACCATGTGTCCGAGGTTATACAACTCATGACTCAGGAAGTCCTCTACCTCCCAGCGTTTCTTACCCGACCACTGATGCGGATGCTCAGGGTTAATGGTGCGAGCAGTATACAAGTAGCCGTCAGGCTCTTGTGCGGCACCCACCACATCCAGTACGGAGTCAATATAAGCCTTCAGTTTCTCGTCAGGATAAGTCTGCAGCACATAACTGGCACCCTCGATGGTCTTATAGACATCGGTATCATCGAAAGAGAATCCCATGAACTTGGACACATCCCATTCCTTGGTCTGCAACCCCGGATGGTTAGGATGCTGCAACGTATAGGCAGCCATCTCGAAGTTCTTGTAACGGTGCTCACTCTCACATTTTGAGAAAGCAAGAGGTATCGTCACCTCGCGAGCCGCCTTAATACGGTCGCCCCAGAAAGTGTTAGGAGTTACTTTCACTGCTGTGAAAGGTACTTGGCTGATGGGATAGCCATTACTACGAGTCCCGATCTTTGTTTTTGCCATACTTCCTACTGCTATGAGCACCGTCAGCATTGTCAAGGTAAGTAGTCTTCTCATGATTAAGTGTCGTTTTTACGTTTATCTGTTTGCAAAGATAGATATTTCTTTTGTAACCTCCAAACAAATCGGGCAGGAATTTAAGTTCCTGCCCGATGATGTCCTATAGAAATGTAAGATTACTTACGACCTTTCTTCAGAATCGGAGCGAAATACTTACGGGCAATCTTGCAATTGTCCTTCTTCACTCTCTTCATAGCACTGCTACGCTTAGCCTTGCTGGCTCCTGCCACACGGGCACCAGCCTCACCAGTCAGTGTGAAGGCATCCTGCTCGTAACTCCAAGCACCTTCGGCATGGTGGTATGCCAGATTGAGGTAGAACACACCATTCTCATAGTAACTGGCAATGTCTGCAGCACCATAGGTTATCATGTCTGTAGCATATACTTCGCCATATTTTTCACTGGTATAGCCGGTGTATACCTGATCTACCGTGACGGTTCCGTCTTCTCCCCAAGTGAAGATCAGACCGTCCTCACCAGTATTCTCTGCCCAAGGAGCAATCTTATAACGGTTGGGGTCACTGTCGCTCTGGTAAAGGATGGCATCATGCTTAGTACCAGCATCTTCCCAAGTACCTGCACCGTTCTCACCGTTCTCGTCAACGGTATAGTCGATAAGACCATACTCATAAGTTCCTACATAGAGGGCTGTCCATGTCTCCACAGCCTCACCGCCTACACTGAACTTGATCTTAGAGGCATTAGAAGCGACAGCCTTGTCACCAGCGAAGGCAACGACAACGAGATAGTAGACACCTGACTCCTCTACAGGAATCTGTACACGTCCTGCCTCGGTCAGTCTCTCACCACCGCCGTTAGACAGCGACTCTATGGTAGCATCTACCTCTGCCTCTGTTACCAATGCGTATCTCACGTACTCCACATCCTTACCGAATGCGATGTCAGCAAGCAGGTAATTGGCATCATTAGCATCTGTCAGACGACCAAAGTATGCGATTGACATTGTATAGTCGGCACGTACATAGCCGTCAATGTAGACAAACTCTGGATCATAGCCAAAGTTTCCTGCAGAAACATAGTAGGCAAGCGGAAGAGTAATAATACCTTGCTCCTCATCAAACGTACCATAGTCTCCGGGATCTACTCCCCATCCTTTGACTCCGCAATAGGCAACAAGATCCATCACATAGACATCGCCATAAGTCGAGTGAGTGTAACCAGTAAACTGATCTGCACAAGAAACAACACCCGTAGACTTATCATAGTCAAGAATCAAGTCTACACCATATCCCCAGTTGCTTAACTTGAACTGGTATTTGTTGGGATCGTTCAGACTCTGGCGATAAACGAAAGGCAGACCTGCGTCATCACCACCCCAGAAGTTCACATACGTATAAGTGGCAGTACCTGTAGAGTTCCATTTTTCCCAGTCAGACCAGTCACCAGCACGGCTTACCTTGATGGTATATACCGTATTCTGATTCACGCCTGTAATCGTGTCGGCCGTCAGTTGGGCAGCCTCAGAAAGGGTCAACGTATAGGTGTACGACTGGTCTTTCTGCAGATTGTTTGCCGTCACGTTAAAAGTTGCGGCGTTCTGTCCGGGAGCAAAGGATACAGACCCGTTAGCATCGTTGCTGAAGATACCATCCTCACTTGCCTCGGCAGTGAAGGTGATGGTAGAGGCATTGGTAAGCACACCACGAGTAAGGGTAACAGGGATCGTAGCCGATGACTCATTCACACTTAATGACACACTCGTAGAGGTGCCATCGAAGGACACATGCTCAAAGTTTGAGTTGTAGATAGTACCATCGACATCTGTGTTACAAGAGGACAGTCCTCCTAACACGATAGCCGCAAGTCCTAAAATATACTTGTTGATTTTCATAATCATCTTCTTTTTAGTTATTAATCAAAAGGATTCTGATCAGTAGACGGATCCATGTTAGCATTTCCATCGAACTCAGACTGTGGGATAACCATTACCCACTTGTAACTCTCAGGATCAGAAGTGTCCTCGTTAGATCTGGCAGCAGCGGAAGGGTGACCGTCATCTGTTGTACGTACAAAACCCTGATGCAAGCGACGGATATCATAGATACGTCCGAACTCGCCCCACAACTCGATACGACGCTGGTAGAGGATCTCCTCCAACAGGGAGTTGGTCTTGTCACTGGTCAATGCACCTAAGTCATAACCTGTCTTTGTACATTCATAATCCTTATCACGTGTCTTAATCAGCGTAGAAAGTGTCTGCTGTGCAGTAACATTGTCGCCTAACCTACACTCAGCCTCAGCCTTGATGAGATACATCTCCTCAATACGCATGAAGATATAGTCACCTTCCCATGTCTGATAGTTAGAGAACTTGAACTTCTCCTGCTGGTAGCCATTGTCACCATTGTTGGCATCATTGGGATTCCACCAGGCACGACGGGCATCCTTCTCACCCATCTTATTATAGAGTGACTTGGTAATCTGCTGACGTGCCGATGCGCCATACTTACCCTGGTCTGCATCCAGATGGGAGAAGAAACTGGCATACATCGTAGCCTGGTCAGAAATAATTTTCATACCCCACATCACGTTAGCGGCTGCCACATTGTTCAGACCAGCAAACTGGCTGACACTGGCTACCTCCACACCTTCTGCTGATGCAGCGGAAATAGCCTTAGTGGCATAGTTCAGGGCATCATTCCATTTCTCCTCAACCAAGGCAATACGGGCACGAAGTCCATAAACCTCAGCAAGACCTAAGTGTGACTTGCTGTCACGGGCACGACTGGTGGCAGACAACAACTCCTCTGCCTTACTCATGTCTGCGTCAATCTGCTCATACACCTTAGCGACCGTCTCACGAGCCTTACCCTGAGTCTCCTTGGTCGTAGGCTCTGTATAAATAGGTACGCAAGGCTCATTCTCATGACCTACCAAGGTACGGGCATACCACTGGGCGAGCATAAAGTAACTGAAACCACGGATAGCAAAAGCCTGACCTAATACGTAGTTCACATCCTCTGGGTCACCCTCCATCGTCTCCTCAGCAGCAGTGAGATAGTTGGCGTTGGAGATCAGGGTATAGAAGAAGTTCCACACACCGTAAGGACGACCTTGGTTATGCGTAAAGTCACCTTTCACGTCAAAGAGATAGTCATAATAGAACCAACCCGAGCCTGACTTTGCCATGATATGGTCCTCACCCATCAGGTCAGCAGCAAGATTGATAGCACTCAGACCGAACTCCTCATGCTCCCATCCAGAAGTATAACCTGTGACATATAGGAAGCGGTACATACCGTCGATGGCAGCAATCGCCTTACTGCTTGACACAGCGATCTCACCAGTAGCCACTGCCGTAGAAGGACTGGTCTCCAGACGGTCCTCGGAACATGCGGTCAACAAGACGATGCCCAGAAGACTCATTAATGTATATTTAAATATTGCTTTCATTTCTTTTCTCCTTTAAATATTAGAAATTAACCTCAAGACCAAAAGTAAGTGTCTTGTTTGGCGCATAGGAGTAGTCAGTACCACCACTGAAGTTGTACTGAGGATCCATACCATCCAAATGACTCCACAGAGCAACGTTGTCGAAAGAACCATAGACCTTCACTCCGTTCAGACGCAAACTACGTACAAGCGACTTCGGGAAGGTGTACGACAATGTGATGTTCTTGATAGCGAAATAAGAAGCACTCACCAGATAGCGGTCAGTGATATAGGTATTACCCTGGATCTCAATGCGGGGAACGTCTGTGATATCACCTGGCTTCTGCCAACGACGCAGAACGTTATTGTGCCATGTACCACTCAGGTAAGTCATGTTCATACTACTATAATACAATCCGTCAAGAACTTTTCCACCCAGTGAGTAAGTAGTCAGGATAGACAGGTTGATGCCTTTGTAGGTCAGGTCTGTACCGATACTACCATACAGGTCAGGAATACGTGATCCCATCTCATAGCGGCAAGCAGATGCCGCACTGTAGTCAGAGGTGATGCGCTCATTGGTAATATTACCGTCCTCGTCCTTATCATAGATCCAGAACAGTTCCTTACCAGTAGAAGGATCCACACCGGCACTCTTACGCAGATAGAAGGTATTCAGAGGAAGACCCTCCTTGATGATGTAACTACCTGACAGGATCTCAGGAGACTCTGCGGTCAGTTTCGTCACCTCGTTCTTAATCGTAGAGCCCATCCATGTCAGGTTCCACTCAAAGTCCTTCGTGCGAACAGGAGTACCAGAAACCTCGAACTCGAAACCTTGGTTGGTCATGTTACCGACGTTAGCGTCATAACCACCGAAACCGGTAGATACGGCCATCGGGTAACTCAGCAGCATATCGCTGGTCTTACGATGGTAGTACTCTGCACTGAAGCGGATGCGACGGTCAAGCAGTGTTCCCTCCAAGCCTATGTTGAAGTTACCGTTCTTCTCCCATGAGAGGTCGGCATTCTCCAAGGTGCTAACGAGGGCACCAACGCTGTTGGCATTAGGATAAGCAACGCTGGAGAGTCCCTGCCATGCATAGTAAGAACCTACGTTATCGTTACCCTGCTCACCATAACTTAACTTGAAGGACAGGTTGTCAATCCATGTGATGTTCTTCATGAACTGCTCCTGAGAGATACGCCAGTTGGCACCTAATGACCAGAACGTACCTGTGCGGTTGCCCTTCTTAAAGCGTGAAGAGGCATCAGAACGCAGAGAGGCGGAGAAGTAATACTTGTCGTCGAAACTATAGTTGAAACGGCTCAACCATGAGTTAATGCGATAGTCCTGCTTGTAAGAGTCGGCAGCATACAGGGTAGCACCTGGACGGAGTTCCAAGATACCAGCCATCAGACCAGTACGTCCAGCCTCAGTAAAGTTGTACTTATAGGCGTAGTACTCATGACCGAACAGCACATCAAAGTTATGCTTTCCGAAAGTACGGTTCCATGTGAGCAACTGGTTGAAGGTGTAACTCTGGGTACGACCCTGCTGCTTCCGCAGCAGACCGCCAGAGGCTGCCTGGTTACCATGCTCCATGTTCATATAATTGCTGTAGTTTGCGTTGGCATAGTCAAAACCGAAGTTGATGGCGAGTTTCAGACCCTTAGCCCAACCCATGCTGTCGCTGTCGCTACCGAACACCAGTCCGGAACGCATACCGGCAACGTCACGAATCGTCTCGGTCTTGTCGAGCATCAGCATACCTAATGAACTATGGTCTGTCATAGAACCGGGACGCTGGTCGCCATTCTCACGAAGTTCACCCCAGTCATACTGAATCTGATCATTCCTATAGATGGTCTGTCCATTCTCGTCCTTCAGATATACAGGGAACAACGGGTTGATAAACTGAGCGGTATACCATACGTTAGAGTAGGAAGAACCTTCATAGTCACTGAAGTTAGAAATGGTATGAGCCACGTTCAAACCAACATTGGCACTGAACCAGTCATTGATCTTCGCATCGACATTCACACGAGCATTGTAACGCTGGAAAGCGGTAGTCTTCAAGATACCCTTCTCATTCAGATAACCCAGAGAGGCGGCATACTTCAACTTCTCCGTACCACCTGACAAAGAGAACTGGTGCTCATGACGGAAAGCATTGTCCTGAGTAACAGCATCCAGCCAGTCCTCGTTCCATGCAGACTGTGCATCAGCACGGACCTGACCAGTGGCAGGGTCGATAATGGTATCCCAGGTGTAGTTCTTGAAAGGATTATACATCTCACCGCCAAGGTTAGAGCCCAAACCGGCACGGGCTGCTGCCTCGGCAGCCTCCCAGGTAGCACCTCCTGCCCAAGCGTCGTTACGCAGAGCCTCGTATGTCAACTGGACGAAATCCTTCTGACTGACATTAGAGTAACGCTTGTTGGCACGGTTTGACCAACCAATGTTTGAACGCCATGTGACATTGGTCTTACCCTCCTTACCTTTCTTGGTGGTAATCATCACAACACCATTGGCACCACGGGCACCATACAAAGCACCAGAGGAAGCATCCTTCAAGACGGTCATGCTCTCGATATCTGAAGGGTTCAGAGACGCAAGACTGCCATCGTAAGGAATACCGTCTACTACATACAACGGACTGCTGGAAGCATTGATAGAACCGAAACCACGGATGCGGATATTCGGAGAAGAACCTGGCTGACCAGAGGATGAGGATACCTGTACACCAGATACGTTACCTTCCAAAGCCTTGGTGACTGAGGTGATAGGACGAAGTTCCATATCCTCAGCGTTCACACTCTCAGCAGAACCAGTGAAAGAAGTCTTCTTCGCCGTACCATAGGCAACGACAATCACTTCATCCAAAGCCTTTTGGTCACTGGTCAGTAAGATACGCATATTAGGACGGGCACTTACCTCGATAGGCTCCATACCCACATAAGTGATGCGAAGAGTCTTTTTACCTGCTGGTAAAGTCAACTCAAAGCGACCGTTTGTGTCTGTTACCGTACCTGTGTTTGTTCCTACTACGAGAACTGAGGCACCGATGACGGGCTCGTTATCGTCCTGAGAAATGACGGTACCAGTAACTTTCGTTTGTGCCATCGCCAGTCCCAAACTCAGGAACAGGCAGGCAAAAAACATCGTTAGTCTTTTTTCCATAAACACTCTCTTGATTAATTATATTAATTTGAATAAATATTTTCTACGTATCTTACAAATATTTTCACTGTCCACCTCCGCGCCCGAGGTGGACAAAACAATTAATTTTGCCTAATAATTTTAAAACCATTTGAAGCATGTTTAAATTATCTATCCAATTGAGTTTCAGCCTGTTTAATAAAAACAAGAGAAACATAGCCAAAGGGAGTCAGAAGTTCCTCCCTTTAGCCGTTGATGCCATCCAGACATTGGCAGACATACGTGCCAAGAGCACTATTGACAATTACCTGACTGCCTTACGCTCCTTCTGCCAATATACAGGAGAAGACCTGCAAGTGGACAGTATTGACAGCCAACTGATTGAGGGCTATCAGCAATGGCTCCTTGAGCATCATGTCGTACACAATACCATCTCTTGTTATATGCGCTCCTTACGGTCCTTGCTCCATCAACTATTCCCCGAGATGAAAAAAGACCCGTTGTTCGACAGGGCTTTCACAGGCAAGGCAAGAACCGACAAACGCTCTATCTCCTTTGATGATATTGTCAGAATCCGTGAGTTACGGCTTTCCCCTGATTCTCCGCTTGCCTTCTCACGAGATGTCTTTCTGTTTAGTTTCTATGCATTAGGGATGCCCTTTGTGGATATCGCTTTCCTGCAAAAGAGTCAGATTCATGACGGGTATATTGTCTATCAACGCCATAAGACGGGACAGCGGATTCGTATCAAGATTGAACTTCCTATGCAACAGATTATCTGCAGATACACTGTGGAAGATAGTCCTTATGTGTTTCCCATTCTGACTTCTATCGACAAGGACAGGGCTATTCACGAATATGAGAATGCAAGAAGTCAGTACAATCGCCATTTAAAGAAAATCGGTAGTATGTCGGGCGTTCAGCATAACTTGACCTCCTATGTGGCACGCCATTCCTGGGCAAGTCTCGCCTATCACTCTAATGTCGATCTCGCCGTCATCTCCAAGGCGTTGGGACATACCTCGCCCAACACCACGCTAACCTACATCCGTGAGATTGACGACAACCGCATCGACAAGGCAAACAGGGAACTCCTGCAACGGTTGATGGAATAAATAGGACAGAAATCCCTACACGTAATTTTTTAAACCCTTGCAACCGTTGTCACCTTGCAAAACTACTTGAAAGTCAAGTGCTTGCAGGTAACAACGAAGCGGCAAGGGTGACAACGATTAGCGTTTTTGGCATGGAATGACGAGATATTCCGTACCAAAATGGGTGCGTCTGCGCTTGATATTGTCGATATTGGAGAGGAATTGTCCGAAGACACGGATGTTACCAGTCCGTATGGCGGAGCCTCCTTTCTTCTTGACGGCAGCGAAGATGGCGGCAGTGGTCATATACTGCCCCTCTCCCTCATGCTCTGGTATCCTAAAGCACTCCTCGAAGAACATCTCCTCAGGGGAGCGGAGTTTGAACTGGCGGTTCGACTCCATGACCTCCATGGTCTGCTTGTCATCCATCCAATAGGGTTCGTTCTGGTCTATCAGTGCCACAGCCTGCGCATAGAGTTGGTCGTAATTGATGGGTTGTGACATATCGATGGGACCAGTCAGTTCGATGCCGATGAAACGGCGACTTCCTGTAGGGTCGGAGAGGATATCCGTCACGTTTGCCGTGGCGATGAAGGAGGCAAGACGCGGGAACTCCTCGACATGCCTGCCATAGGGACGTTTCACCTTGACAGAGGCGAGTTGTACGAGATTCTTCAGGAAACCCTCCTGTATCTTGGGGGATATCTGGTTGAACTCGTCGAGGTTGATGAGCAGGAACTGGCTCATCGCCTGCAATACCGACTTACGTTCTGAGAGGACGAGACTGTCATTATATCCCCATTGCATATCCGTGGGAATCAGTGACTTACAAAAAGTAGACTTGTTATAACCCTGCTTGGAAATGAGCAAGGGCACGATGGAGTTGCCATAGCGACGGCTCTTTCCCAGCCATTGTGCCACCATCCCCAGGAACCAGATGCGGAACCACTCCTCCCAATGCGGATTCTTGGTAGGTACCCGTTTGGCGAGGTCAGCGATATGGTCGTGTCCGTCCCATTTGCGATAGAGTCCCCAGAGGTATTCCTCCACAGGATTATAGGCTCTCACCAGGTTGGAGCGCAGGTAACGGTTGATATCCTTGTCCCACACGTTCAGTCCTGCCAGTCGTGCCTCCATGGCAAGACCGTTCTGCACCCGCTCGTCAACAGGTCGCCACCCATAGTGCCATTTCTCTTTCGAGCGGTATTCCACATAGCCCATCACCATATTCATGCGGAAGGCATAGCGTTGATCCATCAGGGAGATGAGTTCTTTCGTGTTCTGGATGACGGCTTCCGAAACACTGTCCTGCGTGTCGGCAGGCATCAAATTCCCTTTCTCCGACATCATGGCACCATCGGGGATATGCAAGGGGGTAGCCTCTGCGTTATAATATGGGTGCTGGTCCACCGTCATGCGGAAGCCCGTCATCCATAGCGGTTGCCCCTCACCCCGGATGGCAGGTGCCACCTGCAAGACATCAGCCGTCTGCGTCATCGTCACCAAAGGCTCGTAGAGTCCGCAGAGAATGGGGTATACCTGTTTGCAGAACACCTCCATCTCCTCCTCTGTCTGGGGCACGGAACCGTCTGGTCGACACGCTTTCACGATGACTTTCAGACTCCTGCCACTGCTCCCCAGCAGCGTCAGCATCGTACTGGGCAGGATGGCGGTCATCCGTTTCAGCGCCTCTGCTTCCTCCTCGTCCTTGAGAGGCGAGATGGTCAAGGTGAAGAGTCCGTTAAACTGCTGGGCGATGAGGTTGCCCTCCTTATTCGTGTTCATCGCTGCCGAGGGGTAGACGACAGGTAGTCTGTGCATCTTCTCAAAGATACTCCACGACTCGGCTTGTCGCACGAAGGTACGCAGTGCGTCCACATCCTCGAAATAATTGTCTTCCAGTACCCGCTCCCTAAAGGTCTCAAAGGGTAGCACACTCACGTGTTGTTTGTTCTTCTTGTCTGTTTTGATACTTGTTAGTTTCATATTCTCTAGTATGTTATGTTAGTTGATGTTACGGTTGTCGGTTTATTCCACCCCATGGAATACTTTGTTCCATGCCATGGAACATGTTGTTCCACCCTATGGAACACTTGATCCCCTTGATCCCGATTCCTGATCCCAGGCATCGGAACATGTTATTCCAGGCAGTGGAATAAGAGGGGGGGGTGGCTGACTAATCTTTCATGTAATAGCCGATTTCGTAATGTTCGAAGGGACGTTCTAACGTACTTCCATACTTCGCCATGTAGCCTTTGATGACCTCCTGTTGCTTGGGTGACAACTTACGCTCACCCTTGTCATAGCGGTAGTAACTGCCTACACTGCCCAGAAAATCGGTGATATCATGGCGTAAGGAGGAACGCAGATGCTTCGGCACTCCTCCATACAACTTACGGAGTCCGTAGGCAAGTTCCACCAGTTCCGCTTTCTGGAAATACTCACACTTGCCGTCATGCAGGGCATTGGGGAATACGGTCAGTCCCCATGTCCGCTGCTGGGCGATCTGTTGTCCCACGACATAGCGCAGGCACTCACCGCAAGTTGTACACTCGCGATTGAAACACATCAGGAAATTACCTGTGTTGTTGTTAATAATAAATTTGTTCTCTTCCATATTGAATAATCAACAATAGGTTTGAAATAGATTTGAAATATCACTTGCAAAGATACAAAAAAATAAGCAAAAATGCAAGAAAAACACCCATAAAAATGCACAAAATAGCGAATCGTTGTCACCCTTGCCGCTTCGTTGTTACTCACATTCCCTTGATTATCAAGTAGTTTTGCAAGGCGGCAACGGTGACAAGGGTTTTAAAAATTACGTGTAGGGAGTTTTAGAATCTCTCGCGCGCGCGTACCTTATATTATTAATATACTCATCTTACTTCTTTTTCGACCTCCCCCGTCCCCTCCTTGCCAGGAGGGCTCCACCTCTCCCTCTATTAACAAATTGCAAGTTTTTTAGCGAAAAATCACATTAAAAGGGAAGAAAAAGGGCGTAAAATGTTAAAATTTGGCACAAATAGAAGCATTTTCATAAAAATTATTTGCTGATTGTGAATAATTGTTGTAATTTTGCACAATCTTGCGTCGACACCTCACTTGCGGAGGCGCATCGTGGATGGTCCACCTCGGGCGCGGAGGTGGATATCAATTAGACGAAACAATGTTGAAAAAGTTTATTCAATTAGTATAAAATTAATCAAGAGAGTGTTTATGGAAAAAAGACTAACGATGTTTTTTGCCTGCCTTTTCCTGAGTTTAGGACTGGCGATGGCACAAACGAAAGTTAACGGTACCGTTATCGCTCAGGAGGACAACAGCCCTGTTATTGGAGCCTCTGTTCTCGTTGTAGGCACGAATATCGGTACAGTAACAGATGCAGATGGTCATTTCTCATTGACAGTTCCTGCTGGCAAGAGTACCCTTCGCATCACTTATGTGGGTATGGAGCCTATCGAGGTAAGTGCCCGTGCAAACATGCGCATCATCCTGACCAACGACCAGAAAGCCTTGGACGAGGTGATCGTTGTTGGATATGGTACACAGCGCCGTGAGGCAAAGACTGGGTCTATCACGACCGTTAGTGGTGATGAGATTGCAGACATCCCCGCTATCTCTGTGGATAAGATGCTTGCCGGTAAACTTGCCGGTGTGATGATCACCCAGAACTCCGGACAGCCTGGTGCTTCCTCCAGTATCCGTATCCGTGGTACCAGTTCTATCAACGCAGGCAACAACCCGTTGTATGTGATTGATGGTATCGCCGTAACTAGTGGCGCTGATGATGAGTTAGGTAATGATGGAGCCGGTAACCCTATCTCTATGTTGAACCCAAGCGATATTGAGAGCATCACCGTCCTAAAGGACGCTGCAGCCGCTTCCGTTTATGGTTCTCGTGCTGCCAACGGTGTCATCCTGATTACCACCAAGAGCGGTAAGGAGGGCAAGAGCCAGTTTACTGCTCGTGTGAAGTTCGGAGTATCTTATCTTGCCAACGACAACAACTTCAAGTTGATGACTGGACAGCAGTTGCTGGAGTATCAGCGTGACGCTATCCGCAATGCCGGCATGGATCCTGACAACCCTGCCGGTGCATACTATCGTCCTTACGAGTTGCTGAGCCGTCCACAGACCAATTGGATGGAGCACATGACACGTACTGGTCATAACCAGGAGTATGAGATCACCATGTCAGGTGGTTCCCAAAAGACCAAATATTACAATTCTATCTCATACAACCACACTGACGGTGTGTTCTATGGTTTTGACTTCAAGCGTCTGCTTGCCCGTGTCAACGTAGACCACGAGATCAACAAGTGGTTGAAGACTGGTGTCCGCATCAATGGCGGTTATCGTTATAGCGAGGACGTTCCAATGCAGAGTCTTTATTACGCCAACCCTGCCTACGCAGGAATGACGATCCTTCCCTGGAGTCCTGCTTTCAATGAGGACGGCTCTCACTATGTGAGAATCCCCGAGAATTCCAACACGAACCCTCGTGCCACGGCAGAGTATGACGACCAGTGGGATAAGAAGTACAACTTCAACGGCAGTTTCTATTTGGAGTGGAAGCCTATCAAGCAGTTGACCTTCAAGACCACCAATGCCGCTGAGTTGACCTTCGGTGAGGGTCGTCGCTACTGGTCATTGGAGGCAAGTGACAACGAGGCAGGCTATCCTATCCTGCAGCAGACACAGAGTACTCACCGTGTGATGACAACCTCTAACACGGCTACATATCAGGACTCTTTCAACGACAAGCACAACCTGCGTGTTCTGTTTGGTCAGGAGGCTATCCATGACCACTATTTCCAGAACTATCAGTCTATTGGTGAGTTGAACCCCGATATTCCTTATCTGCCTTCTGGTAACAAGTCTGGCAGCAATTTCGGTGCTGACTATACAAGAAGCACAGAAACCATGCTGTCATGGTTCGGTATCTTAGACTACAGTTATGACTCCCGTTACTATCTGCAGGCATCTATCCGTGCTGACGGCAGTTCACTCTTCGGCAGCAACAAGCGCTGGGGTACCTTCTGGTCGGTAGGTCTGTCATGGAACATGCATAACGAGAAGTTCATGAAGAACGTGAAGTGGCTCGATGTCCTGAAACTACGTGCCAGTTATGGTGTGAACGGTAACAACAACATTGAGGTTTATCAGGCATACGGTACCTACACCTCTACAGTATATAACGGTGTGACAGGCATGCGTCCTTCTACTCCTTCCAACCCTGATTTGTCTTGGGAGAAGAACTACGCTTGGAACTTCGGTATCGACTTCCGTTTCCTGAAGCGTTTCTCTGGTAGTTTGGATGTCTACACCCGTAAGACCACAGACATGTTGCTGGACAAGGCACAGTCTTCTACCACAGGTTTCAACACGGCACTGACGAACGTCGGATCTATGCGTAACTCTGGTATAGAGTTCCAGTTTGACGCTAATATCATCGACACCAAGGACTGGAAATGGGATGTTGGTTTCAATATTGCCCACAACAAGTCTAAGATCTTGGAACTTGCCGGTGACGAGATGATGGGAACTGGTCTGGTACGCTATATCGTTGGTGAGCGTCTGATGACCTTCTATATGAAAGACTATTATGGGGTGAACCCTGTCAACGGTGAGGCTCTCTGGCGCACAGAGGACGGTACACTGACCAATAACTTCAATGATGCCGCTTATGTCAAGTGTGGTAGTCCTGAGCCGACAGTCACTGGCGGTATCAACACCACTCTGAGTTGGAAGAACCTCTCACTGAGCATTGTGGGTGAGTTCAAGGGCGGTAACAAGGTATTCATCCAGGAGAACCGTTATCTGCAGAGTGATGGTAACCAAATGTCGATGAACCAGATGGCAAGTGCCATGAACTACTGGAAGAAGCCCGGTGACACTGGATGCAATCCTAAGCCTATCGCAGGTAATGCCACTAACTCATACAGTTACTATAACAGTCGTTTCATTGAGAAGGGAGACTACTTCCGCATCAAGGACGTTACCCTCTCGTATATGTTCCCCCGTGAGTTGATTAGCAAGATCGGTCTTTCCTCTGCCAAGGTATATGCCAGCGGTCTGAATGTTTATACTTTCCATGATGTGAACTTCTGGGATCCCGAGCGTGGTGTCGGTGGTATGGGTGCAGGTATCTATCCTGTTACTAAGACTTTCGTACTTGGACTTGATGTTGCATTCTAATTGTTCATGAAAATTAAAAAGACAAGCAATATGAAAAAGATATTAATGGGATTGACGCTTCTTGCAGCCATTGGCTCTTTCACCTCATGTAAGGACTATCTGGAAGAGGCTCCCGAATTGAAGCAGAGTAATGAGATCACCCTCGGGAAATACGAGGGTCTGAATAATGCTGCTGCAGGACTCTACTCTATGTTCCAGAGTTGCTACTGGTACGATGGCGAGTTTATTCTGCAGTCAGAGTTGCGTGCCGGTAATGCCAAGAACCCGATTTCAGATCCTGGTTCTGGCCGTTATCGTGACGACACCCAGTGGAACTATACTGAGAACAGCACCTCTTCTTTATGGAGTTATGCCTACTATACCATTTCATGGGCAAACAACATTATTAATAATATAGAAGGTAAAGAGTCTTCTACTGTAAGTACCCAAGACCTCAACAACCTGAAAGCAGAGGCGCTCTTCATTCGCGCACTTTGTCACTTCGACTTGGTGATTACCTATGCACAGCCCTACACCTACCAGCCTGAGAGCCTTGGTGTACCTGTTGTCTTGGTAACAGAGAACGGACAACCTGCCCGCAATACCGTCAAAGAGGTTTACGACCAGGTGGTAACAGACTTGCTGGAGGCTGAGGGTCTTATCAGCGACAGTTATACCCGTGCTGGAATCAGTGACCCTGCCGCCATGGTTTCAAAACCTGCTATCCAGGCATTGCTCTCTCGTGTTTACCTTTATATGGGTGAGTGGCAGAAATGTGCCGAGTATGCTACAAAAGTTATCAGTAGCGGCAAATACAAACTTGCCGATGCAGATGAGTACCTTTCCATGTGGTCTGCCTCTGCGGCTCCAAAGGGTGGTGAGATTATCTTCGAGGTATTTGGCTCTAAGAAGAATGAGTACTGGGACGAGTCTGGTTGGACACACCTCTCCTACATCACTGGATCAAGTTCCGACAACTCTGGTTCTGGCGACGTTTGCGCCACTCAGGATCTGTATGACCTCTATGAGGATGGTGATATACGCCTGAACCTGTTCAAGAAACATGAGACAGACTGGCTCATGATGAAATACAGTGGTAAGGAAGGTGCCAACCCAAGAGAGACCAATGTGCCCATCATCCGCCTTGCGGAGATGTATCTCAACCGTGCAGAGGCTATCTCCAATGGTGCCGCTATCAGCGGAACAACGGCTCTGAATGATCTCAGAACTGTTGCCACCAAACGTGGTGCATCAGTTGACGCCTCTTTTGACGTATTCAAGGAGCGTCGTAAGGAGTTGATGTTTGAAGGACATATCGTCTATGATTATGCTCGTTGCAAAAAGTCTCTTACTCGTACTGACTTCGATGGTTCCGTCAATAAAGACGTACCATTCCCCAATTACAAGTGGGCGATGCCTATTCCACAGCGTGAGCGTAATGCTAACCCGAACATGGAGCAGAACGAGGGCTATTAATTATAGTTTGAAATTTAGAATTTAGAATTATGAAAATATATAAATTAGCATACGGTATGGTGGCTGCCGCATTCCTGACGTTTACGTCGTGCAGCAACGACCAACCATCATTCAATGATGCTGACGCTTTTGTGGCGATGACCAATTCCACGGCAAGTGTCGGTGAGACGGAGGGGAGCATTGAGATTCCCGTACTGCTCACTTCCCTCTCTGGTATTGAGACGACTGTTGATTTCGAGATTACCATCCCTGAGACGGCAGGTGCTGTTGAGGGAGAGCATTTCACCTTGGCAAACAGTTCCAAAACACTGACCTTCACCAAGGATGCCCCCACACAGATTATCAAACTGAACATTATCGACAATGACGAGTTTGACGGTGATGTGAACCTGACGATCTCATTGGTAAATCCCAATGGTGTCAATCTTGGCGCAAACGCTACTTGTAAGGTGACTATTAATGACGACGAGCACCCACTGGCAGCCATCCTCGGCACATTTACCGGTACTGGTGGCTCTAAGTGGGGTGATGCCCTCAACTGGACAGTCCAGATTGTGAAAGATGCCGATGACCTGTCAAAGGTATGGATCTACAACCTGGTTCCTGGAGGCACTACTAATCCAGTCTATGGAACGGTGAACGCAGAAAAGACAGAAATCGCCATTCCTGTAGGACAGACTATCTATGAGAGTAGTTCTTACGATGGTATCCTCGAAGCATTCTATGGTCCTGACGGTGTTGCTGCTATTGAGACTGGCGGTAGCCTTGTTGGTACCATTGACGAGAATGGAACGATCACCTTCAGTGATTACTTCGGATCCCACGCTTATAACGCTGGTACAACCACCTCTGCCGGATGGTTCGAGATTGTCATCCCTGGTGCTAAACTTACGAAACAATAATAATAAGTAACGATTATGAAGAAAGTATTATATAGTATCATGATGGTTGCCATCGCCCTGACTGGCTGTACCACTTGGGACGATCCTAAGACCGAGAACTATGGTGACGGTCCTTCCGTCAATATCACCGTGACAGAGACAGCGGACTCTACCTTCACATTCACCATCACGCCAGGAGCAGGTACCTTGTACTATTCCTATGTGGTGGATGAGGCTGACGAGGCTGACGCACTGGATGGCGCTACCCTGCTGAAGGGTGGCTACTCCAGCGTGAGTCAGGAAATTCTGAATACGAACAGTGCTGCCACCTTTACTTACAATATGCGTAAGGCAGACAATACTCCTCTTTGTGAGCCAAACACCACTTATCAGATTTACGCTGTTGCCGCTAATGATAAAGGTATCGTGGGTGAGGTTGTTGCTGTTAGCGTAACTACTACTGACGCGAAGGCTCCGAAACCCGCATCTCTCTCAACAGATGCAGCCGCCAAGTCGGCAACCATTACTTTCGACCAGGCATTAGTTCGTGGTGAGGGTAAGGTGACCGGTGCCTACTACAAAGAGTTTGACTTCAGCAATCCTGTAGCATTGACAGAGGATGACATCACAGTAGAGGTCAGCGGTAACACAGCCACCTTCACTGCTGCAGACGTTCCTGCTGGTGCCCACATGATTTTCTCTTGGGAGGCTGGCGCCTTTACGGACGAAACGGGCAACAAGTGTGGCGCATTCACAACAGTTGTTGACGAGACAGCAGAATCTGTTGAGGATATGTTCGTAGGCATTTATGTACATGTTACCAATGCCAACTGGGCTATTGCTGATGAGAATGTCACACCTGCCACTGATGCTGTCATTGGTGACTGGGAGGGATTCAAAGGTGTTATGACCATGCCATTCAATGTGTACCTTATTGAAGATGACATTAAGGCAGGCGATATTGCCGTGACTTATACCAACGATGACAAGACTGTCACTTACAACCTGAAGGCAGACCAATGGAGCGTTGAAGGCAAGAAGATTTCCTTCAAACTTCCTGTAGAGCCTACCGTTGGCGACATGGTCACCTTCAAGGTTGCCGAGGGCGTTATCTATGACGTTTATGGTAATGTCAATGATGCCTATTCTTCTGAAAAGATTATCTGGAAATATGCCGGCTTCATTCCCACCAAGGACATGATATTAGGTACGTTCAACTTCATTTATCAGTCTGCATACGATGAGACACCTACAGATTATGACGGTGGCATCATCACGATCGCTGAGGATCCTGAGAACACCGAATTAGAGAACGCCTTGGTGATCAAGGATCTCTACCTCGAAGGTTCTGAGATTCCTGGCTATTATGATCTCGACAAGGGTATCATATATGTAGCCGCTTGGCAGATATTAGGCACCACTATGTCTCGAAGTGGCGAATTAGGCTTAATCTCCATCAACAGGAATGACACCAACGCAGACTGGATTCCATTTACCATCAACAAAGATGGAAGTCTGACATCAGACAGTTTTGGAGTTTACGCTTATGACGCAGCATTTGAGAACCCTATGGGCTGGTGGGAGAGAGCAACTATTGCTACATTTACCCCTGCTAAGTCTGCTGCCGCCCGCAAAGGTGCAGCAAAGACAAGTGCCAAAGCGAAGAAGACGGTTAATAAGGTACGTTTGTCCAACAAGCGCATCCGTAAGTAACCTTATATAAACACTTCCCCTTTTTCTCCACGCTCCTCTCCAGGGACGTGGGGAGGAAGGGGATTTTGATTTTAACTAACATCGTAAATCCTTTAAGATGAAGAAACTATTACTCCTTATCGCATTGACCTCACTGGCTGTTTCTGTAAACGCCAAAGGTGTAAGTCAACAGATGGCAGCAAGCAAGGCTGAGCAATTAATGAAAGTACGCATTGACGGTTTTAACGGGACTGTGTCTTCCGTCAAGGCTGTCGCCCACAACGGACAGACCGCCTATTATGTCGTACAGTTTGCACCACAGGGATGGGCTTTAATCTCTGCCGACGACACGTCAATGCCCTTGTTTGGCTATTCTCCCGAGGGTGTCTACCAGATGGACGGACAACCAGACAATGTCAAAGCACAGATGAGTATCTTTGGCGAGCAGATTATTGACAATGCCCGTCATCTAAGTAAGCAGAATGCCGGATGGCAGACTGTAGACGGCATGCCACAAGTTACAGAAGCCCAGCATCGTGCAAACAGAGCAGCAGAAAAGATTGAACCGCTGATTAAGGTGAACTGGAATCAAAGCGGCTCCTATAGAAAATTCTGTCCAACGGGTACTTATGTAGGCTGTGTCGCTGTAGGTATGGCACAGGCTATGAGTGTTGCCCAACACCCGGCACGTCCAACAGGAGATCACGGTTACCAGCATAATGAGTACGGCTGGTTACATATCAACTATGACGAAGAAGAACCCTATGACTGGGCTACGATATTGAGTTCGCCAAGCAGCGATAATGTGGCACGTTTGCTCTATCAGTGTGGTGTGGCAGTCAATATGAATTATGGAACGGACGGGTCCGGTGCACAGTCATCGGCAATCGCTCCGGCACTAAAGACCTATTTTGGTTACCCACAGTCAGTGAAATACTATAAACGGGATTCCTATAGTGGCAACTGGGAAGAATTGGTCCTTCAGGAACTACGGGAAGGACGTGCCGTGATATACTGCGGTACCGATCCGAAAGGCGGTTACGGACACTGCTTTAACCTCGATGGTTACGATGGTTCTTTCTTTCATGTCAACTGGGGATGGGGCGGAAGTAACAATGCCTATTTCCCATTAGACGGTTTGAAAGATGTTACCATGGGCTATACCTATACTGACGGACAGGACATCGTGGTTGGCATCCGCCCACCATCCGAGTACCCCAGCGACATTATCCTGTCTAACCTCTCTGTGGCTCAGGATGCTCCTGTCGGAACGGTGGTTGCGGATGTGACCGTTGAGAGTGAGGCTACAAATCCCACCTACACCTTCACACTCCGTGGCGCCAGAAATCCAATCACCAAGAAGTACGCCTCTGTTCCTTTCAAGATAGAGGATATGAAACTGGTTACTACCGAGGAGATGCCCAATTCCACTTCACGTCTGGTGGAGATTATTGTGAAGAACAATGAGAACGGACATGAACTGAGTCGCACTTTCACCATTAATATTGTCAATTCTTCTGGCATTAACGACGTGAATACTGTTGACAATGGCAAGACAGACTTCTACTCTTTGGACGGACAAAGACAGAACGCTCCCCGCAAGGGACTGACTATTGTACGTAACGGGAAGCAGGTCAAGAAGACAATCATTAAATAATCAATCTATATGAAAAGACTAATTTCGTTCCTCTTACTGGTCTGTGCCGTCGTGACAACCTACGCCCAGAAATATGAGCCGAATACCAAATGGCCCTATATCTACGAGAACTTCACAGACGGAACGATCTACTTTGAAGGTAACAAAAAGACCGAGACTAAGTTGAATATCCACTTGTGGGGCAACAAACTCCACTACCTCAATGCTGACCAGAAGATTTTCCAATCGGCAGACAAGGGTGTCATCAGAGTAGAGATCGGCAATGATGCCTATATCTATAGTGATCATCAACTGGTGAGGATTATCGCCGCAGAGAATAACAATCTGGTCGTAGAGTTGACGAAAGCAGACTTTGATGCCCTGTTCTCTGGTACTGGAGCCTATGGTGCCAGTCTGAACTCATCGGCATCCCGTGACCTGTCGTCTCTTGAATTAGGAGGGTTAGACACCCCAGAGTTAGGTCGGATGCTACAAGAACGTAACGACGGAAGGGATATCTCATTGAAAAACCAATACCTCTTTATTGTTGGTGGAAGACAAATCGCGGCTAATAAGAAAGAAGTGGAGGATATCCTCAATGCGGAGGGGAAGAAAGAGTGGAAGACTTTCCTGAAAACGAATAAGATTAAGTGGAAGAACGAGGAGAGCCTAAAGACTGTTCTCTCGTTTATCAACCAACATCAATAGTCACACATCAATCGGGCTGGAACTCAAATTCCAGCCCGATTATTTTGTTGGACAAAGAAATATTCCTATCTTTGCAACCAACAAACTATAGACATCACTTATGGACAGATTATTCTATAAATATACCTTGCTGACGTTCGTTGCCGCTATCCTGTGGCTGTTTAATACACCACTACTCGCCCAACCTATTGACCAACAGACAGCATTCCAGAGGGCACGACAGTTCTTGGGGACAAAAGGAAGGAGTATCACACAACAGAAACGGGCGGCAATGGTGACAGGAGGAATGAACGCCTATTGCTATGTGTTCAATGCCGACCAGAAGAGAGGCTATGTCGTTGTCAGTGGCGATGAGCGTACACCTGTTATCCTTGGCTATAGCGAGGATGGAACGTATGACGAGGCACAGGCTCCGCAGAACCTCCGCTCATGGTTACAGCATTATGCGGACGAGATTGCCATCATCCAGCAATGGAACATCACCGCTCCCAAGCGTGCCATTGGCAATTACGGTCCTGCCATTGCCATACAGACCACCTGTGCTTGGGACCAGACAAGTCCTTATAACGCACAATGTCCGATGGTGACATCCTATAGCGATGAAGAATGCACCCAAAAGATCATAGATGCCAAACAGGCTGTAACGGGATGCGCGGCAACAGCACTTGCCCAGGTGCTCTATACTTGGAAGGACGAGTATTTGAAGGCTGGCACCAAAGTGACTCAAGAGATTCCTGCCAGAAAGGATTACAAATGGAAAGACCTGAATGTCAGCCAAGGAGACAAGCAAGAGCCAGCATGGTTGCAGTTCAGTGACGAAGCGATACCCGCCAGTACCGTCATTGACTGGGGCAATCTGGTCGATGACTGTCACCAGGAGGGAGTAACAGAGGAACAGAAAGCGGCTGTTGCCCAACTGATGCACATCTGTGGTGCCGCTATGAATATGAAATATGGCATCAACTACGGGTCAGGCTCTTCTGCCACAGATGCCGGTGGTGGCATTGCCGCTTACAATTACTTAGGTTTTGAGCATGTCAGGTTCCATCATCAACAACTCCACAACTATCAGGAATGGTTACAGATGTTATATGATGAGGTGAAAGTGGCTAAGGCGGTCTATTTCGGCGGTCAGAGTTCCAGTAGCGGTCATGCCTTTGTGGTGGACGGCTATGACAGTGAGGATCTGTTCCATATCAACTGGGGATGGAGCGGGAATGGCAATGGTTTCTACCGTATCAATTCCCTGCTGCCTGTGAGACAAGGCACGGGTGGGGCTATTGTCAACGACGGTTTCAGAATGGGACAGATATTCACGACGGGAATCTACCCTCATGCTAAAGAGCCTACGACCAGACCAGCGATGGATGTGCTGATGTTTAATACCAGCGATACTGAGGTGGAAGTGAAGGACAAGTGTTGTACGCTATCATTGGGTTATAGTATTCAAAACATCAATTATCCGCTTATCAAGAACTGTCAGGTAGGATTCTGTCTGGATGGCGGTAGTAACAAGCAATACTATACCCTGTCAGACTTCGACGATTTAACCATCTACAAATATTATGATACGGAAGAGGACGGTGAGAAATACGCACTGACATTGACAGATGTGGAGGATGGCGACTATGAGTTATACCCCTGTTTCCGTACGGTAGACGATGAGACAGCGTGGGAACCATGCAGGGGTTATGAGAATCATGCTATCTTGATGGAAGTCAAAGAAGGAAAAGCGTCTGTCACCTTCAAGAAGGAGGTTTCCTTATCGGTCATCAGCAATGATGCTAAAGAAGAATATGCCGACAATGAAGAGGTGGAAATCACCTATAGGATGAAGGTCGATGAAGGTTCTTTGCATGATGCCATCCTCGTTTATGCTATTCCTCTGGATGACAACAACCAAGAGGAACCCAGACAGATAGTCAAATCGACGATAAAGGAAATGTACTATGGGGAGATTGGCACAGAATTTGACCTGAAGTGTCATTTCAACTCCTTGGAAACAGGTAACTACCAGATACTTGCCCAAAATGGGGTGTCCATGATAGAAACAGTATTAGGTGACATCAAAGTCATTGCCGGCACTGACGGCATCCATGAGACGAAGGTATCAGAATTGCAAGACAAGAATATCAAGACCTACAACCTTGAAGGGCATCCTGTTACCCCTGCTTACAGAGGACTTGTCATCCGTAAGCAGGGAAACAGAGCGAAAAAGGTCATGATGAAATAACTAATTCTTAATGACTGGAGGCATCTGTTTGACGGGTACCTTCGGACAAGGATTCGGTCGCTTGATATTCAAAGTCGTGGAGACACCACGCATTCCCTTACCCGTAGTGTTGTAGTCTACCAATTTAGGACCCGGCACCAAAGGGGAATACTCTAAGACAAAACGGGTACGGCGAAACTGGTCGTTAGTGAACTCCTCACTTGTTGTAAAAGCATAGTCGAGGATGTTCTTTGCCACGAACTCCTCTCCTGTCTTACAATCGGTACGGGTGGCCACCTCATCGATTGTGAAAGTTCTTTTTGGATTAAGGGCTAATTCCTTATTTATATAATTAGTAATGTACTCGACATACTCATTATAGTCACTGTTATTCGTATCATCACAATAGTCGTCATCCTCACACTCGTTTTCAGAGAACGTATGGAGCAGTCCTAAGTAATGCCCTAACTCATGTGCCAGGGTTGCGACAATGAATTTCGAGTTGACATGCTGGTCATCCTGCCACTCGTTGATGAACGCACTATTGACACAGACACCCCATACCTGATCCAGATAGGCATAGTCATTGGCTTTGTCAGTCGCATAAAGTCCCTCTAACGAATGCGTATTGGTGACAATGGGTAATGTCGTCAGTCCCAAAGAAGTCGTCTCCTCGTCTTCCTGTGTAAAACAGAACATAAAGATATTAATACACTTTTTCAGGTTCATCTGATAATCGACATACTCGTCGTATTTCTCATCAGTACTGCCCAGGAAGTCATGTGCATCCAACTCGTCGAAACTCACCTGATGCCGAATAATACCTGGCTCGTCAAGCAGTTCTCCGTCATCGTCATACTTCGCCATCTCAAAGACTATGTTCATGTGGTTGTCAGCATAGAGTTTGTTGACAGCAGTGAGAATCTTCGTGAACTGACTTTGAGGCGCATTCTGCGTCTCGTCTTTAGCATCGTGGTAGAGCACATGGAAAACAACGGGTAAGTAATACACGTATTCATCAAGGTCGCCAGAGAAAGCAGGTTGGGACACGGTGATGGTCTGCGATCTGCCTCCCACGGTAACGGTCACTTTTCCTGAACGTGCCTTATTCGTAATATTCGGACTAACCCACAAGGGGACGGAAGAACTATTACCACTTGCCTTCACAGGATAACACCAGTTCTGACAATCGGCATCACTTCTGACACTCCATGAGCCTTTACCCGTCAACAGGATATCTTGTGAACGGACATCCGATCCCCAGGTAAACGACTCCTGTCCTGCTGCAACACTCACATCAGGCGATGACGAAGTATCGTCACCTCCACAATTGACAAGAACCAAAGCAAGTCCTACCCAGACTAAGAACTTCCTACCTATCATGTTTAGTTAACTTGTATCACCAAATATTTGCTGGTAGACCAGAACAACTGTGGATTCGTGATACGTAACACGTATTGTTTGCTGGCATCACGATCCAAAGTATAACTGGAAGAAGGATGAGCCGTCAGTAACTTAGCGGAACGAGAATAAAGTTTAATTTCCTTATCGACACGGATGTCTATCTTCGTAAAGTAATCACGATTGAAATTAGACTGCAACACTTTACCGTTCTCGATAATATGCTGCTCTTTCAATTCACTCTTCGTACCAAACACAAACCAGCCGGTGTTCAACTGCTTGTCCTGAGCCGAGATCGTCTCTGTTTTCTGGGAAATCTCTGCTTTCTGCATAGAGGTCTCTACTGTCAGGTCGGCAACCTCATTACCCAGTTCAGCAAGACGAATGTCACGTGTCTGTAAGTCATTACGTAACTGGGTGATCTCCTTGTCTTTCTCCTCCATCTGCTGTATGAGACTCTCAATGGTCTTACGGAGTTCATCACCTTTTACGGAACTCTGACGCAACTGGTTCTTCAGTTTGTTAATCAACTCACGGTTGTGCTGCATCGTCTGCTGAATCTGTGCGATATTATCGCGGATTCGTTGCGTACGGTTTGCACCCTCACCGTCCTTGGCAAGCGTCACACGGTCTTGAGCGGCATTAATAACACGGAAGCCTTCCTCAATCTCATTGAAGGTTGCCATCATGTCGTTAATCTCATTGTCTTTCTGCTGGATGATACGGTTCAGCGAGTCAGCCTGCTGCGCCATCATCAACTCTTCTGCCTTTGGTCCCTGCTGCTTGCAGGCAACCACTGCTACGGCACCCAGTGCCAAAATCAATAACTTTTTCATATCATTTCTAATTTCTCATTACTCATTTCTCATTTCGTCCTGCAAGGACTATCACGAACTCACCTCGTGGCTCATGCTCCGTAAAGTGAGTTATCACCTCTTGCAAGGTGCCACGGACACTTTCCTCATGTACCTTACTAATCTCACGGCATACACTCACCTGACGGTCAGGACCCATCACCTCGGCAAACTGCTGCAATGTCTTCAGCACCCGATAGGGCGACTCATAGAACACCATCGTACGTTCCTCGTCGGCAAGACTCTGTATCTTCGTCTGCCTACCCTTCTTCTGGGGCAGGAAACCCTCGAAACAGAAACGGTCACAGGGCAGTCCACTGCTTACCAAGGCTGGGACGAAAGCCGTAGCACCAGGCAGTGTCTGCACCTCCACTCCAGCCCTCACAGCCTCACGAACCAGAAAGAAGCCGGGATCGGAGATACCTGGTGTACCGGCATCACTAATAAGGGCTATCGTCTGTCCTGCCTGTAGTCGTTCTACAATGGAGGCGCTGGTTCCATGCTCATTGAACTTATGATGGGAAAGGAGATGCTGCTGAATCTGAAAATGCTTCAGCAGGATACCCGATGTCCGCGTATCCTCAGCCAGCACAAGGTCGGCTTCTTTCAGGATACGGATGGCACGTAGTGTCATATCCTCCATGTTGCCCACAGGGGTGGGTACAATATACAATATGCCCATTTGGGTGCAAAAATACAAAAAAATAATAATAAAGGGCGAACTATTAAGATTTATTTCATATCTTTGTGCCATGATTAGAATTAATATCGTACTTTAACCCTAAAAACATGATTATTATGAAACAGAGGAAAATTAATTTGATGTACTTGCTGCTTATTGCGGTATTCGTACTCTCATCGTGTGCCAAATCATCAAAGATCTCTAAGTTCATCCCTGCCGACGCTGCTGTTGTCAGCATCGACGTGAAGCAGATGTTTGAGAAGAGTAAGGTGGGTGACAATGAGGAAGCCAAGAAGAAATTACTGGAGACCATAGAGGGCAATGCCAAGACTCAGGACTCCAAGGAACTTATCAAGAAGATTGTGGAAGACCCTGCCAAGGCTGGTGTCGACCTGCGTGAGCCTATTTATATTTTTGGAGACAAGGAAGGAAAAGTTGGTGTCATCGGTACTATTCTGGACAAGGACGACTTCGCACAGTTGCTGAACACCCTTGCCAAAGAGGGAGACTTTGAGGCTGTGAAGGAGAAAGACGGTATCCAGTATTGCACTGACGGCAATAAATATACCGTTGCCTTCGACGATGCGAACTTCTATGGTTCTGAAAGCACTATTGACGATATCATTGCCAAGTTCAAGAATGACGACACCCAGAACACGATGGCAGAGAATGAGGACTTCGCCAAACTCGCTGAGGGTCAGGGTTATATCAAGGCGCTCATCCCTATGGCTATCGCAGAAGGACAGGTTGCCGATATCAAGAAGAACCTGCCAGAGGGTGCTGAGTTGAAAGACCTCAGTATCATCATGAACCTCACTACCGACAAGGGTGTGGCAAAACTCGATGTAGAGTGCCTTGCCAAGTCTGACGCTTGGAAGAAGTCTATCGACGAGAGCAACCAGATGTGCGGAAAGATCAGCGGTGACTATGTGAAATATATCGAGAAGGGCGCATTTGCTATCTTTGCTAACTTCAACGGCAAGAAACTCTTTGAGATGATGGACAAGAAAGACGTCTTCAAGGACCTTGGTATTGACGCACAGAAGGAACTTGCCAAGAAGGTACTTGAGTCTATTGACGGCGACCTCGCCATTGGTGTCGGTGAGGTCAAGGGTGGAATGCCCAATGCTGCTGTCTATATCAAGACAAAGGATCAGAGTGTCGTTGACCTTGCCAAAGAGAACGGCATGAATCCTGAGAAGGGGTTGGACTTCGGATTCAAAGACGGTGCCACCTATGTCGCTGTTGGTGAGACGAGCGCTTTCACAGAGGTTAAGGAGACTTACCAGAATGTGAAGGGTCGTCGTTTCTACGTCGCATGTGACCTCGACTTGATCTCTAATTTGGCAGGCTCAGTAAACAGAACAGCAAGTCAAGGGGCAAAGGCTATAGGCGAGCATGTCAGCAGTGCTGAGATGTATGACACCAGCGACACCAGTATCGAACTGGTACTGAACATGAAGGACAAGGAGAAGGATCCACTGGAGTACTTCATGCAGATGTTCCTGAAACAAATCATGTAATTCTTTCTTAGTGAACAGATTGCTCTACAGGCTATTAAGCCGACATCTTAACGCAGGACAGTTGGCGGGCTTCGTGCTCGCCAACCTCTGCGGTATGACCATCGTTCTCGCCGCTATCCAGTTTGCTACGGATATCATCCCGATGTTCACGGGTAGTGATAGTTTCCTGAAACCGGGACAGATGGTGATGGCAAAGCATGTGAGCACCGTTCGCACCCTGACAGGCAAGGCTCCCACCTTTACGGCTGAGGAGATTGCCGATGTACGCCAGCAACCCTTTGTCAGTCAAGTCGGTACTTTTACCCCTTCGCTATTCAGCGTGGTGGCAACACTGGGCAGTCAACGGTTAGGCGTACAGTTCTCGACGGATATGTTTTTCGAGGCAGTACCCGACGAATTCATCGATGTCGACCTGTCCCGATGGAAGTGGCAAGAGGGTTATAACGAGGTGCCTATCATCCTGCCACGTAACTACCTGAACCTCTATAATTTCGGATTTGCCAGCAGTCAGGGGCTACCAGCACTCTCCGAGAGTCTGGTCTCCATGGTGAAGATACAGTTCTTATTAAGTGGTACGGCAGGACGCAAAGAACTGACAGGCAGGGTAGTCGCTTTCTCCAAGAAACTCAACACCATCCTTGTTCCACAGGCTTTTATGGAACAGATGAACGCTACGCTGTCACCAGACCGTCAACCAGAGCCTTCCCGACTGATCGTTACTGTCAGTAACCCTGCTGACGAGCGAATAACCGAGTATCTTGATCATCACAGTTACGAGACTGAGGCGGATGATGCAGAGGCGGCACGTACCGCTCATCTCCTGCGTATCATCATCAGTATTGTCCTCGTGGTCGGACTGGTGATCAGTGCCCTCGCCTTCTATGTCCTGTTGCTCAGTATCTTTCTGCTCCTGCAAAAGAACACGGAAAAGATCGACACACTATTACTGATTGGTTATTCGCCCAATGCCGTGGCACGTCCCTATCACCTGCTGACCATCAGCCTCAACACCCTGGTACTTGTATTGTCCGTCATCATCGTCCTCGTTCTGCGAGGCTACTACCTCCCC
>DEJF01000063.1:43056-55356 GCA_002353225.1 Prevotella sp. UBA2755 | reverse complement strand
GCACTCTATCTGTTAGTGACACTGCTCAACTATGTTGCCATCCGCCGGAAAGTACTCCATGTATGGCATCTTCATGAGCACTAAAATAAAAAGATAGAATGATATAAGCCTACTCTTCCAGTTTCACTTGTTCTAACCACTGGCGGACGCTGATGCCCGTGCAAGCAAGGAAGGCACGTGAGAAGGTAGTATAGCTGACGAAGCCGCTGTCTATTGACAACTGTTGGAGTGTGGGGGGGGTATTTTCCCCTTTTAGAGTTTCACGATAGAGCGACTGGAAGTGGTTGATGCGTAACTTGTTAATATAAGTATAGTAGGTAAGACCCTGCGAGGCGAAATAGCGGCCCAGGTAGGTGCGATTGGTATTGCACACCTGGGCCACTGTCTTGAGTGACAGGTCGTGCTGCAGGAAAAGCTGCGCCTCCTCGCAGTGCTTACGCAACAGAGCACCCGTCTTGATGACGATGATGTCATCCTTGGTAGGCTGATTAGTCAGCATGTTGCTTGTATCATCAGTATCTGCTTCCTCTTCCATTGCCAGTTCCTCTGCTACGGCCTCCGCCGTCAACGGCTCCAGTACTTGCTGATGGTCAATGTACCAGACAATGATACCGATGAACAGGATGTCGGCAAAGTGTAAAATGTATGATAAGGCTACACATATCTGCATGTCGCCTTGGAACAGCATCAGCAGATAGTTGATGAGGGAGAAGAACATGGAGCTTAGAATTATCCAGCTCCAGGTGACCTCCTTATGCTCCAGGTCTGCGTAGTTGTCGGCCAGGAAGCGGTGGTAGGCTATTGCAGCCCTGATGTACCAGCCGATGAAGAAGACCACTTCAGCTATGTACATGCCATATACTGCCCATTTCCACCATGTGTACCCAGTGAGCAGCCACCCCGTCAGGGGCATCACTGCCAGCACGCTGATCAGCAACAGCCGGTTGTCCCAGTGCCGGCGGTCTTGCAACAGTTCGAGCAAGAAATGCAGTACCACGGGACACCATATTGTCATGTCGACTGTGACAGTTGCCATCTGCAGGAGCTGCAGGTCATCAGCAAGCCATAGCACCATCGGGATATTAGCCAGGTAGATGAATGCGTAGATAAGAATCAGCCAGCCCGCCTTACGACGCAGGCGCTGGTCGGTGATGAGCTCGCTGCCGAAAGCGTTACGCCTTGATGTCAGCAGATACACCGCCATCGTTATCAGGATGGTCAGAATCACTGTGAAGTGAATGAGGTATTGGTAAAACGCTATAGTTGTCATGTCGATTTTCTCTAATCGGATGATTAACGTATCTCCTGCAAAGGTATAAAAAAACGTCCGAACAACAAAAGAAAACGGTCTTTTTTTCTCTCGGGGCAGAGGAAGCGCGCCCCTGGGGGTTGTCATACGAACAATTCCCGATTGTCAAACGAGCAATTTTCTACCATTCCAACAACTCGCTACCCATTTGAAATATTTATTTGGATGCAGTGTACGCAAAACGTACTCCTAAATTTAATAATAAATTGTAATTTTGCTGAACGAATATACACATGTAACATTTTATTTTTTAACAATTTAATAATAACTTAATTTTAACGACATGAAGAAAAAACATTTACTCTTCACGACACTTGCCCTTGCCTTAGGAAGCCTTACTGGCGGCAGCGAGGCAATGGCGCAGACCAGTTGGGATTATGTCTACACACAGGAGGAGACCACTTCTGACACCTGGACAGCCCTGTCGGAGGGCTCCACTACTGGTAAGACGCTGGGTGGTTCAGGAACCACCTCCTATTATCGGCTGACGAGGTCGCTGAACTTCACCAACACCACTGCAGGAGGCAGCGGACTGACCATCCTGGGTACGGTATATCTTTATCTGCCTGCAGGCGTGAACATCACCTGTGTGGGAGCCAACGCCAACGGTACAACGGGTGCCGGTGCCGGTATCGAGTTGACTGAAGGCAACACACTCTACATCATCGGCGGCGGCAATGGCGCCACAGTGACTGCCACGGGTGGTAAGGCTGCCAACGGCGGCAATGGCGGCAATGGTGACGACATCTATACAAATGATAATAATACATTCCTTCCAGGCTCTGGTGGAAACGGTGGCAATGGCGGCGGCGGTGCTGGTGCCGGCATCGGTTCCCGCGGCGGCAACGGTGGTGCCGGTGGTACCGGCGGTCCGCGTAACGGAAGTGCTGGCGAAGAGACTACGCAAATAGGCGTTGATGGTAATCCTGGTAGTGACGGTAGCTCTGCAGAAAACATGGGTCAGCTTTTTGTTGACCAGACTTACGGCATCACTGTGACGGCCACAGGCGGCGCAACAGACGCTCAAGTTGCTACTGGTGGTGCAAGGGGTAAAACAGGCTCTCAACACCCAGGTTCAAATGTATATTTGGGATCTGGTGGCGGTGGCGGCGGAGCCGGTGGCTTCGGCGGCGCAGCTGCTAACATCGGAACGGGTGGCCCCGGCGGCGGCGGCGGTGGCGGCGGTGCCGCAGGTAACGTCGCATGGGTAGTTTACAGCGGAACCTCAAACGGTTACTACCATGCTGGAGCTAAAGGTGGAACAGGTGGTAAAAATGCAGATAATACTGATTCTCCTGACGGTGCCAGTGTTGAGTTGACCAACCCTAAGTATGCGGATATACAAGGACGTGGTTTGAGAGATAGTGCCGATGACTATGATGATGACGATGGATGGGAATCTGGTAATGGCATGCACGATGGCGGCTCTGGTGGCGTCACCGGCTCAGCCAGTGCTAACGGCACGACGAACGCCGGCGAAAAGACGTATACTATTACGTTGCAGCCTACAAAAACGAAGGTGAACGGTTCGGACCTTAGTTCTGTCACCAAGACATATACTCCTTCAACCCTTACGACGTTTATCCTCCCGAAGAACAAGAGCGGCTACCAGTGGGCACTGCTCATCTATGGTAAGAGCTGTAAGGCTGACGGTACGGCAGGCAGTGTCTTCACTACTGCGACAAAGGAGTTCTTTGGTGGCGAAGAGACAGATGAAGCATTGCGTACAATAGTGCTCAACGACGTCTATGGCGACATGACCTTCGTAGAGGTGGCAACCACCTGTAAGCTCAAGAGTTCTGGCGACAACACCGAGACGCTCACCGACTTCTTCTACAATGAAGAGATTATGTCGCAGAAGTACCCGGTTACCGTTCGTCTGCAGAACCGCACGCTCTACACAGACAACAACTATAACACCCTCTGCCTGCCTTTCGACATGACACCTTCTCAGTTTAATCTTTCCATTCTGCAAGGAGCCACGATATACGAGATGAATACAACCGCTACAGGCTATTATCCCGACGGGACGCAAATACCAGATCCGATGTATAGGAAAGAGGGCCCAGTGCTTTACCTCAAGTTCGATCTTGTAAACGCTTCTACTAATGGGCTTGAAGCCGGCAAACCTTATCTGGTGAAGTGGACGTCAGGCACCAACTTTGTGGACAACACCTCAGATGGCAACACTCGCCATGAAGTAGACTTCTACAACGTGACGGTAACAAAACTGGCGCCTCAAGCTCCCGCCGCCAATGGCGTCACTTTCCAGGGTACGTTCTCGTCATCGGCAACGCTGACCGCCGGCGACAAGACGAAGTTGATTCTTGGTGCTGACAACAAGCTCTACTATCCCTCTAAGAATATCAACGTGGGTGCCTGCCGTGCTTACTTCATCATCCCTGCAGCAGCAGCCTCCGCACGTGAGATAGTGATGGACTTCAACAACGAAGACGTTATCACCAGCATCAACATGGTTAAGGACTCAGGGGTACAGTCTCATGATTCTGACACCTTCTTCAACCTCAACGGTCAGCGCCTCAGCGCTCCCCAGAAGGGTATTAACATCGTAAACGGCAAAAAAGTTTTGGTAAAATAAACATTTAAACATATTTAGTAAAATGAAAAAGAATTATATCGTGCCCACCATGCAGGCAGTCCCCGTGCAGACCACTCAGATGCTCTGCGCAAGTGTTGAGTCGAATGTTCTCTTTGAGTATGGAGGTGAGACTCCTTCAGGCTTCTCTGAGGACGATATCCGTTAATATGACATAAATATATAGGTAACAATGAAAAGACTATCTATAATGACACTCCTCGCCCTCTTTGCGGCTACCCTGACACATCAGGGTAGCACTTGGGCGCAGGATACGGATACGAAAGCCGACGACTGGGGACAGGTGAAGACCATCACCAGTGAGTGGACGCACATCACCGAAAGCTCGGCTGCGGGCTTCGAACTGAAAGACCAGTACTACTATGTATCGGAAGACCTTACCTTCACCAACACCATCGAAGGTGCCGGACAGGGCAGCGGCATGTATGTGCAGGCAGGCAGAACAGTGAACCTCTACATCCCTGCCGGTGTGACGCTCACCGTAAAGGGTGCTGATGCCAGCGGAACCAAAGGTGCTGGTGCCGGTATCCTGCTGCCTTCGGGCTCTACGCTCAACATCATCGGCAACGGTACGCTGAAAGTCACGGGCGGTAATGCAGCTGATGGAGAGAAAGGCGGTAACGGAACAGACGCTATTTTTACTCCTGATGAAGATGGCGATGAAGGCGAAGCCGATGAATGGGCATGGCTCTTAGGCTCAAAAATTACTGCTGGACGCGGTGGCTACGGTGGTTATGGCGGCGGTGGTGCCGGTGCTGGCATCGGTACGGCTGGCGGCAATGGCGGCGAGGGTGCTGCCATGCTCTCTTCGGAGGACGACCGTGTACCTTCATCAAGACCGGACTGGGAAGGTGGCGACCTCGCTGGACGTGCTGGTGATTCCGGTAGTGCCGGCTCGGCAGCAGAGGCTACTATGGGTACGCTCAACATTGCAAGCACCATCACGCAGCAGATCAGTGGCGGTGCCAAAGGTAATGGTGGTGCTGCTGGTTATACAGGTAAGGGCGTTTACAACGGTGGCAATGTCACAATGGATATTGAGATTCAAACGATAAATGGTATTCCTATCCCTATTCCTACATTTGACATCACAGACTTGCAGTCAATTGCCGGCGGCGGTGGCGGCGGCGGCGGTGCCGGTGGCGGCAGTGCCCATGCTATCGGTACCGGTGGTGCTGGTGGCGGCGGCGGTGCTTCTGGTGCCTGCGGCAGCGGTTGTGCAAAGAACGGTTGGGCGAACGACAACTGGGGCTCTGTAGGTGCCGGTGGCGGTCAAGGTGGTTATGGCCCCGAGGACAATAATGGTGCTGCTGGTGTTACTTTCTGGTTCCAGGGTGATGACAGTGAGTTTGATGATATGGACAATCACAAGCCTGGTGGCGCAGGCGGTGCTGCAGGCACACCCGTAAGCGCTGACAAGTCTTCATCGGTCGGCGAAGCTGTCGCTCCAACATACAACGTTAAGTACTATGCCATTGGTGTGACACCCTCTAAGAATACTGATACCTTCCAGCCAAGCAACAGTACTAAGATCACCCTGCCTTCTCTGAACCAAGGCGACAGCCAATACAAGTGGATCTTGAGCATCTATGGTAATGTGCTCGGAGAGACCTCTGGTCATTGTGGCGGTCCTAACGGTGATGTCTATGCATCGGGCGATGAGGTTGACCTCAGCAACATCTATGGCGACATCGAGTTCTGTGCCGTTTATGTAGGCTGTGAGATTGAGTGTGCCACCACATGGTCAAGCGGTTACTCGTTAGCTTATAACACTGCATTTACTCAAAAATACACCATTGTCGATCTGAAGGGTCGCAAGCTCTATAAGGACGGCTACTGGAACACGCTGACACTGCCGTTCGACCTCTCTGCTGAGAAGTTGGCTACCACCTGCTTGGCTGGTGCCGACATCCGTCGGTTCAAAAATGCCAGCTGGGACAGCGAAAACCAGAAGCTGACCATCAACTTCAGTGAATCGAACGAAGAAAAGATTGACGCCGGTGTGCCCTACATCATCCGTTGGGGAACACCCGAGACGGCTACTGGTGAGGTTATCAACAACCCGAGTTTCGCCAATGTAACAATATCGAACGACTTATATGATAATGAGGAACTTGACGATCCGGACAACACATACGAGACAACGTCAGGTGGTCTCACATTCGAGGGACAGATTGCACCGGTTCAGGTGACCGCCAGCAGCAGGTCACTCCTGCTTGCTGCTAAGAACAAACTCTATAAGCCCGACAAGAGTTTATACGTGTATGCTACGCACGCTTACTTTAGCTATACTTCGGGTAGCGGCATAGGTATGGCCCGTGAGATCACGCTTGACTTCGGTGGTAACGAACAGATTAGTACACTCATCGAGAATGTTGAAACTGACGGTCTTCGTCAGAACACCATCGAGGGTATCTTCAACCTGAATGGTCAGCGCCTCTTTGCTCCTCGCAAGGGGCTGAACATCATCAACGGTAAAAAGGTGATTATCAAGTAAGGACTAAGGTCTGAGGATAACAAAACGAAAGAGTCCATTTCTTTGCCCCAAGTGAAGCAGGAAATGGACTCTCTGTTTCTTGACTTCGTCAATATATGACACTACTCAACTACATTGCCATCCGTCGGAAAGTGATGAGTGTATGGCATCTGCATGAGCATTAAGATAAAAAACATCCCAATAAATTTGGCAGATTCAAAAAATCATTGTAACTTTGCACCCGCTTTCAAAGCAATGATCCGTTAGCTCAGTTGGTAGAGCACAACACTTTTAATGTTGGGGTCTTGGGTTCGAGCCCCAAACGGATCACACAAAAAGAGACCATTTCGGTCTCTTTTTTTATGTGATCAAAGGGACTTATGCTAATCGGGGCGAGGGGTCTGTATTTGGGCAAGGAACATACCCAAAGTCATCGTCCCAATCATTTGGTTTCTCTCCGCTGCCTGCCAACAAGTACGTCTGATTCTGCATCTTCACAACACATCATGTCATAGAACGAGGTGTAGCCGCTACGCTGGATGACCTCGGTCAGGTAGTTGCTGTTGATGCCCAAGTGTCTCATCAGCACGTCGGCAGTGATGTGCTGCTCAGTGAAGATGTGCTTGTCGGTAAGCAACGTCTCCAAGTGCCGGCTTAACTCTGCATAGCGGTCATTGCTGAGGCGGAAAGGGGTCTCGCCTACAGGAAGGGATACTTCATCAGGCTCATCAGGCGACACTTCATCGGACGTGGTGGGTTCAGCAACTGCACAAAGTTACCGCTATACGCCTGCGGCTTATAGAACCACTTCAGCAGCCATCCATACACATTGGTCAAGATGAATGTCAGGTTGGCAGAGAACAGGAGTTGGTAGGTTTCCACTTTTCCAGAGGTTTAGTTTTTATGATTACGACGCAAAGATACAAAAAACCGACCACTTTTAGGACATATCGAGAAGAAAATTGCACCTCCTTTCACACAATTCTGCCGATTCTTGGCTTGAAGTCGATAAAAATCATTATATTTGCAGCGTAAAACCCATAAAAGGCTCAATGAATGGAGATTATACTGAACGATTATCACAAGAAAGTGAATGCCGAGAAGCAGGTCAGTATGGCATATTGGATGAAGCATCCGCTATCGCGCTCGGAGTCCTTGAGGAGATTGAAACTCTTGCGGGAACAACGGCTTGCAAGTCAGTCCAACTGGTAAGACTCAAGCAATGGGCTCAGGAGCAAGGATGTTGGTTCTGTGACCGTACTCAATTTGGAGAGTTCTTCGACAGAGGTTCGGAGAATGAGGTATATTTGTCACCAGACCAAAATTATATTATCAAACTGAATGATTTCCGTTATTCAGATGACAATCTCACTTCTTTTTTTGAACGTTTAAATGCTCACAACAAATATTTCCCTGATTGTGCCTATCGCATGATAGGCTTTGGAGAGAACAGCGATGGTAAAGTATGTGCTGTGTTAGTGCAAAGGTTTGTGCATTCTGTTCGTCTTGCCACGAAACAAGAAACTCATGACGAATTCATTCGATTAGGCTTCCACCCAGAAGACCACGGAGAATATTACACCAATGGTCATCACGACATATTTGATGCTGTTGAAGGTAATGTTTTGATGGGTGATGATGGGCATATTTACTTTATTGACACGATTATTTATCCGTCTGATACAGGAGGCTATGAGACTTATCGCAGCCTTTCGCCACGATGCAGCAAGCAATAGGAGTCAACTGTCATTTACTTGCTTACTGAATTAAATAGTCATCCTGTCGAGAAGAAAATTGCGCCTTCTTCCGCACAATTATTCCGAATTTTGGCTTGAAGACAGCGCGGACTGGTACATGTTTCAAGGAAGACCGTAGAACTTGGCTTCCGCTTTCTTTTGTACCAGTCATCGCCCTCAGTGCATTCCGATTATGTCGATGCGGGAGGTGTAGATTTCTACAAGTCATTGACAAATGGTGGTGAAAATATGAAAAAGTGCTAAATATTCTGCGATGTTGACTGAAAAATGCTCAATATGTATGGCGTTACCAGTATTTTGTGTACTTTTGCCAATGACGATCAAAAGATACGAATGGAATGCATATCCGATATTTCTCAGAAACAACGCTCAGTCACCTAAAGCCACAATATGGGTTATCAGAGCGTTACCAACGGCGTGCGCTGGATGTGGCGTTGGCTTGTAAGTTGACGCATGTCTATGGAAAATACCATCTGGCGATGCTTTACAGGGAGTTGGCAATGAGCGAGGAGCAGACAACGTATCAGCAGGCAGAACGGCAGGCGGCAATGATGAATCAGATAACCGTCTTTCATTCCTCACCATCGGACTTTATGCATACGCAGGAAAAAGGGAGGAGGGGAGTAGTTTTTGCGAAATTCTAAAATAAATGGGCAAGGGTCTTCACGATATCCTCCAGCCACTTCTGGTCGACTTCATCGAAAGTATTAAGGTCACGACTGTCGATGTCGAGGACTGCCACCACTTCATTCTTGGCATTAAAGACAGGGACGACAATCTCAGAACGAGAGAGGCTGCTGCAGGCGATATGACCAGGGAACTCCTCCACGTCAGGGACAACAACTGTTGCCCTGCGCTGCCATGCCGTACCACAGACACCACGACCAAAAGGAATGTGCATACAGGCGACACTACCTTGGAAAGGTCCCAAGCGTAACTCATCACCATAGACGATATAAAAGCCAGTCCAGAAAAAGCCCATCTCCTCTTGGATTGTCGCACTGATATTCGCCATCACAGAGACACGGTCGGTCTCACCCTCGATGAGAGAATGGATTTGTGCGGTCAGCAACCTGTATTTCTCTTCTTTTTCCATCATCATCATTTATTTGATTTCCGCTTGTCGAATTGTAAGAAAAGTCCTGCTAAGATCGTACCACTGATGCTATGCCAAGCACAGGAGATGGCACAAGGCAGGACGGCAAGGGGCTGGGCAGCGAAGAAGGTACCGGCAAGAACGGTGGCAAGACCTGCGTTCTGCATGCCCACCTCAATAGAGATGGTCCGCTTCTTTGCCTCGTTGAAACCAGCCAGTCGTCCTGACATCCATCCCAACAGATAACCTAAGGTGTTATGGCAGAACACCACTCCGAAGGTCCATACGAAGAGCAGGAAGCCACGAGCCACCAAGTCGTCGTGAACAGTAGAGATGACACCACCCACGATACAGGCAAGACACGTCACACTCAGTCCCGGCATCAGCGACTGGATGGTGGGGAACACCTCTTTCTTGGAATAAGTATAATTCAAGAAACAACCGATTCCAACGGGGATAATCGTCACTATCAGGATGTTCAGGAACATGCCGATAGCATCAATCTCGATGATCTGACCAGCCGTCAGTTCCATCAGTAAAGGAGTCATCACTGGAGCAAGTAGTGTGGAGGCGCACGTCATTCCCACAGAGAAAGCGACATCACCATGACAGAGATACGACATGATATTGCTCGACACACCACCCGGACAGCAACCTACCAACAGGATTCCCAAGGCAAGGGCTGGCTCCAAGTGGAACACATGAACCAACAGATAGGCGACACATGGCATAATCAGGAACTGCGCACAGGCTCCGATAAAGATGTCCAGCGGACGATGTGCAAGGATGCGGAAGTCCTGAGTCGTCAGTGTGAGTCCCATCGTCAGCATGATAATCCCCAAGATAACGGTCTGTGTATTACCCCGTACCCAGTTGAAAGCATCAGGTACGAAGAAGGTAAACACAGCGACAGCGATGACTGTGAGCGACGCATTTGCCGCCAGCCAGCGACTGATGTTTTGTATGATTTTCAATTTCATGGCGCAAAATTACAAAATTTCTCAATATTTTCGTACCTTTGCACCCAAAATATAAAATAAATAAGAAAAGAATGGCAGAAAAGAATTTTAAGAGAACGACAGTGACCGCCGCACTACCCTATGCCAATGGTGGTGTGCATATTGGTCACTTGGCTGGAGTGTATGTGCCAGCCGATATCTATGTACGTTATCTGAGACTGAAGAAAAAGGAGGTCCTGTTTATCGGAGGTAGTGACGAGCATGGTGTGCCCATCACGGTAAGAGCCCGTAAGGAGGGTATCACTCCACAGGATGTGGTGGACCGTTATCATAAGATGATCAAAGACTCCTTCAAGGAGTTCGGTATCTCTTTCGATATCTATAGCCGTACCACCTCAGAGACCCATCACAAGTTTGCCGCCGAATGGTTCCGCAAACTCTATGATGAGGGCAAACTGGTGGAGGAGACGACGGCACAACTCTATGACGAGGAGGCGAAACAGTTCCTTGCCGACCGTTATGTGACGGGTGAGTGTCCACATTGCCATAACGAGGGAGCCTATGGTGACCAGTGTGAGAAATGCGGTCGTGACCTGAGTCCTACGGAACTCATCAACCCCAAGTCAACCATTAGCGGCTCTACCCCTGTATTGAAAGAGACCAAGAACTGGTATCTGCCCCTGAACGAGTATCAGGACTGGTTGAAGCAATGGATCTTAGAGGAGCATAAGGAATGGCGTCCGAATGTCTATGGACAGTGTAAGTCATGGTTGGATATGGACTTACAGCCCCGTGCCATGACCCGTGACCTCGACTGGGGTATTCCCGTACCCATCGAGGGTGCCGACGGCAAAGTGCTCTATGTATGGTTTGACGCACCTATCGGTTATGTCAGCAATACCAAGGAACTCTGTGAGAAAGAGCCTGAACGATGGGGCTCCTGGCAGAAATGGTGGCAGGACGAGGACACCCGTCTGGTGCATTTCATCGGAAAAGACAATATCGTGTTCCACTGTATCATCTTCCCTGTGATGATGAAGGCACACGGCAAGTATATCATGCCCGACAACGTACCCGCCAACGAGTTCCTGAATTTGGAGAACGACAAGATCTCGACCTCTCGCAACTGGGCGGTATGGTTGCATGAATACCTCGTCGACATGCCTGGCAAGCAGGATGTCCTGCGTTATGTGCTGACGGCAAATGCCCCAGAGACCAAAGACAACAACTTCACTTGGAAAGATTTCCAAGACCGCAATAACAACGAGTTGGTTGCCATCTATGGTAACTTCGTCAACCGTGCCCTGCAACTCACCAAGAAATACTGGAACGGTGTCGTTCCTGCCTGTGGTGAGTTGACGGATGTCGACAAAACTGCCTTAGAGGAGTTCAAGGACGTGAAGAGCCGGGTAGAGAAACTGCTCGACCAGTTTAAGTTCCGTGAGGCACAGAAAGAGGCAATGAACCTTGCCCGTATTGGTAATAAGTATATCACCGACTGCGAGCCATGGAAGGTGGCAAAGACAGATATGAAGCGTGTGGAGACCATCCTGAATATCTCCCTGCAACTGGTGGCAAACCTTGCCATCGCTTTCGAGCCGTTCCTGCCTTTCAGCAGTCAGAAACTCCGTGAGATGCTGAACTTAGAGAGTTTCGAGTGGGAACAGTTAGGTAGTACCGACCTGCTGAAGGCCGGTCACCAACTGGGTGAGCCCAGTCTGTTGTTCGAGAAGATCGAGGACGAGACCATCCAGCAACAACTCGACAAGTTGGAGGCTACGAAGAAAGCGAACGAGGCTGCCGCTTATCAGGCTGCCCCTGTCAAAGATACCGTTAGTTTCGAGGACTTCGAGAAACTCGATATCCGTGTGGGTCTTATCAAGGCTTGCGAGAAAGTGAAGAAATCGAAGAAACTCTTGCGGTTTACCATCGACGACGGCACAGGTACCGATCGTACCATCCTCAGTGGAATTGCCGCTTTCTACGAGGATCCCTCCGTATTGGTAGGCAAGCGCATCCTCTTCGTCGCCAACTTCGCTCCCCGTCAGATGATGGGTATCGAGAGTCAGGGTATGATTCTCTCCGC
>DEJF01000063.1:29788-43000 GCA_002353225.1 Prevotella sp. UBA2755 | reverse complement strand
AGTCAAGTAGGATAAAGACATCATAAAAAGAATACCCATGATAACAATCACTCCCAAAGAAGGCATCACAGATGCCAGGCAGTTAGGTCTGCCTAAGTACACGATCTTAGGTGTACAACACCTCTTCGCCATGTTTGGTGCCACGATCCTGGTACCTGTGCTCACTGGTCTGTCAGTATCGACGACCCTGCTGTTTGCCGGTATCGGAACCTTAGTGTTCCACTTTATCACCAAATTGAAGGTACCCGCATTCTTAGGCTCCTCGTTTGCCTTCATCGGAGGCTATCTCTCTGTCAAGACACTGGGTGTCGAGCAAGGTATGACAGAGACTTTGGCATTGAGTTATGCGTGCATCGGCGTCTTCTTTGCCGGCATGTGCTATTTTATCATGGCTGGTTTCATCAAGACTTTCGGCATCGATAAGATCATGCGCTACTTCCCGCCAGTAGTGACAGGACCCATGATTATCGCCATCGGACTCGTCCTGTCGGGTAGTGCCATCCACAACTGTACCACTAACTGGACACTGGCACTTGTTGCCATCGTGACTGTTATCTGCGCCAGCATATGGGGTAAGGGTATCATTAAGATCATCCCCATCCTCCTTGGTGTGCTGGTCAGTTATACCGTGGCTACGGTAACTGGTGAGGTAGACTTCTCGGCATTACACGAAGCAGCATGGGTTGGCATGCCCTTCAGCAGAGAACAGACCGTGCTGGCTGTCATCGACCACATGGACACCACCTTTCTTATCTCCACCATCATTGCCATCATGCCTATAGCCATTGCTACTATTATGGAGCATATTGGTGATATGTGTGCCATCTCCTCTACCGTAGGCAAGGACTTTCTGAAGGAGCCCGGTCTGCACCGTACCCTGATGGGCGACGGTCTTGCCACCGCTCTTGCTTCTCTCTTCGGAGCCCCAGCCAACACGACATACGGAGAGAATACAGGTGTTCTGAATCTTACCAAGGTCTTTGACCCTGCCGTCATCCGATTGGCAGCCATCTTGGCTATACTGCTGTCCTTCTGTCCTAAGTTCGCTTGCTTGATAGGTCTGATGCCTGCCGCTACCATTGGTGGTGTCAGTCTCATTCTCTATGGTATGATATCTGCCGTCGGTGTTCGCAACCTGGTGGAGGCAGGAGTAGATTTCAGTTCGTCACGTAATGTGTTTGTGGCAGCCTTGATCCTGGTCATTGCCATTGGTGTGAAATATGGTGCTGAGGATAATGTGAACATCGGTCCTATCCACTTCTCAGGACTGGCTCTCTCTGCCCTCGTAGGTATCGTTCTCAATGCCTGTCTCCCCAACAAACTCGGTATGAAGGTGAAGAGCGTCCATGGCATGGAGAAACCTCAAGACAACAGTCAGGTAAAATAATATTCTAAAATAGGAAGACATGCAGGCGATTATCTTGGCGGCTGGTATGGGTCGCAGACTCGGAGAACTGACAAAGGACCAGACGAAATGTATGGTGCCAGTATTAGGTGTGCGACTGATAGACCGCTTGCTGGGACAGTTGTCGAAACTCTCGCTCCAGCGTGTCATCATCGTGGTCGGCTACAAAGGACAGGAACTGCGTGAGTATATCGGCAACCGCTATGATGACCGTTTGCGGATAGAATATGCCGAGAACCCTATCTACGACAAGACCAACAATATCTACTCGCTGTCGATGGTGAAACAGCAGTTGCAGGAGGATGACACCTTGCTGATTGAGAGCGACCTCATCTTCAGCGACCGTCTGTTTGAGATGATTATCGGCAATCCCTACCCCAACCTCGCCCTCGTCGCCAAATACGAGACATGGATGGACGGTACGATGGTTCGTATCGACGCAGATAATAACATCGTGAACTTCGTCCCCAAGAAGGCGTTCAACTATGCCGATGTCGACAAATACTACAAGACGGTTAATATCTATAAGTTCTCTCGTGACTTCGCCCAACATAAGTATGTTCCTTTCTTAGAGGCATATTGTGCCGCCTTGGGGAATAACGAATACTATGAGCAGGTGCTGCGTGTCATCACCCTGCTCGACCATGCCGACCTGAAGGCACTGCCGATTGGTGACGAGAAATGGTATGAGATAGACGATGTCCAGGACCTTGACATCGCAGAGACCATCTTCGCAGAGGGTGACGAGATGCTGCATCGTTTCAACTACCGCTATGGCGGACACTGGCGGTTCCCCAAGATGCTCGACTACTGCTATCTGGTGAATCCCTATTTCCCCACCCAGCGGATGAAAGACGAGTTACGTGCTAATTTCGACACGCTGCTGACAGAGTATCCTTCTGGTATGTTCGTCAACTCCCTGCTTGCCGGCAAGTATTTCGGTATCAAACAAGACTATGTGGTGGTGGGTAATGGTGCCGCCGAACTGATCAAGAGTCTGATGGAGGGGACGGAAGGTAAGACAGGGGTTATCTATCCTACTTTCGAGGAATATCCCCATCGTCTGCGCCCAGACCAGATTGTGGCTTTCCAACCAGATAATGATGAGTTGAGTTATACGGCAGACGACCTTATCCGTTTCTATACAGCACATCCCATTGAGACCCTGTTGCTCATCAATCCTGATAATCCCTCTGGCAATTTCATCCCGATGGAGGGACTGCTACGCCTCATCGAATGGAGCAAGCAGCAAGGTATCCGTCTGATTGTGGATGAGTCGTTTGTCGATTTCAGCGAGGACTTCGAGTATAACAGTCTGTTGCATAACGATATCTTGGAGTCGTACCAAGGACTGGTAGTAATAAAGAGCATCTCCAAGTCGTATGGCGTCCCAGGACTCCGCTTGGGTGTCCTTGCCTCTTCCGATACTGCTGTCATCCAACAGATCAAGAAAGACGTGAGCATCTGGAATATCAACTCGTTTGGTGAGTTCTATATGCAGATATTCGGCAAATACGAGAAAGACTACATACAGGCTTGTCATCGCTTCATCGCAGAGCGTGACCGCTTTGGCAAGTTATTACGAACCATTCCCTATCTGCGAGTGCTCCCAACCCAGGCAAACTATTTCTGTTGTCAGGTCACAGCACGTTACACCTCCGCTGAACTGACCAAACTACTGTTGGAGCGTTTCAATATCATGGCAAAAGACTGTGACTCTAAGAACGGACTGAAAGGTAACAACTATATCCGTCTGTCAGTACGTAGTACGGAGGATAACGACCGTCTGATAGAAGCACTGAGAACCTTATGAATATCTGTATCTGCGGAGGGGGCAACCTCGGACATGTCATCACTGGCTATCTTGCCCATAAAGGGTATGAGGTGAGTCTGCTGACCCGCCACCCAGAGCGATGGAGTCGAACGATACTGATTTCTACTCCTGAGGGAAAAACTATTGAGGGTACTATCCAGCATCTTTCCGCAGAGCCTTCCGAACTGATTCCCCAAGCAGACATCGTCCTCTTTTGCCTTCCCGGGTATGGTATTGCGGACACCCTGCGAGCCATCCGGCCCTACCTCAAGCCCCACACACCAGTAGGCAGTGTGGTGAGTAGTACAGGCTTTTTCTTCGAGGCTTTAGAACTATTACCAGAAACCACACCCCTGTTTGGTTTCCAACGTGTACCTTTTATTGCTCGTGTGGAGGAATATGGGAAGTCTGCCCACCTGTTAGGATACAAATCCTCACTGAGCGTTGCCATAGAGAAGAGAGAGACCCCCCTAAATCCCCCCTGTTTAGGGGGGACTTTGGGAGACATGTTCGATACCCCCGTCCATTTGCTGGCAAGTCATTACGAGGTGAGTCTGACGAATAGTAACCCGTTGCTGCACACCTCACGACTTTATAGTATGTGGCACGACTGGCATGAGGGAATCACCTACCCCACGCAGAACCAGTTCTATAGCGACTGGACAGATGAAGCCTCCCAACTGCTGATCGATATGGATGCAGAGTTCTTCCGTTTGCTCGATGTGCTGCCCGTCACCCCTGGAGCCATCCCTACGGTCCTCGACTATTACGAGAGTACGGATGCCGCATCCCTGACTAAAAAACTACAATCCATCGAGGCTTTCAAGGGTATCCTGTCACCCATGAGAAAAGTCGGAGACGCTTTTGTCCCCGACTTCCAAAGCCGCTATTTCACAGAAGACTTCCCCTATGGTCTTGCCATCATCCACCGTCTGATGCACGAGCACCATATCGACTGCCCCTCTATTAATAAGGTATATGAATGGGGAATGTCAACTATCAACTTTCAACTATCAACTATCAACTAAACATAGTACGCCTCAAACTGGTGCGTCGTCCGCTGGTCCTCTGGTGGTAGTTTCATATAGTCACCATACGTCCTGTGCAGATGGTCGTCGTAACCAATCATCATCTTATAGACACGGTCCTCAAACTTCACATCCATCATCTTCTTCATGTCTGCAGCAGGGAAACAGCCTTTGATAGAAGGACCCGCCTCTGTCATGTGGCATAACGTACCAGTGGGCTTATGACGGATAATCAACTTGTCTATCCAACGATTCAGCATCCCCACGGTGATGGGCAGACTGCGATAGCATAAGTAAGCAAGACGTGAGTGTAATGGGTTCGACTGCGATATCTTACAACGACGAATCTTATAAAGCAGTTTCTTGAGTCGGAAGATACGCTCACGCTCCTTCATGTCATCTGTCACATAGTCAACAGGGAACACGTCGATATACACCCCTATCTCATAGCCCTCCGTCTCCTTCTCCACCATCTTTGTCCGCTGGTCGACCACCTTGGCAAAGGTATAATAGTAATGCTTCTCTTTCTTGGGATTCAGCACCCGATAGTGTCCCTCTGGGTCATGATAGGTCTTGAGGAACCGCTCATAATCATTTCTGAGCATGTAGATATCAATATCGTCATCCCAAGGGATATAGCCTTTGTGGCGTATCGCCCCTATCAGCGTACCACTCGACAGCGAATAGCGCAGTCCCTGTTCCTCGCAGAAACGATGCACGTCATCGAGGATACCCATCTGTATCTCCCGCAACTCCTTGATGTCCGTTATCTTCCTCATTCCACCATCCTCCACACTCTGATACCCGTATGCTTGGGTTGTTTCATCTCATACTCATAGAAGGTCTCCTTGCTCATCAGCACCTTCTTATAGAGACTGGAGGCATGCATCAGATGCAGTTTTCCATTCTTCCAGAACGCAATGGCGATATGACGGGTGTCGAGTCCGTCCTTATCCGTCAGCATGGCGACGATATCACCGTCACGGACTGTTCCCAATATCGTTGACTGATGCCAGTTCAGGATACTCTTGGGTATATAGGGATACTGTTTGCCATTGGTGGAATCTTCGTATTCCTTGATGACTGGTACAAATGCGGGATGGTTCTTCAATTGCTTATACAACAGAGGATGCTCCGACATGTAGTTGATACGGATGGTCTGCATTCCTCTGAATGGTGTTCCCACAAAACCAATATCCTTTACCAGTCCTAACTCCACATTATCATCACCCCACCAAGTGAAATAATGCAGACGTGAGGTGTAGTCCGTCATCTTCCCATGACGATAGCGGATCTTCATCAGGTTATTACAATAGTCATCAAAGGTACGGGTGTCATCTCTGTCACAAAGAGCCAGCGCCAACACCGTCTCCACGAAGGTGGTACAGTCGAGTCCGTGCAGGTTGACAATCAGATGCTCCTTGTCCCCATTTTCCAATGTGAACCCCACATAGGGGAGTCCGAGGAATTTCTTTCCGAAATACATCATCCTGTTTTCCTTACCCCTCTGCGTTGGTGCTTCCGTCAACAGTTTCACGACCAGCGCACTGTCCTCTTTCGTGTATTCCACATCAATATCCATACTTTCCGCAGCCTCTTCCGTCTCCATAGACTGCTCCGTCTTTGCAGGACCTTTTGCCACACAACTGGCGCACAGCAGCCAAGAACAGATCATTAACAACCAATATCTCATACTATTCTTTCTTTTCGATAAATGCGTTTACTTTATCCCAGTCCACGTTGACGACCTCCGCAGGAGCATCATAGTCCGTTGCCATGACCTTCTTCGACTTGATATCGAACTTAACCATGACCCTGTCTTCTACGCACACGCTGGCAGTATTGAGGCGGATAACGTCGAAAAGACTTATCGGATAACTAAAAGATGAGTTTTCATCCTCCTTCTTTCCTTCATTTTCCAAGACACACTCCCCGTCATCCTTGATATACCACATGAGGGTATCGACATGGTCGGCATGTGACTCGATGCTACGGATAGTGACCATGGCAGCATCCTTTTTCCTGTCGTTTTTCCATTCTATATATGTGAAATAGCCAAGGTCTATCAAGATGAAGAGAACAACAACGGCAACGACCTGTGCCACACATCCGATAGCAAGTCCCTTATAGCGCTTCCACTTATATCCATAGACAGGTATCGCTACGGAGGCTATGAGCATGACAACGATGGCCAGAAAAAATACTATCAGCGACTTATATTCGTATTCTATCATAATGATGATATTTCTTTATGGGTTGGTTTTCTGTGTATTAATATATTGGATGGCAAACATCGTCATGTCGTCACTTTGTTCTGCCTCGCCCACAAACTGCTCCACAGCCTCCTTCATAGCAGTAATGACACTTTGCGGCTTTCTGTCCGCAGCAGCGGCTGTCTGTTGCATACGCTCCATGCCAAACTGGTTGTGATGGATATCCTCTGCCTCGTTGAGTCCGTCCGTATAGAGGAAAAGCGTCGTGCCTACCTTCAAGTCTAACTGCTGACTCGTAAACTTCCAACCTGGCGATATTCCTGCAGGGATATTAGGATCGCAAGACAAGATGAGAGTACCTTCGTTGGTCATCAGCAGGGGCATGTTATGACCGGCATTCGAATAACAGAGGTGACCCGTCGCCAAGTCGAGCATCCCGACAAAGAGTGTGACGAACATACTAGTCTCATTATGATCACTCAGCGCATCACTGAGTTCTGCCATGATCTTGTCAGGCTCTGTCATATGGGCAGCGACGTTGCGGAACAACGAGCGTGTGACTGCCATCACCAAGGAGGCTGGAACGCCTTTGCCTGAGACATCACCGATGCAGAAAAAGAGTTTCTCGTCACGGATGAAGAAGTCGTAGAGGTCGCCACCCACTGCCTTTGCCGGTGTCACCTGTCCATAGATATCAATATCGTTGCGCTCGGGGAAGGCTGGATAGGTCTTAGGCAACATACTCATCTGTATGCCGTGGGCTATCTTTAATTCGTTCTCCATCGATGCCTTCGAGGCCGTCGTATCCTTCAACTCTTCGATATAGTCAGTCAGTGAGTGTTGCATATTCTCGAAGGAATCACGTAACTGGCGTATCTCGTCATTGTGTTTGATGGCGGGCAACGGTGTGTCAAACTGTCCCTGTGCCACCTGGTCTGCTGTTTCTGCCAACCGCTTCAAGGGTTTGGTGGCACGCTTGATGGTGAGACGGCATACCAGATAGGTCACGAATATCACTATGAAAAACATTACTACCACAAAGACGCTGAGGATGAGCGTGAAATAGTCTATTGCTCCTTTGGGAACGGTGACGGCAAGTATCCAGTCTGTGCCTGTGACTGGGGCATAGAACAGGTAGGTGTCTCTTCTGTTAATCATCAGTGGTTTCGACGTTTCATCAGAACTCTTCACGCCTTCTTTCATTTCCTTGATGGTATTCTCTGCCACACCCGGTTCGTCATAATCTTTGACGTGAACGAAAAAGTTTCCTTTCAGGATACGTCTCGGTTCTATGTGAGTCAGGAAGGTACCATCATTCCGTAACACATAACTGTGGAATACATCATCGTTTTCACCCGAAATAAGCATAGCGTCTTTCATAAAGATACTGTCCTGCTTATCCAGAAGTTGTGTCATGAAGTCGAGCGACATGTCAGCATCCAAGACAGCCACCACCTTTCCCTGTTGGTCGTGTATAGGATACTGGTAGGACACCAGCGATGTTCTTACCTCATGTCCGCCGATGAAGGGCTTCGACCAACAAGCAGAGTCCCTGGCAATGGCTTCGGTAAACTTTTCTGTATTCAGGTAATCTTCCAACACATCACCAGACTGACGTGTCTTCACCTCCATGCTGTCAGTGCGCCATGCATAGGGACGGAACAGCCGTCCTTTCTTGGGATAGTAGTTTTCAACGAAGCTGATGCCACAACTGCGGATACGCGGATTCTGGGTGACGATACGCTCCATGATTGGCTGCAACTGGTCTGGCTGTGACAAGTTTCGTTCGATATCAAAGATATTGTTGGTGACGGCAACGCTGACATCCGACATGACATCACTGATGCAAATGTCAGAAGACTGCATACTTCCATGAAAGTTATTACCTTGAACAGAGACTATCACCCCCACACAGACGTCATAGAATATGTAGGAGATGATACCCATCATGACGAGCAGTGCCAACAGAACCCAGCGGGACAGTCTTGTTGCAAATGAACGGTTTTTCTTCTTTTTCTCCATATTGTGCAAAGGTAGTGCAAATCGGGAGAAATACAAAATAAAATCTTATTTATTTTTGTTTGGTTCTCACAATTCGCCATCCGATGGCAGCGATGAAGACAGACATAAGGGGACTCAGCAGATTAAAGAAGCAATAAGGCAGATACGTCAACGTAGGGACACCCAATACTGTCGCTTGTGTCATACCACAAGTATTCCAGGGGATCAGTACAGAGGTCACTGTGGCGGCATCTTCAGTAGTTCGGCTCAGCAGGCGCTCAAGGGTCCGAAGTCATAGGCAACAAAGCCCTCGAAGGAAAGTGTTGTTCTCATGTATGCAAAGATAATGTTTTTTTATTATAAAACATTGTGTTTCCCAAAAAATCTCTTTATCTTTGCAGAAAATTAAAGAATATGAGAAAAAGATTTATCTTATGGGCACTGGTACTGCTGCAGGCAACAGTACTGACGGCACGTCCGGGATACAAGACACCTGTTGACGTGAAACAACCAGACGGAACGACGGTGGCACTGGTGATGCAGGGTGACGAGTTCCATAGTTTTATGACCACCACAGACGGCTATACGGTCGTCAAGGGTGATGACGGTTTCTACCGCTATGCCACGGTAGAGGATGGTGATCTGAAGGCAACACCGTTCGTGGCAAAGGATGCCGACCGGCGCACTGCCAAGGAGAGGATGTTCCTCGAAGGTACTCAGAAGATGGTATGTGCCCCGATGTCGGAGGCCGGCAAGCGATGGAAGAAGCTGGTGAGCAAGATGTACCGCCTCAACCCTGGGAGTCTGCAGGGTGGGCAGCACCGTGCCATCACCCCTGGCACCTTGTCTGAGCGTGTCGACTATAATAATTTCAAGGGACTGGTGGTGTTATGCAACTGGAACGACCGGTCGTTTAAAATTGACGACCCGGTGGCGTTCTATACTAAGCTGACCAGTGAGAAGAACTATAAAGATGCCTCGAAGACAGTATATCCCTATGAGATCAGAGGCAGTGTGCGTGACTATTTCTATGACAACTCCATGGGAATCTTCGACCCTACCTTCGACGTGGTGGGACCTATCACCATCGACTATTCCTGCCTGTTTCCCTGGCCAAAGGACGAGAAAGGTAAAGCAAGAGCGGAATTTGATGCTAATTGCGTCGACATCTTGAAGGCGGTGATGGAGCAGTTAGAGAACAAGGTCAAGGTAGACTTCAGCAACTACGACCTGAACAACGACGGTTTCATCGATTTGGTATATGTCATCTTCGCAGGATATGGCAGTTTTGTGGTGGGCAATAACCCGAAGTTGATGTGGCCCCATGCCGACGACTTCTCGACGAAGGTAAAAGATACCGACACGCAGTGCAGGTCGGAAAAGTATGGCTTCCCCCTGTATAACGGCAAGAAGTTCGGACGCTATGCCTGCGGTATGGAGATTCTGGACAGAGAGGCTGAAGCCGACAAGCATGCCTATCTTGACGGCATCGGTACCATGTGTCATGAGTTCAGTCATGTGTTAGGACTTGCCGACCACTACCAGACCGACAACAGTCTTCCAACTGCGGAGACACCACTCGGCTATGATGTCATGGATGAGGGTTGTGACTTTGAGCATGGACTGGCACCGGTGGGCTACAGCGCCTTCGAGCGTCATGTGCTGGGAATGGCAGACGAGACCATCACGGTACTGGACAAGGCTGGCAACTATCAGCTGAAACCCTTCCATACCAACAACACCGCCTATATCGTGAAGTCGGCAAAGGAAGGGGAGGTGTTCTATGTGGAGAACCGCCAGAAAGAGGGATGGGACAGGACGCTGCCAAAGCATGGTCTGCTGGTATGGCGCATCGATACATCCGACCCCCAGAGTTTCACCAAGAACCAGCCAAACAACTTCGTAGGACAGGAGTGTGTGCAACTGCTGGGCGGCAGTCCTATCAGCACAGCCAACCTGTCGCCATCCACCAATGAGGTATGGAACGAAAAGGGAGCGGCTATCAACCTCTTCAACATCAAGGAGCAAGACGGTGTCATCAGTTTCGATGCCAGTACGGAGGCCACACCTACGGGTATCGTTGACGTAAGAAGCAAGACGGAAGAGGTAAGAGACACCGACAATGCCACCTACAATCTGGCAGGTGAGCGTGTGACCGAGGGCTACAAAGGCTTGGTCATCAAGAATGGTAAGAAAATCATGATTAAATAAGGAGTTAATCAGTTAGAGTAACTCCCGATAAACATCCAGTACTTGCGAGGCGACATGATCTGTACACCATAATATATCAACGTCGGTACGATGCCACTGATCATCCACGAGCCTGCCAGCATACCTACACATAACAATATCAGCAAGGTGATGCTCACCTCCCCTATGGTCGCCTTGATTTGTTTTTCAAAGATCTTCCATGGAGTCCGATACACAACCATCGACAGACTTACACACACAGCCATACCCATCAACAGGGTTATCTGACTGCCTCCGCTCAGCGAGTCACTGCCAAAGAGCACAATGACAACAGCAAGGAACCCTATCAGTACCACGATAGGGATAATAGCAATCAGTGGATGTGGTATCTTCTCCATACTTTTCTGTTTCGTTGCGAAGGTACGAAGAAATGAGAAGAAAACCAAACTAAATCTGGTATTTCTCTCAAAATACTACTGAAAGTCGCAAGGATTTCAATAGATTTTTATCATCTTATAAGGGCACTTAAGGTATAAAGGAAGCGTCTTTATGAGGAAAAAGTGCCGTTGTTTCAGGGGGAAACAATGGGGGTAACGGGGTGAATGTAACGTTCTTTCTGGTGACAAGGCGGACGCTGCTGTTATTAGCAGCGGGCGCTGCTAATATTGACAGCGGGCGGTACCAAAGTCAGCAGCGCTCGCTGTCGACTTGTTTTTGATGAATAAAACTCAAATAAAATTTGGTTTTCTTCTCACTTAATCGTACCTTTGACCTTCGGTCGAAAGTAGGCTGCATCTCAGCAAAAAAAATAAAATTTCTGTATTTTATTTTGTTTTGCGTTCGATTTGCACTACCTTTGTCCCTCAAATGAGTACAGAGAATCTGAAGGAGCGGACGGCACGGGGACTCTTCTGGGGAGTCCTGAACAGTGGTGCCACACAGGTGCTGAACGTGGTGATCGGCATTCTGCTGGGACGTATGATCACACCAGCGGAGTGGGCTCCTATTGGTATGATTGCCATTTTCTCAGCGATAGCAGGTAACCTGCAGTCGAGTGGATTCTCTACGGCTATCGTGAATATGAAGGAGCCGAAGGACAACGACTATAATGCCGTCTTTTGGTTTAATATCCTTGCCAGCATCTGTATCTATCTGGTGCTGTTTGCTGTCGCCCCTTGGATCGCCCTGTTCTTCGAGCAGCCCTGTCTGACCGACCTGTCACGTTTCATCTTCCTTGCCTTCCTCATCTCGTCGTTCGGTATCTCGACGAATGCCTATATGACGAAGAACATGATGAATCGTGAGATCACCATTGTCAACAGTTGCGCACTGGTCTGCTCAGGTATTGTCGCTGTCACCCTCGCCTTCAATGGTTATTCCTATTGGAGTCTTGCGTGGCAACAGGTGGTGAATGCCGCTATCCTGGTCATCGGACGTTTCTTCTTCGTACCATGGCGACCCACGTTGAGCGTCGATTTCTCCCCTATCCGTCGCACGTTTAAGTTCTCGATGAACATCCTGGTAACGATGATCATCAATACCGTCAACAACAACATCCTGACCTTCATCTTCGGAAAACTGTTTACGAGGACCCCACAGGTGGTGGGTAACTTCTTCCAAGCATTCAAATGGAACACGATGGCATACCAACTGGTCAGTGGCAGTATCGAGCAAGTGGCACAACCAGTATTGGTAGAGGTGAGAGGGGGTGACCCCACCCCTGCCCTCCCAAGGGAGGGGGAAAGTTCGATGTTCAACGAGATACGTGTCTTCCGTAAGATGCTGCGCTTCACCGCATTCCTCGCATTCCCTGCTATGTTCGGACTCTCACTGGTGGCTCATGAGTTTATCCTCTCCACCATCGGTCCTAAGTGGGAAGCGTGTGTCCCCATCCTGCGCATCCTCTGTATCGGAGGAGCCTTCATGCCCTTCTACTCTTTGTATAAGAACCTGATTATCAGTCAGGGACGCAGTGACATCAACATGTGGTTGAATATCTCACAGATTGTGTTGCAGATGGCACTTATCTTCCTCACCTACCAGTATGGTATTATCACCGTGGTTGGTGCCTATACGATTCTGAATATCATCTGGCTGATGGCATGGCAAGGATATGCCAACAAGTTGATTGGTGTCCGTCTGTGGGATGTCTGCAAGGACACGATCCCCTTCGCCATGATCAGTGCCGCCCTCATGGCTGGTATCTGGGTGATTACCCAAGGCATCACCAATATCTATCTGTTGCTGTTCGTCCGCATCCTCCTTGCTATCCTCCTCTATGCCGCTGTCATGCGACTGCTGAAGGTGAAGATGATGGATGACTGTGTGCAGTTTTTAAAGGTCTAAGGGCTAAGGGCTAAGGGCTAAGGGCTGAGGTCAAAGGTCAAAAGTTAAAAGTATAATGAAATATCCTGCAGAAAACGATGTCGCTGTGTTGCTGATTTTCTTCACGCGGCAAGAGACACTCAAGAGAACCTTTGAGGCGATTAAGAAGGCACGTCCCTCCCATCTGTACCTCTATCAGGACGGACCACGTAACGAGGTGGAGGCACAGAAGATAGA
>DEJF01000063.1:23683-29679 GCA_002353225.1 Prevotella sp. UBA2755 | reverse complement strand
TGCATGACAAGTGTATCGTCATCGAGGACGACAGTACCCCTGCCGTGTCGTTCATCCGTTTCTGTACGGAGATGCTCAACCGCTATGAGCACGACGAGCGTATCACCATGATAGCAGGCTATAACCACGAGGAGAAGACTGACGCACCCTACGACTACCTGTTTACCTCTGTGTTCTCCATCTGGGGATGGGCATCATGGAGCAGGGTCGTCAACCAATGGGACGACCATTACAAGGTGGTGGACAGTGATTTCGACATGCACCAGTTGGAGGCACTTGTCAAGGCACATGGTGACAGAGAGGAGATGGTCAAGAAACTCCGCAAGCACCATGAGACCGGCGACCCCATCTACGAGACCGTCTACTGGTCGTATAACATGCTGCACTCCGGACTGACTATCGTCCCTACCCGTAACATGATCCAGAATACTGCCGTATCCGAGGAGTCAGCCCATTTCCAGAGTGCGATGAAGACACTCCCCAAGCGCATGCAGCAACTGCTGACGATGCCCACTTACGAGATGGAGTTCCCTTTGCGCCATCCACAGTATGTCATCGAGAATGTGGAATACAAACAACGTGTCTACCGCATCATGGCATGGGGACACCCCTGGATCAAGATAGGACGAAGCATCGAGGAACTACTACGCAACCTGCGCTATGGTAACCTGAAGGCTATCTGGAACGCCCTCGTCTTCAGGGTGAAGAAGAATACAGGACATATCAACTATCAATAGAAAGACTATGGAGATATCAATCATCATACCTGTTTATAACAAGACCGCCTACATCGAGAAATGCCTGCAAAGCATCTTCTCGCAGGACTTCCCCTCGTTTGAGGTGATTGCCGTGGATGACGGCAGTACTGACGCATCAGGAAAAATATGTGACAGATGGGCTGCCGACGAGCCACGTATGAAAGTATTCCATACCCCCAATGGAGGTGTGACAGCCGCCCGCCGTTGTGGGGTGAAGCATGCGGAAGGGAGATATATCATGTTCGTGGATGCCGACGACCTGTTGACGAGCGGATCATTAGCCATGATGCATCGTGCCATCACAAAGTCAGGAGCCGACGAGGTGATAGGTCCGTATATCGACCAATACGGGGTGATCCATGACTCTGGTTTCAGGGAGTGGACCATCTGCGAGCCACTGATCCGTGACCTGCTTGCCACCCGGAACTCGTTCTGTGTGCTGTGGGGCATCATCTTCAAGAAAGAACTGCTGGACGGTTGCTTAGGAGCACCCCGAGAGATTGTGGAGCGGGAAGACTCGCTGATGCAGATCAAATGTCTGATGAAAGAGCCGAAGGTCTATTTCATCGACCAACCAGCATACCTGCATTATGAGGATATCCCCAACAACCGCATTGAGGATCTGCACATGATACGTATCTATGACGAGGAACTACGACAGACGCTGGAACCTAAATGGGACCGCTATCGCTCCGCCTTCATCGGTCATCAGATCAAGATCTACGAGAAATTCATCGACAACAGACAGTTTCACGTCCTCCGAGAATACTATCGTCCTCTGCGGAAACAGTTAGACAGTTCGATACCCCTTGCCGACCGCATAGCACTGCTGTTGCCACCACGCCTCAGTTACTTCCTCGTCCATTATTATAAACAATGGCGTAAACGCTCATCCTAACAGATAACCCGCCAACAGAATACCGTTGTAGAACCATAGGAAGGCAGTGATCGTTGCGACAAGAAGTCGCAACCAACTATGAACTATGAACTGTGAACTATGAACTAAAAGATAAGCGATAGCGAAAGGAATGACAAACGCCCAATGAGATGCCATGATAAACACCTCATTGAGTCCGAAGCCCAGTCCCAGATGTATCACCATATCGAAGGCAAAGCCAGCCATCGCCATCCATAGGAAACGGCTCTTCCGCCCCACCCATAGACCTGCGATAAAAAGCAGCAGGATGACAGCCTCCACGACATAACAGATCCACCACCTGTAGGTCACGATGAGCGGACGGTCTCGCAAGGTATCACCCAACAGATAGTCTTGGTGCAGCATCAACGACTCGCCAAACAGGTTCTCCACCATCGAGTCCCAACGGGGTGTCGTCACGTCCGTCCATCGCAAGAACATATTCTTGCCCTTGATAGGCAGTCCTTTATGCATACTGTTCCATCGCTCCTGAGCCTCCTTGCGCAACTGTCGCTTATATTGTCGCTCGAAGGTTTGCTGTTTCTCCTCTGGATTCATGATGGTGGTGGTATCCATAAACTGCCGATAGGCTCTCTCTTTCGCCACTTTCGCTTTTTTTGCCAATGCCGCTTGATGCTCCTTCTCCTGTGGAAGTACATAGGTGCGGTATTCCCAGTTGGCAAACAGCCACATCAAACCAGCCGGCAGGAGGACGGCAAGAAACAGGTATTTGGGACGGAAGAAACGTTTGCCATTGACAAATAACGCATCGATGAAGATCTTCACACCATTACTCAACGTGATACCTGCTGTAACGACAAAGAGCAGTACCGTCTGGACAATCGTCATTTGTCTGCCCTCCTGTATCCATCTGCCAGAGAGATAGAGGGTGAGGATCAGCAGGAACATCGATACCGTAAAGTGGTCGGCAACAATACTTGCCGTCATGATATGGGCAAAACCGTAAAAGAAGAACGTCAATAGGATGGCATCGAAACGCTTCACACCAATGATGTCCTTGAAGATACGGTACAGGAAGACAACGGAATAGATATTACATACCAAGATGATTGCCGCCAAGAGAAACTGCACGAGGTTATAGCCCGTCAGTGCGATGAGTCCGTTATTCAGCAAGAACAGCGGATAGACCATAAAGGCGAGCAACGGATGGCGGAATACCTGATAGGTCGTTCCCCAATGGGTCACCACAGCATAGGTAATCGGGTCGTAACCAGACACATGAAACTGCCGATAGAACACCCCACCGTTCTCTATAGACTCCTGCAGGAAAGAGCCAGAGAAACAATAGATGCAACAAGCATGGAGGAAGATGCTGACGAGCACAAAGGCAAGAACGAGTCCACGCTCCTCCTTCTGAATACGGAAAATATCTACTATCGTTTTAATCATACCAGAATGCTATTGATACAGGGGGTTGCTGCATCCAACCGACTATCAGGCTGACGTTATGTACCAGCAGGTATAATGTCAAGGCAGCCACCATCAGACGCACCAAACTATGAACTATGAACTTTGAACTATGAACTTTAAAAAGGTAGGCAATAGCGATGGGGAAGATATAGACCCAATGAGCCGACATAATATATATCTCGTTAATGGCAAAGCCCAAGCCTATATGCATCAAAGCATCGGGCAGGATACCTAACAGACACATCCACAGCAGTCGCTCCCGCCAACCGCAACAGATACCTACCAGCAACAAGACGACCAGCAGTCCCTCTATGACATAATTGATAGGAGAGTGATAGGACAACAGGACTGGTCGGTAACTCGTCAGGATGTCGTCCAGCACATAGTCCTCATGTAATATCAGCGACTCGCCAAAGACATTCTCCTTCAACGTCTCCCAGCGGGAGGTGGTATAGTCCGTCCACTTCAACAGACTACCCTTCCCCAACGGTTTTCCTTTATGGATGACCCATGGTGCACGCTTATACCGCTCGTGGTTCTTCCGTGCCTTCTGCATCATCTCTGCCTTATGCTCTTGGAAGTATTTCTGCTCAGCCTGTTCCTTGGGATAGACATAAATACGCTCCTCCAAGAGTCCTAAGCCTACGATCAGCATCCAACAGCCCATCACCACCAAGAGATAACGCCAACGGAAGAAACCTTTCCCTCGTGCTATCAGTTCTGCCGCACAGACCTTAGCGCCATTCGTCAAGGTCACACCTGCCGTGATGAGCAACAACAAGGCAGACTGCCATGTCTTTAAGACACGTCCGTCCTTGTATGCCTTGCCAACCAGATAGACGGATAACAGTATCAGGAACAAGGAAATACCAAAATGATCGGTGGTGATATAGGTCACCAAGACATAGGCAAGACTAAAAAAGAAGATGGTCAACAAGGTAGCGTCCCATCTGCCAATACCAATGAGTTCTCGCAAGATACGATAGAGGACAATGGTGGTGCAAAATCCAAAGAACAGGATGATTGCCGCAGCGATATACAAGGCACCATTGATACCTGTTAAGGAGATCAGTAGTTGGTTGATGCCATAGGGCAATGCCATCAGATAGGGCAACAACGGATGACGCAGCACATCATATTTCATCCCCCACTCTGTCAGCACGGAATAGGTGGTGGCATCAAAACCTGACACGTGGTAGTTATAGGATAGTAGTTTGCCATAGTTGTCACAGACCACAGAGAAGAGGGTGTCATACTTTGCGATCAGCATTCCATTCAGTATGACGAGCAAGAGTAGGATGCCCAATCCTAATATCCATTCCTCACGTTTCAGTCTCATAAGCGGAAGGGTTTATAATGAGCCTCATCGGCAAAGGCAAGCAACTCACGATCTCCCTGACTGTCCCCGTATGCCGTCAGATGATAGTCCGCACGGTCAGGATATACGGCTAACAGACGGTTGACTTTCTCCTGTCCAAAACAGTTCTCTGTCAGGAAACGCCCCGTCAGCAGTCCGTCTCTCACCTCTATCTGTGTGCCCAGTACTTTTACTGTGGGGAAGAAGGGTTGTACCCAGTTATCCACTGACGCACTGATAATGACGACAGCGGCACCAGCGGCCTGGGCTTCCTCAATGGCTGCAACACCCTTTGGTCGTAACAGATGGCGATGGGAAGCAGCAAACTGTTGACAGACTGCATTGAACTCGTTGATCGACATCCCTTTGAAGAAATACGAAAAGATTTTTTCTTTCGCCTTTCCATGAGGATAACACTTCAAAAGCATCAATACTAAAATAGGGACATATCGCAGGAAAGCACACCATAACGCTGTCGTTCCACGCACATGACGGATAAATTCCAACAGACTGTCCTTATTGGTGAGTGTCCCGTCAAAGTCAAAGGCTACTATCTTTCTCATGGCATGACACGTTGAATGAGTTGATGCAACAACCACGCAAGGGGTACTGCAAATACCAAGGTCAACACAAAGGTGGGCCAGTAACCCAGATGATAGGGAGAGATATACACCATCACAAAATGATGATGGATGAGATAGAGTTCCAGACTGATTGTCCCTAAGAACACACAACTGCTGTTCAACCACTTGGGCGTGTGCTGGAAGAGTTCGGCAAGCAGGATGAGCAGGGAGACGGTCAGGGGGATATAGATCATCCGTTCCGCAAATAAGGGGAAGCGTCCGTGGCGCACCTGCTCCAGATAGATACAGGCACTTGCCGTCGCTACGAAGGTCAACAGGATCAACCAGATGGCACTCTTCTCCATCCGATAGCCCTTGCGCACCAGTTCTCCACAGTTAATACCCAAGAAGAAGATGGGTACACGGCTCCAGAATATCTCAATATGACCTACTGCCTGATGGATGGGGATGACCCACTGCACACAGATACACCAGACAATCATCAATACGGGCAACCAACGGAAGGAGGGACTGCGTTGTATCAGCAACATATAAAGCGGTGCCCACAGATAGAGCATCATGATAGCAGGGATATACCAGAAGGTGAGTTCGTCGTGCAACCAGAAGTCCCAGTTGATGGTGATGTCCCCTATCAGGTCGATGACACTCCCTGTCTGTCCGTTGAAGCGAGGGATATAATAGAGCGACGACATGATAAGCCATGCTGGGAAGATACGCAACAGACGACGTTTATAGAACTGTTTGAAGGACGGGTTCTTCACCCATGAGTACCAGAGTCCGAGACCACTAAGAAACAAGAACATATCGACACCAATATTCCCACAACGACGCAAACCAAAGAAAGCATCACTGCGAGGCAGTTCCACATGGAAGAGCACGATGAAGATGATGGCGGCACCCATCAGTTCTCCACGATAACGGCTCAAGCCTTCCAATTTGATCTCACTCAT
>DEJF01000063.1:0-23576 GCA_002353225.1 Prevotella sp. UBA2755 | reverse complement strand
ATGGGATGTGCCACAAACATAGCGGCAGAGATACTGCCAAACCATACGCTAAGGCTCAATATCTTTTGCGGCATTGCCTTCACAAGGGCAATAGTTCCTATGATAATCAATATCGGTATCCACAACCACGACTGGTAATGGAAACACATCACAAAGATGAGAAGGGATGTTAAGAGAGCAATACCTGCCCATGCCCATTGAGAGAGACTGCAAGATAGTCGTTCCGCATAACGTCCTGCTATGATTCCCAAGCCAAAGGGCAGTATCCCACCAACGAAATTATAACGCAAGCGGTTGAGGGTCTCTCCCTCTGGGTCGCAGAATACTTGCAACAACCAGCAGACAGCAATCAGTGCGACAACCACCCACGACTGCTGCCGATAAATCAGCAAGCGATAGACGATATACAGTTCTATCATCAGTCCGAAGAACCAATAGATACCGGGCCAGATAATCTTATCGGGGGTAGGTAGCACGTTGATATACATCAGCAACTGGGCGATGACGTTATCCCAATGGAACTGGAAGCGACCCGGAGTCATGATGTCCACAACGACAAAGAGTGTGAAGCCCACGATCAGCATCCGTAAGAGTTTCAAATAATGATACTTGACAAACCGAAAAGTCCCTCCCTCCCGGGGAGGGGTTGGGGAGGGGGTCTCATATTTCATCACCAGTCCGAAGCCACTCAGGAAGAGGAATACGGGCACTCCATAATGTCCGAAATACGACAGCAGATGGACAGGTAATAACGCATCAGGATGCGTCAACACCTGCCAAAGTCCCTCGTTATGGGAGGTAAAAAACTGATACTCGTTCTCCTTCACAATACTGCCGATGAAATGGCAGTAGTTATGCAGCATGATGGCAAGGATGGCGATACCACGCATTGCCGTACACTCGTCCCGTGTCAATAACTCCTTCTTCAATTCTTCAATTTTTCAACTCTTCAATTCTTCAACAGATTATAGTCCACACTGTTCTTCAGCAGTCTGGGACGTTTCTCGTTATACGCACTATTCAGCACGTCATAGTCTTTCCGATAGTCCTTGGAGTGGATACCCCCTAAGAACATGAGGGTATGGGGCAACAAGTCTGTCATATAAGGACGATGACAATACCGCTTGATAGCCTCCCACCCGTATGGATGCGTCTGCCGGTACTCCTCTGATGCCCATATCCAGAACGGTATCTCGAACTCCTCACGGGCAAGACGGTAGTCTATCGTCGCTGAGTGGTTGCGTCCAAAGTAATCGAGGGTGTTAAAACACTCCTCACCATGGTCCGGCATATAGATGACAATGGCGTTCTGTTGCTCAAAGCGACGGATAATCTCGTCGACGATAGAGTCGTTATAAAGAACAGCATTATCGTAGTCGGCATTGATCTGCAACCGTTTCTCGGCAATTTTCTTGTCAGGATAGTCTGCCGTTGTGAACTTCCTTCTGGTCTTCACAGGGAAGCGTCCCCGATAGTCTACATGCTGTCCCATCAGGTGGAAGATCGTCAACTGGTGGTCGTAGTGCTCCTTCAAGGCATCATAGTCTTGTAGTACTCCCTCGTCGAAACGGTGCAGACGAGTATTACGGGTGTCAAACAACTGCTCACTGAGTGGAGGATGGTTCAGGAAGAAGCCCCCACTGAAGTCATAGACAGCCTCCCCTGCCTTGGGCAGAAACTGGTTGGTGATAAAAGTCACATGATAACCTGCCTTACGGAACACCTCTGGGAACATCGGCATGTCACACCAGTCACCCTCGTCACCAACGGCATGAAGGGAGAACACATGCTTAAACACAAAACTCGTCAAGTTCCATGGTGCCACCACATCCGTAAAGGCTATCAATGTACTATCTTGTTGTCTTTTCAACTGTCTGGGTGTCGTGGGTTTGTCGTAACCATAGAGTTGCGAACGGTAGCGGTTATAACTCTCACCAATAATCAGTACTATCTGCGGACTGCGGAAGTCACAACTGTCTACCTGTACCTTCTCTGTCGCTGCCATCATCTGGGTAATCTGCTGGGAAGCAAGACGGTTAGCATACAAACTGAATATCATTCGATGGATAGGCAGGTAGAGGTTGGCACACCCCTTGGTCGTCAACTCATGCTCCACCTCTCCTAAGTTCGACTTTGACATCAACCGTCCCATTGCCTGTTTGTTGGGCAGGCATTGGGTCGTGCAATGAATAAAGAGCACCAAGGCGACGACACCCATCAGGGCTTGCGAGTATAACACGACAGGCTCAGAAAGACGAAGTCCCATCTTTTGATTGCGCTTCTTCCACCAGGCACTAAAGATTGCCCAGAGGATATGTAAACCTGCTATCAGGAATATCCACCCTGTCTTGGAGGTCAACAGGTCCCATCCCACATACGAGTTCAGGAACTCCTTCGTCTCCTGTCCTGTCGTCTCGAAGAAGAGCATGAGCATAGTAGGTGTCAGTGTCGACTCGAAACGCACATAGCAGAACATGTCTATCAAAGCGACAGCATAGAGAAGGATGGCAAGTAACAGACGTACCCACTTGCGTATTTTCTTTGGGATGACAATCAGGATGACACAGGTAAGATAAAGGTCGAAGAAAAGTTCCACGGCAGACAACTCGTAGGGCTTTGCTCCTTTCAGATGCAGCCGTATCTCTGTCTGCGTACAGAGGTAGCCTAAGGCAAACATAAAGACGAAGAATGTCGCATTCTCTCGCACTGGTCGCCAGAAGATTCCCAATATCTGTAATAATCGTCTCATCTACTTCGCATAAAGCCTTTTCACATCATCGATAATCACAGCAGGGACTAATCCCTCAATAGACTCTCCTCGTCTGACACGCTCTCTGACCTCCGTACTCGATACAGGTAACAGGTCTGCTTGTATCGTACCAGCCTGTCCATCACGGGGATAGACCACCACGTCGAAATGCCTGAGGATGTCTTTCCAATGATACCAGCGTTGGAAGCGCTCCCAGTTATCACCCCCGATTAACAAGGTAAACACACGATCGGGATAGTCTTGTTGGAGTCGCTGCAACGTAGTCCATGTATAGGAAGGTTTTGGCAAGTGAAACTCATAGTCGCTTGCCTTGATACCCTCGACACCCTCCAATGCTTTTTGTGCCAGTTGATAGCGCAGACTATCATCCAGCAAGTCTGTGTCTCTTTTCAGAGGATTCTGTGGTGACACCATCAGCCAGACCTCGTCTAACTCCGTCTGTCGGAGTATCTCCTTAGCCAGTGCGATATGTCCGCAGTGGATGGGGTTGAACGAGCCGCCGAAGATGCCTGTCCGTTTCATTTCAGGAATTCGCTGACGATCCGATAAGTCTCTTGCTTAGCAGTCTCCAAGTCGTCATTGACAACGACTTGGTCAAATTGAGAGGCGAAGGTCAACTCATACTCGGCTTTGGCAAGTCGTTGCTCGATAGCCTCTGGGGTATCGGTACCACGATGCTCTAACCGTTTGCGTAACTCTGCGACAGAGGGTGGTTGGATAAAGAGACTCAGAGCATCGTCACCATAGTGCTTCTTGATATTCACACCACCTTTCACGTCAACATCAAACACCACGTTCTGCCCAGCCTCACGCTGACGCTCCACCTGAGCCTTCAACGTACCATAGAAGCGGTTCTCATATACCTCCTCATACTCCAAGAACTCATCGTTGGCTATCTTCTCCTTGAAAGCCTCAGGAGTCAGGAAGAAATACTCCACCCCATCCTTCTCCTCTCCACGAGGGGCACGACTGGTACAGGAGATGGAGAAATAAAGCCTCAACTCGGGATGCTCCTTCATCAACCAGTTGACAATGGTCGACTTCCCACTGCCAGAGGGAGCACTGACTATCAACATCTTTCCTTTCATAACTATAAACTATGAACTATGAATTATGAACTATGAACTTACAAAGCATTCAGCACTTGCTCCTTGATTTGCTCAAGTTCGTCCTTCATCTTCACCACGATATTCTGCATCTCCGCCTGGTTCGACTTCGACCCTGTGGTGTTGATCTCACGACCCATCTCCTGGGCGATGAAACCAAGTTTCTTACCCTGTCCGGGCTGGTCTGCCATCGTCTCACGGAAATACTTCAAATGGTTGGTGAGACGCTGTTTCTCCTCACTGATGTCCAGTTTCTCGATATAATAGATCAGTTCCTGCTCCAAGCGGTTCTTATCGTATTCCGCCTCTGGAATCTGTTTCAAGCCGTCTACGATACGGGCACGGATCTTCTCCACACGACTCTTCTCGTAAGGCTCGATACTTGCCAGCAACTGCTCGATATTGTCTATCTTCTCACCAAACTTCTTCTCCAGAGCGGCACCTTCCTGTGTGCGGAAGTCGACCAGATGCTGCACAGCCTCCTCGACAGCAGCACGAGCCACCGTCCACTCCTCGTCTTCCAATACCTCCACCTCTGTCTTCGTCAGCACGTCGGGCATACGGGTCAACGTCAGCATCCAGTCAACACCTGTCATGGCATGACTGTCCGCAAACGCCTTCAACTGCTGATAGTAACTATCCATCAGTGCTGTATTCACTGGGGCAGCCTCTGCGGCAGCGTCTTTCTCTATCCATATACTCATCTCCACCTTACCACGGATCACCTTCTCGGCAATCAACTGCCGAACCTCCATCTCTTTCTCACGGTAAAGGGGAGCAATACGGGTGGTCAAGTCTAACTGCTTAGAGTTGAGCGACTTGATCTCCACATTGATTTTCTTTCCCTTATAGGCGACGACAGCCTTGCCGTAGCCCGTCATTGATTGTATCATAATACCACGTTTTTGTTATTTGCTTGCAAAGGTAATTCTTTTTCTTCAAAGAAGCAAAGAACACCCATAAAGATTTTATTTTATCGGGATACTATTACATCGCATCGATGACGTGGATGCCTCCAGTCACAGTGAGCAATGCCTCCGATTAAAGATGCTAAAGTTTCCCCTCTCTGATAGGAGACTTTCCTATCTGTGAGGGAAAGCATCCGCCACGGTGATCGGAGGCTTTTCTATCAGCAATAACGCCTTTCCTTGTCACCCTTGTCACATCGTTGTCACCGACAATCCCCTGATTATCAAACAGTTTTGCAANNAAATAGTTTTGCAAGGCAGCAACGGTGGCAAGGGCTTAAAAATTTATAGTGCGTGCGCGCACGCGATAGAAAGACTGAGTTTCTCGGTAACAAACCCAACGTCAGTCGGTAACATCACTTAAATGGCACTCCGATCAACGTCAGGCATTTTACGGGTCTGCCCTCTTTTGTGGCAGGTTGCCAACGGGGCATGGCACTGACAACACGGATTGCCTCTTCGTTCTGTTCCTTGCGGACACCTTGCATCAGACGGACACCACTTACAGAACCATCTTCATTGATGACGGCAAAGACAGAAACACGTCCGCCCCCATTTGCTGTCTTTGGCAGTTGGACATGGTCCGCAAGCCACTGCTCCTTGTCACCATTGAACTTCGGCTCTTGTTCCTTGGACAGTTTATCGACAAAATAAATGGGCTCTCCTGGTTTACTGAGCCAGAAAGTTCTTCCCTGTACTTTGCTCCCATTCAGATGGTCAATCTTCATCGACTGTGGAGCCATACCTTTGTAAGTCACCTTAACAGTCGAGCCGAGAGGCACTTTCAGTTCACACCATCCTTCACGATTGGTCAGCACCTTTTGGCCTGTTCCCTCGATACTCACTTCCGCTCCTTTGAGTTGTTGTCCTGTTGCGGCATCTTCCACCCGAAAGAACATCCAACTCTTGACGCAATCCTTATACTCCTTGGGCCATTGTGCCACTTGATCCCTCCTAAATCCTGACACATTCTTTGTGAAAAGTTCTATGCGACGGGGATAGTCACCTTGGATACTCTTTATTTCCTTGATACTACTTAAGGGAATATATGGCACATCGTCTTTGTCAATTTGCTTACCATCAAGCATGACAATATAATCCTCGGTAGAGAGATTGGTACGTACATTCCATTGACCATCCTCCTCGACAATACCCCTCTCTGCAAGTTTCCCACTCACAAGCCAAGAATAGAAAGAGCCTGCGGGAGCCTTGATGGAGTAATACGATTTACCTTCTCTCTCGATGAGCAATACGGCTGATTCTTCTTTGACTTTATACTCCGTTTCCGTCTTACACGAGGCATAGAGAGATACGGCAATGATTGGCAGCACATAGGCGATGCGGAGCCACTTCCAACGACTTGATATTGGTTTCATCATCATGATTATACGTTTTTTAAGGGTACTGTTGGCAATACCGTTAACCAGAGAGTACCCACCCTGACTGGCGGCTTTACGGATTAAAAGGTGTAGATACTGAATGTCATTGAATCCGTGAGAGAGTACCTGCTGGTCAGCCTCATACTCATGAATGGTCCGTAAGTCGCTGCGGAGCATCCACATCGTAGGGTTAAACCATTGCAGTGCGGTCAACAGTTCGACTAAGAGTACATCAGCAGAATGATGCAGCCGGACGTGCTCTAACTCATGGGTAAGCAGGGCGGTAACACCCTGCTCATAGTCCTTCTGGTTCAGATAGATAGTGTTCCACCAACTGAAAGGTGTCCCTGCTTTGTCGCAGACGGCAATCTGTACTTTACCTGAAAACTCATGCAATTCACTTTGCGATTTGATACGATGCAGTTGCCAGACGGAAACGAGCATCCTGCACAATACCACTAGCACACCAATAATATAAAGAATGATCAGTAGTGCTTGCCAATTAACAGACATCCCAACGTCTTCTATAACAGGACTCCCTGGCATTACTAATGGTTCTTCCGTCATTGTCGGTATGGGCATTTCCACATAGTCCCTAACGGACTGGTCATCAACCTCCACTGTCTGGTGGATGGTAATGACACATAGTGGCAGCACAAAGGAAGAGGCAGCCGTTAACAACAATATCACGCGATTCAGACGATGCCATGTCTCATGGGCAAGTAACAAACGCCAGAAAACGTAAAATACTGCTATGAGTATTGCCACCTTCAGGTTATAGGCAAGGAACATATCTGTCATTTCTTTGATTTCTCGTAGGTTTCAACTTGACAAAGCAAATCACGCAACTCCTCAACGGAGAGTTTTTCTTCCTTCAGAAAGGTAGAGACAATCCCTTTGTAAGAGTCCTTAACATAATTATCCACCAATCGGAAGATGTTGTTCTTCGCATAGTCTTGTTCTGAGATAAGGGCATGGTATTGATAGGTGGACCCGTATTGCTTGTGTCCGAGATAGCCTTCCCGTTCCAGTCGGCGCACAATGGTTGACAGGGTGTTGACATGTGGACGCGGCTCTTCATAGTGTTCCAACAATTCACGCACAAACATCGGACCATGCAACCAATACAGTTCCATCACCTCCCGTTCTTTATTTGTCAGTTTCTTCATTATTTCCTTTTCTTTAATTGTTAAGCATCAAGCATTCAGTATCTGATGGCAAAGGTAACTAAAAAGTCATAAGCACGCAACTACCATTTGTAGTTGGTTGTGTTTGTTAAACTTAATAAATAGTTGTTCACCCCATTTAACTTTGATTTTGTAATAAGATGGAATAAATAAAGGTAGGCTGTATCTCAGAAATACTCAAATAAATTTGGTATTTCGTTCGATTTGCACTACCTTTGCACCTTATAATATAAAAGAGAGAAAGAATGGCTTGCATTTTACATATAGAGACCAGTACATCAGTATGCTCTGTTGCCGTGTCGGAAGACAGCCACTGCATCTACCATGAAGAGGATCATAGCGGTCCGAACCATGCGGAGCGACTGGGGTCGATGGTCGACGAGGCATTATCATTTACAGATAGTCATGCGATTCCCTTCGATGCTGTTGCCGTGAGTTGCGGTCCTGGTTCCTATACAGGACTGCGTATCGGTGTGTCGATGGCGAAGGGTGTCTGCTACGGACGCAACCTGCAACTGATTGGTGTACCGACCCTCGAACTGCTTTGCGTCCCTGTCTTGCTGGGGCATGAGGAAATCGAGGAGAACGCCCTGCTCTGTCCGATGCTCGACGCACGACGGATGGAGGTGTATGCCGCCCTTTACGACCGTGCCTTGAGAGAGGTGCGTCCTGTGGGAGCCGATGTGGTGACAGCAGAGACCTATAAAGAATGGTTGGACGAGCGTCCTGTGTATTTCTTCGGCAATGGTGCGAAGAAATGTATGGAGACCATCAACCACCCCAACGCCCACTATATCGATGGCATCGAGCCTATCGCCAAATGGATGCAACCTCTCGCCGAGAAGCGGTTGCTGAACGGACAGACAGAGGATGTCGCTTATTTCGTGCCATTCTACCTAAAAGATTTCGTAGCCCTGAAACCAAAGAAATAATTATGAATATAAAAGGATTAGACTACAACACGCAACGAGAGAAGTTGCTGATGCCTGAATATGGACGTGAGATACAGAAGATGGTTGACCACGCCATCAGTCTTCCCACCAAGGAGGAGCGACAACTCTGTGCTGAGACGATCATCAGACTGATGGAGAGCAAGAACCCACAAGTGCAGGACAGTGCGAATGCGGAGCAGGCTCTCTGGGACCATCTCTACCTGATGAGTCGCAAGCAACTGGATATCGATTGGCCCTTCGATGTGAGCGAGGCAGAGAAAATCCTGTCGAAACCACAGCCAATGGCACACCCCACTGGTAGTGCCCGTATGCGTCATTACGGCAGACTGATAGAGGAACTGTTTGAGAAGTTGAAGACCATGCCTGAAGGAGAGGAGCGTGACGAACTGGTACGTCTGACGGCAAACCAGATGAAGCGTAACCTCGCTGCATGGGGACATGGTTCGATGGATGACGAGAAAGTTGCCGATGACCTTGCCCGCTTCACAGACGGGAAAATACAGATCGACCTATCGAGTTTCCGCTTTGAAAGCATGGCTGCAATGGGTAACGGAAAGAGTAACGGCAAAAAGAAAAGGTAAATGGCTTCATTCAAGATAGAAGGCGGACATCTGCTCAGTGGTACGATTATACCACAGGGCGCGAAGAACGAGGCGCTGCAGGTTATCTGCGCCACGTTACTCACCAGTGAGCAGGTGACCATCCAAAATATCCCCGACATCCGTGATGTCAACAACCTCATCCAACTACTGAAAGATATCGGCGTGAAGGTTGGGCACTCATCAGCCAACACTTTTACCTTCCAAGCCGATGCCCTTGACTTAGAGTATTTGCAAAGTGATGAGTTCGTACATAAATGCGCTCAATTGCGTGGTTCTGTCATGATGATTGGTCCGCTGCTGGCTCGTATGGGCAAGGCTGTCATCACCAAACCTGGTGGCGATAAGATTGGACGACGCCGACTGGACACTCACTTTCTTGGATTCGAGAAGTTGGGAGCCAAGTTCCACCATGTAGAAGACCGTAATGTCTACGAAATCAAAGTCTCCCCTAAACAGGGGAGGTTGGTAGGGTCTTATATGCTGCTTGACGAAGCTTCCGTGACAGGTACAGCAAATATCATTATGGCTGCTGTCTTCGCCAAAGGTACGACCACCATCTATAATGCGGCATGTGAGCCCTATATCCAACAACTCTGCCACATGCTGAACCGCATGGGTGCCAATATCAGTGGTATCGGCAGTAACCTGCTTACCATTGTAGGAGTCGACCAACTGCATGGCACGGAGCATCGCCTGTTGCCTGATATGATTGAGGTTGGTTCATTCATCGGTATGGCAGCCATGGTGGGTGATGGTGTACGCATCAAAGATGTATCTCTGAAAGACCTCGGCATTATCCCTGATGCCTTCCGCCGATTAGGTGTGAAGGTGGAGGTTGATGGTGACGACCTCTATATACCCCGACAGAAGCACTTTGTGGTCGACTCGTTTATCGACGGTACCATCATGACACTTGCCGATGCACCATGGCCCGGGCTAACCCCTGACCTGCTCAGTGTACTGATCGTGGTAGCGACACAGGCTCGCGGTTCCGTACTGTTCCACCAGAAGATGTTCGAGAGTCGTCTGTTCTTTGTCGACCGCCTCATCGATATGGGTGCTCAGATCATCCTCTGTGACCCCCACCGTGCCGTCGTCGTAGGTCACGACCGTAAACTGACACTGCGTGCCAGCAGAATGTCAAGTCCTGATATCCGTGCAGGTATTGCCCTGTTGATTGCCGCCATGAGTGCCAACGGTACCAGTACCATCAGTAATATTGAGCAGATAGACCGTGGTTACGAGCATATTGAGGACCGTCTGAATGCCTTAGGAGCAAAGATTGAGAGAATATGATCAGACAAGAGGAGGTTTATAAGATAGGAAGACTGGGAAAGGCTCATGGCATCAAGGGGGAGGTGTCGTTCCAGTTTGACGATGATGTCTTCGACCGTACGGATGCCGATTATCTCATCTTGGACATAGACAGCATCCTTGTTCCCTTCTTTATGGAAGAATATCGTTTCCGTTCTGACTCTCTTGCCCTTGTGAAGTTCTGCGACATTGACACACAGGAACGTGCCTCTGAGTTGACAGGTTGTGATGTCTACTTCCCTCGTGCCCTTGCCGAAGAAGATGACACTCCTACCCTTGTATCCCTTGTAGGCTTCGACTTGGTTGACGCAAAGGGAAATAAGAGAATAGGTACTATCACCACTATTGACGACAGCACTGCCAATATTCTATTTGAGTTAGAAGACGGACGGCTTATCCCTGTCACTGACGACCTCATCACGGATATCAATACCAAGGAAAGAACTATAAAAATGGAAATCCCTGAGGGATTATTAGAACTATGAAGAAAAGACAAATAGCCATCCTCGGCTCTACGGGGTCAATCGGCACACAGGCACTACAGGTCATCGAGGAACACTCAGACCTCTATGAGGTATATTGTCTGACGGCTAATAATAAGGTGGAACTACTTGCCCAGCAGGCACACCAGTTCAAACCTGCCGCCATCGTCATTGCCAATGAGGCTCGTTATGACGAGTTGAAGCAACTGATGGATGACCTGCCTGATGTGAAGGTATATGCAGGACAGAAGGCACTCGACGAGATTGTAGAGGCCGGTCCTATCGATATGGTACTGACCGCTATGGTCGGGTTCGCAGGACTCTCCCCCACGATACACGCCATCAAGGCACGTAAGGCGATTGCTCTTGCCAACAAAGAGACATTGGTGGTGGCTGGTGAGTTGATACAGGACCTCGCCACCCAATACCATGCGCCCATCCTGCCTGTGGACAGTGAGCATTCTGCTATCTTCCAGAGTTTAGTCGGTGAGGACCACAACCCCATCGAGAAAATCCTACTCACAGCAAGTGGCGGTCCTTTCCGTAATATGTCGATGGAGCAGATTGCTAAGGTGACGAAAGATGATGCCCTGCGACATCCGACATGGGACATGGGGGCGAAGATCACGATTGACTCTGCTTCAATGATGAACAAAGGGTTTGAGGTGATAGAGGCGAAATGGCTCTTTGGCGTGAAGGCTTCGCAGATACAGGTGTTGGTACACCCACAGAGCATCGTACATAGTGCTGTCCAATTCCAAGATGGCGCCGTCAAGGCACAACTCGGTGTGCCAGACATGCGTCTGCCTATCCAGTATGCCTTCTCTTATCCCAAGCGCCTGACTCTCTCTGGTGAACGCCTTGACCTCTTTGCCGCCCAGAAGTTAGAGTTTTTTGAGCCCGACCTAAAGAAGTTCCGTTGTCTCGCCCTCGCTTTCGAGGCGATCCAGCGAGGTGGTAACATGCCATGTATCGTGAATGCTGCCAACGAGATTGTGAACCGTGGATTCTTAGAAGACAAGTGTAGTTTCCTGCAAATGAGTGACATCATCGCTGAGACCATGATAAGATGCACCTACGATGCCAACCCGACATACGACACTTATGTCGCCACTGACGCAGAGGCACGACGGATTGCCACAGAGTTAATGAAATAGATACTTGCAACTTTTTCAAAGTATATAACGTCTAAAAGAAAAATAGTAAATAATAATGGAAGTATTTTTAATCAGAGTATTACAATTCATTCTTGCTATCTCCCTGCTGGTTTTACTGCATGAGGGAGGGCATTTCTTCTTCGCCAAACTCTTCGGAGTAAGGGTGGAGAAGTTCTATATCTTCTTCGACTGGAAGTTCAGTCTGTTTAAGTTCAAGCCCAAGAACAGCGATACGGAATACGGTGTCGGCTGGTTGCCACTGGGTGGTTACTGTAAGATTGCCGGTATGATTGATGAGAGTTTCGACACAGAGCAGATGAAACAACCCGAGCAGCCATGGGAATTCCGTACCAAACCGGCATGGCAGCGCCTATTGATTATGATTGGCGGTGTGCTGGTGAACTTCCTGCTTGCTTTGTTTATCTACTCCATGATCCTGTTCTACTGGGGCGACACCTATATCCCTGTAAAGGATATGACTCTGGGTATGAAGTTCAACCAAGAAGCAAAGTCATACGGCTTTAAGGATGGCGATATTCTGGTAGGTACGGAGAAGAAAGCGTTCAAGGATTTCTCTGCCGACCTCTATCGTGACATCTCCGAGGCTAAGCGTGTGGACATTATCCGTGACGGCAAGCAGATGAGTATCAATCTGCCGGGTAATCTCAACCTGCTTGGTATGTTGAAGGCTGACCCCTCATTTGTTCGTCCGTTTATTCCTGCCAAGGTTGACAGCGTCGTTCCTGATACACCTGCTGAGAAGATTGGGATAAAGGCTGGTGACAAGATTCTCGCTATGAACGGCAAACCTGTTGACTCATACAATGAGTTTATTGATCTGCTGGGTCGCCGTCAAGATTTGCTGGACACCGCCACATCACCTGCAGACAGTCTGAAAGCACGCACCGTCACTATCGTCTTTGGCAACGAGTCCAAGACAGATACTGCAACAGTACAACTCACTCCCGATCTGAAACTGGGCTTCGTAGTAAGTAGTATCGCCGGACTTTACCAACCCATCACGAAGGAATACGGTTTCTTCGAGAGTATCCCCGCAGGTATCAAGTATGGCTGGAATGTACTTACCTCCTATGTGGACGATCTGAAATATGTATTCACAGCCGATGGTGCTAAGTCGCTGGGTGGCTTTGGAGCAATCGGCAGCCTCTTCCCTCCGATGTGGGACTGGTATATGTTCTGGAAGATGACTGCTTTCCTCAGCATCATCCTCGCCTTCATGAATATTCTGCCCATCCCTGCCCTTGACGGTGGACATGTGCTCTTCCTGCTCTACGAGATGATTACACGTCGTAAACCCTCGGAAGAGTTTATGATCCGTGCGGAGTATGTGGGCTTTGGCATCCTTATCCTCCTGATGGTGGTTGCCAACCTCAATGATATCCTTCGTTGGCTTGGCTATCTATAAAACTATAGTCCCTATAGTTACTATAGTTCCTATAATTATAATATAATAAGGTACGCGTAGGAGACTGAATAAGTTAAATAATATTAAAACTTTAACTTATCCAGTTTCTCGTTTTCATCATTCAAGAGAAAAGCCGTACCTTTGCAGTCCGATTATTGGGGAGAGACTTAGAATCCCCGTGAGCCGTGTGTAAATAGTGGTGTCTTTGGCCGGGCATTGCGGTTTGTGAATCATGGTTCAGCCGAAAGGCACAGACGTTAGACTGCTGCGGAGCGTTAGACTCTCTGCCGTGGTTGTTGTTTGTGCATAAGAGAAAAGAAATAAATGTTTTTTAGTAGTAAAATTTAAAAGTAAAAATGAACACGTTAAGTTACAAGACCATTTCCGTATCGAAGGAAGCAGCCCGTGAACAGAAGGAATGGGTGGTTATCGACGCTACCGACCAGGTAGTTGGCCGCCTTGCTTCTAAGGTTGCGAAACTGATTCGCGGAAAGTACAAGCCAAACTTCACTCCTAACCAGGATTGTGGAGACAATGTAATTATCATCAATGCCGCTAAAGTGAGATTCACCGGCAAGAAAGAGACTGACAAAGTATACACCCGTTATACTGGTTATCCTGGTGGTCAGCGTTTCAGCACTCCCGCCGAGTTGCGCAAGACTCCTTATGGCGTAGAGCGTATCCTGAAGCACGCTGTCAAGGGCATGCTGCCAAAAGGTCCTCTGGGTCGTCACCTGCTCGACAACCTTTATATTTACGATGGAACTGAGCACAAGCATGAGGCTCAGAAGCCAAAAGCAATTGATATTAACCAGTATAAATAATAGATAGAAGATGGAAGTAATTAATGCAATCGGTCGTCGTAAGAGTTCTGTAGCGCGCGTTTACCTGAGCGAAGGCACAGGCAAAATTACGATCAACAAGAAGGATTTAACTGAGTATTTCCCTTCAGCAATTCTGCAGTACGTGGTTAAGCAGCCGCTGAACCTGCTTGAGGTGGCTGAGAAATATGACATCAAGGCAAACCTTGACGGTGGTGGTTTCACTGGTCAGAGTCAGGCACTCCGCCTCGCCATTGCCCGTGCATTAGTAAAGGTAAATGCCGAGGACAAGAAGACTTTGAAGGTACAGGGTTTCCTCACCCGCGACTCTCGTGAGGTTGAGCGTAAGAAGCCAGGTCAGCCAAAGGCTCGTCGTCGCTTCCAGTTCAGTAAGCGTTAATACTGGACTACGTTTAGTATCTAAACTGCTGAGACTTATAAACACGATAGGGACTATAGTTACTATAGGAACTATAAACTATAATTACCCAGCGGCTGATTCTAACAAGAAATCGCTTTAGCGCTTTTACCAAGCGTAGCGACTAAAAGAATTAAAAAGAAAGTAAACAATTAAAAGAAAAAGCAAAATGGCTAGAACTAATTTTGATCAGTTATTGCAGGCTGGCTGTCATTTCGGTCACCTGAAACGTAAGTGGAACCCCGCAATGGCACAGTATATCTATACTGAGCGCAACGGCATTCATATCATTGACCTCCACAAGACTGTAGTTAAGATTGACGAGGCTGCAGACGCCCTGAAGCAGATTGCCAAGAGTGGTAAGAAAATCTTGTTCGTCGCTACTAAAAAACAGACGAAGGACATCATTGCTGACAAAGCAACCAGCGTGAATATGCCTTACGTTATTGAGCGTTGGCCGGGTGGTATGTTAACCAACTTCCCGACTATCCGCAAGGCCGTCAAGAAAATGGCGAACATCGACAAACTGATGCAGGACGGTACTTTTAGCAACCTCTCTAAGCGTGAGTTGCTGCAGATTACCCGTCAGCGTGCTAAGTTGGAGAAGAACCTCGGTTCTATCGCTGACCTGACCCGTCTGCCTTCTGCCCTCTTCGTTGTTGACGTACTGAAGGAGCAGATTGCCGTTCGTGAGGCTAACCGTCTGGGCATCCCCGTATTCGGTATCGTAGACACCAACTCAGATCCTAACAATATCGACTTCGTGATTCCTGCCAACGATGATGCCAAGGACAGCGTAGAGGCAATTCTTACCGCTTGCTGCAATGCCATCAACGAGGGTCTTGAGGAGCGCAAGGTTGAGAAGGCTGACGAAAAGGCTGCTGACGCACAGGCAGAGGCAGATGCTGAAGAGGCAAAGCCCAAACGCGCTGCTCGCAAACCCCGTAAGGCCGCTGACGCTCCCGTTGAGGAGGCTCCTAAGACTGAGGAGGCTGCACCTGCTGAGGAAGAGGCACCTGCTGCAGAGTAATATCGGAATATCGAGATAACGAAATTAATAACGAAAAAAAAGAAATAAAAACTATGGCTATTTCAATAGACGATATCAAGAAACTTCGCACTATGACCGGTGCTGGTCTTGCTGACGTAAAGAAGGCACTGACTGAGGCTGAGGGTGATTTCGACAAGGCAAAAGAACTGCTCCGCGAGCGTGGACTTGCCATCGCTGCCAAGCGTAGCGACCGTGAGACATCTAATGGTTGTGTTCTCGTGAAGGCTGTTGACGGCTTCGCCGCTATGATTGCCTTGAAGTGTGAGACCGACTTCGTTGCTAATGGTGCTGACTTCATTGCCCTGACTCAGAGCATCCTTGACGCTGCCATCGCCAACAAGTGTAAGGACATCGAGGCTGTGAAGGCGCTGACTATCAATGGTCAGACTGCTCAGGAGGCTGTTACTCAGCGTTCTGGTATCACAGGTGAGAAGATGGAACTGGATGGCTACCTCGTACTCGAGGGTGAGAACATCGAGGTTTACAACCACATGGGTAAGAACACCCTGTGCACCATGGTACAGTTGAACAAGCCTGCTGCAGAGATTGGTCACAAGATCGCCATGCAGGTTGCTGCCATGAAGCCCGTCGCACTCGACGCTGACAAGGTAGATCAGAAGATTCTGGACGAGGAGTACAAGACCGCTGTTGAGAAGACAAAACTCGAGCAGGTGGAGAAGTACGTTGAGGTTGTCCTGAAGAAGGCAGGTATCAATCCTAACTTGGTTGACTCTGAGGATCACATCGAGAGCAACATCAAGAAGGGCTGGCTGACTGAGGAGCAGGCTAAGGAGGCTCGTGAGTTGAAGGAGAAGGCTGCTGCTGAGAAGGCTGCTACCCTGAATCCTAACATGATCGAGAACATCGCCAAAGGTCGTGTTCAGAAGTTCTTGAAGGAGAACTGTCTCGTTGACCAGGAGTTCCAGTTTGGTGATGGCGACAAGGCTACCGTATCACAGTGGCTTGCCCAGCAGGACAAGGAACTGAAGATCGTAGACTTCAAGCGTTTCACACTCGTTGCTGAGTAATATCTATTCTAATATACAAAAAACGCTGGCTCTTCTGGAGAGTCAGCGTTTTTTATTGTATTTCCTGTTATTCGTCCCAATATCTTATCTTACGGGTCTGCACCACATTTGTCGTCTGACTTGGTGCGTCTTTCTCCCAATACACGATATTTAAAGCATTACGCGTCCAGTTGCCCACATCATCATGGTCCTCGTAGTTATTCCGCATATTCACGGACATCACACATTCGTTTTTCTCGTCATACACTTTCTGGCTCTGGTTCAAGATCTCATCCTGCTCATTATAGATATACTCATTAATATAGGTGATATTGGCTGCTTGATTGGTCAGTGTACGCTTGACAAGTCTGTTACGCTTGTCATACTCATAGTCGATGACACTCATCCCCGAACGCTCTAACATCTTCCCTTGCTTCAGATAGCCATAATTATCATATTTCCTATCTGTGATATCCGGATTCTCCATCTTCCCGTTCTTCGCAAAGCGTTCCATCGGATTCTCCGCCACGGCATTCTCCGTCAGCACCTCCTGTACATGACCTTTCAGTCCGAAGATTAACGCATCTTTATAATAAGGTGTATTGGGCATGTAGAAGAAGTTCAGATCTCTCGACCCGTTATCATTCAAGGACTCCGACACTTTGATATCACCATAATCCCCAAAGAAATACTCGGCACCACTCCTACTGGTATATTCCCCATACTCCTTTTCCAACTTATTCAGGAAATAAGTATGGTTACGAGCCAGCATATCCTTGGTACGATAAGGGCCTATCGTCACATAGACCGACTGTACGAAACGTGTTGTCAGTTGCACATTCACCATGACCTTGGCACGAATACCGTAATAGTCACCACGGAAATACAAATCCTCCCGGTCATCGGACGTACCCCATTCCGTAAATCCTTTTTCCTTCATGGCGACGACAAAAGAGTCAACCGGACCTTCCAAAGGGATACCCAGGAAGTCCATGCAACGGGTGTCTGTCTGTGCCTGAGCACCAACCAAACTGATAAGTGTCAGACAGAAAGTAAGTAACTTTTTCATCATACTTGGGGCAAAGATAAGGATTTTTTCCTTAAAATGATTATCTTTGCACCATAAATAACTCATGATATGAAGATTTTCGCTGTTGGCATGAACTATATCCAGCACAATAAAGAACTGGATGGTGCGTTATATAAACCAGAGAAGCCTGTCATCTTCACAAAGGCAGACTCGGCGTTGTTGAAGGATCACAAGCCCTTCTTCATCCCGGACTGGAGTGAGCAGGTGGACTATGAGACAGAACTGGTGGTTCGTATTTGCCGATTAGGTAAGAGTATTCCAGAACGCTTTGCCCATCGCTATTACGATGCAGTGACTGTGGGTATTGATTTCACGGCACGCGACCTTCAGCGAGAGGCTCGCCAACAGGGTCATCCCTGGGAGATCTGCAAAGGTTTCGACGGTTCTGCCGCCATCGGTGAGTGGGTGGACATCAATAAGTTCCGTGACATCCAGGCGATTCATTTCCACCTTGACATCAATGGCAAGACCGTACAGGAAGGTTGTTCGAGCGACATGCTCTATAAGGTCGACGAACTGATTGCCTATATCTCTCGGTTCTTCACCTTGAAGACAGGGGATCTGCTCTATACAGGAACACCCGTTGGTGTGGGACCTGTCCATATCGACGACCATCTGGAAGGATGGCTGGAAGAAAGAAAAGTATTGGAATTTAATTGCAAGTAAATGAGGAAAACAATACTGAGTATATGTATGTTATGCTGCTGTCTGACGATAGGAGCACAACGTTTTTACAACTTGACGGCACCGCAAGTCAAGGTTGACTCCGTATTGCCTGTGGTATCATACGCTATTCCTCTTTATGACAACTATGCGGACTCCACCTATTCCATCAGTATCGAATATCCGGAGTTCATCCCTATGAGCGATGCCGATGTCAAGCATTATCAGCAGATCACCAAAGAAGCACTGCCTAAACTGCCAAAAGTCAATCAGCAAATCAGTATCTCCCGTAAGAAGGCTTCTCTGGAAGTATCTTTGGTTCCATTGGTCTATCGCAACAAGAAATACCAGAAACTGGTGAGTTTCATGCTGAAAGTGAAAGCAAAGGCAATCAACAAGAAGAGTGTCTGCAGACGTGCTGCCGACGGCAACCGCTATGCCGACCATTCTGTACTGCAAGAAGGGACATGGGTAAAGATCTGTATTCCTCAGACAGGTATCTACCAACTCAGTAACGACCTCCTTCAGAAAGCAGGTTTCGCTAATAGCAGTAAGGTGAAGATCTATGGCTATGGCGGTGGTCTGCAACCTGAGAAGTTGACTGCCGATTACTTGACACAAACCGATGACCTGCAAGAAGTGCCGACCTGTCATGTAGGAGGACGCCGACTTTTCCATGCCACAGGCCCTGTCACATGGAACGACAGACACCAGCGCATCCGCAATCCCTACTCCATCAATGGGTACTATTTCCTGACAGAGAGTGATAGCGAGCCTCTGACTGTCAGTCAAGAGGAGTTCCTCGCCACCTATTATCCTTTGGAGGATGACTACAACACGCTCTATGAGGTAGATGATTATGCGTGGTATCAAGGAGGGCGCAACCTCTATGATGCCACCCAACTGACTGCCGGCAGTTACCATGACTATACGCTCAAGACACCTGGAGGCTCCTCAAAAGGCTCCATCACCGTCGTGGTCTCGGCTAATCAGGCGACTACCGTCAGCGTCAGTGTCAACGACCAGACCATTGGCAACATTTCCGTTCCGACCAGCGGCAGTTATGATGCCATGCGGACGGCAAGTCAGACATTCACCATCGACAACCTCCAGGCAAGCAATAAGGTCAGACTACAATCCGCCAACAGCAGTGCGACAGTACGACTCGACTACATATCTCTCTATAGCGAGACACCCAAGGAGGCACCAGACCTGACGTCTGGCAGTTTCCCCGTACCGGAATACGTAGGAATGATTGCCAATCAGGACCATCATGCCGATGAGGCGATTGACATGCTCATCATCATACCTGAAAGTGGGAAACTCGCCTTACAGGCACAGCGTCTCAAGACACTCCACGAGGTGAAGGACAGTCTGCGTGTCCGTATCATCCCTGCCGATGAACTCTATAATGAGTTCAGCAGTGGAACCCCTGATGCCAACGCGTACCGCCGCTACCTGAAGATGCTCTACGACCGTGCCTCGACAGAAGAGGACATGCCCAAATACCTCCTTTTGTTCGGTGATGGCGCATGGGATAACCGCATGCAGTCTTCCTCATGGGTTAATGAGTCACCTGACGATTTCCTGCTTTGCTATGAGAGTGAGAACTCCTATAGCCATACCGATTGTTATGTCAGTGATGACTATTTCTGTATGCTCGACGACAACGAGGGAGGCGACATGCTGCACACCGACAAGGCTGACGTTGCCGTAGGACGCCTGCCTGTCCGTACTCCCGAGCAGGCTACTACGGTAGTTGACAAGATCGAGAAATACCTGAACAACGAACAGGCTGGAGCCTGGCAGAACGTGATGTGTGTACTGGGCGATGACGGTAACGAGAACCAACACATGAAAGACGCCCATGCTGTAGCCACTCTCGCGGAGCAGATACAACCCGCACTCCAAGTAAAAAGAATCATGTGGGATGCCTATCCTCGTGTGTCTACGTCAACTGGCAACCGATATTCTGATATCACGCGCCTCTTAAAACAACAGATGAACAGTGGTGCCCTGATCATGAACTATTCCGGACACGGTGCACCAGCCAGTTTCTCTCATGAGTATGTACTTACCCTCCAGGACTTCCAGGAGACCGTCTCTACCCGACTACCACTATGGGTAACTGCATCCTGTGACATCATGCCGTTTGACGGACAACAGGAGAATATCGGTGAGACGGCGATGCTGAATGCCAATGGAGGCGCTATTGCCTTCTTCGGTACCACCCGGACGGTCTACCAGTCGTATAACCGACAGATGAACCTTGCCTTTACCAAACAGGTACTGACCAAGAACAGAGCCATTGGAGAGGCTGTCCGACTGGCGAAGAACCAACTGATCCAGTCAGGAACTGACCAGACGGCTAATAAGTTGCAATACACCCTGTTAGGCGATCCCGCTATTGTCCTTGCCTTACCCACGACACCTATTGTTATTGACTCTATCAATGGCAAGCGTCTCGACACCTTGACAGAGCCCCTGCAGATTGGCGCAGGTGCTACCGTGAGCGTTGCAGGACATATCAGCAATGCTAACGGACAGGTGAATGAAGAGTTCAACGGAAAGATGACTGCCGTTGTACGTGATGCCGCCGAGGAGATCGTCTGTCGCCGTAACAACACCTCAGAGACAGAGAACGCCTTTGTCTATACCGACCGCACCAAGACGCTCTTCCAAGGAAGTGACAATGTCGAAGCAGGACAGTTCAAGTTCTCTTTTGCCGTCCCCCGGGACATCAGTTATTCTGAGGGAAAGGGACTCATCAACATCTATGCCGTCAATGAGGAGAAGAACGAGGAGGCTAATGGCTATACGGACCAGATCGTCTTTGGCGGAATAAGCAGTGAGAGCGACAACAACGAGGGACCAGACGTATATTGCTATCTGAACAGTAGTTCGTTTGTTGATGGCGGGACTGTCAACCCTACTCCCTATTTCATCGCAGAGATTTCCGACGCTAACGGTATCAATACCACAGGAAACGGTATCGGACATGACCTCCAGTTGATTATCGACGGGGAACTGGCACGTACCTATAACCTCAACGACTATTTCCAATACGACTTTGGCAGTTACACTAAAGGTACTGTAGGTTTCAGTATCCCCGAACTCAGCGAGGGACCACATCGCCTACAGTTCCGTGCATGGGATGTGCTGAATAACTCAACGACCAATGAACTGAACTTCAAGGTGTCGAAAGATGCCGCTCCTACCTTCTTCGACGTGGAGTGTACACAGAATCCTGCCACTACCACGACAGGTATCCGTATCATCCATGACCGCGTAGGCAGCAATATGGACATCGTCCTTGACATCTTTGATATGGCGGGACACCATCTCTGGCAGCATCATGAGCATGGTACTCCTTACGATAACAGTTACCTGATCAACTGGGACCTTTGCGTAGACGGAGGACGCAGACTGCATACCGGTGTCTATCTCTATCGTGTCCGCATCAGTAGCAACGGCTCCAGCCAGACCTCCAAAGCAAAGAAAATCATCATCATAAGCAATAAATAAACAGTCCCTGCGTTTAGTAAGATGATGAAAGCAAATAAGATATATACGACCATTGCTGTCCTGTTACTTACCCTCACGGTAAAAGCACAGGACACAAAGAGCCAGTTCAATCCCATTGAGCACGCTGTGGTATCTCAGACCATTGCCCCTGATGCCCGTGCCGCTGGTATGGGTGACGTAGGTGCAGCCACTGATCCCGATGTCAACTCACAATACTGGAACCCTGCCAAATATCCATTCTGTATCAGTCGTGCGGGAATCTCCCTCAACTATACCCCTTGGCTGCGCCAGTTAGTCAATGACATCAGTCTCGCATACGTCTCTGGTTACTACCGTATTGGTGACTATTCCGCCATCTCCGGCTCTCTCCGTTATTTCTCGTTAGGAGAGGTGATGACATCGATGGAGGAGAATGCCATGACGGTCAAGCCTTATGAGATGTCAATAGATGTCGCTTACTCGCTGATGCTCAGTGAGAAATTCTCCATTGCAGCAGCCATCCGCTGGTTGTATAGCGACCTGCGTTACGACTATTCTGAGGACTCCTCACCTGCCTCTGCTTTTGCAGCCGACCTGGCATTATACTATAACAACTACATCAATATCGGACAGCGTGAGTGCCAGTTAGGACTGGGTATGAATATCTCTAACGTAGGTAGTAAGATTAAGTATTTTGGTGACGACCGCTCTAACTTCCTGCCTGCAAACCTGCGTCTTGGCGCGTCACTGATGGTTCCTATCAATGAGTATAACCGCTTCACCATAGCCGCCGATGCCAATAAGTTGCTGGTTCCTACCATCCCTAAGCAGGAGGACGGCGAGTCGAAAGAGGATTACGAGCAGCGTGTCATCGAGGAATATAATGACATTGGCTCTATTGCCGGTATCTTCAAGAGTTTCCATGATGCCCCTGGCGGCTTCAAGGAGGAGTTACAGGAAATCCAATGGAGCGTGGGTGCCGAGTACACCTATCACGACCAGTTCACACTTCGTGCCGGTTATCACCATCAGAGCGAGAACAAAGGTAACTTGAAATACTTCACCGTGGGTGGCGGTTTCCGCATGAGTGTTTTCTCACTCGATGTCGGTTACGTGATAGCCACAGCAAAGAGCAACCCCTTGGACCAGACCCTCCGTTTCACCCTTGCCTTCGACATGGACGGCATCAAAGACTTGTTTAAGAGATGATCAGGGTCGGCATGGGATATGATGTCCATCAATTGGTTCCCGGTCGGGAACTATGGATGGGCGGCATCAAGTTAGAACATGAGTTAGGACTGCTGGGACATAGTGACGCTGACGTGTTGATACATGCCATCTGTGACGCTATCCTTGGTGCTGCAAACATGCGGGATATCGGCTATCATTTCCCAGACACCGCTGCTGAGACCGATGGGATGGACAGTAAGATTATCCTGAAGAAAACCATTGAACTGATTGCTACCAAGGGTTATCAGTTAGTGAATATCGATGCTACCATCTGTGCTGAGCGTCCTAAGATGAATCCTCATATCCCAGCCATGCAAGAATGTATGGCAAAGATTATCGGATGTGACGTGGATGCCATCTCCATCAAGGCAACGACGACTGAGAAACTCGGTTTCACTGGTCGTCAGGAAGGCATCTCTGCCTATGCCGTCGCTTTGATAGAGAAATA
>DEJF01000021.1 GCA_002353225.1 Prevotella sp. UBA2755 | reverse complement strand
TTTTTAAAACCTTGTCACCGTTGCCACCTTGCAAAACTATTTGATAATCAGGGGATTGTCGGTAACAACGAGGTGACAACGGTGACAAGGAAAGGCGATTTTGCTGATAGAAGCGCCTCCGATCACCGTGGCGGATGCCTTCGCTCACAGAGAGGAGAGGCTCCTCTCTGAGAGGGGAAAATTTACCATCTTTAATCGGAGGCATTACTCATTGTGAGCGGAGGCACCCGTCACTATGAGCGGAGGCTTCGGAGGTTTCGCAAGCCTTTGCTTGCTATAGTTGAAGAAAGGCGCATGACGTTGCCAGCCACTACATCATGACCGTCAAATCAGCGACAAGAGTACCTCTCTTCATTATCTATTAAATTGTACAGGCAAAGGAAATGAATCTTACTCCGCCATCTTCGACTCCCTTTTGTGCTTGAGGAACTTCAGACGCTCCATGGCAAAGCGACGCGCCATAAAGAACTGGAAGCGATAGACACAAAGGGTCAGGACGAAATAGCAGACTGTCTGTATCCAGAGAATACGCAACTCAGGCATGACATCACTGAGGTCGGCACCCATCGAGTTCAGACGGATATAAGCACGGGCTCCGAAAGTGGAGGGGAAGAGCCATGACACTCCCTGCCAATAGCCGAGGATGTTCGACTGAGGCCATGAGACACCTGTAAGGAACAACAACGGCACAGAGACGAAGACCATGATCAGCATCACATTCTCGCGATACTTCACCATACACGACACCGCCATGCCGAAGAAGATGCAGGCAAGGATGTAAGGCAACATCATACACATCAACGAATAACCGGTGGCAAGTTGCGGGAAATGGAATATTCTCGGGACGGCAATGGAAAGCCATGCACCCATCACGATAAAAATCATGAAATAACACATCGCCTTACCCATCACAATAGGGATAGTATGCTCATAACGGGAGTCGCCGACAGGTATCAGGTTACGATAAGGATTCTCATCACGTGCCGTACCAGCGGAAAGTCCGATACCCAATACGAGAGTCTGTTGCAGTATCAGCATCAGTACGGCAGGAAGAATGGAAGAGCCATAGCCGCCCGAAGGACTGAAGATCGGCACATCCTCATAGTCAAGCGGGCGTGCAGCAATCGCCTCCTCACGAGCCGTATAATGCCCACTAAGTTTCGTCTTCAACTCCGTACCCATCTCCATCGTCACCGTCTGTGCCGTCTGGAAGATCGCCTTATAGGTGAGCATCAGACTCATATCACAATAGACACTTACAGTACCTTGTTTCAAACCATAGACATCCCCCTCAAAGGAACTGGGTATGAGATAAATGCCCTTGACCAGTTGGCGGCTGACCAGCGACTTCGCCTCGTCAAGGTCCTGTGCATAGATGCTCACATGCACATCGGGCGAGGCATCACACATCCGTATGAACTGACGTGAAAGCGCACTGTGCGACTGGTCGACGACACAGACAGGTACCTCGCGTAACACCTCGTTATTGTATATCCATGAATAGAGCAACGGGTAGACCAACGGCACGACGATGAAGAAGATCAGTACTCCCTCATCTTTCACCACCTGCTCCATCTCCTTTTTCCAGATGTAACAAGCGTCCAGTATCCCTCTATATATACTATGGAATATAGACATAGGTCAGCATCGCGTTTTTAATCTTCTTAACTACCAGCCAAGGCAACAACATAAAGGCTGCGAGAGCCGCAAAATGGAACCATGACTCTATGAGTGGGAAACCATTCAGCACACACGTCTGGTACATCATCCAGTAATGACGCAAGGGGAACATCCACGAGAGTGACTGCAAGGGCGCATCCATACCCATCACAGGGAAGGCGCTACCTGCCATCGAGATACTCAGCACTGCCCACAACGAGCAGATACTCATCGACATACGCAACGAAGGCATCAGTCCAAAGGCAAAGATGCCGAATCCTTGTGAAGCAAGCACTTGCATGAGTCCTAAGAGGACGAGCATCCAAGGACTTCCCAGATGAGGGAACCCAAGGTGATAGAACACATACCACTCATAGCCAAAAATGATGGCAAGCCAGATGATGGTCTGGGGCAGGAATTTGCCCAGTAAAGCCACCGTGATATTATTGTCGGCAAGTTCCATCCATTTCTTACCCGTAGCAAACTTCAACTCTGTACCAATGGAATAGGCAGAGATCAGGAAGATGAAGAGCATGATGATACCTGGCACCATCATCGTACTCAGATAAGCATTATAGTTGCTCCAGGGATTAGCGATCTGATGCAGATCCACCTTGATAGGTTGCAGAAATGCCTGTATCTGCGCATCCGTAAAGCCCTTGGCACGCATGGTCGCTTGTCCGACAGCCGCAGAACCGAGGGTGGAGATGGTCTTCATATCCTTCATCAGCATAGTGCCTGCCGCTATCGTGGTATAGGAATAATAATAGGACACCTTAGGCTGTCTGCTGGCAAGGAGTTTATCTGTTGTTCCCTTAGGGATATAGAGGAAACCATAAATCTCATTACGCTGGATAGCACGGCGAGCCTCTGTGACACTGGGGTAACGGGCTACGACCTTCGACATCTGGAAACCGTCTAACCTACGTGTCAGCGAACGGGAGATTGACGTATTGTCCAAGTCGACCACGCCTACGGGCAGGTTGGTAGGTAACCCCTCATCCAACATCGAGGTAAAGAAAAAGATGACCAGTATGGGGAACAACACCATACAGAAGCGGTAGATGTGATTCTGACGAAGAATCAACAACTCCCGAAGCATCACTTCATATATCTGCCTGAGATATCTCACCTCAACTATGAATTATGAACTATGAACTACGAACTATGAACTATTTAATGATCAGCGACATGCCGGGACGCAGACCTTCCATCGGCTCCACGGGACGAGCCTTGACCTCGAAGGTCTTCAAGTCGTATTGTCCGTTCGTCTTGGTTGCCTTCCAAACGGCATAGGAACCCTGGTCTTTCAGATAATAGACCTTCATCTGTATCGTCTTGTTGAAGGCAGGAACAAAAGCCTCAAAGGTCTTACCCACCGCCATACCGTTCAACTGATCCTCACGGACATTAAAGGTACCCCACATGTCCTTCATCACAGAAATCGTCATAATAGGGGAACCAGTGCCGACCAACTCACCCACCTTGGGGAAGATATCACAGACCTCACCCTCCATCTGGGCAACCTGCACGGTCTCATGGATATAAGAGTTGACTTCCTGAACAGCGCCCTTGGCACGACCTACCATAGCAGCGGCAGCCATCTTCTCCTCACGACGGGCACCGTTCTTAGCCATCTGGTACTGACTCTCGGCAGCCTTAGCCTGTGCCTCCATCGCCTTATAGTTGGCATAAGCCTCATCACGTTTCTGGGCACTCATCACCCCCTCATCGAAGAGACGCTGTACACGATGATACGACTTCTCGGCTATCTCCAGACCAGCCTTTGCCTGCTGCATCAACTGGTAGGCACCTTGTATCTGCTCCTGACGGGCACCATTACGAGCCATCTCCTCTTGCGCGGCGGCGGCGCTCTCGGCACTCTGCGCCTGTTCCATCTTAGCACGAACCTCCGGGGCGTCAAGGATGGCGAGAGTATCGCCTACCTTCACGAAGTCCCCCTCTTTCACACGAATCTCCAAGATACGACCAGGTACCTTGCTGGATACACGATACTCACTCACTTCCACCTGTCCTTGTATCAACTCGGGATCACGTCCCAAAGCAAAGAAACCTATCAAGGCAACGACGGCGACTGCTGCCGCAAATCCAACGATTGCGAGCAGGATGTTGTTATGTTGTGTTTTTGCTGACATATTCTTTTTTCTTTTTCGATATTACGATATTATTGCAAGGTTCCCATTGCCTTCTGCAAGTTCACCTGACTGAGTTTGACCTCTATCTCCGCATCAACTTTCTGGGAAAGAGCCTGCAGCCACGCGGTCTGCGCCTCCATCACCGTTGTCGCGGATATCACACCCTCACGGAATCCAAGATTGGCCGTTCGCAAGTTCTCATCCGCCTTACGGGTACTTGTCCGAGCCATCTCCAGTTTCTTGTTTGCCTCATTAACTTGGAAGATACTTTGGTTGACTTGCAACTCTATCTTCTCACGAGCCTCCTCCATCTCAAGTTTGGCGATGGCTGTAGCCCCTTTCGAAGCACGCACCTTATAGGCGACATCACCCCAGTTCCATACAGGGATGCGCACCAGTACACCGATATTCCAGAAACCAGCAAACTTCCGCTCAAAGCCGTTAAACACATTAGGATTCGAGACGGCATAGCCACCTGTCAGTGCCACCTGTGGCAGATTACCTGCCTTGAGGATATTCGTAAACTGACGGCTCATGTCTACGACATTCTGTAACTGCCGCAACTCCGGACGATTATCCGCTGCCTGCTCCACATCCACCTTGGGTACCAATTCCACAGCCGCGATATCCTCGGCATCCTCATCCGCCAAGGTCACCTGCTCATTCATCGGCAGTCCACAGAGTTGGCAGAGCAGCATCTTCGAAAGCGTCAGTCCGTCCTCTACCTTGGTAAGTGTCATCTCAGCCTCATTGACTTTCACACTGACACTCAGTCCCTCAGAACGGGTAGCGACACCCTCCTCTATCATTTTCTGTACATCACCATCCAGTTTCCTCACCAAGTCGAGATATGCCTGAGCCAGTTTCTGCTTATGCTTCAAGGACACTACCTGCCAGTATGCCTGGTCGATTTGGAAAAGGGTCAACTGACGCTTGCCTTCCATCGAGTTAGCAGCCAACTGCTCTCCGATATCCGCCATCTTGTTCATGGCAATGATAGCACCCCCCATAAAGACTGGTTGTGTCACCATGATAGCGCCAGCGAACATGTTACGGGTATCGGTACGGAAAGCGTCAACAATCCGCTGACCACCAGTATTCAGCATACCGCCGAACTGGTTCAGTCCAGTACTCATTTGTTGCTGAATAGCATCAGGGGAGATACCCATTTGCCCCAGCATCTGCCATACACCCTGTGGTAAGCCAGCCATCCCTTGCTGGATTCCCTCACCGATCTTACCAGTAAGATTCGTGCCGAGATTCGACAATGCAGACTTCTGGTCGTCATTCAGAATCGAGACCTCCTTACTGGTCCATTCATAGCCTCCCAACGCACTGACATGCGGCAGGTATTTCGTCCTTGCCGACTTGCGCATATTGGCAGCCACCTCTTGCTTCACCCGTGACACACTCAACTGCTTGTTGTTGCGCAGCGCCATCGCCCGACAACTGTCAAGTGACAATAACTTTTGCGCTCCAACAGGAAGTGTAACACAAGCCAGTAAAGAAAAAAGTAATTGCTTTTTCATTTCCTATTTCTCAAGTTCTATAGAGCGGGTACCTATCTCATGTCCGTCGGCAATCACCTGAACGCGATAGGTTCCTGGTATCAATGTCTCTTTCTTTGCCACATAGAACTCCATCGGAGTCTCCTCACCAGTATATTCTATGTTCTTCGCTGCCGTGAAGTCAACCTGCTTATCCTCAAAGGCGCACTTTCCCGACGCATTCAGCACACTACCTGTCGGTGTGAGAATACGCACATAGATAGAACGCATACCATTGGCTGCCGTCACATTACGGGAAAGAACAAAACGCACCTTCATCTCATTGGTAGAACCACCGATCTTATGCGGATGCTTGGTACGCTCCTTTGTCTTTGAGGAAAAGGCTCCCTTGACAATCATCATGATGTCGATATTCACGGCATTCAACTGGGCGGCAATGGCGACCTTCTCGGAAAGTGTCGCATTATCATTCGTCAAGGCAAGGTTCTGCTGGTTACTCTCCTCCAGTTCCGTGCGATATCTGGTATTCTCGTCCTGTAATGCCTGGTTCAGACGGTTCAGGGAGTCAATCTCCAAGACATAACTGCGTAACACAGCACGAACTGAGGCGAGTTCTTTCTTCAGACGGGTAATCTCTGCCGCATCTGTCGCTTTGGTATTCTTCAGTTCCTGCAACAATCGCTCCGTACGTTCCTGCTCACGAGTCAACTGAGCAATGATGGAGTCATTGTTAATACGGGTCTTCATCTCACTATACTGGTCAGCAAACTGCTGGTACTCGCCCTCCATCTCCTGTTTATCGAGCATGGCAAGTTCCTCCATATCCTTGTTTGCCTCCGTTTGCTGATGCAGGCTATAGCCCAGATAAGCGACTCCGCCTATCAGCAAAGCAATGACTACAGCAAGAACGGATATTATCTTCTTATCCATAATTATATATATATAATGTGGTGCAAAGGTAAAACTTTTCCATAAAATAGCAAAGAAAAGTTGGTCGTTTTGATTTTATTTACTATATTTGCATCAATATTAACGATAAAGAGGACAACTCATGAACAAACAGGGATTCTGGTACAGGGCTTTCGACCTCTATTACGACGGCTTTCGCAATATGCGGTTAGGCAAGACGCTATGGACTATCATCCTCATAAAATTATTTGTCATTTTCGTAATACTCAAGTTGTTCTTTTTCCCTAACTTCCTGAAGAGTCATACGGAGAAAGGCGGCGAGTCCGACTACGTGGCAAGCGAGATGCTGGAGCGTGCCCCCTAACCTCCCTAACAAATCTAATTAAAACCTACAATATTATGAATGACCTATTACTAAACATTGATGCGGGCTCCATTAACTGGGCAAGAGCACAGTTCGCCTTGACGGCTATTTACCACTGGCTGTTTGTTCCCCTGACCTTGGGACTTGCCGTCATCATGGGTATTGCAGAGACCTGCTATTACCGTACGCAGAAAGTCTTCTGGCGTGACACGGCAAAGTTCTGGCAGAAACTATTTGGTGTGAATTTCGCCATGGGTGTTGCCACTGGTATCATTCTCGAATTCGAGTTTGGTACTAACTGGAGTAACTATTCGTGGTTTGTAGGTGACATTTTCGGTGCACCCCTTGCTATCGAAGGTATCGTCGCCTTCTTCATGGAGTCCACCTTTGTCGCCGTCATGTATTTCGGCTGGAACAAGGTATCAAAGGGATTCCATCTCGCTTCCACATGGCTCACAGGGTTAGGAGCCACCATCTCAGCATGGTGGATTCTCGTAGCAAATGCCTGGATGCAGTATCCTGTAGGCTGCGAGTTCAACCCCGACACGATGCGTAATGAAATGGTGTCGTTCTTAGACGTGGCACTCTCCCCATTTGCCGTGGGCAAGTTCTGCCACACCGTCATTTCCGCTTGGATTATCGGTGCCGTCTTCGTCATTGCCGTCTCCAGTTGGTATTTATGGAAGAAACGCGAGATTAGACTTGCCAAGGAGAGTATCAGGATTGCCGCCATCGTTGGACTGATCGCCTCTCTGGGTGCTGCCTTCACCGGACATATCAGTGGTCAGCAGGTCGCCAAGGTGCAACCCATGAAACTGGCTGCTATGGAGGCACTCTATAACGGAGGTACAGACCAAGGACTGACCGCCATCGCTTGGGTGAATCCGATAGCACAACCAGACTACCAGAACGAAGAGTCTGCCCCTTTGAAGATAGACATGCCGTACGCCCTGAGCATCATGGCTACTAACGACCCTCATGGGTTTGTACCTGGCATCAACGACATACTGAACGGTTATACCAAACCCGATGGGACAAAAGAACCTTCCGTAGACGAGAAGATGGTGATGGGACAAAAGGCTATCACTGCCCTTGCCGCCTACCGCAAGGCGAAGAAAGAGGGGGCTGACGAGGCTACGCAGAAGGCACAACTTGCCATCCTGAAGGAGAATATGAAGTATATGGGATATGGCTACGTGAAAGACAAGCACGATATTGTCCCCTATGTTCCCATTAACTTCTGGGCATTCCGTACGATGGTAGGACTCGGCTGTATATTCATCCTGTTCTTTGCAGTTATCATCCTCCTCGCCTTCAAGATACCGTTCTTGTCGATAGTCACCAGACGACTTCTTGCAGCCTTTGGACTATTGCCAGAGACTGAGGCTGACACTTATGACATTGCCGGACTTCCTGCATGGCATTACATCATCGCTATCATCCTCGTACCCCTTGCCTATATCGCCTCAGAGAGCGGATGGCTCGTTGCCGAGTTTGGTCGTCAGCCATGGACCATACAGGACATGCTGCCCACATGGGTCGCTGTCAGTGATATCAGCGGCAATGCCGTGGCACTCACCTTCTTCATCTTCCTGTTCCTCTTCACCCTGATGCTCGCCGTAGAGATTAATATCCTACTGAAGCAAATCAAGAAAGGACCAGAGTATTCGAATCAAGTTGAAAGTTGAATGTTAAGAGTTGAAAGTTATGACATACGAATTTTTGCAACATTACTGGTGCTTTGTGGTAGCACTCTTAGGAGCATTGTTAGTTTTCCTGCTCTTCGTACAGGGAGCCAACTCCTTGGCTGGCAGTCTCGGATATACAGAGGAAGGTCGTCGACTCGTCTATAACTCCACGGGTCGTAAGTGGGAATTTACGTTTACTACTCTCGTCACATTCGGTGGCGCATTCTTCGCCTCATTCCCCCTCTTCTACTCCACCTCGTTCGGAGGAGCATACTGGCTATGGATGCTCATCCTATTCACCTTCGTATTGCAGGCTGTCAGTTATGAGTTCCAGAATAAGATTGGCAACTTCCTCGGTCCGAAGACATTTCAGTTCTTCCTGACTCTGAACGGTATCGTGGGACCATTGCTCTTAGGCGGAGCCGTTGCCACCTTCTTCGAGGGGTCAAACTTCATCATTGCCAAGGACAACCTGATTGATACTGGTTCATTTACACCAATCATCAGTCGCTGGGCAAATGCCTCCCACGGACTGGATGCGCTGCTTAACCCCTGGGTTCTCGTCTTCGGCTTTGCAGTGGTCTTCCTTGCCCGCATACTCGGTATTCTCTATGTGATGAATAATATAGACGACGAGGACATACGCTGCCGTGGCAGTGTGCGTCTGGTGGGTACCGCAATTCCTTTCCTGATACTCTTTGTCGCCTATCTCGTTCATCTGCTGTTAAAGGACGGCTACGCATGGCATCCTGAGACAGGTGTCATCTATATGGAACCTTATAAGTACCTCCACAATCTCATCGACATGTGGTATCTACTCATTATCTTATTAATAGGCGTTGTCCTCGTGCTCTTTGGTATCGGTAAGACGATCGTGTCGAAAGACTATATCGGAGGCATCTGGCCTGCTGGTATCGGTACCGTACTGACCGTGCTCGCCCTGTTGCTCTGCTCTGCATGGAACCATACGGCATACTATCCGTCAACGGCTGACCTTCAGTCATCACTGACACTTGCCAACTCATGCAGCAGTGAGTTCACGCTCCGTACCATGTTCTACGTCTCTCTTCTTGTTCCCTTTGTCCTTGCCTATATCGTCTACGCATGGCATTCTATCGATAAGAAGAAACTCGACAAACAAGAGATTGCGGACGACCACGCCTATTAAATGAAAAATGAGCCTTCCATTTGGTTGGCTCATTTTTTTGCATTACCTTTGCATTCAATTATGATTGTATGTATCGCAGAGAAACCCAGTGTGGCAAAGGACATCGCTCGTATCATCGGAGCGACGAATGCCCATGATGGCTATATGGAAGGTAATGGTTATCAGGTGACTTGGACGTTCGGTCATCTGTGTACGCTGAAGGAGCCTCATGACTACACACCAATGTGGAAGTCGTGGAGCCTGACATCACTGCCTATGATTCCTGAGCGTTTTGGTATCAAACTCATTGACCAGCCAAGTATCAAGAAACAGTTTTCCATCATCGAGAGCCTTATGCAAAAAGCAGACCGCATCGTCAACTGCGGCGATGCTGGACAAGAGGGAGAACTCATCCAACGATGGGTGATGCAGAAGGCTGGTGCCAAGTGTCCCGTCAGCCGCTTGTGGATCTCGTCTATGACGGATGAGGCTATCAGTGAAGGTTTCACACAACTGAAAGACCAGGCAGACTATCAGCCATTGTACATGGCTGGACTCTCCCGTGCCATCGGTGACTGGCTGTTGGGCATGAACGCCACTCGTCTTTATACCCTCAAATACGGACAGAACCGTCAGGTGCTAAGTATCGGTCGCGTACAGACCCCTACCCTCGCATTGATTGTCAACCGTCAGAAGGAGATTGAGAACTTCAAACCTGAGCCCTATTGGGTACTTGCCACTGTCTATCGGGATACTACATTCACGGCTACCAAAGGAAAGTTTACCTCCAAAGAAGAAGGAGAAGAGGCTTTCGCCACCATTGAGGGCAAGCCTTTTGTGGTAACGAAGGTAGAGAAGAAAGAGGGCAAGGAACAGCCGCCCCAACTCTATGACCTCACCTCTCTGCAAGTAGACTGCAACCGTAAGTTCGGCTTCTCTGCAGAAATGACCCTCAACCTTATCCAATCGCTTTATGAGAAGAAATACACCACTTATCCCCGTGTGGACACCCAATACCTCTCTGACGACATCTACCCCAAATGTCCACAGACCCTCAACGGGCTCTATCAGACGAAGTTCGCCGGGGTGGCGCCTTATGCGGAGTTTATCAGACCGATTGGCGGTAAAGCGTTGAAGAAGTCCAAGCGTGTATTCGATACCTCTAAGGTTACCGACCACCATGCCATCATCCCCACAGGTGTTATTCCACAGAGTCTAAGCGACGCAGAGCAAAAGGTCTTTGACCTGGTGGTTCGTCGCTTTATTGGTGTCTTCCTGCCTGATTGTAAGTTCTCTACCACTACCGTCTTAGGAGAGGTTGATGAGATAGAGTTTAAGGTGACTGGTAAAGAAATTCTGGAACCTGGCTGGCGTGTCGTAAGAGAGAAAGTCTCAGATAATTCCGAGTATTCTGAAAACTCTGAAAACTCCGAGAACACCGAAAAAGAAGAGAAGACTCTTCCCACCTTCGTCAAAGGCGAGACAGGAGAACACCAACCTACCCTTACGGAGAAATGGACCACGCCTCCACCTTATTATAATGAGGCATCTTTACTCCGTGCCATGGAGACAGCAGGCAAGTTTGTGGAGGATGAGACACTCCGTGCTGCCATGAAGGAGAATGGCATCGGTCGTCCTTCCAGCCGTGCCAGTATTATTGAGACACTCTTTAAACGCCATTATATCAGACGAGAGCGTAAACGCCTCGTTGCTACCCCAACAGGTATAGAACTCATCGACCTCATCCGTGAGGAACTATTGAAGAGTTGTGAACTGACTGGTATCTGGGAGAAGAAACTACGTGACATTGAGCATCAGAAATACGATGCGGGACAGTTTATCCAAGAACTGAAAGACCAAGTCACTGCTATCGTCACTGATGTGATGCGTGACCCGACCAACCGTCGTATCACAGTCATGCCTCCTGAGGAAGAGAAGAAGAAAGGGAAGAAGAAGCAATAAATCAAAGAACGCATGCGTTATAATAAAAGGTATGCGTAAGATTCTGTTTTTACTATTGGTGAGCATCATCCTTGTGGGATGCGGTGCTGACCATGCGATGAAGAAAGGAGATAAGTATTATGCCTTAGGCGAGTATTTCGACGCTGCGGCACAATACAAGAGAGCGTATGCCCAGACACCTGTCAAGGAAAGGAAACTCAGAGGAGAGCGTGCGTTGAAGATGGCAGACTGTTATCGTCGCATCAACTACACCCAACGCGCCATCGCTGCCTACCGTAATGCCTTACGTTATGGACAACAAGACTCCATGACGCAATTGTACTTAGGTCAGCAACTGCTGAAGAGCGCCAGTTATAAAGAAGCGACAAAGGTGTTTGACGACATGCTTGTCGACTCTGTGGCAGCCCAGAGTCCTGCCTTTGTCAAGATACTCGCCCAGATTGGAAGACGTTCTGCCCAACAGGCCCCTGTCTGGAAACAAGAAGGTTCACGTTATACGGTGAAACGTGAGAACATCTTTAACTCCCGTCGTGCCGAATACTCTCCTGTTTTGGGAGGTGATGCCTTCGACCGCCTTTACTTCACCTCCACCCGTAATGAGGCAACAGGTGACGAGTTAAGCGGTATCACCGGAACAAAGAACGGTGACATTTTTGTTGCTCAGAAAGACGAGCAAGGCAAGTGGCAACGCCCACAGGTCATTGACTCCGAACTCAATTCCGCAGATGATGAGGGTGCCTGTTGTCTTACACCAGACGGACATACCATGTATCTGACCGTTTGCAAGACAGATAATGACTACCCCCGATACGCGAAAATTGCCTCGTCACGCCGCTCCGACGCTGCATGGACAAAGCCACAGGAGGTGGAGTTGACACGTGACACGCTATCGCTTTTCGCCCACCCTGCTGTCAGTCCTGATGGTAAATGGCTTTATTTTGTCAGTGATATGCCTGGTGGAGTTGGCGGAAAAGATATCTGGCGCGTTCGTCTTTCAGAGACCAGTATGGGTGGTGTAGAGAACCTTGGAGCTCCCATTAACACCCCTGGCGATGAACTATTCCCTACTTTCCGTTCCAATGGAGACCTATATTTCTCCAGCAACGGACATGAGGGAATGGGTGGACTCGACATCTTTATCGCCAAACCAAACGCTTTCGGCTGGCAGTTGGAGCATCCGGGATTCCCCCTGAACTCACAAGGTGACGACTTCGGTATGACTTTCGAGGGGATGCTGAATAAGGGATTCTTCTCCAGTAATCGTGGCGATGCCCATGGCTGGGACCATATCTATTCCTTTGAGAATCCGGAGATTATCCAGACCGTCAAAGGCTGGGTCTATGAACAGGAGGGTTACGAACTGCCACAGGCTATCGTCTATCTGGTGGGTAACGACGGTACTAACCTGAAACTGAGCGTGAAGGGTGACGGTTCATTTACCCAACAAATCAAACCGAATGTTGACTATGTGTTATTAGGAACATGTGTCGGCTACCTCAATCACAAAGAGGAACTGCGGGTAGAACCTGTGGAGGACTCCGAGGAATATGTGTTGCAATTCCCCTTGGCAAGTATTACAGCACCAGTGCTGATAGACAATATCTTCTATGACTTCGACCGTGCCACCCTGCGTCCTGAGTCTACAGAAGCCCTTGATAAGTTAGTAACCCTGCTCAACGAGAACCCACATGTCGCCATCGAACTTGCTGCTCACTGTGATTATAAGGGTAGTGAGGAGTATAATATCCGACTCTCCCAACGTCGGGCGGAGTCTGTTATCAACTACCTGATACAGAAGGGAATTGCCAAGGCACGTCTGAAAGCAAAGGGTTATGGTAAGGGAAGTCCCAAGAAGATTCGTAGGAAACTCACAGAGAAATATCCTTTCCTGAAAGAAAATGACGTCCTGACAGAGGATTATGTCAGAACGTTCACACCAGAAGAGCAGGAGATATGCAACCAACTCAACCGTCGTACGGAATTCAAGGTGACCAGTACCACTTACGGTATGTTCGACAAGGATGGTCACCTTATCGAATCACCCGTTCGTAACTGAGTACTTCGTACACCCCAATCATTAAAAGACTGAATAGTGTGAGAACCACCATCACGGGACTGACCTGTGGGGGGTCTGCCATGGTGGTACGCAGGAACACCTCCATCTGCACCAGCAACAACTCCCACCCATGGAATAAAGTGAAGAGTGTGGCGGCTATCAGGATGCAGCAAGCCGTCCAAATGCGAGTAAAGCACTTGACATTTGCTGGGGGCAACTGACTCATCACCCGCTCTGTGAAACCATTGTCCGCTATCGTCTGTTGTGCTGCATCGCTGAAGAACTGTTGCAGCAATTTCTCGTTTTGTTCATCCATAACCATTCTGCTTTAAATAGTTTGCTAGTCTTTCCTTTCCTCGGGAGAGGTGCGACTTCACCGTCCCCTCCTTGATTTGTGTGATCTCCGCAATCTTCTTGATATCGTAACCATCAATGAGTTGCAGGGTAACACAAGTGCGTTCATCAGGTTTAAGCAATGCAAGGGCATGGTAGAGATCCATCTTCAACGTCGGACTCACCTGCGAGCCCTGTCGCTCTGGTACACTATCCATGTCAGCCAGTTGCTTATGTGCCCTCGTATAGTCATAAAAAACATTATAGGCGATACGCATCAGCCAAGTCTGAAAGGAAGCGAGTCCTCGGAATTTTCCGATGTTCGTATATGCCTTGATAAAGGTATCTTGCGCCAGGTCGTCACTCAACTGCTCATCTCCCAGTGTCTGATGCAGAAAGAAACGGCGCACGGGTGACTGGTATCGGCGCACGAGTTCATCGAAAGCCCGCCGGTTGCCTAATACCGCCACCTGTGCTACGAGGGAGATGTCAGTGAGTGATGCCATTAAACCACTTTACTCTTCTCTGGCATGACAATCCAAGCCACGATATAGAACAGAACTCCTGAGAAGCATGTTGCCAAGGTCAGGAAGGCATATCCTAAACGTACGGCAACGGGGTCGAAGTCCAAATACTCTGCGATGCCGGAGCATACACCACCTATCACACGGTCGTCTGAGCGATACAGTCTCTTAGTCATAATCTTGATGTGTTAAGTTATTATCATCATTTAAGTCATTTTTCTTACTTGCTGTCTTTGCCGCAATAATCTTACCCAAGCCGATACAGAACACCAAAGCACCTATACCAAAACCTATCTCTTTGGCGGCTATGCCGAGGAAGATGGCAAGTCCGATACCTACGAAGCACTGACGGAGTCCTTTCTGATACTCGTTACTGATTTCCTCTTTTGGCGATTCCAACAGTTGTTCAGGGATAGGCTGTCCGTTCTGCATTGCCATTTGCGCCATCTGCATTTTCTGCTTGCGGTTCCTGCTCACCAGCCAGATAAGCAGTATGATAAAGATGAAGGGAGAAAGGATGAGCAGAAATACGAAAGTGACAGTAAGAATAGCAATCAAAATTGCCAGCCACTTTAAACCTGTTTCACCAAACCTATTATATACTTTCTCCATTGCATCAAACGCTTTGTCAACATCCTCGTCATTATCACTGTCCCATTCAAATGAATAATGGGAGGTAGAACTGCTGTCTACCGTTGTGGTATCAGAGAAAGCATCCACTGCCGAACCATTCTTTGTAGTATCCACCAATTCAGTCCCTTGCGGGGTATGACGGTGCTTCTGTGCCATTGCCGGTACACTCATTCCGAGTGTGAGTAGCATCGTTAAAACGATTAAAACTTGTTTCATGTCCATTTGTTATTTATTGTTTTGTTCATTCGTTAGACGTTACAATATGTGAATTAGTTGCAAAGGTGCGATTTTTTTTTTAATTTTGCAAGCAAATGGCGAAATTACCTGTTGAGTTTACCACTTACACACGCCAACTAATGGGCGACGAACGCTTCGAGCGATACCTGCAATCGTACGAGGAAGAGACTCCTGTGAGCATCCGTCTCAACCCCAGAAAGCCTGCGGGAATGCCTGTTGACGCAGAGGATGTAGCATGGTGCAGGAATGCCTATTTCCTGAAAAGTCGTCCGAACTTCACATTTGACCCACTCTTTCATGCTGGCTGCTATTATGTGCAGGAGGCTGCCTCGATGTTCTTGGACGAAGTATTACGACAACATCTTTCGGAACATTCATTCGCCAACTGTCTCGATCTCTGTGCGGCACCTGGTGGTAAATCAACATTACTTCGATCGGCACTACCTGAGGATTGCGTCTTATACAGCAATGAGCCTGTTCGCAATCGTGCCAGTATCCTCTTGGAGAACATACAGAAATGGGGCTATCCCAACTGCTATGTCACCAATGCTTATCCAAAGGATTATCGCAAGTCGAAGATGAAGTTCGACGTGATTCTATGTGACGTGCCTTGCTCTGGTGAGGGTATGTTCCGCAAAGACGAGGCGACCATCCGGGAATGGAGTCCGCAGAACGTGGAGAAATGTTGGCGTCTGCAACGTGACATCGTGGCAGACGCATGGGAATGCCTCAACGAGGGTGGGCTATTGATATATAGTACGTGTACCTTTAATACTAAAGAGAACGAGGAGAACATCCGCTGGATACTCGATAACTACGAGGCTGAGGTGCTGAAAGTGGACACAAACCCGGCTTGGAACATCACTGGCTCGCTGCTCAACGGCTTCGATGAACCCGTCTATCGTTTCATCCCAGGCATCACGAAGAGTGAGGGATTATTTATTTGCGCATTAAGAAAAGGAAAGAAACCAATTGTTCCATCCCATGGAACAAAGTGTTCCACCCCATGGAACAAAATGTTCCACCCCATGGAACAAAGTGTTCCATCCCATGAAACAAATTGGAAGCAGGCACCTCTTTGCCAGATAGCCCTATCCTACCCTCAGGCTATGGCGTACCTAAGGCATGAAGCACTCGTACTTCCAGAGGACACACCCCGTGGCATCGTGGAGGTTTGCTTCCTCGGACACCCCCTCGGACTTGCCAAGAACATCGGCAACCGTGCCAACAACCTCTACCCTAAGGAGTGGAAAATCAAGACGACACATATACCCAACGAATACGAACCGATATTAAAAGAGATATGAAACAATATTTAGACATACTGAACCGCATCCTGACGGAGGGTGCCCAGAAGGGTGACCGCACAGGAACTGGTACGATCAGCATCTTCGGAACACAGTCACGCTATAATCTCGACGACGGTTTTCCTTTGCTGACAACCAAGAAGTTATACCTGAAAGGAATTATCTATGAACTGTTATGGTTCCTGAAAGGTAGTACGAATATCAAGTATTTGCAAGAGAACAACGTACACATCTGGGACGAATGGGCAGACGAGAACGGCGAGTTAGGTCCCGTCTATGGGCATCAATGGCGCTCATGGCCCGACTATGACGGTGGGGTGATCGACCAGATACAGTATGTGGTCGACCAGTTGAAGACGAATCCCAACTCCCGTCGTATGATTGTATCGGCATGGAATGTCGCTGAGGTCAACAAGATGGCACTGCCTCCCTGTCATACCATCTTCCAGTTTTATGTTGCCGACGGACGTTTGTCGCTCCAACTCTACCAGCGTTCAGCGGACACGTTCCTTGGTGTACCCTTCAACATCGCCTCGTATGCCCTGCTGTTGCAAATGATGGCGCAGGTGACAGGATTGAAGGCTGGTGACTTCATCCATACCACTGGTGATACGCATCTCTACCTGAACCATATCGAACAGGCGAAACTGCAACTCACTCGTGAGCCTCGTCCTCTGCCAAAGATGACGATCAATCCTGACGTGAAGAACATCTTTGACTTCAAATACGAGGACTTCAAACTGGAGGGTTACGACCCTTGGCCACATATTAAAGCGGAGGTGAGTGTTTAGTTCATAGTTCTTAGTTCTTAGTTATGATTTCAATTATCGCAGCGGTGGCAAAAAACCGTGCTATCGGTTTTGAGAATAAGTTACTGTATTGGTTGCCCAACGACTTAAAGCGTTTCAAAGCGTTGACTACTGGGCATACCATCATCATGGGACGCAATACTTTCGAGAGTCTTCCAAAAGGAGCACTGCCCAATCGCAGGAATGTTGTGTTGAGTCGCACCACGAAAGAACTGCCTGGATGTGAGGTCTACCCTACACTCAAGGATGCATTGCAGAGTTGTAAACCTGAGGAGGACATATATATAATAGGTGGAGCACGGGTCTATGAGCAGGCGATTAAGTTTGCCGACCGTCTCTGTCTGACGGAGATTGACGATACTCCCAAGGAGGCAGATGCTTTCTTCCCAGACTATAGCGACTGGAAGGTGGAAACGAAAGAAGCGCATTCAAAGGATGAGAAGCATGCCTTCGAATACGCTTTTGTAGATTACGTCCGCTGACGGCTAATCCTCCATCAAGGGAGAATCCACCACAGGCAGTTGTCTGTTAAATGCCGAGTGGAAGGATATCAGTGTCTCACTACTGGCAAGTCCCAGCGGTTGCAGTTTGTCATGGATAATCGTCAGCAGGTGATGGTTGTTCATCGCATAGATTTTGATAAACATATCAAAGTTACCTGTGGTATAATGGCACTCCGTCACCTCTGGAATTTTCTGCAAAGCCTCCACGACCTTGTCGAAGTCCTCAGGGTTCTTCAGGTTCAGTCCTATATAGGCACAAGTCTCATAGCCTATCTTCTCTGGGTCTATCACGAACTGGGAGCCTTTCAAGATTCCCTGACTAGTCAGTTTCTGAACACGCTGATGTATAGCGGCGCCACTGACATTGCAGGCACGAGCCACCTCCAAGAAAGGCACACGGGCATCCTCTGCTATCATACGAAGAATTTTCTTATCCAATTGATCAAGTTTCTGTACTGCCATAATACTTATATTTTAGTTCTTTATTTTTTCCTTATTCGTTGCAGAGTAGTTGATGCGCAAGGCTCCAGCCTGTCGCAATGCCTGCTTCACATCATTGATGACACCCATATCCGTATCGCGGTCTGCATGAACACTGACCGTCATACGCATTCTGTCCTCACTCGACATCTTATCACGAGCCTCAGCGATAGCACCCGGTATCTCGTAGACAGACACGTAATGGTCGTTCACCTGAATGCGTGTCTCGTCGGAGATGACCTTTCCTTGTCCGTCCACAGGATGTCCGATATACAGATACACCACACTGCCTTTATACCCCGTTTTCTCTAACTCTGTACCCTGCGGCACCACATAGCGCACCTTCAACTCTGTCTGTCGCATGTGAGTCACAATCATAAAGAAGAAGAGGACGGTGAAGATTAAATCTGGCATCGAGGCGAGATTCAACCCAGGAACATCATGATTATTACGACGACGGAAACGGCTCATAATCCTTCAACTCTTCAATTCTTCAACTTTTCAATTCTTTTAGTCGCTTCGCTTTATAAAAGCGTCTTGCGACGATTACTTCAATCCTTCAATCCTTCACCCCCTCCTTGTGTCGGCTGTGCCTCACTGATACGTAAAGGATAACGCCCGACGATAACCTCACGCTCTTCGGGGGTACATTGAGAGAAAGCATGTCCATAACGTTGCATAGCCATCTTATCTCTCAGAGCATGGAAAGCGGCGACGATTGTGTTCTGCATCTCGAAATAGGCTGAATAACTCGTGCTACGGTCGGTCTGTACACCCACCACATACTGCTCCGTCTGCCTACTTGCCACAAACGACTCCACTTGTCCTTGCAGGGCAGCGAACGACACCGACTGATTGTCAATCCATAAAGAGTCGTTCTTATCAAGTCTTATCTGCATCACATTACTGCGATTGATATCTATCTCCTTCTGAGGCTGGTCGTCCACTGGAGGCAGTTGCCGTGAGAGTCCCTTGTCCGTATCCATCGACGAGGTCACCAAGAAGAACACCAACAGCATAAACGAGATGTCGGCTGTTGACGTGGTATTGAGTTCTGGGATATCCCTTTGACGACGACGGAAGAACATATATTCAGTGTTTTAGTTTTCTATTGATTCCCGACAAGCCATAGATGACAAAGCATGCGGCAATCACCATCAGGATGACAGACGACACGATCAGTCCGTCTGTTGCTTTCAGCCAGAAACGGTCTGTATAAGTGATGCCATTGATAATCAGCGGTTGCGAGGAGCCTGCCAAGCAGGTGATCAACAGCAAGAGAACGGTAAAGCCAGCCACTCCCCAAGCGATATACTTGCGAGGCACACGGTTGCTGGCAGCAATACTGTCGTAACGATGACGCAGAGAGTGTACTGCAGATGCAACAGCAGCAACTAATGCCACAAACAACATGGCATACATCAGCCATAACATGACCTCCGCCAAGATGTAACCACCCATATTAGCCATTCTTCAACTCTTCAATCCTTCAACTCTTCAATCCTTCAACCCTCCTTTATACTTCGTCACGGAATCCATCAAAGTGATGGCACTCTCCTCCATCTGGGAAGTCAGATGCTCTATCTTCGAGAGGATATAGTTATAGAAGAACTGCAAGATCAAGGCAACGATAATACCAAAGATGGTGGTAATCAAGGCAACTTTCATACCAGAGGCGACGATGGTAGGACTGATATCGCCAGCCGTCTGTATCTGGTCAAATGCCATTACCATACCAATCACCGTACCTAAGAATCCCAATGAAGGGGCTACAGCAATGAATAACTTAATCCATGAGCAGCCTTTTTCCATATTGGATATCTGCACCGTGCCGTAGTTTGTCAACTGACGGTCTATCTGGTCCAATGGCTCTTTGATATGCAACAAACCCTGATAACAGATACTTGCCACAGGACCACGAGTCTGGCGACACAGGTCTTTCGCCCCTTCCACGTCGTTCTTCATCAACTTTGCGTCGATGTCCTGCATCAGTTTCTTGGCATTGATCTCCGACAGAGTCAGGTAGATAATACGCTCAATACAGAAAGCAAGACCAATCACCAAAGCAAGAGCCACCAGTGACATAAAGCCAGCAGAGCCCTCAATGAACTTCGACTTCAACAGTTTATGCAGTCCACCACCCTCAGTGGCATCCATTCCGTTAAGGTCTGCGTCTATCAACGCCATCGCAGAGTCGGCGGCAAGTGTGTTATCTACCACCACTTCCGTGCTGTCTGTGGGCTGCTTAGGTTGTGCCACAGTCTGTTGGACACCTAATGTCAGACAAGCCATGACCAGAAAAACTATTACTGTTTTCATTCGTTTACTTACAATTTTATGCAAAGGTAAATATAAAAAATGGAAATTCCTAAGCCATTTCAATTATTTTACTTAAATTTGCACACATCGTCAAACGTTTAAGTATCTACACTGATCATAATATGACACCACAAGAAGAAAGAAATCAGAAGTTGGCAGAACGGATGATCAAGAATCTGAACCGTCGCAACATGGAAGCCTACTACTGTCCTACAGGCAAAGAGGCTGTAAAGAAAGTATCAGAACTCATCGCTGACGGAAGTACCGTCACATGGGGAGGAACGGTAACAGTCCGTGACTTAGGTATTCCAGAGTCATTGAAGAAAAGAGGCACACTGAATGTGCTGGACCGTGACACGATAGAGACTCCTGAGGAGAAAGAACAGATGTATCTCAGTGCCTTCACTGCCGATGTGTACCTAACAAGTGCCAATGCCATTTCGGAAGATGGTGTTATCGTCAATATTGACGGCAATGGAAACCGTGTGGCGGCAATCACCTGGGGACCGAAGAAGGTCATCTTCGTTATCGGACTTAACAAGGTGGCGCAGACAGTAGAGGCAGCCCTGGCAAGAGCAAGGAGCACGGCATCCCCCATCAATGCCCAGCGTTTCGACATCAAGACTCCCTGCAGGATTGACGGTATATGCCATAACTGCAATTCTCCAGAAAGTATTTGCAGTTATGTCCACTTCCTTAGAAACAGCAGGAACAAAGGACGACACGTTGTTGTACTTGTTGGTGAGGACTTAGGTTATTAGATAAAACAGAACTCCGAGGTATCCTCGGAGTTCTTTTCCTGCGGAGAGAACAGGACACAAAAAAACGAGGCTTTCGCCTCGTCTGCTTTGAATCCTTTTCATCCTGCGGAGAGAACAGGATTCGAACCTGCGAACCGGTTTTGCCGGTTACACGCTTTCCAGGCGTGCCTCTTCAACCACTCGAGCACCTCTCCTTGTTGTAAGCGGATGCAAAATTAGGAAAAAATACGCAATTAGCCAAATATTATGGAAAGAAAATGCGCATCACATTGTCATTCGTCTTCTCACAGACCATCTCTTCACTCACCCCATAAGCCTCAGCCATCCTTGTAATAATATGTCGGATAAAGGCTGGTTCGTTACGCTGCCCTCGCATCGGGACTGGTGCCATATAGGGGGCATCTGTCTCTAAGACAATCCTGTCCAAAGGTACACTGGCAGGCAACACCTCAGGCAGATGGCTCTTTTTGAAAGTCAGCACACCACCGATACCCAATACAAAGTTATCGAACTCCAGTAATTGGTGAGCCTCTGTCTCATTACCTGTAAAGCAATGGAACACGCCACCCGGCAATTCTCTCGCGTACCTTTTTAATATAGCAACCATCTCATTCTGCGCTTTCCTGCAATGTATCATCAATGGCAGACGAGTCTCCACCGACCAACGCACTTGTTCCTCGAAAGCCTCCAACTGTTCCTTTTCAAACTCACGACTCCAATAGAAGTCCAGTCCTACCTCGCCAATGGCGACACCATGGAGAGTGGGAAGTGTGGCGTGTAGTGTTGAGAGCACCTCGCGCCAGTCTGCTTTCACTTCCTCAGGATGTAGTCCAAGCATCGGGTAGCAGTAATCAGGATAGCGTTGGCAGACCTCCATCACCGTCTGACATGAAGACAAATCAATACCAGGAACCAAGATTTTGGAGCAACCAGTATCTTTTGCCCGTTGAACGACGGCATCTAAGTCGCCACGAAACTCCTCACCGTCCAGATGACAATGTGTATCTATGTAACAGACTGTTGGCATTGGGTGCTATCGTTTATTTATTGCGATGCAACAACTCGTCCATATACTGGCGAAGTGCCTGCTTACGCTCCTCTGGTACAGCCACCTTATTCAGGCTCTCTGCCGCCATTGCGAAATAATCGTTGATTTTCTCCTCACAGAGTTGGCGGATACCAATCTCGTCATAGAGACGTGTGACAGAAGCCACCTTGACATCACGATTGAAGGTCTTCGCCTCTATCCAGCGAGTCAGTTCTGCACGTTGTTTGTCATCAGCACGATTATAAGCATTGATGAGCATATATGTTTTCTTGTTAGAGGTAATGTCACCACCAATTGCCTTGCCAAACACCTTGGAGTCGCCATAGACGTCCAACAGGTCGTCCTGCAACTGGAAAGCGAGACCCAATTGCTCACCAAACTTATACAAGTTGACAACGTCCTCCTCTGGAGCGTCAGCGAGGATAGCACCAATCTTCATAGCACAGGCAAGTAATACCGAGGTTTTCAGACGAATCATCTCAATATACTCCTCCTCACGAACATCATTGCGAGTCTCAAAGGACATGTCATACTCCTGTCCCTCACCGATCTCCAACGCTGTCTCCGTGAAACAGTCGAGCACCGCCTCCAATTTCTCAGAAGGCACTTGTGCCATACGCTGATAGGCAAGCACCAGCATCGAGTCACCCGAAAGGACTGCTGTATTGGCATTCCAACGCTTATGAACCGTCTCATGTCCACGACGAAGGTCAGCGTTGTCCATCAAGTCGTCATGCAACAAGGTGTAGTTATGGTAAGTCTCCAGTCCACAGGCAGGCATCAGGATCTTCTCCGGCTCATCCTTATATAGATTATAAGCCATCAGCATCAGTACAGGACGGATGCGTTTCCCACCAATTGACAACACATAACGGATGGGGTCATAAAGTGACTGAGGTTTCCGCTCGTAGGGCAGTTTGTCTAAGAAATCATTGACAGATTTCAGAATTTCATTGGATGTCTTTATCATATTCTTATAATTTAAATACAATAGGAATACTCACTTTCGTACGACAGGGCTTACCATTCTGCACACCCGGTTGCCAGTTGGGCATCATCCCCAGGACACGCAGTGCCTCCCTGTCGCACTCTCTGGATAGCGACTGCACGACTTTCAGTCCTGTGATGGAACCGTCTTTCTCCACGTAGAAGTTGGCGATGACCTTCCCTTCGGTCTTCCGAACCTGTGCTATCTTGGGGTATCTCAGATTCTTCGTCAGCCACTTCATGAACTCCACGGCACCGCCAGGATACTGGGGAAGATCCTCCACCAAACGGAACATCAACGGGTTATCCTCTGGATCAATTCCCATCGGGGCTATCGCCTTAGGCTCTTCCTCACCCTGCAGTTCCTTCAGCAGCGTCTCATCATCTCCGTCACCCTCCTCTTCTGCCACCTGCTCCTCCAGCGGCTGTATCTCCACATTATCATCTACTATGCGTAGTTGCTCAGCCTCCTTGGGTTGTGACTTATCTGGCTCTAACTGGGCAAGTTGCTCTTCGACAGACATGGGAATCATCTCATCCTCATGCACCAACTCGTCCAAATCGAGTGTTGCTCCATCGTCTACCGACTCCACACTATTCCACTCTAAAGCGACAAAGAGCATGGCAAGCACCAGCACCAGTCCTAACAGGAATCCTGTGGTGCGCTGCTGTTCCAAATCCACCTGTGGTGTTTTCTTTTGTTCCATGTCGTCGGCAATAAAAACAACGTTCGTGCGTTATTATTTTGCAAAGGTACGAATTAATTCATAATTCATAATTCATAATTCATAATTATTGAGTAACTTTGTCGCGAATTTAGGAAATATTAGATGAAAAAAGTCGTTTTTGCCCTGATTGTTATCTTTTCTGCCCTCCAAGTGAAAGCCCAGGAGAGTCAGGAAGTGTATAGTTTCCTCCGACTCCCTGTCAGTGCCCACGTGGCTGCTTTAGGTGGTGATAACATCACCATTGACGATGACGACCCTACCCTTATCTTCCATAATCCCGCTCTGATCTGCAATACTGCCGACAAGAGTATCAACCTTAACTTCATGACATACATGGAAGGGGCTAAGACTGCTTCCGCCTCTTTCATCAAGGCATCGGGCGAACGAGCCACATGGGGTGTCAGTGCCCAGTACATGGACTATGGCAGTATGAAAGAGACGACGATAGACAACATTGAACAAGGTACTTTCTCTGCAAAAGACATTGCGGTAGCAGGTACCTTCGCCTATCTGCTGAGTGACCGTTGGAGCGGTGGTGTCACCCTGCGCTTCATCTCCTCGTCAATTGCCAGTTATAACTCCATCGGTATTGCCTCCGATTTAGGATTGAACTATTATGATGAGGAACGCGGATGGTCACTCTCTGCCGTGGCGAAGAACCTTGGTGGACAGGTGAAGGCTTATCAGGATGAATACGAGAAGATTCCTTTGGACTTGCTGGTGGGTGTCTCCAAACGACTGGCTGCCGCTCCCCTACGTTTCTCTGCCACCCTCTCACGTCTTAACCGCTGGGACACCAACTTCATCCAGCATGTCGCTTTAGGTGTTGATGTCTTCATCGGCGAGAACATCTATATTGCAGGAGGCTATAACTTCCGCCGTCGTGACGAGATGAAGGTCAGCGATGGTGAAGGCAGCAGCAGTCATGGAGCAGGTCTCTCTGTTGGTGCAGGACTGTCGCTCAAGCGTTTCAAACTCAATGTCGCTTATGCGAAATACCATGTCTCTGCCTCGTCCTTGCTGATTAACGCGACATACTCGTTATAACGAGATTTCGAATAAGAACAAAGAATATGAAAAAGATTACAATAGCAATTGACGGTCACTCTTCCTGTGGAAAGAGTACCATGGCGAAAGACCTTGCCCGTGAGGTAGGGTATGTTTATGTAGACACTGGCGCCATGTATCGTAGTGTCACTCTCTTTGCCCTCCGTAACGGACTCTTCACTGCTGATGGTATCAAGGAAGACGAGTTGCGTCGCCGTATGCCCGAGATAAAGATCTCGTTTAAGTTCAATGCGGAGACTGGTCGTCCCGACACTTATCTGAATGGTGAACTTGTGGAAAAAGATATCCGCACGATGGAGGTCAGCAACCATGTCAGTCCCATCGCGACCCTTGGTTTCGTCCGTGAGGCGATGGTGGCACAACAACAGCAGATGGGCAAGGACAAGGGTGTCGTGATGGATGGTCGTGACATCGGTACCACTGTCTTCCCTAATGCCGAGTTGAAAGTTTATGTCACTGCCTCCGCCGAGGTACGTGCCCAGCGTCGTTATGACGAGTTGAAGGCTAAAGGCATGGAGGCCGACTATGAGGAGATCCTCAAGAATGTGCAGGAGCGTGACTATATCGACTCTCATCGTGAGGTATCCCCCTTACGCAAGGCAGATGATGCCATCGAACTTGACAACAGCAACATGACGATTGCCGAGCAGAAGCAATGGCTACTTGACAGGTTCAACGAGGCGGTAAAAAAATAAGGAAACTATTGAATAAGTTTTTTGAACAAAGAGAAGTTAAGACAATATTACCTTCGTTTCTGCCGCTGGCAACAGGCAAGACCGCATTATGTCAATCGGCATCAGGACACCGTCCTGCATTGTCACAACTGCGGCACCCAGTTTGCTGGCAACTTCTGTCCTCTCTGTGGTCAGCGTGCCGAGATAGGACGTGTAGGATGGAACTCCATCAAGGATAACATTGCCATCCTATGGGGGTTAGACTCCCGCTCATTCTTGTATACGCTTGTTCAGTTGATAGGGCGCCCGGACTATCTGGTGCGTGACTACATCAGTGGTCACCGCCAAGTATCGTTCCCACCCATCAAAATGCTGGTTATCGTCTGTCTCTTCGTAGTTGCTTTCGAATGGGTCTTTAATCTGAGAAATGATGTCCTGGGTATTCAGTTCAATATTCCGAAGGTAGACGAAATCGTAGAATGGATCAATTCCCAGAAAAGTTGGGCGACACTGCTCCTTCAATCCTTCTATATCCTGCCTACGTGGCTGGTGTTCCGCTTTGCTCCAAGTTATCCCCACCATACACTGCCCGAGGGATTCTTCTTGCAAGTATTCCTGAGTGTCCAGAGTCTCCTGCTATCCTTTATTGGCTACTGGGACCCAAACGCTGAACTCTTCGTCTGGATAGCCTACATGTATATTACCTACCACCAACTCTTCGGCTATGGCTGGTGGGGAACGCTATGGCGATTGGCTGTCATAAGAGTGCCTTGCATCAATGATGAAGTTGCCTCCTGTAGGGATAACAGGTTACTGGTGAGGGGGTCATAGTACCGTCCTATTATTGCAAATCAAATTGAATTGCAATGCAAATCAAATTGAATTGCAATTACTGAAATGGAGTTTATCAATAAGAACGAATACGAATATCAGTAAGAAGAGTGACTTTTAACAAGCAGAAACACGCAGGCAGTCAATCATACGAATAACTTAAAAGCATGCTGTTTTCCCACTGAATCTGCAAATCCGCAACCGTCAGCGGATGACATCATTGTTTTATTAATAACGGATGCCTCATCCATTTTGGAGAGTCTTTGGTGACCTCATCAAGATACTTGTAAGCCAGTTCTGGAAAACAATAGAGAATCCATGCAGGGATGTTATTGTCTTTATTCTCCAACATCACCTTCCGGACAAGTTCACGTTGTTGTTCTTCCATCTGTGCACGTATAGCACTCTCCTGAGCACGCGCTTCCTCCCACGCCTTAGGGTCTTCAGAGAAAACATCAATATGAAATGTGCCAGGTCCTGCACTCTGTATTGCTCTGACTGCGTTTTGCAAGCGTTGTGACATAGGGGAGCCCTCCACTTTACCATCCCATATATCGACTGTAATATGGTGATTGTCGGGAATGAGTACGAAGCCACCACGATCAGGTCTTTGTTTGTTGTCTAACAAACGAATAAAGTCATTCTTGTCCACTTTAACTGTCACAGAGAACTTCGCATCGTTGACGGGGATACGCTGTGCATTAGCCGTGTCTTTGTTGACAACCAGGTACAGTGTAGTCTGTGAACGCGACGTTGTACCGTCGATGGTCAGTTTCACTTTCTTCGCACACACACTCAGGGCTACCATTATGAGCGCTGAGAACATCATCATTCTTGAATTCATAGTCTTTTATTTATTATTTCGGTGACATCAAATTATCAATTGTGTCATTACGCTTGCGAGTATAGGGCTTCACCTTTCAGCAAGGCATCACGACATTGTTCCATCAACCATTTGGGGGTACTGGTAGCACCACAGATGCCTACCGTCTTAATACCTTTTAGCCATGAGGAGTCTATCTCGTCCGGTCCCTCAATGAGGTGAGTATTAGGATTCACGCGCAGACACTCGTTGAAGAGCACCTTTCCGTTACTGCTCTTCCGTCCGCAGACGAAGAGGATAAGGTCATGCTTTGTGGCGAAGTTGGAGATATTCGGCATACGGTTTGCCACATTACGACAGATGGTATCGAAACTCTTAAACACGGCTGAGGGAGAGATATGCTGCTGGATGTACTCGATGATACGATGGAACTCATCGAGCGACTTCGTTGTCTGAGAATACAGATAGATGTCACGGGTAAAGTCGAGTTTCCTCACCTCCTCGAAACTTTCAATGACAATGGCTGCGGACTGCGTCTGTCCTACCAGTCCAAGAACCTCCGCATGACCTTTCTTTCCAAAGATGACGATTTGTCCATTACCTGCCTCATATTGCTTTTTGATTTTCCGCTGGAGTTGCAGAACCACAGGACAGGTGGCATCAATAATCTCAATATTGTTACGACGGGCAAGTTCATAGGTGGCAGGAGGCTCACCATGGGCACGCAACAACACCTTGACATCATGGAGTTTCCGCATCTCGTCATGGTTGATGGTGATGAGTCCCATCTGCCGCAGCCGGTCACACTCCATGCCATTATGTACGATATCACCCAGACAATAGAGTGTATTACCCTTTGCCAACTCTTCCTCTGCTTTCTGGATGGCTGTCGTCACTCCGAAGCAGAAACCACTACCGCTGTCAATCTCTATCTGTAGCATTTGTTTCTTTTCTAGAAGATCTAGAACGTTCTATATCGTTCTAGATTTTTCTAGATTTTCTAGATCATTATAATATTCGTCGAGCAGGCTCTGGGCTGCCGTGAAGGAGGTCTGTTCTCCTGCAAGGACGGTGCGTTCCGCCGCCTCTAACTTCTGCTGTATAATTGGGTTATTATAGAAGTTCATGCGCAAGTGCTCGTTGATCGTCTCGTACATCCAGTATTTCGACTGCTCATTACGACGATAGTCAAAATAGCCGTTCGCCTTCACAAAGTCGATATACTGATAGACCATGTCCCATATCTCCTTGATGCCGATGCCAAAGAAGCCACTATAACAAAGAACCTTGGGGAGCCAGCCACTCTCGGGCATGGGGAAGAAATGGAGGGCGTTACGGAAGTTAGTGGCAGCCATCTGACACTTGTCCACATTCTCACCATCACATTTATTGATGACGATACCGTCACTGATCTCCATGATACCTCGTTTGATACCCTGTAACTCGTCTCCCGTACCTGCCAGTTGGATGAGTAAAAAGAAGTCAACCATCGAATGGCATGCCGTCTCACTCTGTCCTACACCCACCGTCTCCACGAATATCTTGTCGAAACCAGCCGCCTCGCAAAGGATGATCGTCTCACGGGTCTTACGAGCCACACCACCCAAAGAGCCTGCCGTCGGACTAGGACGGATGAACGAGTCGGGATGAACAGAGAGTTTCTCCATACGCGTCTTATCCCCCAAGATACTGCCTTTCGAGCGTTCCGAACTGGGATCGATGGCAAGAACAGCAAGTTTTCCGCCTTTCTCTTTTAACACATGGATACCAAAGGCATCGATAGACGTTGACTTACCTGCGCCTGGCACACCACTGATTCCCACACGGATAGAGTTACCACTATAGGGCAGACATTTATTGATGACCTCCTGTGCCTTTGCCTGATGGGCAGGATTGACACTCTCCACCAAGGTCACTGCCTGAGAAAGGATGGTCACATCCCCTTTGACGATTCCCTCAACCATCTCCGCAGCAGTCATCTCATGACGCTTAAAACGCTTACGCTGCAGATAGGGGTTGATAATAGAAGGCTGCTCTACCCCACTATTCACTTGCAATCCTGCATATTCAGCACTATTCTCTGGATGTTCCATGGCATTTATTTCACATTAATGGTTATGACGACTTTCGATTGGTCGGGGTCGTTGGTAATCATCAGAATACGTGGTTTCGTACGTACATTCTTCAACACGTCACGCTGTGCCGTAATCTTTAACTTCGTTGACTCCCCTGTCTGGAGCGTACTCTTGCCTAATGATATCTGCAAGCCCTCCGTAAACATCTGCAACGAAGAGATCGTCAACGGTGTCCGACCCGTATTAGATATCTGTATCTCGTCTTTCTTCTTCGACTTACCGTCAAAAACGATGTCTACCTGCTCTTTGGACAGGTACATCTTCGGCGCATACAGTTTCTGGGTAGCCGTCATCTTCGTAAACGAAGGCAATAAGACCGTAGACACTCCTATCAGATTATCCTTCGTCGCTTTGTCACCGGGATTAGCCGCAAGATAGATAGACTCCTGCGTTAATCCGTAATCGCTAACCTTGTTGGAATTGAGTGTCACACTGATCGTAGCAGAACGCCCAGGACGTATCTCCTCTGGTGCTACCGTTGCCGAGAGATAGGAAGGCAGGTGCATGAGATTAGGGCGCATCAGTCCTGTACCATTATTATAGACATGAATCTGAGCAATAGGCATCTCACCTTTATTCACATTATCAAACTCCAGTTCGTTCTTGTCAATGCGCATGTTACCCATCTCTATCGGATAGTCACCCGAGAAATCTTGATAACTCTCCGAGACAATACCTTTCATCCTGATATACACAGGTTTCTTAGTACCATTCGAGATGATAGCAGCCTGCTTGTCGAAATGCCCAAGCATCTTGGCATCGTAGGTCATCTTGATCTCGAATTTCTCACCCATGCCGATCACCTTTTTAGGATAGTCTACCGTCGTACAACTACAGTCTGGCTGTACCGACTCTATCGTCAAGCGTCGGATACTTTTGTTCTTAAACTCAAACACGGCAGTGACTGGTTGTTGGAAACCAGTCTTGCCTACATCAATGGTCGTCTTTGTCGCAATCAGTTTCTGTGCTGATACTGGCAGTATTGCCAGCATCAGCAAGGAAGTTATTATTGTTTTCTTATTCATATTCATTCATTTACTGTCAATGTCTCCGATTTCGCTGTGGCACGATACTCAGGAGAGTAGGCACACTGCACGGTACACGTACCTGTCTCATAGACACCGGCACGGTCAATATAATACTCTGTCTCCAGCACATGCTTACCTTTAGAGATACCATGGTAATAATAATTGGTGGAGAAATCTTTCGGTGAGCAATAAGCCCCATTGTTATAGCCAGAGAGTTGGCGAACAGGCTCCATACATGCTGCACGACGGTCAAACACCTGGACGAAGTCAAGGTCACGAGTTGAGGTAATCGTGATACGTACCTTCATACGGTCACCCACTTTAAGTGGAGCATTTAGTTTTTTGCCATTAGCCGTTAGCAACTCACGCTTCACGGAGATTCCACTCTGAGCATTCTCCACCTCTGCAGTCTTCTGCATGAACTGGGCATAGACAGCACCCCACGAGGAACCTGTAGAGGTCTTTGTCGCTGTGAACTCCTTACCCTTCGGCTCATGGATTGCCGTCTTCACATAACCGATACCTGCTGTAGCCTTTGGCAATTCAATCGGTTGTTGATCGATGGCAAGGACTGTCGGTTCCTGAGCGGCAAGTAAGTTCACATGGTCGAAGAGGAAGGCATAGATCGCATTCACACTATTGATTGGCGTATCCCAAACCTGTGTGCGTTTCTCCTGCAGTAACCAACGGCGCATCTCGTCAATAGTTTGTGTCTCTGAGGGATCCACATACTTAATCGCCTCGATGGCAGCCACCTCAGTCGGTATCTTATAACTATACCATGAATAACCGGCTCGCGGTGTGTCATAATAACGTCCCATCTCCTCTGTGAAGACTGTGTACTCCTTCAGACTCTGCACATACTCTTTGGCGGTCTTCGTATCACCATACTGTTGGAGGATGATAGTCGTCATCGCCTTCTCGTAGATCGTCTGTTGTTTGATATCCTTCTTCAGTAATGGCATCAGATACGTCCTTGCATCCTCTGCCTTATTAGATAATGTGCGTTTGGCAATCGCATTAGTATAGAGCCAGCGCAAAGCGGTGAATGAGGGAAACGACGGTTTGACACCTTTCTTCTCCCATTTCCTCATTTCCTTTACCAACTCGATGATCTCACCGTCCATATAGTCCATTGCCTTCGACAGCATACGCTTCATATTCTTATCACCATCCGTCATCACCTGCAGACGGGTCAGCATCTCGGCAACCGCCATTGTAATATAAGGACTACCCGGCATCTCAGGATACCACGTAAAGGCGCCGTCACTCTTCTGCAGTTTCTCCAATTTCTCCCATGCAGCAGCCAGACGGTTGCTGATCATATTCTCATCGAAGAAGTCGGCAAGACGTTGTTTCTGCTCCACCTCACGATCGGCATCATTCACCCAGGGTGTCTCTGCCAGGATGATATCCTTCAACTCCTGATTCTTCTCCAGATTACTATTCAAAGATGTCTCATTACCCATCATTCCCGAGCCATGCTCGCCTACCCGTAGCCTTTCACGTTTCCATTGCTCAAAGACACTCTTCGCTTTAGGCGTTTGTTTGAGAATGGTCTTGGCAAGCAGGTTGGAGTAATAAGACGCTGCCTGATCGATAGCACTGGTCTCGTATGGCTGTCCGAGAGTTGCTAAAGACTGCACCATCAGCCATGCGGGATTATTGGTATACTCCACGGTCAGTTTCTGCTGTGACGTACCATTAGGGAACAGTTTTGTCAGATTGATTGCTTTCACACCCGGCTCATGCTGTGTGAACGGCACGGTCTTGGTCACCCGCTCCTTATCAGGGAGGATGGGCAGGTAATGTTGTTCACCATCCGAGAAGTCGGCACCCTTTGCCGTCATCCTGCAGATGAGCAATGAGTATTTCTCATCAGGCTGGTAACTGAAAGTGACATGCCCTGTCTTTCCTGCCTCCACGGCGAATGCCTGCTGGTCGGAGAAGACAACCTGCTCAGTCTCTGGGTCAAGCATCTCTATACGTGCTGTTCCCTGTTGTGCTTGCTCACTGATATTAAAGATACGTGCTGAGAACTGTGCCTTGTCACCCATACGGACAAAACGTGGCATATTGGGTTGTATCATCACATCCTTCTGGGCTATGGTCTCCCCTCCCAGACTACCTGTCTTCATATCCGTGGTATGGGCAACACCCATGAACTTCCATGTCGTCAGACTCTCGGGCAAAGTGAATGTGAGAGTCACACCGCCATCCTTGTCGGCAGTAAGTGCCGGATAGAAGAATGCGGTCTCCTGCATATTCTCACGCAACTGAACGGACTCTTCCTTTGATTCGTCCTTGTCATTCTCATCTTTTGCCTGGGTCTCTTCATTTTTGTTAGCCGCGCTATAGCCGACCACCACTTCTTTAGCCTTCAGCACTTCGCCTTTAGCCTCATCGTTACCCATCACGTCTACAGCATTCGCCATCATCATGGGTTCCTCCATCACCATTGCGCTGCCAACACTGGCTCTCATCAACGCTCTTCCACCTGCGTACCGTCTATTGTACGCCATATATCGAGCAGGATAGATACTATGGTCGAAATGACTGTAAAAGAAATCGGGAACACTTAACAAATTGGCATGTTGTGCACCATGGGTGCTCACACTACCAAAACGCATGACAGTCCATGAAGTATGAGTCTGAGGCACCCACAATTGAGGATAAAGACCCCAGTAATGAGAGGCAAGTTGGTCAAGGCTCTTATCATAAAGAACCGCCATCAACTGGGCTAGCACCGGTTTACCATCTTTGTCTTTGATACTTAGTCGCCACTCTTCCTGCTGTCCTGGCTTCAGTCGGTCACGGAACGTCTCCCACTTCAAACTCATATTTTTATCAGGAAGGGGACGACTGATCTGTGTCGTATGATGATAACTGATTCCGTTCTTCACCCAAGCAAAAGCAAGGGTCAATCCATTACCATATTCCTCTCGATAGGTAAATTTCTTATTCCACAAAGAACGGTTCTCACGGAGAACGCCTTCCTCCAGCACCTTACCGTCTGAAAGAATCTCATACGCAATATACAAGTCAGGATCAGAGGAACCAACCTGAACCGTGACAGGGGTCTTGTTATCTTTGAAAGAAGAACCACTGACATAGAACCAGTCGTTGGTCTCTATGGCAGGACGTTTGTCATCGAGGCTGAACACCACGAACTTCACATCCACAGAATCTCCCTCACATGCAGCCTCTATACGATGCTCACCGCTCTTCATACGATCACTAAGGATGGAGAGAGGGGTATTAGCCGCGCCTTTCTTCCACTCACCGCCATCCAGACGATAGCGGACGGTTCCACTAATCTCACTTCCTGCGGCATTACGACGATAGAAAGTAACTGGTCTTAACTCATCGACACGCATACGTTGTGATATATCACAAGTCAATGCTGTTGCTTTGGTTCCCAGAGGCATACTCTTTGTACCACTATGGGTTTCGCCTGCCTGATCGGTCACATTAGCCTCCACAACGAAGTTAAAGAACATCGGGAAACGTCTGTCATCCTCGGGCAATATCATCGGCATCCGCATATCAAAGGTACCATCTTCCTTCGTAGTGGTCTCACCTGTGAAGAGTTCCTCCGTATCAGTGCCATGACCATAATAGCCTGCTCCCCAATACCAAGAGTAACTCATCCACCAATAGGCGACACGACGACGCACGGTATACTGCACTTTCGCATCCTGTACCGGGACACCTGCATAACTTACCGCCTTACCTTGCACCGTAATAGTATCTCCTGCCTTATATGATTCCTTATACTCTGAGAAGGACAACTCGAAGGTTGGACGTTTATACTCCTCCACCTTGAAACTCTCAGAGGAGCCATTCAATCGAATAGAGAAATTACCGTTTTTCGATCCTGTTGGCAACGTAAAAGATGCTGAGCACTTACCAAAGGCATCCGTAACGAGTTCCTGTTCGGCAATCACCTTATAGTTGGCATCACGCAATTGTGCCGTCACTTTCTTGTCAGCCACCACGGAAGACTCAATATAATTCTCTACCGCATAGATGATGGCAGCCATCTGCACAGTCTGCCCCGGTCGGTAGATGGCACGGTCAGTATATATCTTAGTGTACTCCCGTCTGCTATTGTCATTGTTATAAACAAAATTATCACCGGAACTGATGGAAGGACAAGCCGTATCGTCATCCGTCGACACATAAATATTATGCCAAGTGCCCTTTGTAAAGGTATGAGCAGTCTCACCGTCAGCATTGGTGACCAGCATCTTCTTATTCTCTTTATCACCATAAGAAGAGGACTCTACCCTCACCTTTGCACCTTTGACGGGTTTTCCCGTCTCAGCATCCACCACGATATAACGAACATTCGCCTTTTGTCTGCCAACGGCAAGAACGCGAAGATTGGTAACGTAATAGAGCAGACGAGCGACCTCGGTATGAGGAGCCGATGTGAACTCCAACAAATAGACACCATTCGGCAGACCTACTAAGGGGATAGAGTCCTCAAACTCCTCATACTCTTGGTATACGGGAAAAGTACGATGCTGGTAAGCCTCCTTCACCTCCAAAGCGTCTTCCATCATCTTTTCATAATCCTTTTTATAATGGATATTCACCCGATGGTTACCTGCCAGTTTGGTACGATAAACCTTCATAGAGAGTGAGGACAGATGACGCAGTTCCTTTAACTTAATCGTCTGTGCATGATGGGGCATTTGTACATAAGCAGGTACCTCTATGGAGAATTTAGAGGTCACCAACTCCGCCCTGTTATTCTTCAACTGAGCGATGCGCTTCCAGTTCCCCCACTTGGTTATTGCCATGTCCAGATAGGCAATCTGCTCCGCTGCTGTGGCAAACGTATGCTGCTGCATATAGTTATAACGCTCCAAGGCAACCTCACCAGCCTCATCCAAATCACCATATTTACTAATCAGAGAATCCAGACTGCGGATATAGGAACTCTCTTCGAGTTTCTCCGTATCCGATCCACGATGCTGCCTCAGCATTTCCAACGCTGTCATACAAGAGGCACGACGATTTCCCTCTTTCTCATAGTAATCGTGCATCCACTCCCAAGCCTCCATTTCCTGTCCGATAAGATGTAGCAGGTCGTCATTATATATTTTACTGTCTTTCCGATTGATCACGAAAGGCTCATAAACAGCATTCTTCACCTTGCCTAACTCCTGAGGTGATGACAAGGCGATGGAACGATAGTTCGCACATCGCTCTTCCCAATCATCAGAAAAGGGTTGATTATCTTCATAAATAGAATAGAGCACTGTAGCGAAGACGGCACGCAAGACGACATCCTTCTCCTTCTGCATCAACTGGTCTAACCGCTGCACGGCAGGTTCCAACGAGTCGGGAGCCACCTCTGACTGCATACGGGCACGATAAAGAGCGGCTTTCAGGAACTGACCGTAAGCATTCTCTTTCTGCGCTTTCTTCTCTATGGTTGTCAAATGGGATATCGCTGTCTGGGGATGATCCTTGTCAACCGCGTCATTCACCTTCTTCCAAAGGCTTTTATAATCTTGTCCAAAAATCCACATAGGCATCAACATGATGATTGCAATAATGGTTAGAATCTTCTGTTTCATATCGCATCTATTATTACTAATTATATGCAAAGATAGGGTAAATCTCTTGAACAACCAATTCCTTTAACGAGATTTAGGGATTCTTCGCAAGCGAAGCGTACTAAAGAAACGATTTCTTCGCAAGCGAAGCGTTCTAAAGAAACGGTTTCTTCGCAAGCGAAGCGTACTAAAGAAACTGTCACATAGAATATGACCGATGATAGAGGATGGTCTGAACGACACCTCTGGTGGCAAGATATAACACCATGGACAACCATAAGCCATGATTCCCCATAGAGCCCATCAGTCCTATCACACCCACAAAGAACACTGCTGCCGCAATACAGGAGGAGAGCAGCATACCACGTGTTGCCGTAATACCGATGAAGATACCGTCCCAGATGAATGCCGCCGCCCCTGCTACGGGGAGAAGGTAAGCCCACCAGACATAGTCCCGTGATGCCTCCACCACCTGCGGCTCATCCGTTAGTAGCCGAAGGAAGGGCATCCCACCTATTATATATATAGCGGAGAACAAGATGACCATCGCGACACCCCATCCAAACAACTGACGCACCACTTGTTGGTATGCCTCTCTGTTTCCTGCCCCCCAATACCTGCCACACAAAGCCTCTCCCGCATAGGCAAAACCATCCATGAAATAAGAAAGGAAGAGGTAGAGTTGCATCAACAGGGTATTGACAGCAAGGATAACGGCACCTTGACGGGCTCCAGCGGAAGTGAAATAGAGATTGACGGCTACCAGGAACAAGGTACGCAGGAAGATATCACGGTTGACACGGAAGAACATCAGCCAGTCTGCAATCTTGTCTTTCCATAACGAGACTCGCCAGCGTAACAATCTGCGATAATAATGCCACCATAGTCCCATCGCCACGGCAAGTCCTGCATACTGGGCTATCAGTGTACCAAGGGCGACACCCTCCACTTTCATGCCCAGTCCATAGACCAAACAGAGCGAGGCAATAATATTCACCACATTCTGCATCATGGAGACAACCATGGGAACACGTGAGTTCTGCATCCCGATAAACCAGCCACTGAGGGAATAAAGACCTAAGACGGCAGGAGAGCCCCACACCACAATATTAAAATAGGTTGAGGCGAGTTGGCGTACATCGGCGGTCGGCTGGATAAACCACAGCATCATCTCCCGCAAAGGCACTTGCAAGATGATGACGGTAAGGGAGATAGCAAGAGATACCGCTATCGAACGCATCAACACCTTCATCACCTCCGCCATGTCACGTCTGCCACGAGCCTGTGCCGTCATGCCGCTGGACCCCATCCGAAGGAAAGCGAACACCCAGTAGACCAAGTTGAAGATCATAGAGCCGACAGCAATAGCACCAATATAGGCGGCATCACCCATGTGTCCGACAATGGCGGTATCGACCAGTCCCAACAGGGGTACAGTGATATTCGTCACGATAGCAGGAAGGGCTATCTGCAGGATTTGTTGGTCTCTCTGATTCATTTTCTTTGCAAAATTACGAATTTCTCAAGAAAAAACATTATCTTTGCCACAAAATACATACTAACTACATCATGGAACTGAAAAACAAGAAGTCTACATGGGCAGCACTTGCCACTATAGGAGTAACTGCGATTGCGGCAGGAACGACGGCTATCGTCAAGATCCGCCAGAAGAGAGCAGAGGCAAGAATACGTGCCGATGAGGAGAGACGGAAGGAGAAAGAGGCGCAGTCGCTCAAGTTGACACCTGAGCAGATGATGGTGTATAACGAGGCGGTCAGGAAGTTCATCACCCTCAACAACCGCATCTACGACTTGCGCTATTATCAAAAAGAGGTACAGCCGTTGATTCAGATGCTCGCTACGGGTAAGGCTGTCAATGAGGACGAACTGTCTGGTATAGAGGAGGTGGACTTGCTTTGCCATGATATCCGCCAGTTTGTGAACCGTCAGTTACCGTTTATCAGCACCTGCATAGGGGTTATCAGTGAGGGTGACACCTATGAGGACTTCGTCCACGGACCTATCGACGGGAAGTTTGACAAGGAACTGGACCGTGAGGAAGACGGTCATGATGTCGCCGACGGAACACCTATCAAGCATGTGCTGAAGTTAGGCTATTTCTTCCCAGAGTCTTCCATCGCCACCCATCCTGTCAAATCTATCGTTACCGTATGATCAACCGTGAACTGTTAGCACCGAAGTCGATAGCGGTGGTCGGTGGCTCTAATAATGTCCACAAGCCAGGTGGTGCGATTGTCCGCAACCTCCTGCAAGGTGGTTATGAGGGTACACTGCGTATTGTCAACCCCAAGGAGAACGAGGTCCAGGGGGTGAAGGTTTTTCATGATGTCCGTGAACTGCCTCCCACAGAACTCGCCGTTCTGGTCATTCCTGCCAAGCTCTGCCCGGACACGGTGGAGTTTCTTGCCAAGGAGAAAGACACCAAGGCTTTTATCATTATCTCCGCTGGTTTTGGGGAGGAGACAAAGGCAGGTGCGGAGATGGAACAGCGCATCCTTGACACTTGTGAGCAATATGGGGCAGCACTGATTGGTCCAAACTGCATCGGACTCCTGAACCGCAACCATCACAGTGTGTTCACGCAACCGATTCCCAAACTCCATCTGAAGGGTGTCGACTTTGTCAGCGGCTCAGGAGCCACAGCGGTGTTCATCCTGGAAAGTGCTGTTATCAAAGGATTGCAGTTCAACAGCGTTTGGTCAATTGGTAACGGCAAACAGATTGGTATCGAGGACGTGCTGCAATATATGGACGAGCACTTCAACCCAGATACTGACTCACTCGTCAAACTACTTTACATTGAGAACATATCCAATCCCGACAAACTGCTCTACCATGCCAGCAGTCTCATCCGCAAGGGATGTCGTATCGCCGCTATCAAGGCTGGCAGCAGTGAGAGTGGCAGTCGTGCCGCATCGAGCCATACGGGTGCTATCGCCTCCAGCGACTCCGCCGTAGAGGCTTTGTTCCGTAAGGCGGGTATCGTGCGTTGTCATTCCAGAGAGGAACTGACCACCGTAGGGTGTATCTTCACCCTGCCCCCACTGACAGGCAAGCGCTTTGCCATTGTCACCCATGCCGGAGGTCCCGGTGTGATGCTGACGGATGCCCTATCGAAAGGCGGACTGATTGTCCCCAAGTTGGAAGGGGAGGCTGCCGAGGAACTGAAGGCGAAACTCTTCCCCGGTTCCAGCGTGGCGAATCCGATTGATATCCTTGCCACAGGAACCCCAGAGCAATTAGGTTTAACGATAGACTATTGTGAGAAGCGTTTTGAGGATATCGATGCTATCGCCGTCATCTATGGTACACCGGGACTGACGACACTCTATCAGGCTTACGAGGTGTTGCATCAGAAGATACAGGAATGCAAGAAACCTATCTTCCCCATCCTGCCCAGTCTGCACACCGCTGGTCCTGAGGTGGCGGAGTTCTTGGCGAAGGGACATGTCAATTTCTCGGATGAGGTGACCCTTGCCACAGCATTGTCGCAGATTATGCAGACACCACCCCCTGCCCCACCAGAGGTGCAACTCTATGGCATAGACATTCCCCGTCTGCATAAAATTATAATGGGCATTGACCAGAACGGTTATCTCCCACCTCAGACCGTCCGTGAGATACTCTCCTGTGCCGGTATTCCCATGGTGCCGGAGTTGGTATCGGCTTCCAAAGAGGAACTGACTGCCTTCGCTCAGAAAGTGGGCTACCCTGTCGTGGCAAAGGTGGTAGGTCCTGTACATAAGAGTGACGTGGGTGGCGTGACGCTGAACATCCGTACTCCCGAGCACCTCGCCCTGGAGTATGACCGCATGATGAAGATTGAAGGTGCCACCGCTGTCATGGTGCAGAAAATGCTGAAGGGCACGGAGCTGTTCATCGGGGCGAAATACGAGGAGCGCTTCGGACATGTGGTACTCTGCGGACTGGGCGGTATCTTCGTCGAGGTACTGAAAGACGTGCAGTCGGGTCTCGCCCCCCTCTCCGCCGCCGAGGCTTATTCCATGATTCACTCCCTCAGAGGGTATAAGATATTAAAAGGTACACG
>DEJF01000044.1 GCA_002353225.1 Prevotella sp. UBA2755 | reverse complement strand
CGGTGACAAGGTTTTAAAAACTTGTAGTGCGCGCATGCGCACGCGAGAAAGACAGAGTTTCTCGGTAACAAACCCACCGTTAGTCGGTAACAAACGACCAGTTTGTCGGTAGGTAGATAATAAAACGCAGTGGAGGACTGATTCTACATTTAGTCATTACAACATATAGTAGTTGGTCAGGAAACAGGTTCTCTCCCAATCCACAATCTTCACCTCGGATTCCTTCGCCGGATGGATGTCCAACTCGTCTAACACCATCACCTGCTTGTCCTTCTGGTCGTAGAGCGGCCACTCCTTTGCCTTCCCATCGGGGGAAATCTCTGCACTGAGCGAGGGGTTACCAGTCTTTGCAAACTGAATCCACATCTTACGCATGGTCTTACAGAAGGTTGGGTCATACGGCCTTCCACTAACCATTTCCGGATGATTGAATACGATGGGAACCTCTTCAAAGTGTGCACTTTTCAATATCGGATCAGAAGATTCTACCCTATAGAAATAGGTATAAGATTTGCCTCCGCCCATGGTCTGGCTCTCAGACATCTTGATGGCACCCTCCATAAACCAACTATGACCGAACAGACGACTGTCGGGTTCCCAGTCCTCTACAGCCCCTTCCTTGCAGAAACTCTCTAACTTCGCTCTCTCTTCATCTGTCAGCAGTTGGGCATACTTTTTCGTCTTACGGTCAGCCGCCCACGCTTTGAATCCTTCCACAGTCCAGTCAGACACGAAACAGTTCATCTCATCCTTGTTGCAGCCCTGAAGGAAGGTAATATCCTTGGCTATGCCGCTTTCGTATGTCTCCCAGGGGTCAAAAGGAATGGTACGTCCGTCTCTTACAGGGAATATGCGTAATACGACAACTTTTGCTGCCGTATCCACCAGTCTCCGGGCATCAACCTTCATCATATCGGACTGCAAAGGAAAAACAATGTTTTCTTGACGGAATCATAGTAGTTTGGTCAGGAAACCGCAGCAGATTCTAGTACGTTCTGCGAATCCACATTTCCAGAAATTTATCGGCAATGCTGTAAACCTTAGTGCGTCCCTCGCTTTGATAAGTAATCAGTTGCTTTTCCAATAGGATGCTGATGGCAAACTGAACGGAACTGGGAGACTTGAGTGCATGTTTCTTCACAAAAGCGACGGAGGTAACCCCAATGGTTTTGCCTTCTTTGGCAATAGCAACCAATGTCTCTTTCTGCTGATAGTTGAGTTGGTTCATCACTGATGCAAACGTATGGTACTTATCTTCTAAAATGTCGTCCAGCGTGTGTAGAATATCCGCTTCGTCTATAGTCTTTTCAGTATCGATATAAGCGAAAGCGTTGTGTAGCACGTTGTGTACATAATAGGTATGTCCTTCAAAAAGATCATATGCCAATGATGCTGCCTCGGGGGCAATCGTGCGAGCGTTTTTTTCAAATACTTCTTCTGCAAAAGTTGTATAAATATTTTTGGGGATGCTATCTAAGTATATCTGTTCTGCACTGTTGTAAAAAGGTTTAGCAGATGAATTAAACATATTCTCCAAGATGTGCCTGTTGCTGCCAGCATAGATAAACAGGCAATTATTCATCTTCTGTATATGAGTACGAAGTGTTGCCTCAATGTTTTTCTCTGGATAGTTAGCAATCTGTTGGAATTCATCTATGGCAAAGATACAGGGTTTGTCAGCCTGTTCCAAATAACTAAAAATCTCTTCAAGTGTCAACTCTGGCGAGTGAATATCGCCCAGTTTGATGTTGAAGGTCGGTGTGTTTGAAACCGGGTCATAGCCAAAACTTCCTGCCAAAGAATGAAGCCCGGCAAGGAACCTGTTAAGAACAGTCTTCCCTTTAGGTACCAATACAGAGTATATCTCTTTGCTGAGAAACAGCACAAATTCATTCAGGCTGGTAGTGGGGTAAATGTCAGTATAAAACGTATGATAGTTATCCTTGATAGACGGCTGTGCAAACACGTGGCGTATCAATTGCGTCTTGCCCATCCTTCGAGGGGAGGACAGCAAGATATGAGCCTTGTTTTCAAGTGTTCGAACCATCCACGATGTTTCATTCTCCCTGTCACAAAAATAGGGTTCAGGGATGATGCCGGTGATATAAAACGGATTTTCCATACTATAGTGATTTGGCTGCAAAGATAAGCAAAAGATTTCAATTATACAAATCCTATAATAGGAATTCTATAATCAGTCTCCAGCAAATAGGTAAATGCTCAGAAACTTTTCTATTTCACCCCTACGATCTGTGTCTTCGGCAGTTCCCGGTTACGCTTGTTAACCACCGTGACGACTGACTGAGCGAGGTTGATGAAGGCAATACCTGTTGCCGTATCACTATTGAGGGCAGCGGGAGTACCTTGGTCGCCACTGTCGCAGATGCCCTGTACCAATGGGATCTGGGCGAGTAGGGGTACTTTCATCTCCTCTGCGAGTTGCTTACAACCCTCCTTGCCGAAGATGTAATAACGGTTCTCGGGTAGTTCGGCAGGTGTGAACCACGCCATGTTCTCTACCAATCCGAGGATGGGGACGTTGACCTTCTCATTGCGATACATGTCGATACCCTTGCGGGCATCGGCAAGAGCCACTTGCTGGGGTGTCGATACGATGATGGCACCTGTGATGGCAAGCGTCTGCAAGAGGGTGAGGTGGATATCGGAGGTGCCGGGAGGGGTGTCGAGAATGAGGTAGTCGAGTTCGCCCCAGTCAGCATCAGCGATAAGTTGTTTGAGAGCATTAGACGCCATACCGCCACGCCACAGCGTCGCTGTCTCTGGGGATACGAAGAAGCCGATGGAGAGCAGTTTCACCCCATAAGCCTCGATAGGTTCTATCAAGTCACGACCGTCCACATTGACAGCATAGGGTCGCGCGTCCTCCACCTTGAACATCTTCGGCATCGAAGGTCCGAAGATATCGGCATCGAGCAGTCCCACCTTATAACCTAAACGTGCCAAGGCGATAGCGAGATTAGCGGAGACGGTACTCTTGCCCACGCCTCCCTTGCCACTGCTGACTGCAACGACATTCTTCACTTGGGGTAATAACTTACCCACCTCGGGACGTGGCTTTGACTTGAACTCAGTCTGGATATCCACGACGACATCCTTGCCGCAATGGTATTTGACAGCCGCCTCGGCAGCCTTGACAGTGGATTTCAGGAAGGGGTCTGTGTCACGGGGAAACTCCAGTACGACACTGACATGCCATGGCTCACCCTCCTTCTGGGGGGCAGCGACAACGGGCTGATCAGCCACCATACCGCTCTCTACCAGGTTTTTCTTGGTGCCTGCATACGTCACCGTCTGCAGGGTTTCTATGATCATTTGAGGATAAAGTGTCATTATATATAATTATAAGGTATTAGAAATTAATGCCAAGGTTAACGAAGAGGCAGCGGGTATGCGCCGAGTCAAAATCGTCTTTTGAGATATTCGCGAGTCCGAGGTCATAGCCTAACTCAACGTACATCATCTTATACTCCAGCCCACAACCGCCACGCAGTCCGCCGTCGAAACGCTTCATGTTGTCGAAGACACTCTCTGACTCACGGGTGGCGTAGTTTTTCATCTTGCCGGTGATGCCAAGCGACAGGTAACCTCCAAAGAATGGCTGGATGTATAGGTCGTCGTCTATATTGAAAACATATTTGGCTACAATAGGCGCTTGCAGATAGCCTAAACGGTAGGTCACCTTGTCATCATTCAGATGGGTCTTGCCTCCCTTCTCAGAATACTGAAGTCCTACCTCCAGCCACAGGGGCATGTTCCTGGACAGTTGCATGCCATAGGCAAACCCGATGACCAGACCAGTACGGGGGTTGGTGTCGAATTCGGTAGACTCACTGCTGGTACTGGCAATATTCATACCTAAGCGCAGTCCGTAGTAGCGTTCTGTATCGTCACGGTTATAACGGCTTCTGCTTTTGTTGGTCTCATACTGGGCGAAGGATGGTATAGTGAATGCTATGACCATGATGCATGTGATAATTCTTCTCATCTTTTTAGTTTTATGGTTTGTATTTAGTCAATCCGGCATCCAGCCAGTTGATGTATTCCTGTATGTTCTCGTCATAAGAGCGAGAGGGACCGAGTGGTTTTCCTTCCTCGTCCAGCAGTACGTAGAACGGTTGGGTATTGGCACCAAACTTCGTTGCCTGCAGATGGCTCCACTTGTCACCAATGGTACGGAGGGTGCGCTTCTGACCGTTCACCTCCACCTCGATAGGTTGGGCGAGGGGAGTCTTGTCGTCAACATAGAGCGAGATAAGCACATAGTCTTGTGTCAATCGGCGTGCCACCTCCTCATCTGTCCATACGGCAGCCTCCATCTTACGACAGTTCACACAGCCAAAACCAGTGAAGTCGATGACGACAGGCTTGTGATGCTCCTTGGCAAAAGACATACCTTGCTCGTAGTCCTTGAAAGGTGCCTCGACAACAGTCGTCTGTATGATCTTGTAGTCTTGGGTGTACATAGGAGGTGTGAAAGCACTGATCGCCTTCAAGGGCGCTCCCCATAGTCCTGGTATCATATAGATGGTAAAGGCAAAGGAGAGGAGTCCGAGGAAGAACTGGGGAACATTGGTGCGGTGCTCTGGCTCGTCATGGGGGAAGCGCAGCCATCCCATCAGGTAAGTGCCAAGCAGTCCGAAGAGGGCTATCCATATCGCCAGGAACACTTCCCTGTCGAGCAGTCGCCAACCGTATGCGAGGTCTGCGACACTCAGGAACTTGAGGGCGAAGGCGAGTTCGATGAATCCCAATACCACCTTGATGGTGTTCATCCATCCTCCAGACCTCGGTGCCGACTTCAACAGGGAGGGGAAGAGGGCAAACAGGGCAAAGGGGATGGCAAGTCCGATGCTGAATCCTAACATACCAAGGGTTGGTCCGAGGATATTCCCTTGGGTGGATACGGCAACCAACAGGAAACCGATGATAGGACCCGTACAGGAGAACGATACCAGTACCAACGTGAATGCCATGAGGAAAATGCTCAGCAATCCTGTGGTACGCTCTGATTTCTGGTCTATCTTGGTCGACCATGAGGCTGGCAGTGTCAACTCGAAGGCTCCAAAGAAGGAGGCAGCGAAGATGATGAGCAGCAGGGCGAAGAAGATATTAAACCACGCGTTGGTCGACAAGGCGTTGAGGGCATTGGCACCAAAGAGCAAGGTCACGAGTAATCCTAACAGCACATAGATGACAATGATACTCAGTCCGTAGGTCAGTGCCTCACGGATAGCCTTTGAACGTTCCTTGTTGCGTTTCAGGAAGAACGATACCGTCATGGGGATAATAGGCCATACGCAAGGAGTCAGCAGGGCAAGAAAACCGCCTAACAGTCCTGCGAGGAAGATGGCAGCCTCACCCCAACCCTCTCCAAAAGGAGAGGGAGTCTTATCTAATGCTTGTAGTTCCTTGGTGACAGGATGCCAGAGATCAGATTGGAGTTGAGAGTTGGATATGGAGTCGGTAGTGGTCGTATCTTTAGGAACCTCTGCCGTCCCCCTCTCTAAAGGAGAGGGGTTAGGGGTGAGGCTTCCTTCCTTCTTAAACTCCACAGAGGAAGGGGGCATGCACATCTCGTCATTGCAGGTGCCATACTCTAAGTAGCAGTCGATGACATATTTCTCCTTGGTGAACCTCACCTTCTGTACGAATGTCGCGGTATGCTCGAAGAAACGAACCTCCATGTCGAAGAGTTTGTCGAACTTCTTCTGCTCGTTACCCCTGGGCTTCAGTTTACCAACGGTCTCCACACCCTCCATCTTCACCTTGTTAAAGGTGGCAGGGACAGGTCCGCCGCTCAGGTCCGTGGAGTAGACATGCCAGCCGGCATCAATCTTTCCAGTGAAGATAATCTCCGCCTCGTTGTTGGAAAGTTCCTTGAGTTGCGAGGTGAAATGCACGGGATCTGCCATCTGTGCACTCATGGAGAGCACGGACATCCATACTATTAATAAGGCACATATCCTTTTCATCGTCCGCAAAGGTACGAAGTTTTTGGCTATTTGCCAAGAAATTTGGCATCAAGATAACGTTGAAAGGCTTCTTTATACATATCTCCAATGGGAAGATAGGTGTCAGAATCCATAATCACACGGTTTTTGTTCACCTCCTGTATCTTCGTCAGGTTGACGATATAGGAGCGGTGGATGCGCATGAAATCGTCTGGTAGTCTTTCTTCTATCTTCTTCATAGAGAGGAGGGTGATGACAGGTTTCGGCTCACTATCCAGATAGATTTTCAGGTATTCGCTCATCGCCTCGATATAACGGATGTCGGCAATGGTGATCTTCACAATCTTGTATTCTGTCTTGACGAAGATGGTATCAGACCCACCTCCTCCTCCCTGCTGAGGGAGGGGAGGTGTTACCTCCAGTCTCTCTTTGACACGGTTGGCGGCACGTTGGAAGTCCTGCATGCCGAAAGGCTTTAACAGATAATCAACGGCATTGACCTTGAAACCCTCGACGGCATACTCGCTATAGGCGGTGGTGAACACCACAAGGGGTGGAGCCTGTAGCGACTTGATGAAGTCCATGCCGTTGAGGTCGGGCATGTTGATGTCGCAGAAGATAGCGTCTACAGTCTCCTGCTCTAAATACTTCCGCGCCTCCATCGCACTCTGGCATTGTGCCGCGAGTTCGAGGAAAGGTACTTTCTGGATGTAGGTCACCAGTTGCTGCAAGGCAAGTGGCTCGTCGTCAATGGCAAGACATCTGATCATGTGAGTGGTATTTCAAGTTCAACATTATATCTGTCAGGGTCGTCCTGTATATTCAGCGTATAGTTTTCTCCATAGATTAAGTTTAATCGTTGTTTGACATTAGTGAGTCCTACGCCCCCTTTCTCCTCGTTAGGCTTCTCTGCCTTGCTGTTGCTGCATTCAAAATGGAGTTTGTTGTTTTCAATGACAGCCTTGATATGCACGAAGGAGTCATGCTGGTAACTGATACCGTGTTTGAAGGCATTCTCAATGAACGTGATGAGCATGAGAGGTGGCAACTCGTAGTCGGGAGCCTCTGATGGAAGGTCTATCTGGACATCCACCTTGTCGGTATAGCGAAGGCGCATCAGGGTAACATAATGGCGGATGAACTCAAACTCACGACTCAGGGGTACGCCTTTCTTATCACCCTCATAAAGGATGAAACGCATCATCTTCGACAACTCCAAGATAGTGCCTTTTGCCTTCTCAGGGTCGATATCCACTAAGGCATGGATATTATTGAGCGTATTCATGAAGAAATGCGGATTAATTTGGTACTTGAGGTACTCCAGTTGTTGCTCCAGGTTCTCCTTCTCCAATGCCATCAGTTGCTTGGCATCGTGACTTGACTTGAAATAGAACTTCACCCCCAGATTCATACCCAGCATCAGAATAAGGATGATTAAAGCAATGATGTCGTGCTCTCCCATGAAAACAGGAGGTCTCTTGGCTCTGTGGGGGTGCGGATGTCCGTCTCGCAGGTGGGGAGGCATTTCGTGTGCAAAGCCCTCATCCATAGGACCGTGATGTCTGTCTATCCTGTCTGCATGCTCTTTGGGGGGACGGAACTCGTCTGTTGGCTTGTTGGTGCATTGGTAGACTACGAATAGTCCGACAATAGCAGCAATAGAGCAGAAATACATCGCTCGTTTGCGTTTGTACACTAACAATGGCGCGAGGAAGAAGTTATGGAGGAGGAAGACAACAAGGAAAGTACCAAACTGTCGCCAGATCATCAATAACTCATGCCAGTTGAAAGTATAATAAGGATCGTTGACCGTCCTGATATAAAGACTGAGTACTGGTGCTATGAAGAGTATGCCCCATAGCACCAAGTACGTCAGAATTTCATGTCTCCTTTGTTCTTGCATCCATTTCATATAACGCAATACTTAGGATTTTTATTGTCTGTTACCAACCGCCAGGTCCGCCGGGATTGCCTCCACCTTGCATACCGCCACCCATGCCACTGCTGATGGTGTTAGAGGCTGTCACGTTAGCGGAACTATTGCCTGAGGTGAGGGTGTAACTGCTTCCGCTGCTCAGGTCTGGCGTGCTGATGAGTATCGTGCCGTTATTGTACGACACAGGGGGCATCGAGAAGGTGTACAGGGTCTTGCTGCTATTGCTGACGCTGACAGTACTATTGGCAGAGATAGAACCGGTTGTGGAGATGATTCCCTGTGTGGTACTCCCTAAGTTTCCGTCGAAACGTCCGCCGATACCGAAGATATATCCACCTGAGATGTAGAGTTTCTTCTGCTC
>DEJF01000007.1:6175-17646 GCA_002353225.1 Prevotella sp. UBA2755 | reverse complement strand
ATGGGCTACCGTGAGGTTTACAAGAAGCAGTCTGGTGGTCGCGGTAAGTTCGCTGATATCATCGTGAACGTCGGTCCTGTTGATGACGACTGGAACATCAAGGAGAACGGTGGCTTGCAGTTCGTCAACGAGGTGAAGGGTGGTAACATTCCTAAGGAGTTTATCCCCTCTATCCAGAAGGGCTTCGAGGCTGCCATGAAGAACGGTATCCTCGGTGGCTACCCAGTAGACTCCCTGAAGGTGGTCGTTGTCGATGGTTCATTCCACCCAGTAGACTCTGACCAGTTATCGTTCGAGATCGCCGCTCAGATGGCATACAAGGCAGTATGCGCTCAGGCTAAGCCCGTGCTGATGGAGCCTATCATGAAACTCGAGGTTGTTACTCCTGAGGAGAACATGGGTGACGTGATTGGTGACCTGAATAAGCGTCGTGGTCAGGTAGAGGGTATGGAAGAGGCTCGTAGCGGTGCCCGTGTCGTGAAGGCAATGGTTCCACTGTCTGAGATGTTCGGTTATGTAACCGCTCTCCGTACCATCACTTCCGGTCGTGCTACCAGTTCTATGGAGTACGATCACCACGCTCCTCTGTCAAGCGCTCTTGCTAAGGCAGTGCTCGAGGAGGTGAAGGGACGTGCTGATTTGGTATAGATTCTATAGTTCCTATAGTGACTATAGTTCTATAGTAAAATAAATTTGGGGAGTCGCTGAGTAAATGACTCTTTAGTGGCTCCCCTTCTAATATTAACAATTTAAATAATAAGACAATGAGTCAGAAAATCCGTATCAAACTGAAGTCTTACGACCACAAACTCGTCGATAAGTCTGCAGAGAAGATTGTGAAGGCTGTGAAGGCTACCGGTGCTATCATCAGCGGTCCTATCCCCCTTCCCACACACAAGCGTATCTACACAGTCAACCGCTCTACCTTCGTCAACAAGAAGGCTCGTGAGCAGTTCCAACTCTCTAACTACAAGCGTCTGATCGACATCTACAGTTCTACTGCCAAGACTGTTGACGCGCTGATGAAACTCGAACTCCCCAGCGGTGTTGAGGTAGAGATCAAGGTGTAATCATCGAATCCTAATAATAAGAGGGTATGCTTATCAGGCATGCCCTTTTTTGTTGTGTCAATGTGGTTAACATTCTTTAAAGTAAAGAAAGTGTTTGGTTTAATCAGTTTTGTTTATCTTTGTAGGCTAATAATTATAAATTATCAGAAATGAACAAGAATGAGAAATTTGTGATCACTATTAACCGTGAGTTAGGCAGTGGTGGTCGTACGGTAGGCGAGAAGTTAGCCGAAAGGCTTGGTGTGACATATTACGACAAGGCACTCATCAGGGCGCTGGAGAAGAAATATCATTTGACTGTCGAGGAGATTGAAAGACTGAAAGGAAAGAAGCATAACTGGTGGGCAGACTTCAAGAGAGTCGTTGGCATCGGTGGCGGTCTGACGAAGGCACCTTATTATCAGGTGAATATTGGTGATGAGCCGGAGTTATTGACGACCGAGGATATGTTCGCTGCTGAGAAGGAGATTCTGTTAGGTATTGCCGAAAACGAGTCATGTGTCATTGCGGGTCGCAGCGGTTTCTTCGTATTCCGTAAGCACCCCAATCACCTGAACGTCCTTATTCAGGCTCCCATGGAACATCGTGTCGAGCGTGTGATGAGAAAGCAGGAACTGTCTCGTGAGGATGCGGAGGAAACCATCAAACGTGTCGACAAGATGCGTGAGAACTACGTTCAGAAGTACACCAGTACCTCTCGCTATGATACCCGCAACTACGACCTGGTCATCAATATGGATGGCAAGACGGAAGACGAGGTTGCTGATATGATATTTAATTATATCGGGTAAATGGACAAGAACGCGAAATTTGTCATCACCATCAATCGTGAGTTAGGTAGTGGCGGAAGGACAGTCGGAAGCAAAATCGCCGAGCAGTTGGGGGTGAAGTATTACGACAAGGCGATTATTCAGGGACTGACGGAGAAATACGGGCTTACCGTTGAGGAGATAGAGCGTCTGAAGGCACAGGAGAAACCATCGTGGTGGAGTGAGTTGCAGGACCGCTGTAAGTCGCTGCTGACTGCCAGTTCTATGGAGAAACCCTCTACTGCCGCAATGTTTGAGGAGGAGCGGCGGATCCTTGAGGGACTTGCCCGTGAGGAGTCCTGTGTGGTGGCAGGCAGAAGTGCTTTCCTGATCTTCCGTGACCATCCCAACCGCCTGAACGTGTTCATTCAGGCATCCACAGAACACCGTATCGAGCGTCTGATGAAGAAAGGGATGACCTATGCCGCCGCCCTCGACACTATCGATGAGGTGGACGAGGGTCGTGAGACATACCTCAAGAAGTATAGCGACCGCTCTCGTTACGACACCCGTAACTACGATATCGTGATCTCGATGGATCACATGACGGAGGACGATGCCGTTGCTGTCATTATGGAGTATATCAACCGACAGGAGTGACCCTTGTTCTAAAAAGATAAGTCCCTGCCGAGCAGTATACCAGGCAGGGACTTCTTTGTAACATTGAAGTTTGGAAACTAATATCACTATCTATTTAAAGATTTAAGGAATAATGGAAAAGAGAAGACTCTTGTTGGCTTTCGCGCTGATGATAACGCTTTTTGCCAATGCACAATGGAGGGTCGGTGTCACTGCCGGAGCAGACTATAACGTGTTCTCCATCGACAAGCAGTACATGACCGACGTTTTGTTCGACGGACGCTGGGGCGTTACTTACGGCGTTACGGGACAGTACAATTTTACCGACTGGTTCGGTGTCCGTGCTGATTTCAACCTGACACAGAAGAACTACCGGATGCACCGGGCAAACATTGAGGAAGTCGACCTCAAGTATCGTAACACCTACTTGCAGCTGCCCGTCATGGCATCGTTCAGTTTCGGCGGCAAGAAGCTGCGCGGTTTCTGTAACCTCGGTGTCTATGGCGGATACTGGGTTCACAGCTACCGTTCCGGTGAGGACATGAACTCGTTCACACATCAGTTTTTCGACATCAAGGGGAAAGTGGAGTTCGACAGCGACCGTGACAAGCGCTGGGACTGCGGTCTCGTGGGTGGCGTAGGTATGGAATACCGGTTCGACCGGCACTGGGCGGCACAGGTGGAGGTGCGCCACTACTACAGCACCACCAGTACCACCAAGCAGTATATGAGGAACAAAGACTACCGCTATCACTCAACGACGGCAATCCAGCTGGGTGCAAGCTATATCTTTTAACTAAAACAAAGGAAACAATGAAGAACAGAATATTAGTATTAGGAGCGATAGCAATGGCACTCTCCCTCACGTCATGCCGTGAGTCGAGCGACACGCTGTTGGCTTACGATTATGATGATAATCTCGCCTTCGGTGAGGGATATACAAGTTTTGGCGGCAAGTACGAGATCGCATGGAATGCACTCAACCAGTATTACTCCCTCTGGGACTACGAGAAGCAGCACGGGCTCGACTGGGACTCAGCCTATGCGGCGAGTTATCCGAAGTTTGCCGCCCTTGACAAGAGAGGTACCGACAACCCCGTCACTGACAAGGAGTTGGAGGCACTGATGAATGAGGCGTTCAGCGACCTTCATGACGGACACATGTATATCACGTTCCTGAACCATCATAACAACAACAGTTCCGTCATGGTGTCACCCAGCGACCTGCGGAATGCCAACCGTGACGATATGCGCATTTCCATGATGTACAAGCCGGACATCTCCAAATACTACCTCGCGCCGGCAAACGGAGAGGTGGTGGTGGACGAGAACGGTCAGCCGCAGACCGCTTTCTACTCCACGATAGTTCCGTTTATGATGTACAATCTCATGCATACCGAGGGCATGGGCTATATGTGGGTCTGCGACCAGATAGAAAAATATTCAGCACTGCAGAAGCCTACCGTTGAGCAGCTTGAGAAGCTGAACGCCCTGAAGGAACTGAAAAAGAAACTCGCCGACGAGGATCTGACCCTCAGTAGTTACAACACGCTGGTGGTGCAGTATGCCTACCTCAAAGTCCCCGGCTTGACAGTCATCAACAGCAGCTTCCCGGATGAGGGCATGGCAGTACGCTATGCGCTGCTGAAGGGCAACATAGCGTATTTCTATTTCAGCGACTTCTCACTCAATACTTACTTGACAGAGTCGGGTATGGCAAAACTGGATAAGAACGACCCTAACCTGCTGAATCACGTACAAGGCATTTCCAACGTATGGCAAGCGTGGTTCAACGCCATCCAGGCACTCGGCAAGACAGGTAAGTTAGGCGGTGTCATCATCGACCTGCGCGGAAACCAAGGCGGTTCAACAAGCGATTTCCCCTTTGCGCTCGGAGCACTGCGTCCGTCAGGCGGTATGCTCGTCGGCAAGGAGCGCTTCAAGCGCGGCACAGGTCGTCTGGACTACTCCACACCTATGCCTGCCGTGATGGACACCTATCCTGACGAGCACTACGTCGTAGACGACCAGCCTATCGTCATCCTTACCAACTGCCGTTCGATAAGTATGTCGGAGGTGACAGCACTCTCCGCAAAGTCCCTCAAGAACGCGAAAATCATCGGCAAGCGCACGTGGGGCGGTCTCTGCGGACTGACAAGCAATAGCAACAACACCCTCAACTACTCCGGAAAGATCGGTGTGGAGGATAAGACACCGGTCTTTGCCTACTGCCCGACACTGGCACTGATGACCAATGACGGTCAGATACTGGAAGGCGTAGGTGTCACTCCTGACATCGAGGTGGACTTCGATGTCAAGCAGTTCGAGGCAACAGGCAAGGACTCTCAGCTTGAGAGGGCACTGCAATACATCCGTAACGGACAATAATCAAGAGAAAGGAACGAACAATGAAAAATACCAGAAATATATGAATGTCTTGTACTGAAATAGGTTGACTCCCATGCAGCCTTAAATGTTAAATTATTAAATTCATTTAAGCAAAATGGGAAACAAGAAATTCAGTCGCGGTTTGAAGCGCAGTATTTGCATTGAGTACATGCAAAGTGGACAGTCACGGAAGGAAATAGCCATGAAATACGGCCTTCCAAGTACGAATTTGCTATCCTCTTGGATACAAAGTTGCCTGAGTCCTTTGGAAATTCACGAAAAATGTGCATCTTTGCCCCTTGAAACTGTACAAATGGATAATGAGATGGCAAAGGAAGAGATTCATAACGTAGCAGAACTGACGGCCTTGGTAGAGGCTCAGCGCAAGCAGATTGAGAAGCTTGAGAAGCAGCTGAAGTACAGCCAGGACAAGAACCTGGCCTTGAACACGCTCATCGACGTCATCGAGGAGCAGGGCATCAAGGTGCGAAAAAAAGCTGGGGTCAAGCAGTAGAGCGCCTGAACGGCAATACGGGCTACCCTATAACGTATTGCTGTGAGCTGCTTGACCGGAGCAAACAGGCGTATTACAAGAAGCAGAAGCGCGATGAAGTGTACCTCTTCCGCGTCATGCGCATCGTGGACGCAGTGANNGAGAAGCGCTTCAAGACGTACCATGACGCACTGGAGCGCATATCCGGCTTCATCGCCTTCTACAACGACACCCGCCCGCACTCCAGCATCGGCATGAAGACCCCCTCGGAAGCACATCAGGAGCAAGGCCCGCAGCGGATCATGTGGAAGCCTGCGGGAGGGCTCTCGGGGGCTGTCTGCCCCCTGCCGCTGGGCACCCCCTGAGTGTTTTTCATAGGTTAGGCTGCGCCCGGGGCAGTCAACCTTTTCAGTACAAAGTAAACAAAAACAGATGAAAAGTAAACAATATCCGTACGGAGTCAACGTTATTAGGAAAAGAGTCAACCTCTCCAGTGAAAGTGGTCAACTGTACTCAGGCGAGGCAGTCAACCGAATCCGTACGGGTAGGCAAATGTTAAAGAACAAGGCCTAAAAGGAGTCAACCATATTCAGGGAAAGACAGTTGTCTCAAATCTCAAATCTCAGTTTCCGAAAATGCAATTTCGCCCACTGTTCACGAATAAATTCGGTATATTTATTTATTATATATATAATATATATATTATATATATAATAATATATTGATACAACTTTTTCGGTCATTTCGATTTTTAGAAACTGAGATTTGAGATTTGAGATTTGAGATTGTTTGCACACTGTCAGAATCACGTCACCAATGGCTTGGCATTCCAGTCTTGAAAAGGATCAAGGTTTACATCGCTTCCGATAAAGTTTTCGATAGTAAACCTTGATCCTTTATAGGGGATAACCTTTATCGGAAACGACGTAAAGTATTATCCGGATGAGGGTAAAAGATTATGAGGTTTTAGTCAAATAAAAATCTCGTCGCGAAAATTCTCGCATAAAGTTTTCAATTCATTTGCCTTTATGAAATAATTGTCGTATCATTGTAGGCACAAAACTTAATTTTGGATTGAAAGTCATGACCGACAAGAATAATAGACCAGGACTAATTAAAGGACTATCTGCTAAAAGGTTATGTTGTGAACCAGCGAATAGCCGCACTTGAACATCAAGTATCTGATTTGAAAGATAAAGTAAACTTCTTCGTCCGCACATCCCTGCCACCAGTAGAGGGTATCTTCTTCGACGGACAGATATTCGATGCCTATCGTTTCGTGTCGGACTTAATCAGGAAGGCAAAGAGGTCGGTGGTGTTAATAGACAATTACGTAGATGATACCGTACTTTCCTTGATGGATAAGCGACAGGAAGGGGTGACGGCAATTGTCTACACCAAGTCTGTCAGTGAGCAGTTGCAATTAGACATTACACGTCATAATGAACAATATGCGACCAGCGATGACAGTAAGGTACAGTTTGTGGGTACTTACGCTCCAGTGATGCTGACAGGCAACAATACTGCCAACCTTTATATGGGTACTGACGATAAGATTCATATCCCCACGGAGCATTCTGAGGTGGGTGCTTTCAACGGCTATTTCCTGCTTGACTTGGGCAGTGGACTTGGTAAGCCGGGTACGGATCATCTCCAGAAAATAGTGATGAATATCTCTGGAGCCGATGACGTACTGCGTGTGATCACCATCACGGTACCCCAGAAGATGGAGGACGGTGTATGGTATGACCTGCAGGGACGAAAGTATACCGGACAACCAACCCAGCATGGTATTTATATCGTAAACGGTAAGAAAATACTTATCAAATAGGTTGCCAGAGATGACTAATTAAAGTGTCTTAATATTAAATGAATAGACAAGAAAAAGGATGTTTTACTTTCACTTTTAAAAGAAAAATACTATATTTGCAGCCAAATATGCATATCTTGACGCAAGAGAGATGAAGGGACAGATGGGTATAGGGCAGTTGTTGAAGCATATCATCCGATATGTGAGACCGTACCGCTGGCTGGTATTCGTGACACTGGTGCTGACACTGATAGGGTCATTGTTGGCACAGGTGAACGCCATCGTGCTCGACCGCTCAGTGGATGCCATCAATATCCTGGACCAGCAGCCTACACTGTCGTGGAACAGTGCCATGAGTCTGTTGCTCCTTATCAGTGGCGTGCTGCTGGGTAAGGAGGTTCTTGCCAGTGTCGTCAATTTCTTCCGTCGCTATTACGGAGAACGGATGCGTATCCTCGTGAGCCGTGACCTGTCCGTACAGGTGGTGAAGCATATCCTCCTGTTCCGCATGGCGTTCTTCACCACAACAGGTAACGAGCCGGGTAGGTTGCAGGCACGTATCGATAAGGGGGTGACGAGTCTCAGCAAGGCGGTCAATCTCTTCTTCATCGATATCCTGCCCCTCTTCACCAGTGCCGTCATCGCCCTCGTCCTGATGTTTATGGCCAACTTCTATGTCGGACTGGTGGCTTTGTGTATTGTGCCGATCTATTTCTATGTCACCTATATCCAAGCAGAGCGTATGCGTGCCGGTCGCCGTGGCATCTACGAGGGGCAGCAGGCTGTCAGTCAGAATATTCTGAACACCATCGAGAATATCACCGTCATCAAGTCGTTTAACCGTGAGCAGATAGAGGGACAGCGGCAGGCTGACGTGCAGGACGTGGTGACCGGCCTGCAACTGAGTACCCGTAAGAAGAGTTATTTTTATACGGGACTGAAGGGATTCCTGGAGCAGATAGGTACCGTACTCGTCATTATCCTCACGGCATACCTCGTACTGGTTGACTACCCGGGAATGACCATCGGTAAGATCATGTACCACGTGATGCTCTTTGCCAATGTCAGCGCTCCTATCCGCCAGTTGCACCGTATCTATGATGACCTGAATGACGCACTGATATACTCCGAGGGACTGCTCGACCTGTTGGAGAAGGATGACCATGTGGAGGCAACGGGTGACTACCATCCCGCAGAGGTGAAAGGGTACTTCGACCTGCAGCATGTCGACTTCACCTATCCTAACGGTGTGAAGGCACTCCATGACGTGTCGATGCGCATAGAGCCCGGTAAGATCACCGCACTGGTGGGTGTGAGTGGAGCAGGTAAGAGCACGGTGGTCAACCTGCTCGATAAGTTCTATCAGGCAGACAGTGGTACCATCACGCTCGACGGACACTCCCTCACGGAATGGGACACCCAGTGGTTGCGTGAACATGTGGGACTGGTGATGCAGAAGAACCATATCTTCGACGGCAGTATCGAGGAGAATATCAAATATGGTAACCCACAGGCTACCCATGAGGAGGTGGTGGAGGCTGCCCGTAAGGCATCGCTCCACGAACAGGTGATGGCAATGCCTGACGGTTTTGAGAGTAATGCCCTCCGTCTGAGCGGTGGTCAGCAGCAGCGTGTCGCCATCGCCCGTATGTTTATCAAGAACCCCTCTATCATTATCCTCGATGAGCCGACAGCGAGTCTGGACGCTATTGCCACCGAGCAGATCAAGTCGAGTATCGATGCCATCAAGCAGGGGCGTACGGTCATCATCATCTCCCACAATATCGGACAGATCGTGGATGCCGACTACCTCTACCTGTTGGAGCAGGGAAGGGTAGTGGAGCAGGGAACGCCGGCGGATGTCTACCGTCAGGGAGGACGCTACAAGGAGATTTTCGATGCCAGTGCCCGTAGTATGAATGCTGACAGAATAGCAGACGTAATGGAACAATGATATGAAGATGCGCAAATTTGTATTATATATCATGTGGAGCCTGGTACTCCTGGTGATGATATCCTGTCATCATGAGGAGATACCCGTGCGGTCGCAAGACTTCCTGGACCAGCATTTCTCCCAGTATGCCATCGTCCTGGTGGAAGTCGGTGAGGAGGAAGGTGAGAAGGAGTATAAGGTATGGCTCACCGACGGTACGAAGGTGGAGTTTGACATGCAGGGCAACTGGAAACGGGTAGGACGGAAGAAAACCGGTATCCCAAGGGAACTGATACCCGATGCCATTGAGCGGTATGTGAAGAAAAACTACCCCCATGATGTCGTCACTAAGTTCAGCAAGAAGGACTACGGCTACAAACTGGAGTTGTCGGACGATATGGACCTGCGGTTCAATCACCAATGCCAGTTTATCGAGGAGATAGATTAAGTTAAAAAGATAAAAAATCTTAAATAATGTTATGAGGTGCGCATGTGGTATTGCGTACCTCATTTATTATGTGTACCTTTGCAGCCGCTAAAGTGCGTATTGCGCTGGCTCGATGGCTAACAATACCTTGAGAAAGAGCGATTTACCTTCAGTTTAGAAGTAGTGAGGAGTTCTTTTTGAGTGTATTTGCGAACCAGAGAAAAGCGAGATGACACTTAAAAAGAAAAGAATATATTCACATTATTATTTAAATTTTAAACTGAAATGCCAGGATTAATTGGAAGAAAAATCGGAATGACATCCGTTTTCAGTGCCGACGGTAAGAATGTACCGTGCACTGTTATCGAAGCCGGTCCTTGTGTTGTTACGCAGGTGAAGACCGTCGAGAAAGACGGTTATACCGCCCTTCAGTTAGCATTTGGTGAGAAGAAAGAGAAGAACACCACCAAGGCTATGCAGGGAATTTTCAAGAAGGCAGGTACAACACCAAAGGCCCACTTGGCCGAGTTCAAGTTTGACGAGGAGCATAACCTCGGTGACACCATTACAGTGGAACTCTTCAACGACACAGAGTTTGTTGATGTCGTTGGTACCTCAAAGGGTAAGGGCTTCCAGGGTGTTATGAAGCGTCACGGTTTTGGTGGTGTAGGTCAGGCTACACACGGTCAGGACGACCGCGCCCGCAAACCGGGATCTATCGGTGCTTGTTCTTATCCCGCCAAGGTGTTTAAGGGAATGCGCATGGGTGGCCAGATGGGTGGCGACCGCGTGACAACGCAGAACCTTCGTGTGTTAAAGGTAATACCAGAGCATAACCTCATCCTTGTGAAAGGCAGTTGCGCTGGTTGTAATGGTTCAACAGTATTAATTCAGAAGTAAGGTATGGAAATTAACGTATTGGATATCAAAGGTCAGGAGACTGGAAGAAAGGTTACGTTGAACGAGTCTGTCTTCGGAATTGAGCCTAACGACCATGTTATTTATCTTGATGTAAAGCGTTACCTCGCTGACCAGCGTCAGGGAACCGCTAAGGCAAAGGAGCGTAGTGAGCATAAGGGTTCTACCCGCAAACTCGGTCGCCAGAAGGGCGGCGGCGGTGCTCGTCATGGTGATATCAACTCACCGCTGTTGCGTGGTGGTGGTCGCGTATTCGGTCCACGTCCCCGTGACTATCGTTTCAAACTGAATAAGAAGGTGACTCTGCTCGCCCGTAAGTCTGCTCTCTCATACAAGGCTAAGGAGAACGCTATCCTCGTTGTTGAGGACTTCAATTTCGAGGCTCCAAAGACCAAGGAGTTCTTGAGCATCGCCAAGAACCTCAAGGTAGAGGGTAAGAAACTGCTCATGGTTCTGCCAGAGTCTAATAAGAATGTGTATTTGTCGGCTCGTAACTTGCAGCGCTCTGAGGTTATCCTCGCCGCACAACTCAATACTTACAAGGTGTTGAACGCTGACGTGATGGTAATCACCGAGAACTCGCTGAAGACTATCGACAGTGTATTAAACAAATAAAGAATAGGAGACATAAGATATGGCATTTATTATCAAGCCTCTGATTTCAGAGAAAATGAACAATATTACTGAGAAGTCTTCTGTCGACAGAACTTTCAAGGCTAAGACCGGTGCCCACAAGGGTGAGATGGTGACCAAGAAGGCACATGCACAGTACGGTTTCATCGTTAAGCCTGAGGCTAACAAACTGGAGATCAAGGCAGAGGTTGAGGCTCAGTATAATGTGACAGTTGAGAGTGTGAACACGCTTCGCTATGCTGGTAAGCGCTCACAGCGTTATACCAAGGCTGGTCTCTTGAGAGGTCAGAAGAATGCGTTCAAGAAAGCAATCGTTACTCTTAAGGAGGGCGATACCATTGATTTTTACAGCAATATTTAATAAGAAATGGCAGTACGTAAATTAAAACCCGTAACTCCGGGTCAAAGACA
>DEJF01000007.1:0-6154 GCA_002353225.1 Prevotella sp. UBA2755 | reverse complement strand
TCTACCGGTGGTCGAAACAACACCGGTAAGATGACTGTCCGCTACATGGGCGGTGGTCACAAGAAGAAGTATCGTCTCATCGACTTCAAGCGAGAGAAAGATGGTGTTCCAGCCGTAGTAAAGACAATCGAGTACGATCCGAACCGCTCGGCACGTATCGCATTGCTTTTCTATGCTGATGGTGAGAAACGTTATATTATTGCTCCTAATGGACTGCAGGTTGGTGCAACCCTGATGTCTGGCGTGGAGGCAGCACCTGAGGTAGGTAATGCCCTTCCCCTTGCCAACATCCCCGTGGGTACCGTCATCCACAACATTGAGATGCGTCCCGGGCAGGGTGCCAAACTCGTTCGTTCGGCAGGTAATTTCGCTCAGTTGACTTCTCGTGAGGGTAGTTATTGTGTCATCAAACTTCCTTCTGGTGAGACTCGTCAGATTCTCTCTGCTTGTAAGGCTACTGTAGGTAGTGTAGGTAACTCTGACCACGCTCTGGAGCAGTCTGGTAAGGCTGGTCGCTCACGCTGGTTGGGTCAGCGTCCTCACAACCGTGGTGTTGTTATGAACCCGCATGATCACCCAATGGGTGGTGGTGAAGGACGTCAGTCTGGAGGACACCCACGTTCACGTAAGGGCTTGTACGCTAAGGGTCTTAAGACTCGTGCACCTAAGAAACTTTCAAATAAGTACATTATTGAAAGAGCAAACAAGAAGTAATCACGAAGTTAATTAGAGAAAATTATGAGTCGTTCATTAAAAAAAGGCCCGTACATCAACGTATCACTCGAGAAGAAGATTCTCGCTATGAATGAGAGTGGTAAGAAGAATGTCGTTAAGACATGGGCAAGAGCATCAATGATTTCCCCGGATTTCGTGGGACATACAGTTGCAGTTCACAATGGAAATAAATTTATCCCTGTTTATATTACTGAGAACATGGTAGGACACAAACTCGGTGAGTTCTCTCCGACGCGTCGTTTCGGTGGCCATGCAGGTAATAAGAAATAAACAGGCTAACCCACCAGAAATTAAAAGAATAAAATAATGGGAGCAAGAAAAAGATTAGCGGCTGAGAAAAGAAAAGCAGCCAATAAGACACAGTATTTTGCAAAGCTGAAAGGTGTTCCTTCTTCTCCACGCAAGATGCGCTATGTCGTAGACATGATCCGCGGCATGGAGGTAAACCGCGCTCTTGGTGTTCTGAGATTCTCAAAGAAACATGCTGCGGCTGACGTAGAGAAACTTCTCCGTTCGGCAATCGCTAACTGGGAGGCTAAGAATGACCGCAAGGCTGAAGACGGTGAACTGTATGTTAGCCGTGTCTTCGTTGACGAAGGTGTGACAATGAAACGTATGAGACCGGCACCTCAGGGCCGTGGCTATCGTATCCGTAAGCGTTCGAACCACGTGACTCTGTTTGTCGACGCTAAAACTAATGATAAGTAAGAAGTATGGGACAGAAAGTAAATCCAATTAGCAACCGCCTTGGTATCGTTAAAGGCTGGGACTCAAATTGGTTCGGAGGCAAGGACTTCGGAGATAACCTGGTAGAGGATCAGAAAATCCGTAAGTACCTCAATGAGCGTCTTGCAAAGGCAAGCGTGTCAAAGATTGTCATCGAACGTACATTGAAACTGGTGACCATCACTATCTGCACTGCCCGTCCGGGTCTTGTCATTGGTAAGGGTGGACAGGATGTCGATAAGTTGAAGGAAGAGTTGAAGAAACTCTATGACAAGGAGATTCAGATCAATATCTTCGAAGTAAAGAAACCGGAACTCGACGCAACGATTGTAGCCAACAACATCGCTCGCCAGATAGAGGGTAAGATCGCTTACCGCCGTGCTATCAAGATGGCTGTGGCTAACACCATGCGTGCTGGTGCCGAGGGTATCAAAGTACAGATCTCTGGTCGTCTGAACGGTGCTGAAATCGCACGTAGCGAGATGATTAAGGAAGGTCGTACACCTCTGCACACTTTCCGTGCTGATATTGATTACTGCCAGGCTGAGGCTCTGACGAAAGTCGGACTGCTGGGCTTGAAGGTTTGGATTTGCCGTGGTGAGATCTACGGTAAAGTTGACTTGGCTCCAAACTTCGCTCAGGAGAAGGGTACAGGCCGTTCTAATGGCGGTAACAATGGTGGCAGAAAGTTCCGTAATAAGAAAAAGTAATTAACGTAAAAGTAAGAAGCTATCATGTTACAGCCTAAGAGAGTAAGATATAGAAGACCTCAGGATGGACGCGGCAATAAAGGCAACGCCCACAGAGGTACACAACTGGCTTTCGGCTCATTCGGCATCAAGACATTGGATGCCAAGTGGATTGACAGCCGTCAGATTGAGGCAGCCCGTGTTGCTATCAACCGTTATATGAACCGTGAGGGTCAGGTGTGGATCCGCATCTTCCCGGACAAACCTATTACACGTAAGCCTGCTGACGTACGTATGGGTAAAGGTAAGGGTGACCCCGCTGGTTGGGTGGCTCCTGTAACTCCAGGACGTATCCTCTTTGAAGTAGAAGGCGTACCTTTTGAGACCGCTAAGGAGGCTCTCCGCCTCGGTGCCCAGAAGTTGCCTGTGAAGACTAAGTTTGTTGTTAGACGCGATTACGATAAAAACGCTTAAGAAGTATGAAGAGCAAAGAATTAAAAGAGCTTGAGACCAAGGATTTGGCTGAGAAACTGGAGACTGAGGTTGCCAAATACAACCAGATGAAGTTGAATCACGCCATCACTCCTATGGAGAATCCATCACAGATTAAGGCCACACGTCGTGACATCGCTCGTATGAAGACAGAACTCCGTCAGAGAGAACTTAACAAATAATAATGGTCCAGATGGAAACAAGAAATTTAAGAAAGACAAGACAGGGTGTCGTTATCAGTAACAAGATGGATAAAACCATTGTTATTGCCGCTAAGTTCAAGGAGAAGCACCCTATTTATGGTAAGTTTGTCCAGAAGACAAAGAAGTACCATGTACACGATGAGAAGAACGAGTGCAACGTAGGTGATACCGTACTCGTTATGGAGACCCGTCCTTTGTCAAAGACTAAGAGATGGAGATTAGTACAGATTGTTGAAAAAGCGAAGTAATTATGATACAAACTGAGACAAGACTGACAGTTGCTGACAACAGCGGTGCACGTGAGGCTCTCTGCATCCGTGTGCTGGGTGGTACCCGCCGCCGTTATGCCAGCGTGGGTGATGTGATTGTCGTTGCTATCAAGAACGCCATCCCCACAAGTGATGTTAAAAAAGGTGCAGTATCTAAGGCTTTGGTTGTTCGCACAAAGAAGGAGATTCGACGCGCTGATGGCTCATACATCCGCTTCGATGACAATGCTTGTGTGCTGCTGAACAACGCTGGTGAACTCCGTGGCAGCCGTATCTTCGGTCCCGTAGCCCGTGAGTTGCGTGCCGTAAATATGAAGGTCGTTTCACTGGCACCTGAGGTTCTTTAACATTTAAAGCATTCAAGAAATGAGTAAGTTACATATTAAAAAAGGTGATGAGGTAATTATCCTCGCTGGCAAGGACAAAGGCCAGAAGGGTAAGGTGCTCAAAGTCTTCGTGAAAGAGGAGAGAGTCCTCGTGGAAGGCGTTAATATGGTATCTAAGAGCGCCAAGCCAAGTGCACAGCACCCTCAGGGTGGTATCATCAAGCAGGAGGCTCCGATACATATCTCAAATGTAAGTCTGATCGATCCGAAGAGCGGTAAGGCTACCCGTGTGGCTATCAAGCACGAGGGCAAGAACGTGATCCGTGTCGCTAAAAAGTCAGGGGAGGAAATTAAGTAATGGATACAGCACAGTTAAAGAAAGAGTATAAGGAGAAGATTGCTCCGGCTCTGCAGAAGCAGTTCAACTACACTTCAGCCATGCAGATTCCTGTCCTGAAGAAGATTGTCATCAATCAGGGTCTGGGTGATGCAACACAGGATAAGAAGATTATCGACGTTGCCATCAACGAGATTACGACCATTACTGGTCAGAAGGCTGTTGCCACCTATTCTAAGAAGGATATCGCTAACTTCAAACTTCGTAAGAAGATGCCTATCGGTGTGATGGTAACACTGCGCCGTGAGCGTATGTACGAGTTCTTGGAGAAACTAGTCCGCGTGGCTCTTCCTCGTATCCGTGACTTCAAGGGTATCGAGAGCAAGTTCGACGGTCGTGGCAACTACACACTCGGTGTTCAGGAGCAGATTATCTTCCCTGAAATCAATATTGATACAGTAGATCGCATCCAGGGTATGAACATTACCTTCGTTACATCTGCCAAGACGGATGAGGAGGGTTATGCACTGCTGAAAGGCTTCGGTCTGCCATTCAAGAACGCTAAAAACGATTAAGAGATATGGCAAAAGAATCAATGAAGGCCCGCGAGGTAAAGCGCGCTAAGATGGTTGCCCGTTATGCTGAGAAACGTGCGGCATTGAAGAAGATTATCGCAACATCAGAGGATCCCGCAGAGGCTTACGAGGCTGCTCGTAAACTCCAGAGCATCCCCAAGAATGCTAATCCTATCCGTCTGCACAACCGTTGTAAGATCACAGGTCGTCCCAAAGGTTATATGCGTCAGTTCGGACTGTCACGTATCCAGTTCCGTGAGATGGCTTCCAGTGGTCTGATCCCAGGCGTAAAGAAGGCAAGTTGGTAATTAGAGAGTTATTTATTTAATATTGTCGGGGTAGTCCCGATTAATTAAACAATTTATTTTATGACAGATCCAATAGCAGATTATCTGACCAGACTCAGAAACGCCATCATGGCTCATCACCGTGTTGTTGAGGTTCCTGCGTCTAACTTGAAGAAGGAAATCACTAAGATCCTCTTCGAGAAAGGTTACATCCTGAACTACAAGTTCATCGAGGATGGACCTCAGGGCACTATCAAAGTGGCTTTGAAGTATGACCCAGCCACAAAGGCTAACGCCATCAAGTGCCTGAAACGCGTGTCAACACCAGGTCTTCGTAAGTACACTGGTTACAAAGACATGCCGAGAGTAATTAACGGATTAGGTATTGCCATCTTATCTACATCCCAAGGTGTAATGACAGACAAAGAGGCTGCTGCCCTGAAGATTGGCGGTGAGGTGCTTTGTTTCGTATATTAATTGGAGGACTCGATTATGTCAAGAATAGGAAAATTGCCAATTAGTATCCCTGCCGGTGTTACTGTAGCACAAGGTCAGGACGGTGTCGTTACCGTAAAGGGTCCAAAAGGAGAACTTTCACAGAAAGTCGATGCATCCATCAAGATGAACGTCGCTGATGGACATATAACATTTGAGATTGACGAGAACAGCCCTGTCAATATCAAACAGAAGCAGGCATTCCACGGTCTGTATCGCGCACTCATCAACAATATGGTTGTTGGTGTCAGTGAGGGTTACAAGAAGGAGATGGAACTCATCGGTGTCGGTTACCGTGTGTCTAACCAGGGTAACATCATCGAGTTCTCACTCGGTTACACACACCCTATCTTCATCCAACTTCCTAAGGAGGTAAAGGTGGAGACCAAGATGGAGCGTAACCAGAACCCACAGATCATCCTGGAGTCTTGCGACAAGCAGTTACTCGGACTCATTTGTGCAAAGATTCGTTCTTTCCGTATGCCGGAGCCTTATAAGGGTAAGGGTATTTTGTTCAAGGGCGAGGTTATCCGTCGTAAGTCGGGTAAGTCAGCCGCAGCAAAGTAATAATCATTTAAAGAATTGAAGATTATGGCAACAAAGAAAATAGAAAGACGAATTAAGATTAAATATAGAATTCGTAAGAACGTATTCGGCACAGCCGAGCGTCCACGCTTGAGCGTTTTCCGCAGCAACAAGCAGATCTATGCTCAGGTGATTAACGATTTGGAAGGTAAAACACTCGCATCTGCATCTTCTATCGGTCTTGAGGCTATGCCTAAGATCCAGCAGGCTGAGAAGGTTGGTGAGTTGGTAGCCGAGAAGGCTCAGGCAGCAGGCGTTAGTTCTGTTGTCTTCGACCGTAACGGTTATCTCTATCATGGCCGTGTGAAGTCTTTGGCTGATGCAGCACGTAAAGGTGGACTTAAATTTTAAACGATTATGGCAATGAACAGAGTTAAAGTAAATAGTGACGTTGAGTTGAAAGACAGACTGGTTGCCATCAACCGTGTTACCAAG
>DEJF01000035.1 GCA_002353225.1 Prevotella sp. UBA2755 | reverse complement strand
CACTGGGACTGCATACGGATGATGTCGTCCCATGAGGCAGTAAATGAGTAATTATATGCGGTGGAAAGGAAGCGGACCTGTTCTTCCTGAGACATCCGAAGAAGTTGCGGATGACGCAGTTGCAGCAATCGCATAAAGATGGCAAGATAACGACACTGCCCCTGTTCCGTGCCAAGCCTGCGAATACGAGAACGGCGTGCGTCACTATTCTGCTGGAGATTAAACGAGAAGCCATATTCCCGCGCCAACGAAGAGCGATTCCACGCATCCTCAACGTCCTCCGCAAAAGAGGGTTTCATCTGAAAACGACCTATCGAGAAGTTGGCACCTGCCCTACCCTTACTAATATATAGTCCATTGACGGCTGCACGCTCTATCTCATCCTTCCACATACAATAACGTATCAGCTCCGGAAAGATGACTGCCACGGCAATTCGTTCATCCACACCAAACAGGCTAAACTCTTTCCTCCACTCATCATGCCTTTCGCTTACATAACTGACAGCAGCAGTCCAGTCATTTCCGAACACCTTGGGATAATTAGTTGAAAAAGCTGTGGCACTACTTATCACAAGCAGCAGCCACAGCAATATTAATTGTTTCCTTGTCACCATTTAGAGTTTGTAAGTACACTTCACAATCTTGTTGTCATCAATCATCACCCACTCCAAGCGGTCACTCTTAGCCTCAAACGCGATGGGGGTACAAGTGGTCATGTTATTGATAATGATCTCACCCGTCTGACTATATTCCACCTGTCGCTTACCACTACGGCTTTTATAGATACCATAGGGCGGTTTGTTTGGATTCTGCTTCAGGCGCTGATCCACCTTTTTATTGAGGCTCTCAAGTTCCGACTCACTGATAATACGGAACTTGTCACATTCCAAAACTCCGTATTCCATTTCATCACCTTTCTCACGCATCGCCAAAAGCGGCCACTCGCAAGAGACCTTACTGATGTTCTGGAAACTACGGCACTCCCAAGTCGCAAAGCGCCAGCCGCTGGGCAGTTCATAAATAGTCTCCGGACAGCCACCTACTACTGGTATAATATCTGGCAACTCCTTGTAGGCATCATCGAGCAGACAACCTGTCATAATAACAGCATTCATGTCTGTCCTGCCAACGGCACACTGAGGCAGTTCTCCCAAATCAACAAGCCGCTGCGACAGTCTATTGAACTCTTCCGCATATTGCTTCACATTCGCAATCTGTCGCTGCAGCGATGCCCGATACTCTTTGGCTGCTTCCAGACGATAGTTATAGAGTAGTTGGTCGGCATCAGCATAGAGGGCATCAATTTTCTGGGGATCCTCCTCATTACAGATCTGACCGTAGATCTTCTTTAACTTACCCTCATGTCTCTTGGCGATGGCACTATAGTCATGCCGGGCTTCCTCTTTCATCTGACGCTGATAGTTGTTGGTCAGTCTGCCCACCTGAGACTCATAGCCGCTGAAAGCCTTTGTCATGTCCTGCGTCTGCTTGGTGAAGTTACTGGCATTCATCGCCATCTGCTGCATCTGCTGGATGAACTCGGGATGCGCCTTGATGTAAGCCTCCTGCTCTTTCTCACTCATCTTCTCGAACTTCTCCAGATCCATCGTATTGACATCGCCTCCCAAGACCTTTGCCATCACCTTATCCTGAATGGGTTTCTTCTTCGACTCCGGGGCATTCTCATCATTGAGGATCGCCAACTCAGCCTTGGTCAGACCAAACTGATTCTGAATCTTACCTTCCCATTTCCGGCGCAGTGCCTCCATCTCTGCATCAGTGCAACCAGACTGTTCACGCTGTAACTGATCGGCACGTACCACGACTGCAGCAATCTTCTGGGCGTAGGCATCACGTTCCTCCATCGTGCTTTTTGCCATCTTCTCTGCGGAGGGCAATGGCGGGAGTTCTTTCATCAGCGCCTCAGCCGTAGAGGCTGTGCTGGGTGTGAGAACACCATCCCACGTAACGGTTGATGTCTTACGCTTGGGAATAATATCGCTGCCCTGTGCGACAACAATATCCGATGGGGCACTCTCTGTGTTTTCAACCTTGTTATGATCCTCACGCTCCTCCCGGCTGGAAATACCGACAGCCGACTGTGCTTTCTGTTTCAGTTTCTTCAGGAAGCCCTGAGCATTCGCATCTGCCGTGCTGAGCATCAGCAGTGCCACAATCATCCATAAAACCTTTTTCATTCGTATATCTAATTACTTCTTGACAAACACTACCCTACGGTTCTTGGCACGACCTGCCTCCGTCTTGTTATCAGCGACAGGCTCGTGGGAGCCTTTACCTACCGCACGGAGATTAAAACCGTCCACGCCTAAGCCCTCGAGTGCCTTGACGATAGCCTCAGCACGCTGTTGTGACAAGGGGTCGTTGATCTTGTCAGAACCCTGATTATCCGTATGACCCTGCACCTCAAAACGGGCACTCGGGTTCTTCTTCATATAGTCGGCAACCTTCATAATCTCAATCATCGACTCCTGCTTGAGCGTCGCCTTACCCGTATCGAAAAGGATATTGTTGGTCACAAACTGTCCTGTCTCCTGGATAGCCTTCTCGACGGCAGACATGTCCTGTGCATGGCGGTCATAGAGGGCAACGGCTCCTTTGGCTATCACCACATTGCGGATGAAGGTGAGGTTAATATAATCAAAGGGAACTTGGAAGCACAGCCATGTAGGTTGGTTGACACGCGGCAGGTTCACCACACGCTTGTCGTTGAAGTAGACCTTCAGGGCTCGTTTGTTAAACGACAATGCCACATGGTTCCAGCCCTTCTTGAACGAGTAGTCAAAATCGCCCTTCTTGTCTCCATTAAAGTAATAAGTATGCTCTGAAGAAGAACAAACGCCATGAGTGAGGACAAATGCCGTCAGATCACCCCCGTCACCTCCTGTTTGAGGAAATTCAGAACGGTCCTTAGTAACGGCAAGAATCAGCTTCATGTCGTTCAGACCAATATAGTCGTCATTGCCCGGAACCTTACTGGTGGGCCAGTAGTAGAAGTCATACTCGATGGTGAACTCCTCTGGCAGATAAGCACCCTGCTCCTTGATGAGCGGCTGTATCTGGGCATTGTCAGTAGGATTGATAGCTTTTATACCAGCGATAGTCTTAACCTCTGTCGTACCTGAGAACATATCCCACTTAGAGGGGAACTCGCCTACCTGCTCTGCTGTTACATCATCTTGGAACATGATGACAGAGCCGCGCTTGAAGTCGGATGATGTAGCTGTAACGGGATCAGCCTCCTCGACATCGTCAGTATCTTCGTTCTTCGACTTCTTATTCTTTCCCTTTTTACCCCTCACAGCATCAGAAGCCTCGTCCTCCGCTTTGTCGATACCCTTGTCCATCGCATTGTCCACGGCATCGTCAATTTTGTTCTCAATCTTACTCTTCGCTTTGTCCTTCAGACGGTTCAGCCACCCTTGTGCATCTGTATTCACGACTATGGCAAAAGCCACAACCAGCAATAAAATCAGTCTTTTCATACCTTCAACTTTTAATGTTTTAAGTTACAGTTACATTTTGTTGGCAAAGTTATACAATAGTTATTACTTGCACAATTCCCCAAATGGGGGTATTTTTGTTGTTTTATTTGGCTGTTATCCAACAAATATGTATCTTTGTATCATGAAGAGAATGATTATCCTATTACTTGGGGTGATGGCAATGTCTCTGACGCATGCCTACATAGACCACCGAAAAACGAAAGAGGACTCGGTGGAGGCACTGATCCATAGCAAGAACCCGCCCAAGGGCGAAGCACTGATACGCTGTTACATGGAACTCATCAGAGGCTATCTGAAGAAAGACATGCAGAAGCACGACCTCTACGCCAGGAAGACCCTCGCCCTGAGTTATGAGTTGAATGCACTGGCGGCAAGACAGAACGCACTCTACCACCTGGGGATGCAATACTACGCACAGGACGAGTTCGAGAAAGCCGTCTACTACTACCAGTGGGGAGTTGCTGTCACCGACTCGATGGCTGGTGACAAGCGGTATTCGGAAAGCAATGTGGACGACATGCGCTCACAACTCTACGGAGCCATCGGCAATGTCTATAACATGCAGGACAAACTACAACTCGCCATTGCCTACTACCAGAAGGCACTGCCTATCTTCGAGAAACACGGATGGCTGCAGAGCCAGACCATCCTCTATCATAACGTCGGCGAACTCTTCCTGACGATAGGCAATACAGAGGAGGCAAAGCGCAACTACCTGAAAGCCATCGAGAAGGGAGAGGAGTCGAAGGACTCGCTGATGCCTGCCCTCGCCCGCAAGGGACTGGTGAAGATATACATTGGCGAGAACGACTACGGACGGGCACGGCAGACGGCAGAGAAAAGTTATGCCTACTATCACGCACACCGTCAGGAGGAGCGTGACGACTATGCAGAAATCCTTGCCGCCCTGTGCCGCATCAACATGATGGAGGGACACCGGGACATCGTCAAGGCAAAGGCATACGCCTCAGAAGCCTTAGCACTCGTCTATGACGACATGCTGTTCGAAAACAAAGCCAATGTCTATTCCGCCGCCTGTGAACTCGCCATGGCGGAGAAACAATGGCACACGGCACTCGAGTACGGACTGAAGAGCATCCATGACGACTCGCTTGCCACCTACTCCGACAAGGAATGCTACATGCTGCTGGCAGAGATCTACACGGAACTGGGCGACAAGCAAAGGGCGAAGGAATATATTAATAAGGTATATGGCGTGATGAACCGCTACGCCACCGAGCACTACCAGTCCGGACTCTCGCAGATGGAAGTGCTCTATGAGACGGAGAAGAAACAAGCCGCCATCGCCCAACTGACAAAGGAGAAACAGTACTACCTCTATGGCGGGATTCTTGTCGCCATCCTGCTGGCGTTCCTTGTCCTCCTCTTCTTCCTCTACTGGAGAAGCATCCAGTTGCGCAAGCGACAGGCACTGTTGCAGGCAAAACTGGAGGGCGAGACCACGGAGCGTGTCCGTATAGCCCGTGACCTCCACGACCGACTGGGTGGTATACTCACCGCTTTACGCCTGAAGATGTCTGAAGATGATGGAAACACAGATGCTATCCGCCTCACAGACGATGCCATCCGTGAGATGCGCAACGTCGCCCATCACCTGCTGCCAGAGACACTCAGCCGCCATGGCCTCCGCGCCGCACTGCGTGACTACTGCCATACCATGCGGAACGTGACGTTCTCCTTTATCGGTGACGAGCAGTATCTCGACAAACAACAGGAAGAACATCTCTACTGCATCGTCTACGAACTGGTCAACAATGCCGTGAAGAGTGCCCATGCGGAGCATATCCGGGTTCAGCTCATGGCGCATGAGGACATGACAAGCGTCAATGTGAGTGATGACGGGAAAGGGATGACACTGGATAAGCATAACGGCAACGGACTGAGGAATACCAAGGAACGGGTGGAGCTGATGGGCGGAATGATGGACATCTACACACCCAACAGCGGAGGAACAGAGATCAATATCACCATCGACAACCATAAAAACCCACATTTGGGGGATTGACTATGTCAGACAATATGCGTACCTTTGCAGCCAATAAACCACAAAGAGGTAACGAGTACAAGATGCTTAGTGTCATCATTGCGGACGATCACCACCTGGTGGCTGAGGGAATTGCCAAACTGCTTCATGAGAGCCGGGTGGCAAAAGTCGTGGCTATTGCCCACGACATCACAGAGACCAAGGAGAAAATCAGGAGCATGCAGCCACAGATGCTGTTGCTGGATGTCGCCATGCCCGACGGTGACGGCATTGACGCTATCAGGCAGTTCAGGGAGTCATCTCCTGACATGCGCATCGTCATACTGACCGCTTATGCTGAGTCTTCTGTCATACAGCGTGCCATCCACAATGGTGCCGAAGGCTATATCCTGAAGAACACCGATACCGAGGAACTCATCAATGGTATCTGTATGGTGGCTGACGGTGAGAAGTATGTCTGTAAGGAGGCACAGGCTATCTTATCGAATACCAAGGAGGCATTACCAGAACTCACACCCCGTGAGCGGGAGGTCCTGCAACTGATTGTCAAGGGATATACCATGAAGGAGATTGCCAAAAGACTATTCCTCGGTTTTGAGACGGTACATAGTTATACCAAATCCTTACGCCAGAAGTTAGGATGTAGCAATACCGCATCATTGGTACGTACCGCGATAGAAAAGCACCTCGTTTGATTTTATTAAGTAAAAATAATTAAAAAACAAGCAATAAATGATACAAGTGTGGAGGAAAAGCCTTACATTTGCATCGATTTTCGTTTAACAAAAGAGAAAAAAGATGAAAAAGATAATCATGATGACCCTGATGCTGGTATGTGGCATGACTGCTGTCATGGCTCAGAAGCCTGCACAGATTAAGTTTGACAAGACTACCCATAACTTCGGTACCTTCTCCGAGAAAGAGCCGAAAGTAAGTTGCACATTCACGTACACGAATATTGGTGAGCAACCGCTGGTTGTCAATCAGGCTATTGCCAGTTGTGGATGCACAGTACCTGAGTACACCAAGACTCCTGTAAAGCCCGGTGAGAAGGGTGAGATCAAGGTGACTTACAACGGAACAGGCAAGTTCCCTGGTCATTTCAAGAAGTCTATCACCGTACGTACTAATGGAGCGGTAGAGATGACCCGTCTCTATATAGAAGGAGACATGACGGAGGCAAAATGATTTTGCTCCCCTAAGTTAGGGGATACAAGAGGGGTCTGAACAAGTCGACATGAACGTCTGTTCAGACCCCTCTTCATTCCCCCTAACGCAGGGCGAAACAGTTTAGAACGTATAACTGAGTCCCAACGAACTATATTCCATAAACTGCCAATAGCCATGCTCGTCGTCTCTCACTGAAGAGTCGTCGAAACGCGGATACAGGAACAGGTTTGCTGAGATATACTTGGTAACTTTGAACTCTATCATGTTCTCCCACTCCACCAGGGCACGCTTATAGGACGTATAGGCATATAAGCGACTCTTCCACGCTATCTGGTCAACGATCTGCCATTTGACATCACCCGTAAACTGCGCACCGAATTCGTGCATGGTATGCTTGCCGTTCATGCCATTAGCATCGAAAAGACTTCTACGTCCTACGTAACGGAGGTTATAGGCAAGTGGCAGGAAGTTCAGCGTACCTGTCAGTTTCCCTTTCAGCGCACTTACCTTATACTCCATACCAAGACCGATATTCAGGTCGAAGGGTGAGAAGAAGTCGGAATACACAAACTCATCGTTCACCTTCAAGCCTTTGGCAAACTGTGTATAGGCAAGCAGTTGCAGACTATAATACCATTTCTTAGATGCCTGCATACCCAGTTTACTGGTCAGACGCAGTACGTCATTATTGGTCTTGAACTTATGAACACTGTCTGAACGGGAAGTCTGGAAGCCCAGTTTCATCTCCAACTTATTCTCAAAGAGATACTTATCCTTGTCATTATAGTTTAACTCAAGTGTGACAGCCCCCACTGCGGAATAGTTGCTCTCACCTCCCTTATACCAGTTGCCTGTCACATAGTTCTGCAGGAACTGCAAGAACCCGTCACCCTTGAAACTCCAGAAATTAGGTTTGGTGACCACAATACCTACTGGCACTGCCTCCGGCTCATCAGGCAGGGGGGCAGTCTGGTCCACCAGTTCCACATTCTGTTTCACCTCCTGATTGACATCCTCACGCACAGAGCCTGTCTTCTGCAACTGACTCTCGGTATTCTTCACCAGGTCAGGACGATTCAGGTAGACATTCATCATGGCGGCATCTACTGCGTCAGTCACCTCATCGCCCGAATTGGGGTTCAGCGACAAAGCCTTATTAGCACCTGAATGATAGAAGGTGGTAGGCGCAAACAAACGATAGTAACGTCCGTCAACGGTCTCTTTACGTAACGAGTCATTGAGCCGGTTGATGGAGTCTAACTGGTGACGCAACACCTTAATAGAGTCCACATAACCTTTCAACTCGTTTAATATCTGTTGCCTTGTATCACGCTGCGCACTTACTCCCTGTGCCAGACAAACGGCAACTACACATAATATAATATATCTGTATCTCATCATATGATTGATTTTGGTGCAAAGTTACGAAATAAATCTTAAATCATCATTCATAATTCCTAATTATTTCGTACCTTGGACAACGTCGAAAGCAGGATTCACCTCGGAAATGAAAGAAAAAAGTTTTTTTTCTTTGCATTTCGCTCGGTTTTCACTACCTTTGCAAACTGTATTTAGAAATTAATATATATTAAAGATGAATAGAGATACGATTATCGGTTTCGTCCTCATCGCATTGGTACTGATCGGATTCAGTTGGTATAACAGTCCATCGAAAGAGGAGATAGAAGCCGCACGTCTACAAGACTCCATTGCTGCCGTACAGCAGGATAACGCCAAAAAAGCAGCACAGCAAGAGGCAGAGAAAAAACAGAAAAAGGAAGAAGCCGCCAGAGCCGACTCTTCAGCACTCTTCTACAACGCACTGAACGGAGCGTCACAGAATGTCGTCCTGAAGAACGCTAAGTTGGAACTGACACTTGACACCAAGGGCGGTGTCATCAAAAAGGCGAAGATCCTGGACTTCAAGGATCTGAACGAGGAGAAAGACCTGACACTGTTTGACGAGAAAGACCAGAACCTGAACTTCTTGCTGACAGGCAAGCAGGATAATATTGTCACCGCCGACCTGTATTTCACGCCTTCCGAACAGACCGACTCTACCGTTACCATGACGGCAACGGCAGGCAATGGTGGACAAGTCATCCTGAAATACCGTCTTGGAAAGGACTATATGCTGGGTTTCTCCCTGCAGGCGAAAGGTCTTGCCAACGCTTTCGCACCTTCTTATAAAGAGATGGAGATAGAGTGGAACGACCACTGTCGCCAGCATGAAAAGGGATTCTCGTTTGAGAACCGCTATACCTCTATATTCTATAAGGAGGCAAAGGATGGCGATACAGATAATCTGTCTGAGGCATCTGACGAGAATGAGATCATCGAGGAGGAACTCGACTGGGTGGCTTTCCGCAACCAGTTCTTCAGCGTAGCATTGATATCCAAAGACAACTTCGCCAAGAACGCCGAACTTAACAGCACCCTTGAGCAGAAAGGTACAGGTTATCTGAAACAGTTCGACGCAAAACTCAAGACCGCTTTCGACCCCACCGGGGCAAAGCCGTCAGAGTTTGAGATGTATATTGGTCCTAACAACTTCCGTCTGATACAGGATGTGGAACAGCAGAGCCAGTTTGGCAAAGACCTCGATCTGGAGCAGTTGGTTAACCTCGGCTGGTGGTTGTTCCGCCTGATTAACCGCTGGTTCACCCTGTATGTCTTCGACTGGCTTGCCAGTTTCGGATTCAGCATGGGTATCGTGCTTATCCTTATCACTATCCTGCTGAAGGTCATCACCTTCCCTATGGTGAAGAAGAGTTACATGTCATCGGCGAAGATGCGTGTGCTTAAGCCCAAACTGGAGGAGGCTACCAAACAGTATGACAAGCCGGAGGACCAGATGAAGAAGCAACAGGAGATGATGTCACTCTATTCTAAGTATGGCGTCAGTCCGATGGGTGGTTGTCTACCCATGCTGATACAGATGCCTATCTGGATTGCCATGTTCTGGTTTGTGCCTAACGCTATCCAATTACGCGGTGAGTCCTTCTTATGGATGGACGACCTCTCGACCTATGACCCTATCTGGGAATGGAACACGAACATCTGGGGTATCGGTGACCACCTGTCACTGACCTGTATCCTGTTCTGTGCCGCCCAACTTATCTATACATGGATCTCCATGCGTCAGCAGAAAGACCAGATGATTGGTGCTCAGGCTGACCAGATGAAGGCTATGCAATGGATGATGTATATCATGCCACTGATGTTCTTCTTCATCTTCAACGACTACTCGTCAGGTCTGAACTTCTATTACTTCATCTCCCTGTTCTTCTCTGCCGCTATCATGTGGACACTCCGCAAGACGACAGATGACGAGAAACTGCTTGCCATCCTGGAGGCTAAGTATCAGGAGAACAAGAACAACCCAAAGAAGCAGGGGGGACTTGCTGCCCGTCTGGAGGCTTTGCAGAAGCAACAGGCTGAGATGGAGCGCCAGCGTAAGAATGGATATAGGAAGTAAAACACAAATACAATGAAAATAGGATTCGACAACGACAAATATCTCAAGATCCAGTCAGAACATATCAAGGAGCGTATTGCCCAGTTCGACGGCAAACTGTATCTGGAGTTAGGTGGCAAACTCTTTGACGACCACCATGCCAGCCGTGTGCTCCCCGGTTTTAAGCCAGACTCCAAACTCCGTATGTTCAGCAAGATCAGTGACAGCATAGAGATTGTCATCGTGATCAGTGCTGAGGATATCGAGAAGAACAAGGTACGTGCCGACTTAGGTATTACCTATGATGAGGATGTGCTGCGCCTTCGTGATGAGTTCATGAACAGGGGCTTTATGGTAGGCTCTGTCGTCATCACCCATTATAACGGTCAGCATGCCGCCGACCAGTTCCGCCATCGTCTGGAGCGTCTGGGTATCAAGAGTTACGTCCACTATCTGATTGACGGTTATCCCCATAGTGTGAAACTGATTGCCAGCGATGACGGCTTCGGTAAGAACGACTATGTGGAGACCAGTCGTGAGTTGGTCATCGTGACAGCACCAGGTCCTGGCTCTGGCAAGATGGCGGTATGCCTCTCCCAACTCTACAACGAGAACAAACGGGGCATCCGCGCCGGGTACGCTAAGTTTGAGACGTTCCCTGTATGGAACCTCCCTTTGAAGCATCCTGTGAATATCGCCTACGAGGCTGCCACTGCCGACTTGAACGACGTGAACATGATCGACCCCTTCCATCTGGAGGCGTATGGTAAGACCGCCATCAACTATAACCGTGACATTGAGATATTTCCCGTGCTGAACGCCCTCTTCGAGGGTATCTATGGTGAGAACCCTTATAAGTCACCAACAGATATGGGTGTTAACATGGTGGGCTTCTGTATCAGTGATGACGAGGCATGCTGTAATGCCAGCCGTGACGAGATTATCCGTCGTTACTATGATGCCACCAACAAACTTGCCGATGGAGCGGATAACGAGAATGAGGTCAATAAAATCCTCATGCTTTTCAATCAGGCGAAGATCACGACAGCCTATCGCCGTGTCACCGTTGCCGCAGAGGCGAAGAAAGAACTGAGCGGACATACTGCCGCTGCCATGGAATTGGCTGACGGTACGCTGATAACCGCCAAGTCATCTCCCCTACTCGGCTGCTGTGCGGCACTCCTGCTGAATGCCACCAAGCATCTTGCAGGCATTGGCCATGAGGTGAAACTCATCCCACAGAGCATGATAGAGCCTATTCAGAAAACCAAGATAGAATATTTAGGTGGTAAGAATCCCCGTCTGCACACCGATGAGGTATTGGTGGCACTCAGTGTGTTATCGAAAGATGATGAGCAATGCCGTCTCGCCTTAGCACAACTGCCTAAGTTACGTGACTGTCAGGTACACTCCACCGTCATGCTCTCTGAGGTAGACCGCAAGATCTTCAAGAAACTCGGTTGCGGACTTACCTGTGATCCCGTAAAGAAAAAGTAAGTAAGCTATCCTATCAGCTTATTTTCAGACATAGCATCGTGAGGTCGTCGTTAGGATCGGCACCTGCACGATGCTTATTGACTTCATCCATTAGTTTCAGTACCACCTTCTTGGCACTATCCAGCGACTGATCACTCAGGATCTCAAGGATACGCTCATCACTGAACTGTACCTGCTCCTTATTCTCCGCCTCATTCAATCCGTCCGAATAGATAAAGAGAGGTATGCCCTTGATGTTCTCTATTGTCTCACCGACGAACTCCAGTCCTGGCCATAGACCAATAGGTGCGTTCGACTCCACCTCCATGAATTTAGGAGGATAGCCTATGACAGGAGGATTATGTCCCGCATTACAGAAATCCATGCGTCCCGTCTTCAGGTTGATCAGACCCATGAACATCGTGACGAACATACCCTGTTCATTATTTTCTGTCAAGGCATTATTCATACGCGTAGCAATGGCGGCAGGCTTCATGTGCTCGGAGCCAAGGGTACGGAACATACGGTTTGCCTGAGCCATAAACAGAGAGGCAGGGACACCCTTCCCTGACACATCACCCAGACAGAAATATAACTCGTCACCTTGTAACATATAGCCATACAAGTCTCCACCTATCTCCTTGGCGGGAGTCATTGCCGCATACATGTCAATACCCTCACGGTCAGGGAACACATTAGGTACCATTGACATCTGGATATCTCGGGCAATGCGCAACTCACTCTGGATACGCTCCTTGATCTGGGTGGTCTCCTCCAACTGGTCATAAGCGGTTTTCAGTTTCGCATGCGCCTCCTCCAGATGACCATGGGCAACAGCCAACCTATGGGCAGCCTTACGCTTATGAAGGGTGTATATCAAGAAAAAGACAATCAGTAATATAAGGGCTACACCCGTGCTCCATAGCCGCTGCTGTGAGAGTTTCACCTGCTGGTGGGCAATCTCAGCCTCCTTGCCCTGCGTATCATAAATAGTGGCAAGTTCCGCTGTCGCGGTAATCTTCTGTCCACTGATGGCAGAGTCAAGCATCATAATAATACGCTGGCCTATCCTCATCGTAGAGTCTTTGCGTCCAATCTTATCATTCGCCATGTATTTCGGCAACATATAGAGTTGGATATTATCCAGAGAGAGGTCTGTACCCCACTCATGAAGCGCCTGGTCTAAGTAACTATAGTTATCAGCAGCTTCCCGATAACGTTTTGCAAGCATCAGATAATCGTTGCCATTGATATGACCCGCAGCGGTCTTAGAATAAGCAGTCTTCTGGAATCGCAGGAATGCCTCTGCAGCCTTCTCCGTACTGTCCAGACTCTCCATGGCGACGGCACGCATCACCTCAATACGTCCCTGGTACTCGTCGAAATACTCGGTACGGGCATCAGCACACTGGCGGTATTTATCCAACAGCATCTCCGTACGGTTTATCCAGTAGATGGCATCGGCATAACGACGGGTATTGATATACGCCTGACTGGTATATACCGTACCTAAGACTGCCTCTTGGAAACCACGACTGGTCGTATCTGTCGTCCATCGGTTGATATAATGCTGACGGGCTTCCTCAAAACTGGTCTTTGCCTCCTGATCCCTTCCGAGGTTCAACTGACAGCATCCGATATTGTTCAGCAGAATGGCATAGTCGATATCAGAGCCTATCTTCGTCTCGTCAATCTTCTTCACGGCAGGAACAGCCACCTTCAGCGAGCCCTCGTAATCACCTCTCACCAGTAATAACTCCGAGAGTCGACGGGCACATTTATTGTAGTTCTTCTGGTCTTGACTCGTCTTCACCTCACACTCCAATGCCTGACGATAATATTTCTCTGAAGCGTTGAACTGTTTTTGGTGATAGGCTACCACCCCTCGCCAACGGTTGATATCCATCTCATTGATGTCACCCGTCTGCGCAAAACTATCTATCAGCACTTCCATTCGGGCATAATCCATGACGGCACCTGCAGCAAATAACACACTGTCAGCATGTGCGGAACGTATCTCTCTGTTCTTCACCTTCTGGCATGATGCCATTGTCAGAGCAACACACAGAAAAAGGAGTATTACTTGTTTTAATTTATCCATTAGTGTTTATAAAGGCTCATCTTCCACATTTCTCCGCAAAGATACAAATAATTTTCTTTTTATCTGTCTTTTTCTCTCGATTTTTCGTAACTTTGATGTCTTCAACATCGAACTTACTCCATCTCGGCAAAAAAAGAAACGAGTTTGTTTTGTTCTTCCCTCGTTTTTTCGTAACTTTGCACTCTATATGAAAAAGTTACTGACCCTAATAGCAGCAACGCTGCTTATAGCACCTGCCTCCATCAAGGCACAAGAAGACGTGAATATCGGAAAGAGTAGTATTAAACAGAAGAGTCGCATGATGACCCCGGAAGCCCTTTGGGCAATGGGACGTATCGGCACTGTAGCGGCATCACCTGACGGAAAACAGGTGGCATATCAAGTGGGCTACTACAGTGTGAAAGCGAATAAGAGCCATCAGGTGATTTGCATCATGGATGCTGACGGCAAGCATAACAAACAGTTGACTGTCAGCAGCAAGAACGAGACAGATCCCACATGGTTGGATGCCAACACCATCGCCTATCTCTCTGGTGGAGAGATATGGTCCATGAAGGCTGACGGCTCTGAGCGTAAGCAGTTGTCCAAGACTAACGGACAGGTTGAGGGTTTTAAGTTCTCTCCAGACCGTAAGCATGTCATCATCATCAAGAGCATTCCTTTCCATGAGATTATCAAGAAGAATCCCGATGACCTGCCTAAGGCTACCGGTCGTCGCGTCACTGACTTGATGTACCGTCACTGGGACCATTATGTGGAGAGCATCCAGCATCCCTATCTGGCGAAATTAGAAATGAGAGATGATAAATTAGAAATGGTTAATGACGGTATTGCCGATATTCTTGACGGTGAGCCTTATGAGTGCCCCATGGAACCGTTTGGCGGTATTGAGCAACTGGCATGGAGTCCCGACTCCAAGACTATCGCCTATACTTGTCGTAAGAAGACCGGTTTGGAGTATTCTATCTCCACCGACTCCGACATCTACTTATATAATATAGGTACACGCGAGACCACCAATCTCTGTAAGCCAGCCGACTATAAGGCTCCTGCCAACGACCCTACCCGTACACTGAAGATACAACCTGTCAATGCACCGGAGAACCTGAAAAATAATGTGGGCTACGACCAGAACCCGCAGTTCTCCCCTGACGGCAAGTTTATCGCCTGGCAGTCAATGGAGCGTGACGGTTACGAGGCAGACCTCAACCGTCTGTGTATCTACGAGATGGCGACAGGCATCAAGCGGTATGTCAACTGGAAGAGTGATGTGGAGGCATTCTGCTGGGCATCACCTGACGACAAGTTGGCACAGATTTATTTCCTCAGTGTATGGCACGGTTGCAATAACATGTACTGTGTCAACTGGAAGTGGGAGGTGAAACAACTCACGGAGAGTTGGGGTGACTGGACCAGTCTGCAACTGGCGAATGACGGCGAGCACCTCATTGCCACCCGTCAGAGTCTTTCCGCACCCACCGATATTTACAGGGTTACCCCCTTTGAGGTGGCTGAACAACCTTTGGACGGCACACCCGGTACATACCATATCGTGGAGAGCCACATCGAACAGATCTCTTTTGAGAACAAGCATATCCTCGACCAACTGACCTTCGGTAAGGTTGAGCAGCGTTGGGTACCAACGTCTGACGGTAAGGAGGAACTGGTATGGATCGTACTGCCTGCCAATTATGAGGAAGGCAAGAAATACCCCACCCTGCTCTTCTGCGAGGGAGGACCCCAGAGTCCTGTCTCCCAGTTCTGGAGTTATCGCTGGAACTTCCAGATGATGGCAGCCAACGGCTATGTCGTCGTGGCTCCTAACCGCCATGGACTGCCTGGCTTCGGACAGGAATGGAAAGAAGAGATCAGTGGTGACTGGACAGGACAGTGTATGAGCGACTATCTCGCCGCTATCGATGATGCAGCACAGAACTTGTCCTTCGTGGACAAAGACCGCCTTGGTGCTGTAGGCGCTTCCTTCGGAGGTTTCAGTGTCTACTATCTCGCCGGGCATCACGACAAGCGTTTCAAGGCGTTCATCTCCCATGACGGAGCCTTCAACCTTGCCGCCATGTACTTAGAGACAGAGGAGAACTGGTTCTCTAACTGGGAGTATGACGAGGCTTACTGGCACCGTCCTCAGATGCCGAATGCCAAGAAGACCTACCATGACTCTCCGCACAAGTATGTAGAGAACTGGGACACGCCAATCCTCTGTATCCATGGTGAGAAAGACTATCGCATCAACTACACACAGGGTATGGCAGCCTTCAATGCGGCACGTATGAAAGGGATTCCCGCTGAGTTGTTGATCTTCCCTGATGAGAACCACTGGGTATTGAAACCACAGAACGGTATTCTGTGGCAGCGTACCTTCTTTAACTGGCTGGACAGATGGCTGAAAGACTAAAGTTTCTGTTTCTCTTCTTATCAGTCAGCATATCCCTATGGTCACAGGGACTGCCTACGGACGGTCCCCTAACCCTCCGTCCTATGCTCCAGCAACTGGGCGAGCGACTGTTACAAGGGAAGACGGGCAGTATCGTTGCCGTCAATCCTGCCAACGGGGAGATCCTGTGTATCGCCACCAACACCCCTAACGGACATGATGTCCGACAAGCGATCGGCAAGCCCCAGGCTCCCGGCTCCACCATCAAGCCGGCACAGGCACTGACCCTGTTGTCGGAGGGTATTGTGACGACAGAGACAACGGTAGACTGCAACAAGGGATTCATCGACGGCAATATCCGTGTGGGGTGTCACCAGCATCGTTCCCCCCTCAAGTTAAAGGATGCCATAGCCCAGAGTTGTAACTCATGGTTTCTCGTCACCTTCGCACAGATGATTAACGACAACTTCATCTATGAGGACAAGAACGAGGCGATTACCACCTGGCGCAGTTATATGCAGAGCATGGGACTGGGTGGTCCGATGCATATCGACATACAAGGAGAGCAAGGTGGACTGCTTGCCGGTGCCGACTACCTGAACCGCCGTTACAAGAACGGATGGGACGGTAAGACCATCTGGTGGGCTGGTATGGGACAAGGGGATATCACCCTCACCCCCCTGCAACTCTGCAACCTTGCCGTGACGATTGCCAACCGTGGGTGGTACTATATCCCCCATATCCATAAGGACACGAAGAACAAGCGGTATCTGACCAAGCGTCATACCAAGGTGGACGCCAGTGTCTATGCGCCTGTCGTAGAGGGCATGCGCCTCGCTGTGGAGAAAGGAACGGCAACCTGTCTGCGCACCACCTACCCTGTCTGTGGCAAGACGGGAACCGTGGAGAATCCCGGTGCCGACCATTCCGCCTTCATCGGTTTCGCTCCCATGAACGAGCCGAAGATAGCCATTAGTGTCTATATCGAGCATGGTGGTTTCGGTGCTGACATGGCAGCCCCCATCGCAGGACTCATCATAGAGCAATACCTGAAGGGCAAACTCTCCCCCCAGTCAGAGGCGAAAGCCGCCAAACTGGCAAAGACCAAGTCCTCGAAATAACAGCATATCGGAATAATGAAATAAATAAAGAAAAATTATGTCACAAGCAATTGAAAAGACTTTGAGAGACTCCGCCGCCATGCGGTGGACCGCGTTGCTGCTCTTGGCACTTGCCATGTTCTGCAGTTACATCTTCATGGACATCCTCTCGCCTATCAAGGACCTGATGCAGGAGACCCGTGGTTGGGACTCTACCGCCTTTGGTACCATGCAGGGCTCTGAGGTGTTCCTCAACGTATTCGTGTTCTTCCTCATCTTCGCAGGTATCATCCTCGACAAGATGGGTGTCCGTTTCACTGCTGTTCTCTCGGCTGCCGTCATGCTGGTAGGAGCCTGTGTGAAATGGTATGCTGTCAGCGATGGTTTTATCGGCAGTGGACTGGAGACTTGGTTTACCAACAACCTCAACTACATCCCCGTCTTCGACGACTTAGGAGTATCTCCCTTCTATCAGGGCATGCCAGCCTCCGCTAAGTTTGCAGCCTGTGGCTTTATGATCTTCGGCTGTGGTTGTGAGATGGCAGGTATCACCGTCAGCCGTGGTATCGTGAAGTGGTTTAAGGGTCGTGAGATGGCACTTGCCATGGGCTCCGAGATGGCACTGGCACGCTTAGGTGTCGCCACCTGTATGATCTTCTCCCCTTTCTTCGCCAAGTTAGGTGGTGAGGTGAGTGTCAGCCGTAGTGTCGCCTTTGGTGTGGTCCTGATGTGTATCGCCCTCATCATGACGATTGTCTATTTCTTCATGGATAAGAAACTCGACGCACAGACTGGTGAGACTGAGGAGAAAGACGATCCCTTCAAGATCAGTGATATCGGTAAGATCCTTAGCGACAGCGGTTTCTGGCTCGTTGCTTTGTTGTGTGTACTTTACTACTCCGCTATCTTCCCCTTCCAGAAATATGCCGTGAACATGCTGCAGTGCAACCTGACACTGACAGAGCCGGGTGCCGACTCCTTCTGGGCAAGTCCCTCTGTCACCATCGTGCAGTATGTCATCATGCTGTTGGTGGCTGCCGCAGGTTTTGCCTCTAACTTCCAGAAGAAGGCAAACATGAAGTATACCCTGCTGGGCATCTCTATCCTTGCCCTCATCACCTATTGTTATATGGGCTTCATGCGTCAGACAGCAGAGAGCATCTTCGCTGTATTCCCCCTGCTTGCCGTGCTTATCACCCCCATCTTGGGTAACTACCTCGACAACCACGGCAAGGCAGTATCCATGCTAATCTTAGGTTCTTTGCTGTTGATTGGCTGTCACCTGACCTTCGCCTTCATCCTGCCGATGTTCAAGGGCAGTGCCGTTGGCGGTGTCATCGTAGCCTATGCCACTATCCTGGTATTGGGAGCCTCCTTCTCATTGGTACCAGCATCCCTATGGCCCTCTGTTCCCAAACTGGTTGATGCCAAGGTGATTGGTTCCGCTTACGCTCTCATCTTCTGGATTCAGAACATCGGACTCTGGTTGTTCCCCTTGCTGATTGGCAAGGTATTGGATGCCACCAACCCCGAGGGAACCAGTGCTACGGAGTTAGACTATACCGCTCCGTTGGTGATGCTCGCCTGCTTAGGTGTCGCTGCCCTCATCCTTGGTTTCATTCTGAAGGCAGTCGACAAGAAGAAGGGTATCGGACTGGAAGAGCCTAACATCAAGTAACAGACTCACATATCATCAAACGGGCAGGACACGAAAGAAAACCTCTTTTTCTTTTGTGTTCTGCTCATTTATTTGTACCTTTGCCCACGATGTTCGAGAAAGAGATAGAGGAATACGAACGACTCAGGAAGGAATATCAGGAAAAGATAGTCAGTAAGACGAGCCGTCAACAGTGGATGGAATACAATGAGGTTCTGTTCTCTGCTCATTCTTGTGCCATTGAGGGCAACTCTTTCACTGTTGACGACACCAGAATCCTTCGTGAGCAGGGTATGGCAATGATACCCGTGGGACGTTCCTTATTGGAGTGTACGGAAATGGCAGACCATTTCCGTGCCTTTGACTATCTGGCAGGACATCTGGACGCGCCTTTTGATGAAGCATTATTAAAGGAAGTCAATCGTCTGGTGACAGAACATACGATTGCCTATCGTGCCCCTGGTGCAGTCGCTGGGGAATACACCACAGAAGACATGGCTGCCGGTGACACTGTTTTCGGCGACCACGAGACATTGATTGCCCGTGTTCCCTCCCTGATGGCGTCAACAGAGCGAGCCTTACAAGAGGGGCATCACCCCATGGTAGTCGCAGCCAAATGGCATGGCTATTACGAGTATCTGCATCCTTTCCGTGATGGTAATGGAAGGACGGGGCGTTTACTTGCTAATTTCATTCTGCTACGGGTTGCTCATCCCCTGCTGATTATTGAACTTAAGGATCGCTCGGAATATATCTCCGCCTTGAGACAAATCAGGACAGAGGGTACAGACGAGCATTTAGTGTCTTTCTTCTTTAAAGCCGCTATTGAGCGGATGAAAGACGAACTCGCTCAGAAACGGAAGAACTCTCTACCCATGATGTTCTTCTAATAGACGATGGGGGTGTTACCAAGAAATTCTGTCTTTCTCTTGCGCGCGTGCTAAAGCGATAGTTTGCAAACGTTTACCTCTTCACTTTTCGCCTCGTATCTCGCGGATAACATCATCCACGATGTATAAATCGCTAAAGGTATATAGGAGTGTTGAGGGATCATGCAGCCGCTCATTGGTCTTGGAAGTATAGAATATATCCAAGGCTCTTGCAGGCGTAATGTCAAGACGTTCAGACAACAATGTCACTATTCGCCCGATTTTGTTCCACATCAACAAGTCACTTAACATATATATACTATTTTGTGATTACAGACTTCTGATATCCGTCACGTAGAAACCTTTGCCGAAGTCAAGATTCTCACGTCCAACATGTACAAGTGGCTCTTTAACCACTTGTACCGCTCCATGATATACTTTCCTCACTGTTGTTCTGCCATTTTGCTTTCCCATATATCAAGGGCATTTAGTACGTCTTCAATCACATGCTGGCGACTTTGAGTGTGTAGTCCGTCATAACATTTCAAGATAAATCCGTCCATAAGTCCCACACGCTTCATTCTTTGGTACATTTCGGTAGTGGAAACATTCCGATTACGTGCAGCAGACTCAACGCATGAGGATGCAAAAATCATTTTACTCTCATTTTCTGTGCGTGATTTACTTTTTCTTGTCCTTGTCGCCATACTCATTCTTCTTCTCGTTTGCAAAGATACGAAAAGTTGGGAGCAAAACAAAAGATTACGTATTTTTTATTTGAGAAATAAAGATAAAAAGAGATATATTACTCAATTTATATGGATTTTCACTCAACTTTCGCAAGGCTTTGCTTGCTACAGTTGAAGAGGTAGGTGGTAATCTCTCACCTCTGAGAGTTGAGAATGCGATACTCGAATTAATTAATTACTTTACGTAAACGTTATAGTAGTGATTTGTGTGCGTTTTATTTGGAGAATTGACATAAATCAACTATCTTTGCAGAAAGTTGGCGGTGATGTGTTCAATTCAGTCGCATGATTGTCGGCAAAGTGTGCATAGCATGCTTAACATCGTGGGTTAATTAGAAGAGAAGCGCATGCTTCGTCTTGTGAAACGAAATCTGGAAAATTTCAATTAGCAACAAGATGACATGGTGACTGCTCTCACGCATAGCGTGGGATGGTTGTTTCACTATATCTTTTGCTATAGGTATTCCAGAACCTCGTTTCAGAGATGTAGAGTTGCGATTGATTCTACGCTCTTTTTGTATATATAATAATGTACGCACGAGGGCACCCCATTGAACTGGAAAATTCTATTTACTTTATATTAATAACAAACTAAAACAAAAGAGTATGAAAAAACTATTTACTTTATTGACGCTTGCGCTATTGACTACAAGTGTGAGTGCGCAGATTACAACGAAGACGTGGGACTTCACGGCAATCACTGATGACGAGATTGCTGCATTAACAACAGATGTTGACGAGAGCCATAAGAAAACGTTTTCTGTAAATGGAAAAGATGAGAAAGCCTATCTCCAAAATGTGGAAGCAGGCACAGCAAATAAAGGTGATGTTACTTACGTTGTTAAAGATGCTAATGGTAATGAGATTTCTACAACTGAAGGACTCATCTGGGGTAGAAGTGGCGATGTAATTAAGGCATCAGCATTCCGTATCTACACAGGAACAAGAAATGGTATCTATTTTAATTACAGTAAAGGTATTGTGAGACTTCCTTCTATCAAGGCAGGACAAGAGGTTGTTGTTACAACTGATAGTTATACAAATACTGTTACTGTTACCAATACAGATGATGAACCTATAGTAGTCGATAACGAGTTCTGTTTTATCGTTAAGGCAGACGGAACTGTAGATATACAATTTGCAGATAAACCATATATCAAAAAGATAGTGGTACAGAATGCCGCACCAAGATATACAGTAACCTATGCATTAGGGGAGGGAACTGGTACCTTACCTACCCAGGCTGGTGTGAAAGAAGGAAAGACGTTTACAGTAGCAGATGCTCCTACTGACATCGCGGCACCTACAGGTAAAGAATTCAAGTGTTGGAATGATGGTACAACCGACTATAACGCAGGTGACACCTATACTATGGGTACAAACAATGTTACCCTTACTGCTGTTTATCAGACCATCACCACAAAGTATACTATCACTTATAACCTTGGTGAAGGAACAGGAACGGCTCCTACACAAACTGATTTGGCAGAAAGTGCAGAATTTGCTGTAGCTGCTGCTCCTGGTGATCTTGTTGCTCCTACAGGTAAAGAATTTAAGTGCTGGAATGATGGTACAACCGACTATAATGCTGGCGCAACTTACACAATGCCTGCTGGCAATGTAACTCTTACTGCAGTATATCAGGACAGGACTTATAAGGGATTAACACCAGCAACAACTCTTGATCTCTCTGATGTCGCTTGTACAACGTTCACAACGACATGGTACACCAGCAATAATATGATTAAGAATAGTTATTATAATGCTGCTGATGGTGTAGTTTCTTTCTCCCCATATGGCATTTATCAATCGACAAGCACTCAAACTTGGGCTGATAAGAGTAGTGGCAATTCTGGAGATAATTCATGGGATGCAACAGGTGTTTTCAAAGGTAGTTCTTATTATTTTAGTAAAGATTCAAAGTGTGCCCAATTACGTGAATCAAGAATACATTATTACCGTATAACGAACTGTTCTGGTGTCTCTGCTCTCGTTGGTGGCAAGGCAATTCTGGAAGTCTATGAGGTTAGTGCAGGTGTTGTTACACCAGATCCTGTAAATGAATCTTCAGTAGATGCTGCAGGTACAATTACTATTTCTGGATTAAATACTTCAAAGGAATACATTATTGCCATTCGAGGAAATAACGGAGATAGCAATGTACCTTTCCAAGAGATAGCCTTCAACTTCCCTGCTGTAGCAACTACTTCCGTCTCTGTTTCTTCTTACGAGTGGGCAACCTTCTGCTCAGACTATGCTCTTGACTTCACAGGCTCTGACGTTAAGGCTTATATCGTAACTGGTGAGGAAGGCACTGCTATTACGAAAGAGGCAGTAACAACTGTAGCAGCAGGCACTCCTTTGTTGCTGAATGCATCTGAGGGTGATCATAACATCACAATTGCCGCAGAAGGCGATGATTATTCAACAACTAACAAGTTGCAGCGTGGTGCTGGCACATTAACAAAGGCCGATTCCGGTAGTAACTGGGTACTTGCTGTAGATGGCGGAAAGGCTATGTTCCTGTTTATTGATGCAGATAATGCAACTGTTCCAACAAACAAGGCTTATCTGCATCTGGATAGCGACATTCCTACTGGTGAAGCCCGCTCACTCTTCCTCGATGATGACGTGACTGGTATCAAGAACATCAAGGTGGGTTCTGAGGACAACATCTATTATGACCTGCAGGGTCGTCGTGTACTCTACCCAACCAAGGGCTTGTATATTGTGAACGGTAAAAAGGTGATTCTGAAATAAGACCCCTCCTGACCTCCCCTGTTTAGGGGAGGGAAGAGGATATTAGTAACAAATTTTAAAGAGATAGAACTATGAAGAAGAAATATATCAATCCATCAATGGAAGTAGTGAAAGTAGATGCACCTCAGATTATGGCTGGCTCACCTGGTAAGGGTGGTGGCTATAGTGGAGGAAGTGTCCTTGGTCATGAATATGATAGTGACGACATCTTTGATTATTAAAGAATAAGATATACTATCTGTATAAAGATAGTCATGATAGTGCTGCTCCTTTGTGAGAAGCATGCAGCACAAGAATTTGTTTTTAATTAGTAAGAAATCTTTGGTGCCACTGTTCCGTGATGGAACGGTGGCACTGTTTTTGTGCATCCATCACGAAACAAGCGCC
>DEJF01000052.1:236-4369 GCA_002353225.1 Prevotella sp. UBA2755 | reverse complement strand
CAACTTGTTCGATGGCTGCAAGAACCTGGCTCGCTTAGAGATGCCCAGCACCGTAGAGAGCATCGGTGACTATGCTTTTCAAGGCTGCTCTTCGTTGAGCCATATCGACCTTCCGTCGTCGCTGAGGGAAATTGGGAAAAAAGCCTTCGTAGGTTGTGCTTTCCAGTCGGTGACATCGTATATGAAAGAGCCCTTTGCCTTAGGCAAGGCATCCGTGCAGGAAGGTGAGGAAGAAAAGTTGGGATGGAAAGATGAAAACGGCAACATTACCTGGTATGAGAGCACAGGCAGCACCACCGTCTGGGACCCGAACGCTGGCTATGAGTGGCTGCCATACTCTTACGTGGAAGTATCAAGCGAAACCCCGTTTGGAGAAGAATATTATTCTTATGAGCGCGGCAACGCCGAGGAAGAGGCTGCAAACAAGAAAGCCGCCGTGCCCCTGCTGAAGGTTCCCAACGGCACACTGGACGCTTATCTGGCTGACCCGTCGTGGGCAGTTACGTTCTACACCATTGAGCAGTTCGACGGTGCATCCAGTGCTGATGTCGTTAAGGAGACGACCACCATCAACGTGAGTGAGAAGGTAACTGATGACACCGACCTGACGAGTACCATGCTCGGAAATATCTTCGTGACCCTCGACACGGAGGACAGCGGTGATGGCTACAATGCCTCAGAAGGTTGTCTGGTCATCAACTCCACCGTTTCCGAGGAGGCTCTTGCCACCGCTACAGCCGATGATGCCGACGACCTGACGGTGAAGAACCAGTTTAACGGTCTTATCTTCGAGGTACCAGCAGGCAAGGGTAAGATAGACATCGACTGCCAGACCTTAGGACAGAATGTGATCTTCGTGAAGATTGGCGACGCTACCCCACAACAGGTAAACGCCAACAGTCGTAAGACGATGACTGTCCCATACGAGGTCAGCATGGCTTCACGCATCTATGTCTATGCCGACAAAGCCACCTCTAATACAGAAGCCAGAGACAACCGTGCCGCCTATGCTAACGATGATGCCGTGAAGATTTACGGTCTGACCGTCAATGTCGACGAGACCATTGATGTCCTGCCAGGCGATGCCAATGGCGACGGCATGGTGAATGTCACGGACATCGTGGAGATTGTGAATGCCATCTTAGGTCACTCATCGGCTAAGTTCGACCCAGTTGCCGCGGATGTGAATGGCGACGGTGAGGTGAACGTGACGGACATCGTCAGCGTAGTGAACATCATCCTGTCGAATCCTGCCACCGCACGAGAGTTAATAGGCGAAGATGACGAAGAAGATTATTAAAAACAGATATGATGAGAAGAACGATGATAATGGTCTGTGTACTGGCAATGACATGTATAGCCGTCACAGCACAAGTAAAGAGAAGACCGGCTGCTAAAAAGCCGTCTGCCGCTGCCAAGAAACCAGCAGCAAAAGTGAACAACAAGTTTGCCATCCTCCAGTTGGACGAATGGGCTAACAACGGGTTGTGGGAGGATGCGGAGAACATCTACATCCTCGACTATCCTAACGGAGACTCCAACGCTCTCCGTGCTGTCAACAAGAAGACGGGAGAGATCAAGATTGTCATTCCTAAGAAGACACGTCGTCGTGCGAAGATCCTTAGTGGAGGAGCAGACAGCATCAACCTCTATTTTCGACTTGCCGACATCGGTCTCGTCAAGTATAACGGTACGGATGTCAACACCTCGGAGGTCATCCTTCCAGAAAGAGAATGGAACGCACCAGACGCTTATCTGACAAAAGCACAGGAATACAAGAAAATCATCACCTCACCCAACGGTCGTTATCTCGGACTGTTAGAGGGTGCCACCAGTCTGGTTTTTGACCAGAAGGAGCATCGGGTCACTGGCTTCTATGAGAGAGCATCAGAGGGTCTGCTCAGTGATAACGGTACGCTCGTCTATATCTACCTCAGTGAAATCGGTGCGGTTCCTAAGGGACTGCCTACTCCCAGTAGTCGTAACAAACAGAACGCTATCGGCAGCAAGATATGGAAGATGAAGGAGATCGGCAATGGTGGCGGTGGTGAGTTCTCTGGCATCTGGCGTGATGATGTGGACAGCATGATCTATGTCGGCATGGGTGAGCAGGTGATGCGCTCTCCGATGAAGAAGATGAAATGGGAAGAAGCCTACTGCCTGCCCGGTGAGAACAAGAAGTTTACCCGTATTGCTTGCAACGGTAAGCATGTACTTGCCGTAACGGACAACTACCAGAAGCATTTCTACGAGTGGGATAACAAGGACCTGAAGGGCGAGCCGAAGATCTCACAGGAACTCAACACAGGTATCGAAGGGAACTACGGTATGATGGGCATGATGTTCGGAGAAATCAAGTTCAACCAAGTAGATTATCTGTATTGCGACTGGAACGGCAATTTCTGGATGCAGGAAGGTGACGGCAAATTCTACATCTACAACCCAGACGGTATCAAGGGGCTGACTGCATTGGTAGGAAAACAAACAGCAAACAAACTCCCCGAGGAAGATTGATAAAGAAATTGATAGAGAAATTACTATGATAACGAAAAATAATCCGCCAAAAGTTTGGTGGATTATTTCTCGTTATGTAACAATGTCTGACTTCAGAAGTTCTTCAACCACAAGATAAACAACAAGTCCGTCGGACGCTTGATACCGTGAGAGTCGCTAATAATTCCTTTTTCCACCAGTCCTTTTAAAGCCGTCTGCACACTACTGGCGGTCTTCAACTTATATTTCTCCATAAAGTCACGACTGGTTGGTGTCACTTGATGCGGAAACTCCGACGCAATAGCCTGTAAGATGGTTTTCTGCTTTTCTGGGAGTGAAGCATACCTGTCCTCAAAAGTAAAACGTTTGGAATCTACTAAATGATTTAGAATTTGCCCAAAAGCCTCCTCACCAGCACATTCACCGCGTTCCACCATAGCAAAGGCTTCATTCATTGACAGTTGTAGATACCAAGTGATACCTTGAAAACAATCATAGAGACTCGAAACCAACTCAGCAGAAACGCTCTTCCTGTATTTCTGAAACAACCGCTGACAAAAATCGATATACTTATCCTTCTCTATTGGAAGTAGTTGCATGAACACAACACTATTATAGAAAGGTCGTGCAGGATCGTTAAAGATATCTTCTAACAAATGATGTTCACTGCCCGCAAAGACAAATTGAGTCTTCTTTAAGTGCTGTATCTTAGTACGCAACAGGGCTTCCACATCCTTTTCTTCGAAACTGGCTATTTTCTGGAACTCATCGATGGCAACAATACATGGGCTATCGGAAGACTCTAAATAGTTAAGGATCTCGTCCAGCGTTATTTCCGGCTGCTGAATTTCACCAAGTCCAAATCCTAATTCTGGTAAACCTGTCACTGCATCGTATGAGATAGTCGTTTTTAAAGAACGTACCGCTCGCAACAGCCGCTCTATGAGCGATTGCTTTCGGGCAATTTTCTTGAAGACCTCGCTCGCCAACAAATAAACCATCTCACGAAGATTCTTGCAGGTATAAATGTCAATCAGGAAGGTATCATAGGTTGCTGGAAGATGATTAGCAAACACATGCTCTATCAAACCGGTTTTCCCAAGGCGCCTCTCAGACATGATGGTGACATTACGCCCATTCTCAATATGATGAACAAGCATTTGCGATTCCTTTTCCCTGTCACAGAAATAGTCCTTAGACACATACTTTCCTATTACAAACGGATTGTTCAATGACTTCATATAAAGCACTTTAACACGATTACGTAAAATTACATAATGCAAAATTACATAATTAATCTGAGACTTGCAACTTTTTCAGCTAAAATTATGCCGTGACACACTAAACAAAGGAGAAATGATGAACAAAAGGATACTGCGGAACAATGAAAATTTGAGCAGAACGAAAAATAATCCGCCAAAAGTTTGGTGGATTATTTTTTTTGTTGTACCTTTGCACCCGCAAACGAGAGGATTGCAGTGATCTAAAGAACATGGTGCCTTAGCTCAGTTGGTAGAGCATCGGACTGAAAATCCGTGTGTCCCCGGTTCGATTCCTGGAGGTACCACTCCTCCTTTCATTATGAGTCCCTGTCTAAGAGATTTCTCTTGCAGGGGCTTTTTCTTTTGTAGAATAGCAAC
>DEJF01000052.1:0-159 GCA_002353225.1 Prevotella sp. UBA2755 | reverse complement strand
CGAACCTCGAAGGCGGCACCTTCCTGTTTGTTCCATGGGGTGGAACACTATGTTCCATGGCATGGAACAACTTGTTCCATAGGGTGGAACAAAGTATCCCCTTCTTTCGGATAACAAATCCCTATGCATGGAATGATTGATTCCAATGCCTGGAATAAT
>DEJF01000067.1:55824-56818 GCA_002353225.1 Prevotella sp. UBA2755 | reverse complement strand
GTGATGAAACGCTTCACACCATTTAGGCGCCAGCAGTTCTCCTGGGCGTCATAGGTAGCCTTCAGCATGACACGCTGCAAGTCAGAACCGGCATCGGGCTCCGTCAGGTCCATCGACATACCCTCACCGGCACAAACACGGGGGATATACTTCTGGCGCTGCTCCTCTGAACCGAACTCATAAAGGGTGTCGATACAAGACTGCAGACTCCAGATGTTCTGGAAACCGGCATCGGCAGCAGAAATCATCTCACTCAGCATGGAGAACACTGCGTTAGGCAGGTTCAGACCACCGTAGCGACGGGGCATGGAGACACCCCACAGGCCAGCCTTGCGGGTGGCGTCGAGGTTCTCGTAAGTCTTAGAGGCGTAGATCATACGACCGTTCTCAAGGTGCGGACCTTCCAGGTCAACAGCCTCAGAGTTTGGCTCGATGATGTTAGCGGCAACGTCGCCGGTGATGTCGAGAATCTGTTTGTAGTTCTCGATGGCATCGCCCAAGTCAACGGGAGCATAGTCATATTCTTTCGCATCAGCGAAACCCTTTTCTTTCAGCTCAACGATACGAGCCATCAGGGGGTGGTTCAAGTAGAACCCGATCTCAGGATGATCGCTATAATAGTTTGCCATTCTAATATTTTTCTAAATGTTAGTTAAACGTCTTCGTCAATCATTAGGAACTTGAACGTATTCCCTCATTAAAAACTCTTTTATCTTACGAATATCATTTGTCATTCCCCATATTTTGAAGAATAAGACTAAACAGAGGATACTCCATATAATACAAAGGATTCCAATAATAACATATAAAAAAACGAAACCTTCTACCATAATTACTTACTGTTCTGTTTGTAATATTTAATCAACTTTGGTACCACTTCCTCAACAGTACCAACAATCACGTAGTCGGCGATGCGGTTGATAGGAGCATCGGGGTCGCTGTTGACAGAGATGATGATACCAGAGTCCTGCATACCGGCGATGTGCTGAATCTG
>DEJF01000067.1:27529-55802 GCA_002353225.1 Prevotella sp. UBA2755 | reverse complement strand
CCAATCTGACGGTCGTGGTCGAGCCAGCCGGCATCGACAGCGGCACGAGAACCACCTACCTCACCATGCAATACTTTGGCGAGCTGGAACAGCATGTCGAAGTTTTCCTTCGAACCCATACCGTAACCACCGGCAACGACGATGGGCGCACCCTTCAGGTTGTGCTTGGCAGCCTCCACATGGTGGTCGAGTACCTTTACCACACCGGCAACAGCCATATCCACATATTTGGAAACCTCAGGATATACGACATCATTCTTAGCTTTACCCTCGTAGATAGCCTTCTGCATCACACCAGAGCGGACGGTAGCCATCTGGGGACGGTGCTCAGGATTCACGATTGTTGCCACGATGTTACCACCGAAGGCAGGACGAATCTGGTAGAGTAGGTTCTCATAAACCTTACCGGCTTTCTTGTCTTCATACGGACCAATCTCCAACTCTGTGCAGTCGGCGGTCAGACCGGAGGTCAGTGAGGAACTGACACGGGGACCGAGGTCACGACCAATCACCGTAGCACCCATCAGACAGATCTGTGGCTGCTCCTCCTTGAAGAGGTTGACGAGGATGTCGGTGTGGGGAGCTGAGGTATAGGGGAACAGTCCCTCGCCGTCGAAGACAAACAGTTTGTCGACACCGTAGGGCAGTATCTGGTCCTCTACCTTACCCTTGATACCTGTACCGGCAACAACGGCATGAAGTTCTACTCCGAGTTCATTGGCGAGTTTGCGACCTTTGGTCAGCAGCTCCTGAGATACTTCCTGTACCTGAGTACCTTCTATCTCGCAATATACAAATACGTTGTTCATAATCCTATATTAACCAATGATTTTCTCGTCCAACAATTCCTTAATCATTCCCTCGATATCAGCATCTGAAGCCGTTAAGGTCTTCGACTCCTTTGCCTGGAACACGATGTTCTTGATGGCCTTCACCTTGGTGGGTGAGCCACTCAGACCACACTGGTTCACATCGCCATCAACATCGGCAACGCTCCACTGGTTCAGCGTCAGATAAGGACGCTCCTCGTAGAGGTTGTCATAAGCGGTACCCTCGGCAGGACGCTCCATCGGACAGGTGGCACGCTTGTACTTCATCACCAACTTGGCGTTCTGTGGGCGACAGGGAGCGGCACTTCCATTCACGGTAATCACTACGGGCAGGGGAGCCTCTACGGTCTCCACACCACCGTCGATGACACGCTTGATGGTAGCCTTGCCGTCCTTCACACTGAGCACCTCCTCAGCGTATGTCACCTGATTAAGTCCTAACTTCTGGGCTACCTGAGGACCTACCTGTGCGGTATCACCGTCGATAGCCTGACGACCGCCAATCACGATGTCCACATCACCAATCTTCTTGATGGCAGTGGCAAGCGCATAACTGGTGGCAAGCGTATCGGCACCGGCAAACAGACGGTCGGTCAGCAACCAACCCGTATCGGCACCACGATAAAGTCCCTGACGGATAATCTCACCTGCACGAGGAGGACCCATCGTGAGGATTCCTACTGTAGAGCCAGGATTCTGCTCTTTCAGACGAAGAGCCTGCTCCAAGGCGTTCAAATCTTCTGGGTTGAAGATAGCGGGTAGGGCAGCACGGTTCACCGTTCCTTCGGCTGTCATAGCATCCTTACCCACGTTACGGGTGTCTGGCACTTGCTTCGCCAGAACAACAATCTTTAAAGCCATATTATTAAAAATGTATAATATTGAAATTTCAAAAATGGTGCAATGACAGTGCAAGCCGGATACAGAGAGCGTGCTCTTTGCTGAGGCGAAGCCTGTCTTCGCAGTGCTTTTTTAGAAAAGCGCTGCAAAGTTACTACTTTTTGCGCACACAACCAAACAAAATGCACAAAAACGACCACTTTGTGCACAATTTAGATGTTTTGTGCAATCTGATATCTTCTAACTTTTCCATTTAATCCTTTGTAGATTCATAAATTATTTGTACCTTTTAGTCTTCTTTGAAGCCTTGAAGATACTCTCGCTCGAAAATCTCAAATATTTATTTGGAATTTTACTCACTTATTCGTATCTTTGCATAGCAATCATAAAACAACGACGATTATGGAAGCAACGACACAACATTTTACCACTCAGGACTGGGTGGAACACGCACAGTTCGTGCAGATGTTCCGTGCCGGCAAGCAGCGCAAGCACGAGTGGTAGGCAAAGATGGAAGCGACGCTGGCCGAGAAAGCCGAAAAGATTCGCAAGCGCCGTGAAGAGATTGATAAACTTTTTGAAAAATAAACAATGACCAATCCCGACATCCTGCTCTACATGTGCGATTCTGCCAATAACCAGCAGGCCCAGCGCAGCCGCCTGTTCCTTCACTGGTTCATGCCTACGGTCAACAGGATGAATACTACACCAGTACGGAGATGGTGAGGGACGGCGACGAGGAGAACTACATCGCACTTATCGTCAAGCGCAGCCATCCACAACTGCAGACCATCATCGACGTGTTTAACAAGCAAATCGCCATGTTCCGCGCCAACAAGCCGCAATAGCAATAGTTACCAACTATTCAAACTAACAAGAAGATGTACGATAGCGCCAAAGAACTAACAAAACTGCATGTCTATGTTTAACCGCATTTTCCGCAAATAGAATGTATGAAAAATAAAAAGCCATCAAAAGGTGGCTTTTAAATGGAGTAGTGGCGGTGTAGCCTTGATTAAATTTTATCGATATTCCACATTTTTAGCGCTTGTTCTATGATGTGATTACGGCGTCTTTCGATAGCACTTTTATTCCAACAAGGTGTTGCTGGATTATCCACAAAATCTCTTATCTCCTTTTGTTGGCGCAACATACTTGTTTCACTTTCATACGAGGGCAATTTTACTGATATAAAGTCTTTATTGCCTACAGCACTGTTCTGACTTTGTGACATCAGCAAAAGGTTGCCTATACTGTGCAACCATTCGCCAGTCTCAATACCCTCTTCTGGATATTCCAGATTTTTGTATTCTCCATACCCACTTGCTAAAGGCTTTCCGTCCTGGGGATGCTGGGGAGCGATGTGTTCCAAACTCTCTTTTCGCACGATGTCCTCCCAATTGAGCCTTGGTGCAGGATAGTCTTGTGGGCACAGGCTCTGTTCATAACGCCACAACAGATAGGTACACACTTTGCGATTGCCATAGATGAAACCGGAACTTAGGACACGTCGTAACTCGTTGTCGTTCCAATAGTCCCAGCGCATCCTGTCCACGAAGTTGTTCATTTGCTGGTTGAACGAGACATCGTCCCATGAGTTTACTAACAGCCCGTGCAGTCTGCTCTCAATAGCTGCACGACCTCCACGTGCAGCCTGGCGGAAAGTGAAGTTTTCTGCCAACCGAATAAGTCTGGAGTAAGTTTGCTCTGTAGTATTTGCTATCACCTTGGCCTTTATCAGCAAGGGTAACGTGAGGGCCATATTGTTGAGTCTCTTCAAGTTCATCATGTCAAATGACTTGTCTTTCTCTATGAACTCTACCTGACGATACGAACGTGCCAGTTTATCTACAAACCCTATCAAATCCTCGATAGATTTATTCTTGAAATATCCCTTAATTTCCTCCAGAGGCTTTTCTGTAAAATACCCCTTTGTGCTATATGCCATCCAGAAATACCTCAACACGTCATCTTCGTTAGTGCTGATTCTAACGATAGCCTCATAGATATCCTCAAAGGCTTTGTTCAGCCGCAAGATATAGTCTTCTTGGGTTTCTTGCGCCTCATGCAGATAAATCTGTAGCATGAAGAACGATTTGAGCACCTCAAGATGTGAGAGTGACTTTCCTCGATCGTTTTGGAAGGCAAAAATCTGTGCAGCCTCTATCTTGCTGCCTACCTTGAATTCCGTTACGCTTGCCTGTTCTATCAGATTCGTCCACTTCAGTAGTGTTGACACCTCTTCTCCTTCAAATACTTTCTCAAAGTATTCCCTGCAGTGACGGATACGCTTTTGTGAAGAGGATGTAAGTTCCTCTTCTGGAACAAACGTGCTACGATCTATAATCTCGTTGAGGAAAAAGGCATCATCGTAATCGACAGTCTTAAAACGTCTTTTCTTCGTAAAACTGTCACGAATATAAGTATGATGCAGGCGTTTTGCCGTCATCTCAATGTCGTCACCACTTACACTACGTCTTTCCAGTTCTTTCTGCATGCAACTGAAGAAGATGACAATAGTAGTCAGACGCTGTTGTCCGTCAATGAGACAGACACTATCACTACCATCAGCCTTCTCAAACAGGAAATGTCCAAGATAATATCTGTCTACTGCATCTCTCAAGTCTTCTATGAATTGTTCGCGCTGGTTTGTGCCCCACGAATAAGCACGTTGGTATGATGGTATGACAAACTGTGATGCGGTGCTAAACAAACTTTGAATATTAATTGCTTCCATAAAGTGTTATTTGTTTAAGCTGTATGTTGAATCTCTATAGTCTTTTACCTTTGCCAAAATGTTTTTCATCTCCTCAGCGAACGCACAAACTACATATTCGTCGCTCCCAGGCATCATGTCAATGACTATCATGTTCCTACTTTTGATGTAGTTGCCTGTCTTTTCACTTATATCGGTATAAAGTTCATGAACTAAGGTCGTTTTATTCCAAATCCATTGTTTTGAGCCATTAGAATGAATCATAGCCCGTAGCCGCTCTGCCCTGCCTTCCAATGTTAGTTTCTTACCACTGGTGGAAGTAACAATAGCTTCATTTCTGTCATTTTCATATTGCTTGATATCTTCAGCAAGAATAGATTCAAAATTCCTGATGGTATTTCGTCTGTCTGTCGCATTGTATTCATTTGACTTTCCGTATAGTTCTTTGTAGAAGGTGTCTGCAATAATGAACAACTCTGTAAGCATCTCGTTGGCATCAGCATCACCTTTCTTTATATTAACGACAATCTCTCTAACTTGGTCGCTAATTGTGTTGATAGAGTCTGAACTCGTGTGCATAGCAATATAAGCCACTTGGAACTCAAGTTCTATTTCTTCTTCAGGTTCAATCTTCTGATCTTTTACTACATCACATAGTTTATGCAGGAATTCTTGATAGATGCGTAGCCGTTCTTCGAAAATCTTTGTATTACGCTCTTTCTTTTCTTCGCTTGATGTCTGCCCCAATAGCAAGAATAACGTGATAATAGCAGCAACAACCGCTCCAGCCAAGGCAGAAAGAATCTGTGCAGAAGCATCGCTACCTGGCCATGCGCCAGACCCAGTTGCTACGCCAACAAACAACACCAACAAGACCAAGCATCCAACCAACAAAGACAGGAACGTCTTATTCTCACTGATAAATATATTAATCTTATTCATTATTCTCTTAGTTTTAAATATCACCTCCTATGCCAGTTACGTCCTCCATCCTTTGAGTAGTAAAGCCCCTTGGACGTTGTTGCCAATACATTTGAGCCGTCAGACATCAGTTGCATAAAAGTTCCGTATGCACTGCTGGTAGAACGACTATTTTTTTTGAGTGTTAATGCGGATTAATTCTCGCCCGCGCTGAATCATTTGTGCCATAATTTATAACGTTTTTAGATATTGTTCCATACATAAGAAGCGCAGACCCTTTCATATTCTTCCAACGGAGGTCCTGAGAAACCTTGAAAACGGAATATGACAGAAGTCCACGCTATTAAACGTGGAAACAACTGTACAACATTCTTCGTTTTCACTTCTGTAGGAGTTCTCAGGTTCCCGTAGTAAAAGAATGAAGCACTTTGCTCCCTTTTTTTCGTATGTCTGCAAAATCAGCGCATGGCTGAATTGAGTACAAAGACAGCCAAAATCTTTGAACTGACAAAACTTTCTGTTTAAATAGTGTCCTACCTCTGCCATTTTCCGATCTTTCTGCTTTATAGTATTTTTCTCGCAATCCATGCACAAGCTTCTGCGTCAGCAAGGGCGTGGTGATGATTCTCCAAGTGATAACCACAGTATTCTGAGACAGTATGGAGTTGATGATTGGGTAGTTGTGGGAAAACTCTACGTGAGGCAATGCAAGTGCAATAAAACTGATAGTCAGGATAATCCATCTGATAACAGCGGAATACTGCTTTCAAACAACTTTCATCAAAAGCCTTGTTGTGCGCAACTAACGGTAAACCCTCTATTAGTGGCTCAATCTGTTTCCATACTTCTGGAAAAACTGGCGCTTCTTCCGTATCTTCTCTTGTGAGTCCATGAACCTGCGTACACCAATAGTTGTAGTAATTGGGCTCAGGCTGAATCAAAGAGTAGAAACTATCTACTATTTCTCCGTTCCTGACGATGACAACACCAACACTGCAGACGCTTGTACGCTGGTTGTTGGCAGTCTCGAAGTCTATTGCAGCAAAGTCTTTTATTTGTTCTGGCTATATTTGTTCCACATCCTTTTTATCTTCCCTGCTATTTCTTTCCTAAGCCATAGCGGTTCCATTACCTCAACATCATCACCCATCGAAAGTATTTCCTGCTGGAAGTCAAATTCTGGGCATAAGTGCAGTTCAAACAGACTATATTCTGCCTGACATTCAATTTCTTTCTGTGTTCGATGGAGAGGTAATGAACGCAAGTAGTTGGCTTGTCCTGCAGAGAGTTTTCTTCTGCGGCGATTCGCCATTTGTGGAAGGTACGAAGTGCGAGTCCTTCCCCCTCACTCATGTCATTATCGAGCCACTTCTCATTGATTTCTTCAAAGGTTATGCGACCTGCCTTGTAGATAGTTTCCACAAGCCAAACATACTTATTTAACAGGTTCTTAGCCATAGTTATACACTATAATTTCTGCAAAGATAGCAAAAACATATGCAAGTTTAAGGCACAGATTTTAGGCTTTTCTAGTTTTTTGTTTTTTTTAGCAGTTTTCATCATCTTCTCAAAATGACGACTGGCAGAGCAATGACTCTGCTAGCCGTATTTTCCCTACACGTAATTTTTAANNNNCAAAACTATTTGATTATCAGTGGATTGCTGGTGGCAACGAGGTGACAAGGGTGACAACGATTGGCGATTTTGCCCAAAAAGTGGGGTTATTTTGCCTCAAAAAAGAGATAAAAACGGGTTAGAAATTAGACTAAGATTTGTCCTTTGGGAGAGAGGAGACACTCCGATTGATGATTCCAGGCATTGGAATAACTCATTCCAAGCATGGGAATCTGTAATCCGAAACAAGGGGATCATTTGTTCCATGCCATGGAACAAAATGTTCCACCCCATGGAACAAAGTGTTCCACCCTATGGAACAAACAGGAAGGTGCCGCCTTCAAGGGTCGAAGGTGCCGGCTTCGTGGGTCGAAGGTAGGCTGCACCTCGAAAGAAAAAATAAATGAATTCCATCGGTCTTCCTCCCAAGAACTATGAGCAATTGATGAAAGACCCTCGTAATCCTTTCTATGGTATGAGGTATCATGATGATGATGCCATGATGTTGGTGACGGAAACAGATATCTGCGATGGTGCCATGCTGCGTTATATGATACAGCATCAGATGTTGCCTGATGCTTCTTTCTGTGAAAACCATGAGGATAAAGAGTCACTCCAACTTGCACAAGACAACTTAGATTTTATCGCAAGAACTGTGCGTAGGGAGAAATATTGATCTTATTTTATAAAAATAGTACGTATAACGCAGGAAAAATGCATTTCCTTGTCACCGTTGCCGCTTCGTTGTTACCGACAATCCATTGATAATCAAATAGTTTTGCAAGGTGGCAACGGTGACAAGGGTTTGAAAAATTACGTGTAGGGAAAACGACTGGCAAAGTCGTTGCTCTGCCAGTCGTTTGGTTGTCTTAATATAGTAAGATGTATCTGTATCGAAAAAGGAAAAGAAGTCCAGTAAGACTCAAAATTCGTTAAAGAGAGGGGCTTGTACATCTTAAAAAATCGAAAAAGTGAGGTCTTATGAGGTTCGTAAAATCGACTTTTTTCGTTAATTTTGCCTTGGAAATTCATTCCATGTATCACTAAAAACGAAAGATGATGTCTAAGACTGTAGAATTACAAATCGAGAAAAGTCGCATGCTCGTAGAGGGCTTACGTAAACACCTTACATCTGGTAAGGGTGGGGGTGTCACCTATGAGGAGATTAATCGTATGGAGGAAGACCTGAAGACCTTGGAGGCTGTCAATGCCGAGGTGGACCGTATTCGTGAGGAACTGTCTCCGAAGGTGAAACAGATGAACGACGTGTTGGCAAAGGTGAAGACCCTCTATGCTGATAAGAAAAAGGCACTCAAGGGCTACTATCCTCAGGAGCAGTGGGCTGACTATGGGGTGCCCGACAAGCGTTAGGGAGTAAAAAAGACAGAAAGAAATTTGCAAATATCAAGAATAGTTCATATCTTTGCATCATCGGTATCAAACGAAGACGATTATGGCATTGAATCTGAACAAGAACTTGAAATTGTACTACTCCATCAAGGAGGTTGCTGAGATGTTTGGTGTCAACGAGAGTACGTTGCGCTATTGGGAGACGGAGTTCCCTTACCTGAAACCCAAGACATCTGGTCCCGCCAAGATTCGTCAGTACCAGCAGAAGGATATCGACCAGATTAAACTGATCCATAACCTTGTGAAGGTGCGTGGCTTCAAACTTGCCGCCGCCAAGCGTATCATCAATGCCAACCGTGACGGTGCCGAAAAAAGAGCAGAAGTGCTCACGAGACTGATTGATGTTCGTGAGCAACTTCAATCTTTGAAGAAACAGATGGACTTTCTTCAGTAACCTAACTTCATCCTGTGTTTGAGCATTCTGCCAATCTTATTGAGTGGCATCATCTTCTGCATGGTGCTGCGTACAGGTTGTACGTCGTAAAGCAACATGAGCAGGAAGGTGAATCCTCCTATCAGACACATGATACCGAACATCTCTTTTACAGCGACCATGATGACACCTTGTATATCGGGGTGAATACCCCGGTTCAGGGTGTCCGCTATCTGATGACGTAATCCGTAACTATAGATCCCTGAGCACATCGACTCTCCCACACCATTGCGGATAAAACCGCTGACAGTCAGGGCATGGAAGAAGGTGGGGAAAGGTATCAGGTCTTTCAGATAGAGTGTCATCGTAGCGAAGAAAATAGCATAGCCGAAGGTACGCAGAACAGTCGGCAACCATAACCGCTCGATGTTCAGGACGGGCGACACATAGAAATACATCATTACCTGATACATCAGCAGACTGAAGAAGCCGACAGTCAGCAGACGGGTGTATTTCTGATGTAGCGGACGGTGCCAGAAGATCGTAAAGGCGGCACCAAGGACATAGCCGATGAACTCGAAGATATAGAGTTGACTCGTGGTGGTGAATCCCCAATGGAGGATACCGCCAGTCAGTGTGTTCTGCAACGCATGGGGTGTGGCATTCATCACCTCTGCGACGAAGAACATACCTAAAATAGGTATCAGACGGGCATGGGGCCATACCTTTGGGTCGATATAAGGATGGCGGATGTGCAGCATACGTCCGACGCAGACAGCAAGGGTGATGGGTAACGCCATGAGAACGGCACGCCAGATGGGAGCGTCCCACCAGTTATAATACTCTCCATAGGTGAACAACCAGATAATCTCCAGCATCACAGCCGACCAAAGGATACAGCCGAGCCAGTCGAGGGAGACAAGGGGTAACGGCTTCATGAAACGCCACGGGTGGGTACAGGTGTAGATGACAAATACCACGAAAAGCATCAGTGCCACCATAAACCAGTGCATCGTCTGCCAAGAGTCGAAGGCGATGGTCAGTTGTTGGCATATCCAGTTGCTTGCCGGCATTGCCGCTAATATAATAATGTATATAGTCGGCAAGAAGACCCCAAAGTCCTGTTTAGGGGAAATCCACAGACGGATGTTCGAGAAACACTCGAACGTGCCGCATAGTTTGAAGAATCCTGCCACGTAGGAGATGACGCAGAGTGCCGGCAACCATGTCACATAAAGACATAGGATGTTACAGGCAGCGATGACCAGTGCCGCATTGATTAATAACTGGCGGTTGGTGAAGCGCAGTTTATAGCGGAAGAGGAAAGGGAAGGGCATGTTGACACCCACGACCCCGAACATCGCTATTAACTGGATGTCCTCGCGCATCATCGAGGTGGCACCCATCATGTGCTGCAGGTTGGCGAAATAGACACCGCCAGACAACTGAAAGAAGAATGCGAAGAGCAGATATATCCAAGGACGGATGCCCTCAGGCACCCAGTCGTTGAACATCGGCATGGCAAACTTCTGATGATTCCAATCTGCCATTAATACCTCACTTCTGTTTCTACGTTCAGTCCGGCAAGCAGGCGTGCCACCTCCTCAGCCTTGTTGTCACCACTCAGTTTGATACGAACAGGGACACGCTGCTCTACCTTGACGAAATTACCCGTGGCGTTATCAACAGGGATAGGGGAGAACGCACTACCAGTACCAGCGGCAATAGCCTCTACCTCGCCCTTGAAGGTCACGTCGGGAATGGCATCCGCACAGAACTCCACCTGATGACCCACCTTGATGTGTCTCATCTGAGTCTCCCGATAGTTGGCAACAACCCATATCTGGTGGTCGTCAACGATACGGGCGAGTTGCTGACCGGGTTGTACCAACTGACCAATCTGGATGTCCTTACGTCCCATCACTCCATCACAGGTGGCGACGATGACCGTATAGGAGAGGTTCAGACGGGCAAGATTGACGGCAGCCTCGGCAACAGAGGTGCCGGCATGGGTCTGGTGGAGGCGCTGAGCCTGCTCGCTCTGTATCAGTGCGGTAGACTGTTTCTGACTGTTTGCCTGTTGGTAACGAGCCTGTGCAGCCTCATACCGTGCTTTGGCATTGTCATATTGCTGGCGGGTCACAGCGTCTTTCTTCAACAGGGTCGCATAACGGTCGAAGTCTGCTTTCGCATTCTCCATGTTGACACGTGCCTCCTCGATGCCAGCGGCAGCCACACGGACATTACTTGCTGTAGTGTTCATGCCGGCACTGACTGCTGATGAGCCAGAGCGGGAACCTTTCAGTTGCGCCTCAGCCTGTGCGAGTTGCAACTGGTATTCCGCATCCTCGATAATCACGAGGGTGTCACCCTTCTTGACGTGCTGATAGTCCTCGAAACGGATCTCCTTGATGAATCCCTGAACACGGGTGTTGATCGGGGAGATATGACGCCATACCTGTGCGTCGTCCGTATACTCCACATTGCCCCAATGGATCATGCGACTGCAAACGAGTGCGAGGGCAATGATGATGACTGTGATAATAGCGATATTGTAGATTCTCTTGATATTCTTCTTGTTTCTCATAATCTTATAATGTTCCTGTGATATACTTCATCTGATAATAGTGGTAGACGATATTCGTGCGGGCGTCTACTTCCTGCAACTCAGCGTTGAGTTTGATATTGGAGGCATCCAGCATGTCCGTGATGAGTGCCAGTTGCGACAGATAGCGGTTGTTGACTACCTCATAGTTCTGCTGAGCCAGTTGCACACTCTTCTGCTGGGTCTCTAACTCAGCGTAAGCCTGTTGGTAGAGGGTGTATGCCTGTTGTACCTGATTGCTCAACTGCTCTTGTGCCACTGCATGTGCTTCTTCCCTCTGCCGACTTGTGATCCGTGCCTGCTGTACTTTCTTGTTTGACTTGAACAAGGAACTGAGGGAATACTTCACACCAACACCCACAAACCAATAGTTGTAGTTGATGTTCTTGGGAGGGATGTCGTAGGTGAAAGGACCATTGAAGTTATCAGCAGCCACCAGGGCTATCTTCGGCAGCATCTCACTCTTGGCGAGACGTAGCCCCTCCGTAGCCATCTGCTTACCTAATTGAGTCTGTTGCAGCATCGGACTGTTGCTGAGTGCCTCTGACTGCCAGTTGCTTAATGAGGAATTGGTGGTTCCGAAGTCGACACTGGGGATAATCTCCGTCTCTTGAGCAAGTCCTAAGGTGTTGCATAACTGATAGTTCAGGATGGCTCGCTGGTCTTGTAACTTACGAAGTCCCAGACGGAGGTTCTCCATCTGTAATTCATAGCGAGTGACATCATTACGGAGTGCCATGCCCTCCTCATGTTTTGCCTTGATATCCTCTATCAAACGGTTTGTCAACTCGATGTTCTTCTCGTAGACCTGCATTCGGTTGCTGATCTTGAAAAGGTCCAGATACTGAGCCAACACCAGGAAGCGTTGTTGCTCCCTTGTCAGTTGCTCATTGACTACGGCATGCTCCTTTTGCAGTTTTGCCATACGGATGCCTGCGTCAATGGCACCACCAGCATAGACCACCTGTTGAGCCTCCAAGGCAAAGGAATTGCCAAAATGAGGTACACTATAGCCCTGCGCATCACCGAAATGCCTGTTGGTGATGAGTACATTGCCATTGTAACTGACCGATAAACTGGTGTTGATGTCTGGCAAGCGTTGACTTTTCGCCGCTTCGATACCCTTACTCGCAAATTCTACGCTTGTCTTCTGTGTCTGAAGAGTCTTGCTGTTGCTTTCTACTAACTCGAACAGTTGACCGACTGTCATCGTCCGCTTCTCTTGGGCGTTCATCGGCATCACACCGATTACAGCCATCAGAAGCGCAACACTTCTGTATTTCATAACTCTTTTGAAATCCGACTCATTATAAATCGGCGTGCAAAGATACGAAATATAATAATAAGTTGTAACCTATAGAGACTCAACAATTATAGTTTATTAACAGATATGGGGTTAGTTGGCCGGCATCCAGGTATCGTTGAGGCTGAACACATTCTCTAAGGTGATTGGCTGTGCCTCTTTCTTGATTAACTGGCGGCTCCAACTGACACGCTGGTCAGTGGCGGCACCCTCACCGTGGTTGTTATACTCCAGATAACGTGCCGTCTTCTCACGCTCTTTTTGCCAATGGTGCCATCCCTCTGGGCGAATTTGTCGAGGTAACTCGCAATTCATAAAGAGCGTATAGCCATAGTCACGCCAAGGGCGACCTAAGTAGACCTTGCTGACATTGCTGTCGGCGGTGATGCGGCAGTTGTTGAAGATATAGCCGTAAGGCACATCCTGTGGAGTAGAGGCGGCAGTGATATAGGAGTCTGCCTTGCAGAAGATGTCACAGTTTTCAAACCATGCGGTAGAAGGACCGAAGATGAAGTCGGTCGTCCCTTCGATATAGCAGTCCTTGAAGTAATGGCGTGAGCGGGCATTACCCGTATAGATGGTGTCCTGATGTCCCAGGAAGCGACAGTTCAGGAATACGATCTTATCACCAGTGGTAAACAGAGCGACAGCTTGTCCCAAGCGAGCGGCATTATTCTCCACCGTGATGTTCTTGAGGGTGATGTCCGCACCCTCAATCTTCAAGGTATAGGTACGGAAGGTACCCATGGGCTTGCCAGTCGGGGGATAGATGACGTTGGCATGGTCGTCCCATGTGATGATGGTGTTATCCCTGTCCTCCCCACATATCTCGATGTTCGTCAACGACTGTGGGATGATGAGTTTCTCCTTGTAAGTACCTTTCTTGACAAAGATAACCTTATGGTAGTCCATAAAGGCACGGCATACCTCAATCGCTTCTGCGATGTTGCGGAACTGTCCCGTACCGTCACGAGCTACGACGAGTGTGTCTGGATTATCGTATGGGTTTGCCGCCTTTACACCGGCTGTCGTCAGTAGGGCGAGGATGAGTGTTAGTAGTTTTTTCATATCGTTACATGATTTGTGTGGCTTCCTGCAGATCTTCGATGGTCTTGAGTTGGTCGATAATCGTCTTCACGTCCTCACGGTCATGGACACGAATCTCTATATCGCCGTCAAAGACACCCTCTTCGCTGGTGATGGTCAGCTTATGGATATTGACATTCATCTGTGAGGAGATGACCTTGGAGATATCCATCACCATACCCATGCGGTCGATACCCTCGATATGGATGGTGGCATCGAAGAACAGACGCTTGTGCATGTCCCATTTGGCATCCAAGATACGGTTGCCGTAACTGGTCTTGAGTTTTGCCGCCACAGGACAGTCGCGCTTGTGAATCTCTATGCGATGCTTGTTGTCGATAAAGCCGAGGATGTCATCACCTGGGATGGGGTGGCAACAATGACGAAACTTATACTGTCCGATGTTGTCATCGTTGATGAAGATGGGCTTCTTGCGGTTGAACTTCTCAGGAACGATAAAGAATTCCTGGGTGGTATCTTCTTTCTTTGCCTTATTCTTTCCAAGGAAAGGTACTAAGCGACGCCATCCTTTCTTGTTGTCATCGGAATTTTTGCCTTGTAGTTCATCAAGGTCTTTCTCACCTAACAAGATGGTCTTCTCACCCAAAGCCTGCAGGAACTCCTCCCGGTTACGTTGCTCGTGGAAGATCGTTAGTTTATCTGCAACGGCTGTAGTGCTCTCAATATCATTCTTCTTGAGGAATTCATCCAGAATATCCTCGCCTCGCTTCTGTATCTCACGACCGTTCCGTCGCAGGATAGCCTGTATTTTTGCCTTAGCCTTTGCTGTCGATACGAAATTAATCCAAGAGGCTTGCACGTGTTGTGCCTTGGAGGTCAGGATCTCCACCTGGTCACCACTCTTCAACTTATGACTCAGTGGCACGAGTTTATGGTTCACCTTGGCACCGATACAATGTGAGCCTAAGAAGGTGTGGATGCTGAAGGCGAAGTCGAGAGCCGTACAGCCAGTGGGCATGGTCTTGATCTCTCCTTTAGGGGTAAAGACGAATATCTCGGAAGCGAAGAGATTGAGTTTGATGGCATCGAGGAAATCCATCGCATCGGGCTGTGGGTCGTCAAGGATTTCTTTGATGGTGCGCAACCACTCGTTCAGTTCACTCTCATCCTCCGTGAATTCCTTCTCCATGCCGTCCTTGTATTTCCAATGGGCAGCAAATCCCTGCTCGGCAATCTCGTCCATGCGGTCAGAACGGATCTGTACCTCTATCCAGCGTCCTTGTTTTGACATAAGGGTAACGTGCAAAGCCTGATAGCCGTTTGCCTTCGGATGGTTCAGCCAGTCACGCAGGCGGTCGGGGTGTGACTTGTAAATCTTAGAGATGGCAACATAGATGTTGAAGCACTCGTTGACTTCCTCTTCCCGTTTGTCAGGTGTGAAAATGATACGCACGGCAAGGATATCGTATATCTCGTCAAACGTGACGTGCTTGTTCTGCATCTTATTCCAGATGGAGTAGGGTGACTTGACACGTTCCTTGATCTCATATTTGATGCCCATTTGACGAAGAGACTCCTCAATAGGCGCAGTAAACTGGTCGAAGAGTTCATGACGAGAAGCCTCCGTGGAGGCAAGTTTCGACTTGATGCTATTGTACTCGTCAGGATGCTCGTATTGGAAACTGAGGTTTTCCAGTTCCGACTTGATCTTGTAGAGTCCCAAGCGATTGGAAAGGGGCGCATAGATATAAAGTGTCTCACCTGCAATCTTATACTGTTTATTGGCTGGTTGTGACTCCAGAGTACGCATATTATGCAGGCGGTCGCATATCTTGATAAGGATGACGCGGATGTCATCACTCATCGTCAGCAGCAGTTTCTTGAAATTCTCTGCCTGTGCCGATGCCTGTTCTCCGAAAATACCACCGCTGATCTTTGTCAGTCCGTCTACGATCTGTGCTATCTTAGGACCAAAGATGTTCTCGATATCCTCTGTGGTATAGTCTGTATCCTCTACCACGTCATGGAGCAAGGCGGCACAGATACTGGTTGAGCCCAGTCCGACCTCCTCACAGGCAATCTGTGCGACAGCGATAGGGTGCATGATATACGGTTCTCCTGACAGGCGTCGTACACCTTTGTGTGCCTGACGGGCAAAATTGAATGCCTTGGTGATGATGTCAACTTTCTTACGATGACGTGAGGCAAGATAACAGTCTAACAGATGCTGGAACGCCCCATTTATCAACTGGTCGTCGCTGTCTTCGCGTACTTTGTCTTTCTCGTCCTCCATATACCTTATTATATATTATAGGGACTATAGTTACTATAGGAACTATAGTGAGATATAGTTAATATTATCTGCGTCTTCTCTTTGATGACTTACGTCCTTTTGCTCTCTTTTTACTCTTACTTCCACGCGCTTTGCTACGTGCAGTAGCCTTCTTGCCACCGCGACGAGCCTTGGCATGACGTCCGAAACGCCCCTTGCGTCCTTTTTTGTAATAACGCTTGCTTTTGTGGTAGTAGGTGGGGGTATAGTCATTCACCTCAACTTGAATACGATTAGTCAGCAACTCACTTGCGCGGTAGTTGCAGATGGCGTCCTCATTCTCGATATACCTATTGACATCGGCTTGCGGCAGACGGAGCGCATAAGGCTCTGTGTTACCAGGGATGATGTCGTAGCGATACATAGGATTGAGAGTACGCAGCATCTCAATATCGATATTCAAGACTTTGGCAATCTGTTCTAAGTGTATCTTCTTGGTGACCATGACGGTGTCCGTCTGTGCGGGCAGACGACTACTCATCGGACAGATATTATGTAAAGAGTAGTAAGTCATCATGTAGTTTGCGGCAATGAAGGCAGGGACATAACCGCGAGTCTCCCTGGGGAGGTAGGGGTAGATGTGCCAGTAGTCTTTGGAACCTCCAGAACGTTGTATAGCCTTGCTCACATTACCAGGTCCGCAGTTATAGGCGGCAATCACCAGATTCCAGTCGCCAAACACTTTATAGAGGTCACTCAACAGATGGGCAGCGGCATAAGACGCCTTGATAGGGTCACGACGTTCGTCCACCAATGAGTTGATTTGCAAGTTATACTGCTTACCTGTAGCAAGCATAAACTGCCATAGTCCAGTCGCCCCTACACGGGAAACAGCCTTCGGGTTGAGCGCAGACTCAATGACGGGTAGGTATTTCAACTCCAACGGAATCTGATAAGTCTCCAGTGCCTCCTCAAAGATAGGCATATAGAAATTGCTTGCTCCAAGGATATAGGATATGGTACCGCGTAAACGGGTACAGTAACGGTCAATAAACTGTTGGACAACATTGTTGTGTGCCATCTCCATCACAGTTGGCATACGTGACAGACGTTCAATGAAAACCTCTTCAGGATAAGAGGGGTTCTCGTTTCTCATATTACAGTCGCTGGAAGTAAGATACGTCTTTGACATATATTCATTCAACAGACTGTCGAGGTCGTAAGTCATAGCCTCAGGGAAATCAATGATCTCCTCATTGCCGCTTTGGTCTACTACGACAATCTCATCTTCCTCATCTACCTCTTCCTCGTCCTCAGCCACGATCTGTGCCTGAACGGTGATAGACATGCCAAAAAGTATGGCGAGCAGCATTAGTAATTTCTTGCTTATCATTCTTATTTGGTTTTAAAAATTTAACTTACAATTGACTCCCAACGACTGTGCCTGCAGCGGGTTGCCGCCAGAATGATTGGGAATGACAGTAGGTTCGACCTTCAGACTCAGGTCTTTGGAAATATCAAAGGCAGAGAGTTCCGCGTCTACATAGGCATCAATGACAGACAGCGCATAAACACCTATCATCACGAAAATACTCAAGTCACGCCAACGGCGGTATTTGTCCTTACGGTTCTTGAAAATCTCCTTATAGCGTTCCTCGTTGGAACTATTAACTTCTGCGCCTAAATGCAGGAACTTGTTGTAACTTGCAGTTCCAGGGTCGTTGTCCATGATGTCAAGATAAGCCTGAGAATAGTCTTTGTACATCATGTTATTCCATGAAAGGGCATAGATACATCCAATGAATCCACCGTAGATAATGGGGAGTTTCCAGTATTTACGATTGTATATCTGTCCTGCTCCAGGCAGTACCAATGCCAGCCATAAGGCTCGTTTAGGGTCAGGTCTCCAGGTGCTCCAGTCCCGTTTTTGTTTTACGATACGGGTAGAGTCGATCATGATAGACTGGACAGACTCCTCTTTTGTCGCAAGTGCAGAGTCGTTGCGAGTAAGGGAGTCAATGCGTGCCATCATGATGTCTATACTGTCAACAGGGGTGTCTTTATGCTCAGTTTGTGCCATGAGTTGTTGTGCCATGACTATCAGTAAAAGGACAGTCAGGGAACGGAGTATGGATATGACATTCAAATATTTCAAAGCAAAGACTCTTTATTTGTTGTTGACACTATCGAGGGTATTCATGATACGCTCCAGTTCCTCCTCGTTTTCGAAAGAGATACTAATCTTTCCCTTACCCTTAGGTGAGTATGTCATCTGTACTTTAGTCTGGAAGAACTGTGCAAGACGCTCCTTCAGAATACTGAATTCCTCTGGAAGTTGTGACTTGCCAGCCACTTTGCCTTTAGTGGTCTTGATATCCTCGCCGTTCTTCAAAGCCTGTACCAACTCCTCCACCTTACGGACAGAGTATTGTTGCTTCTGAATCTCTTTGAAGAGTTTTATTTGTGTTGATGGACTGTCAATGGCAAGCAGGGCACGGGCATGTCCCATGTCAATCTCGTGGTTCTTTAACGCCATCTGTACCTGTGCGGGGAGTTTTAACAAACGGAGGAAATTAGTGACAGCGGCACGGCTCTTGCCAACTCGCTTGGAGATTCTCTCCTGAGTCATTCCTGTTGTCTCGGCAAGATGCTGATAAGCGAGAGCCACCTCGATGGCATTCAGGTCCTCACGTTGGATGTTCTCCACAAGAGCCATCTCCATCACGCCCTCATCCTCAACGGTGCGGATATAGGCAGGGATAGAGGTGAGCCCAGCCAGTTGGGAGGCACGCCAACGGCGTTCTCCGGCGATAATCTGATATTTCCCGTTGCCCATCTGGCGAAGCGTGATAGGCTGGATAATACCTACCTCGCGAATACTGTTGGCAAGTTCCTGCAGAGCCTCTTGGTCGAACTCTCTACGAGGCTGATTGGGGTTAGGCTCTATCAGTGAAATCTCTATCTCGTTGAGGTTGGAACTACCTTGTGTATGAACCTCACCAGTATCTATTAATGCGTCTAGTCCGCGGCCGCTACCGAGGTCGTCCAGTCCGCGTCCGAGCACACTTCTGTCGTATTTCTTTCTTACTGCCATGTGTTTTAACTATTCTTGTTGATAATTTCCTTTGCTAAGGAAAGGTGATTCTTTGAACCAGTGGAGTCTGCGTCATAAAGGATGACGGGAAGCCCATGACTGGGACTCTCAGAGAGTTTGACATTACGCTGGATGACTGTCTTGAACACCAGTTCTTGGAAATGGCGCTTCACCTCGTCGTAGATTTGTTTGGCAAGACGAAGGCGAGAGTCGTACATGGTCAGCAGGAAGCCCTCTATCTCCAGTTTAGGATTCAACTTACTCTTAATGATACGGATGGTGTTGAGAAGTTTGCTGATTCCTTCCAACGCGAAATACTCACACTGTACCGGGATAATTACAGAGTTTGCCGCAGTCAGGGCATTCACTGTAATCAGTCCCAAAGAGGGAGAGCAATCGATAAGGATATAGTCATAATCATCGCGGATAGGAGCCAGTAATTGTCCTATTACGTTCTCCCTATTCTTTAGATTAAGCATTTCAATCTCTGCTCCAACGAGGTCAAGATGGCTTGGTATGATGTCCAGCCCTTCGATATCCGTGGTATAAATTGCGTCGCGGACATCCGCTTTGTCAATAATACACTCATATAGAGAGCATTCTACTTCCTGAATATTTACGCCCAGTCCACTGGAGGCATTTGCCTGCGGGTCAGCGTCAACTACGAGGACCGTCTTTTCCAGGGTGGCGAGTGAGGCGGCTAAGTTGATAGTGGTAGTTGTTTTTCCCACACCGCCTTTTTGGTTTGCTAAAGCAATTATCTTTCCCATAATCAATCTTACATCTTTAAAGATAGTGGCGACAAAGTTACGAATTTTATATGAGAATCTGTAAAATATCAACCTTTTTTAGTAATTTTGCAGGCAAATAGTAGATTTTAATGAAAAACGGGAAACCTTTTATATTGATTTCTAACGATGATGGCTATCAGGCGAAAGGCATCAATTGTCTGATAGAGATGATTCACGACATTGCCGATATCCTGGTATGTGCGCCAGACGGGGCACGAAGCGGCTATGCCTGTGCGTTCTCGGCAAGTACGCCTTTGACACTGACTCCTCGGAAGAAAGAGGAGGGAGTGGAGGTGTGGTCGTGTAGTGGTACTCCTGTTGATAGTGTAAAACTCGCCTTGGAGGAGTTATGTCATCATCGTCGCCCTCAGATGATTATCGGAGGTATTAACCATGGTGATAATGCCTCGGTTAATACGCATTACAGCGGAACGATGGGGGTGACACTGGAAGGTTGTATGAAATATATTCCTTCTGTCGCTTTCTCCTTATGTGATCATGCCGCAGATGCTGATTTCCGTCCTTTGGAGCCATTCATACGGAAAATCGTTCGTAAAGTGCTGGATGAAGGACTTCCTAAGGGTGTCTGCTTGAATGTGAACTTTCCTGTGACAGACCGTTTCAAGGGAGTGCGGGTGTGTCGTATGGCACCAGGGACATGGTACGATGAGGTGGTGAAGTGCCGTCACCCACGTGGTTACGATTACTGGTGGATGGTAGGACAATACCGCAATGACGAGCCAGAGGCGGAGAATACCGATAATTGGGCGCTCCGACATGGCTATGTCGCTATTACTCCAACCAAGATAGACGTGACATCTTATGAGATGATAGAACGGATGAAAGACTGGGATTTATGAGATATTACCTGATAGTAGGGGAGGCAAGTGGCGATCTTCACGCATCTCATCTGATGCTGTCGCTGAAGAAACAGGATACGCAAGCCGAATTCCGTTTCTTCGGAGGTGACATGATGACTGCAGTAGGTGGAACGCGTGTCAGGCATTATAAGGAACTTGCCTATATGGGCTTTATCCCTGTATTACTTCACCTTCCTGTCATTCTTCGAAATATGAAGATGTGCCAACAGGATATCCTGCAATGGCAACCAGATGTCGTTATCTTGGTGGACTATCCGGGTTTTAACTTGAAGATAGCCAAGTTTGTCAAGGCAAAGACTCAGATACCTGTTTACTATTACATCTCTCCCAAGATTTGGGCATGGAAGGAATATCGCATCAAGAATATCAAGCGGGATGTGGATGAATTATTCTCCATATTGCCCTTTGAGGTGGATTTCTTTGAGAAGAAGCACCATTATCCGATTCATTATGTAGGTAACCCGACGGCTCAGGAAGTCAGGGAATGGCAAAAAGAACATCATTCCTCTTCCCTTATCTCCTCTTCTAAGACCATCGCCTTACTGGCAGGTTCCAGAAAACAGGAAATTAAAGATAATCTTCCTGCCATGATAGCGGCAACAAAACATCTTGCAGGAAACTATGATATCGTATTGGCAGGTGCACCAAGTATCGAGCGTTCCTATTACGAGGACTTCCTGAGAGGAAGCGCGGTCCGTCTCGTCGAAAACGAGACCTACCAGTTGTTGTCTAAGGCAACAGCGGCTCTGGTGACCAGTGGTACGGCGACGCTGGAGACAGCCATGTTCCGTGTCCCACAGGTGGTGTGCTATGAGACACCGATACCCCAAGTGATCGCTTTTCTGAAGAAGCATTTCCTGAAAGTAAGATATATCTCGTTGGTCAATCTGATAGCCGACAAGGAGGTGGTGCCGGAATTGGTGGCAGATACCTTTAGCGTGGAGAATATCCGTGCCCATCTGGAGGCGGTTCTTCCTGGTGGAGCAGCACGTCAGTTGATGTTAGACGGCTATGAGGAGGTGCATCGTCGCCTTGGCGAGAGTCGTGCCCCGGATGTTGCCGCGCAGTTGATATGTAAACTTATAATTCAAAAAAATAATTAATACATTTATGAAAACATTACTATCATGGCTGGGATTTGATTCCCAGAAACATTCTGTTAGAATAGAGATGATGGCAGGATTAACAACCTTCTTAACTATGTCGTATATTCTTGCCGTCAACCCTATTATCCTGGGAGAGACAGGCATGGATAAAGGTGCAGTGTTCTCTGCAACGGTTATTGCCGCCGTAGTGGCTACCGCCGTGATGGCATTTTATGCGAGAATGCCTTTTGCACTTGCCTCTGGTATGGGACTGAATGCCTTCTTTGCTTATACACTTGTCTTGGTGATGGGCTATACCTGGCAGGAGGCATTGGCTGCCGTATTGATTGAGGGTTTATTCTTTATTGTCCTGACGATTCTCAAGGTTCGTGAGGCAATTGTCAATTCTATTCCCTTGAACCTACGCTACTCCATCTCTGTAGGTATCGGCTTATTCATTGCTTTTATCGGTCTGAAGAATGGCGGTATTGTGGTTGCCAGTGAGGCGACAGTGACAGGGCTGGGACCTTGGAATGCAACATCTATGGTGGCAATCCTTGGTATCGTTTTAGGTGCCATATTGTTGAGTTTGAAAGTCAAGGGCGCCTTGTTCTATACCATCTTGATAATGACCATAGTAGGTATTCCGTTGGGTGTGACACAGATTCCAGAGAATTTTACCGTACTGAGTATTCCCCATTCCCTGGAGCCTGTTGCTTTAAAGATGGACTTCTCGCGTTTTGCGTCTTTGGATATTGACTATTATATCGTAGTGGCAACCCTGCTTTTCATGGACTTGTTTGACACCATTGGCACCTTGATTGGTGCTTCGACAGGAGCAGGGATGGTGGATAAGAAAACGGGTAAGATTCCTGGACTGAACAAGGCGTTGATGGCTGATGCTGTGGGTACTACTGTCGGCGCACTTTGTGGAACCTCTACTGTGACGACGTATGTAGAGAGTACGACAGGTATCGTAGAGGGTGGACGTACAGGACTGACCGCTCTGACGGTAGCGGGACTCTTCTTCTTGTCTTTGTTCTTCTCTCCTGTATTCCTCATGATACCGTCTGCCGCAACGACTAGTGCCTTGTTCTTGGTGGGTGTGATGATGCTTCGTCAGATTGTGCATATTGACTTTGTTGATTTCACTGAGTCGATGCCATGTTTCATGACAATCCTGATGATGCCTTTCACGGCAAGTATCTCAGAGGGTATCGTATTAGGTCTGCTCTCCTACGTCATCGTGAAGGTATGCACAGGTCGTCATCGTGAGTTGACAGCGATGATGTATATCCTTGCCGTCTTCTTCGTATTAAAATATGTCGCACCATTATTATAATAAGTGTAATCATTTAAATATATCTAATTATGAAAAAACAGATTTTATCTCTTTTGCTTTTTGCCGTAGGTATGACGGCAGGGGCTCAGAACATTCAGGTTCACTATGACTTCGGGCGTAACATCTATACGGGTGAGGAGTCAAATCGTCAGAAAGTGACGATTACCCTTGAGCAGTTCAAGGCTGACAAATGGGGTTCCTGGTACTATTTCGTGGATGTTGACCTGAGTAGCCACTTTACGGAAAGTGCCTACACCGAGATCTCCCGTGAGTTCAACTTGGGTAAGCAGTCTCCTTTTGCTGCCCACATCGAGTACGATGGTGGACTGAGTCGTAATGGTAGTTTCCAGCAGTCAGCCCTTGTGGGTGCCGCCTATAATGGTCATACTGCTGATTTCTCGAAGACTTGGTCTGTGCAGTTGCTGTATAAGCAGTTTTTCAAGAGTTATGACAACACCCATGCTTATGCCAGTGCCCAGTTGACAGGTGTCTGGGGACTGAACTTCCTCAACAACAAAATGCGTTTTTCAGGTTTTATTGACTTCTGGCGTGGTGAGAAGGCTAATAACCACGGCTGTCTGGTGATCCTTTCCGAGCCACAGTTGTGGTATAACTTCACAGAGCATTTCAGTGTGGGTACAGAGTGGGAGTTCTCTAATAACTTTGTTTATAATTCCGATCCGGAGAGCACCAAGACTTTCTTCTGGAATCCGACTCTTGCTGTTAAATGGAACTTCTAAATATGGATAGATAAATCTAAGCAGCATGAGTATTCGTAAGGTTATTTTTATCGTTGGTGCTTTGTTGATGAACTATATGAATAGTTTTGCACAAGACAATGAGGCTCCTAAAGGGAAATTGATTTATTGCAGTTATGCTTGTGACCGACACGCAGGTCAAGGTAAGGATTATTGCGAGTTAATTGCCGACGTAGGTAAACAGCCTCAAGTGGTTGTCAGTCTTTATAACAAATGTCATTGGAGGGATGCTGTTAAAAAGACATTCGATGTCAAAGAGCAGGATGTCGAGCGGATGCAGCAATTGTTAGCAGAACTTCAGGTATACAAGTTGAATGGCTATAAGCATGATGAGGTGTTGGAAGGTGGAGCCACCTATCGCATCTATCAAGAATATACTTCTGGTACCAATATTAATGCCGTATGGTCTGGTCATAACATAAAGGAAGAAGCTATGGCTGCCTATAATGCTATAAAGAATTTCTTCGCTCAATGGCGAGAACAGGTGGAGCCCAAAGAGTGATTCGCATTTTAATAAAAACGAAGAGGAAGAAATAGTGCTTCCTCTTCGTTTTTTCTTCTAATTGGTGAATACTTTCTGGAGTTTCTTGACTCCCTTTTCTATATTCTTCTGCTTTTTACGTTCCTCTTTTTCCTTCCGTTTTTCTTCTTTGCGGGCTTCTTGTTCGCGCTTTCGCTCTTCTTTTCTTAATTGTTTTTCCATTTTGCGAGCCTCCTTGGCAGCCTCTTTGGCAGCCTTGCGCTCACTCTTTTTTTCCGCTTTCTCTTTGGCTGATGCCTCTAAGGCATCACGCAGCATTTGCTTGTCGAAGGTAAAAACATGCCCAAGGATACCCAAAGAAAGAATCTGTGTCTCATCACCCATTTGCACATGCGTGGTGTTGCAGACAAGGTAGTTGTCCACTTCCAGCTTCGAGTTCAGAGCAACCTCAATGGTCTTGTTGACGATACCTTTCCCTAAGTCTGTCAGTACATTGTCACCCATCTTGCTTGTCGCTTCTTCATCGACATACTCCTTCACAGCCTCCATCATCGCCTTCTTATGCGCTTTCTTGTCTGGGACTGTCTTTGCCATCGCAACTACTGCAGCGATGATGATGACAATAATCAGAAATTTCTTCATTTTTTACTTATTGTATTTCTTCAGTAATCCTTTTACTAACTTGCCATAAACCTTGATAACATCATCTGCCCATGGACCAGTGGCGGTGGCACGAGGCAGGAGCATAGAACATGACTCGTTCTTGTCACTAATAGACCAACATACCCAACTCACACCCAAGCGCTCACAGAGTTGAATCCATTGCTCTTCTGACTCAGGGTCGATCTTGCCATCACCGGATGCCTCGGTGGCACCACTCTCTGAGATGAATACGGGAATCCCTTTCTTTACGGCATCCTCCATGCGGTCACGCAGATAGTCACCGTGGGTAGCGGCATAGAAATGAACGGTGTACATGATGTTCTGGAAACCTGTTAAAGGGCTCTCTGCCACCAGATGGATGTCCTGATCCCAGTGAGGACAGCCAACCAGTACGACATTATCGGGGTCGTACTTGCGAATCTCGCCAATCACCTCTGCGGCGTATTTCTTCAAGTCTGCCCATGTGTCCTCCACAGGCTCGTTGAAAATCTCGTAGATCACATGTGGATACTTGCCGTATTTCTGTGCCATCATACCGAAGAACTTCTTCGCCTCGGTAGTCTTCAGGATGTGGGAATGCCAGTCGATGATGACATAGACATTGTTCTTGATGGCTGCCTCAATGACGGGTGTCATGCACTGCATGGCAAACTGCGGGTTCTCCAAATAATTGTCCTCAATCATGATACCCATAGCCGCACGTACCACGCTGGCATTCCAGTCTTGCTTCAGTGTCTTCACCGCTTTCTTGTTATAGAAGCGGGGCCAGATGTTATGCCATCCGAAACTGACACCACGCAGGATGACGGGTCTGCCGTTCTGGTCACACAGTTGTGCGCCCTTCACTTGTAACTGTCCCCATTTCTTAACGGGGTCTTGAGCGTATGCACTGACAGCGCATACCATAAGGATGATGGTTAATAGCTTTTTCATATTAGTTTAGAATAAAGATATAGTATACAGATAAACGACCGCAGCAGGGATGGCAAGCAGCGAGGAGTCGAAACGGTCAAGCATACCGCCATGACCGGGCAGGATGCTGCCGCTGTCCTTGATGCCGAGGGTGCGCTTGAAGAGACTCTCCACCAAGTCACCCCATGTGCCGAAGACAACGACGACGAGTCCTAATCCAATCCACTGGGGGATGGTGAGCAACTGTCTGCATATCCATGGTTGCTGTTCAGCATCCAAAACGATCATGTTGTCCATGTAGCCGATGCCCCATGCTGCCAACAGCACGAAGATGGCTCCACCAATACTTCCCTCCCATGATTTGCCTGGGCTGATGCGTGGGAAGAGTTTATGACGACCTAACAGGGAACCTACGCAGTAGGCACCGGTGTCGTTGACCCATAGGAAGATGAATACCGACAGGGGCAGCAGGGTATTGAAAACCACCAGTCCTTCGGGGGACGCATTGAACGCCAATACGTTCAGCAGCGAGAAGGGGAGGGCGATATATAGCTGTGAGAGCATGGTGTATGCCCAGTCGTTGATGGGGTCTTCCTGTTTGAGATACAACTCTGCCACCAGCAGGTAGAGAATCGTCACCAGATAAGGGATGAACACCACCGATTTTGCAGCACCGCCATAGATGTCACTGCAATAGTAAGTCATGGCGAAGAAGAAATAAACTCCTGCAACAGTGCAGATAAAGCGGTTGACCGTCACTTCTGGACGTTCGTTGACCAATCCTGTGAACTCCCAGACTGTTAGTCCTGTCACGATAGCGAACAGTAATACCATTGCCTCGGGGCGAAGGAAACTCGCTACTATAGCAACTACGAAGATGATGCCGGTAATGGCTCTCACGATAAAGTTATTCATAGGCTTAATCTTTTGGTTCGGAATTCTCGGAAGATTCGGAGTTCTCGGGAGACTCGGAGGATTCAGCATTTTTCTTCTCTGCCTCTAATTCTTTAGCTCTTTCTTCTGCCATACGCTCTGCCTCGGCACGCTGTTGTGCCTCCAGCAGTTCTTCTGAACGACTGGTCCATGGACGCTTGCCGAAAATCTCCTCAACATCATCAGCGAAGATGACCTCACGGTCGATCAACAATTGGGCGAGGCGGGCATGACCTTCTTTGTGTTCAGTAAGTATCTTCTTGGCACGTTCGTACTGCTCATTAATCATCTTCAACACCTCGTCATCCATCACTTTTGCTGTTGTCTCAGAATAGGGGCGTTGGAAGGAGTACTCGTTATTGTTATAATAGCAGACGTTAGGCAACTTGTCGCTCATACCGGCATAGGCTATCATACCGTATGCCTGTTTGGTGGTACGCTCCAAGTCGTTCATAGCACCTGTGGATATCTGTCCTACGAAAAGTTCCTCGGCAGCACGACCGCCTAACAGGGAGCACATCTCGTCGAGCATTGCCTCCTTGGTCTGCAGCACACGCTCTTCGGGAAGATACCATGCGGCACCTAATGCCTGTCCACGTGGTACGATACTTACTTTGACGAGGGGGTTGGCAAACTCCGTAAACCAAGAGATGGTGGCGTGACCAGCCTCATGGATGGCGATAGAGCGCTTCTCTGCCTCTGTCATCACCTTCGTCTTCTTCTCCAAGCCACCGATGATACGGTCTACCGCATCAAGGAAGTCTTGCTTGCCGACTTTCGGGCGGTTATGACGGGCGGCTATCAGGGCTGCCTCGTTACATACGTTGGCAATGTCAGCACCCGAGAAACCGGGAGTCTGACGTGCCAGGAAGTCGATGTCAAGATTCTCGTCGAGCTTCAGAGGCTTCAGGTGTACTTGGAATACCTCCTTGCGCTCGTTGAGGTCGGGCAGGTCGACATGTATCTGCCGGTCGAAACGACCGGCACGCATCAAGGCTGAGTCAAGCATGTCAGCACGGTTGGTGGCGGCAAGGGTGATGATACCACTGTTGGTCCCGAAACCATCCATCTCTGTCAATAAAGCGTTCAAGGTGTTCTCACGCTCGTCATTGCCTCCCATGGCTGGGTTCTTGGAACGGGCTCGTCCCACAGCATCAATCTCATCAATGAAAATGATGCATGGTGCCTTCGACTTCGCTTGTTGGAACAAGTCACGTACACGACTGGCACCAACACCTACAAACATTTCCACGAAATCGGAACCACTCATGGAGAAGAATGGTACGCCTGCCTCACCGGCTACTGCCTTGGCAAGCAAAGTCTTACCGGTTCCCGGAGGACCTACCAGCAAGGCTCCCTTGGGGATTTTTCCGCCTAAGTCGGTATATTTCTGTGGGTTCTT
>DEJF01000067.1:0-27487 GCA_002353225.1 Prevotella sp. UBA2755 | reverse complement strand
ACGCTGAAGATACCTCCACCGCCGCCCATGCCACCGCCACCCATGCGACGCATGATGAACATCCATACGAAGATGATGCCTGCAAAGAAAAGCACATTCATGATAATGGAGTTGAAGAACTCACTCTCCCGTTGGTTGTTATATACCAGTTCTCCACTAAACTGCTTCTGCTCGCGAGCCTGGTTGACAAACTGCTCCACCTGATCTACGGAACCGAACTCCACAGATACCGTAGGCTCTTTGCCTGTTGCCTTGACACCCTGATGGAACACATCACGGATATGCTCGGGCTTCACATACATCTGTAGGGTATTCGTGTTCTTGTTGACTACGATCTTCGAGGCATAGCCTTTCATGACCCATGTCTTGAAATTGCTATACGACGTAGTGGTCTGTACACTTGAGTTCTCACTGCCGTTGGTGAAGTAAAGCACACCAAGGGCGATAATTGCCAACATATATATCCAGTTCATATTGAACTTGGGCATATTCATCTTGGGCTCGTTATTGGGTTTCTTGTCCATTTTCTTGTTAGTCTAAATCGGGAATGTTTGTCAGTGAGGCATCGTCCCAAAGATGCTCTAAGTCATAGTATGCCCGTACGTCGGGCAGGAAAATATGTACCATCACGTCGGTGAAGTCCATAGCCACCCACTGGGCGTTCTCCAGTCCTGCTATCGCTGTCGGCTTCTCTTGCAGATCCTTGCGGGCAAACTCACCCACAGACTCTGTGATAGCCTCCACCTGAGAGGGCGAATTTCCCTGACAGATGATGAAATATTGGCAGATAGCCCCCTCAATACCCTTCAGGTCGACGGTGACGATCTGCGTTCCTTTCTTTTCTTGTATTCCTTTTATGATGGTGTCAACCAGTTGTGTTGATGCTTCCATTTAATATAATAATGTGTTACTGAGTTGCAAAGGTACTACTTTTTTTCTTATTTTGCGCTTTTGTTCCTTTTTTTTCGTACTTTTGCAGAAAAGTAAACATATACGATTATGAGAATAATAGCGAAGACAACACTTCGGGGATGTTTGATGCTCCTTGTGTTATGGATGACTTCACCGCTCTTTGCACAAGAGCGTGCTGAGGTCTTGTTGGAGACAACGGAGGGGAATATCCGCATTGCCCTGTTTAATGAGACTCCCCAGCATCGTGATAACTTTCTGAAAGTGGTAGGTATGCAACTTTACGATTCGTTGTTGTTTCATCGGGTCATCAAGGACTTTATGGTGCAGAGTGGCGACCTCAATAGTAAGCATGCGCAGCCTGGTGCACGACTGGGAACGGGTGAACTTGACTATACCATAGAGGCGGAGTTCCGCCTGCCGCAACTGTTCCATCGCCGTGGTGCCGTTGCCGCCGCCCGTGAGGGTGACAAGGCGAATCCCGAGCGCCGTTCTGGTGCCTGCCAGTTCTATATTGTATGGGGAAAGAAGTGGGATGACGCTCGTCTTGCCAAGGTGCAGGAAAGGCTTGACACGCTGACGCAGGGTACCGTGAAAATAACCCCTGAGATGGCAGAGGTCTATAAGACCGTAGGAGGAACCCCGCATCTTGACGGACAATATACTGTTTTCGGTGAGGTCATCGAGGGTATGGAGGTCATCGACCATATTCAGCAGATGCTTGTTGACAAGTATGACCGTCCCCAGACCGACGTGCGTATTTTACGTGAGATCATCACGAAAAATCCCTTTGCTCCAACTCCTAAACCGCAGAAAAAGAAACAAATTTCGCGTCGGAAGCAAAAAAAGTAGCCAAAATTTTTGTGCATTCCGAAAAAAGCAGTACCTTTGCATCCGCAAATCAGAAGATTGGGGTATGGTGTAATGGTAACACTACAGATTCTGGTCCTGTCATTCTTGGTTCGAGTCCGAGTACCCCAACTTAATAAATCGCTAAGTTGCTAATAATAAAGCACTTAGCGATTTTCTTTATCAAAAAAATTCGGAGAATATTCGGATTGTTTCGTCAAATCTTAATTTAAATGCTTTTTCTGATGTTGCAAAATGGGGTGTCCCTTCATCTCGAAGAAACACCCCTGAATCAAAATTATAATTGTCTTATGACAATATGAGTGCAAAGATACGCATTTTCATTTAATCCACCAAATCAATTAAAGACATCTTGATTGCGATGGTGGCCGTTTGGGATTTTCATCATCATCTTATATATCGGCTCTGAAGGTCTGTCTTTGGGTAATGGTAGTATATTCATCTATATTCTGTCTTTTCCCTCTTTTATAAACAACATCTTCATTAGTAGCTTGGCCTGATGGGATTCTTTTATCTTCAAATAACTCTTTAATAAATTCTTGGTTCTCGTCAATGCAACTTGCGTGCTGCATGATGATTTCGTGCAATGTATGAGTAATGCTGAAAAAACCAAGTTCATCTCTCTGCCTCTCCAGTCTTTTCAGCCCATCAGGATCAAGGCACCCAAAGAAATCAGACACCATCTTATCAAAATTCAATGATTCTATCATCTGACCATCCTCATTCATGCTAACTGAAAGCAATTGCGGTCTATTCTTTGGAGAGTCCTCTATAAACAGAATTGCGCCCTTTATTCTTCTATTCTCCCTATCCTTCTTTTGAAGGGGACAATATGAGCCTTGCAATGAACGTATGGCAACAAACAGGGCATCCATCATGCAGTTATCTTCGTATGTGGATTTTTTGCCGATATCAAAGTATCTGAGCATACCAAGCAAAAGACTTTGCAGTAATTCATAAAAGGACATACCAAACAGATTTGCAACTGCCTTTATTTTCGCCTTATCCTCTTTAGAGACCTTGCTGCCAATTGTCAAGAACTCATTACCTAATTCTCTCTTTGCTCTCGTCATTTCTGATAGTTTTATTTCCTATCATACTGACAAAATGCTGTAAGTGGTTTACTACCTTCTTTCTCGATGATAGACTATATTGTCCCCTGACTATTGCCGACATAAAAAGAGGGGAGAGTGACACCTTACCCGAAGAAAGCCCTCCCCTCTCGTCACATTCTCAAATCGAGAGATGAAACAAAACAAGTAAATCTATTTTAAATCACTCATTATGATTTCTCTTTTTTACGGAGCCATTGTAAATTTAATATCGTGTGGATATTAGGAATATACAAACCGTTCTCCTTGGCGATAAAACTCTCAAAGTTCTTCTTTCTCTTAGCGTTCCACTTGTTGAAGGTATCGAATATCTCCGACATCATTTCGAAACATTCCCTCTGTTCGTCAGTCGGATTGATCGTGGCGATATCGGTATAAACCTTCTCGTCGATAATAAACTCAAGGTTCTTGATAGAGATACCCTTCAAAACACAATCTTTGTAAGCATAGTCGCTTCCTGGGATTCTACGGAAGATAAAGCCGTTCTCCTTCGGGCTTTTTACCTCGCTCTTAGCGTCCCGCAAAAATCCCCATACGTCCTCACGCTCTTTCTCGTCCTTCAGATTTTCTATGAGAAACTTCTGCTCCAGGACGTAAATATTCTGTGCATTCTCCTGGAGAGCGTCCTTGTAGATATCCTCCATAGTGTCACAGTTCAAATACTTTTGAACGTGTTCGTCATTCAGTAGTCCGAAATTAAACAATATCGGATATACCTCGGATTTAAAACTCTTTGCCATCCCTCTTGCTGCTCTGTTAAGAGCATCCTCGAAAGAGATGTTTACCATAACTGGAAACTGTCTTTTACTCATAACTGAAATGATTTAAAATTAAACTTAAATGTTTCTATTATACGCACAAAATAATGCTTGTGGTTTACTACTCTCCTTTTCTTCTGCCTTGATGGAAGATGATAGGCAGTTGCAGACTGGCCTCCAGTGGAAGACGTTCCTCAATGTATGCCCGGACTGGCATCATGAATTCTCTGTTTGGTAACTTCGCCCAAGCCTCCCACATCTTTTCACAGAATCGGTGTCTTGGGTGCTTTGCATCCGCCTCGCTAACCCTTGATCGGATTAGTCGGCTTGTCATTGCATGACGTGTCGGAATGCAGACGTAAGTCTCCAAACTTCCTTTAGGTCTTTGATGCTTTGGTACGATTCCCAATAATGGGCAATCCATACATCTGTCAGGCTGCACTGGTGCAATCTTTACTTTAATAAAATTTCTTTTTGGCATAACTTTGAAAATTTAAATTGTTAATTGTGGGGATTAATATCCGTTGTGTAGTGAAAACTCCATGTACCTTGTTAATTGTGAGGTGGGGAAAATGAAACTCTGAACACACCTGTGTTAACTCGCATCAGGGCATGGGGATTTCCATAAGATAGGCACCCCCCTCGGAAAATCGCATACCGGCATTCATAATCACCCGCCTTAATCATTAGGAACATCTATATTATCTTTGATACCTCGCAATAATTCAGTCAAAGGATCACCTGATTCCGTTCCATGCTTTGCACCTGACTCTGTCATTTTCTTAGGCAGAGTCTTAAAGTTCAATCCTAATGCCTCCATGTGCATTATATGGGTGCGCTGCATCTCTTTATACATTGTTAGCAATGGATTCGCAACTGCCTTTGTCTGACCTGAAGAGCCGTTCTCATAACTTAACATCTGTCCTTTGCATAGTTCGTCATGCAACTTCGCCACCATCTGCCAGTTCATCGCAGCAGCCTCCAGTTGAGCCTCCAACCAAGGTTCTACTTCATCAATGTTTCTACGTTGCATGATCATCTCACGCAGCCTTTTTTCGTAATCGATTAATTGTTTTGCCATATCTTCAAACTTTATTATTAATACTTTGTCAGTCACTTAGGGCATAACCCTATCTGTGAGCCGAATTTTTCTCTTTTGTTTCTTTTCTCTTTTACGTCTTTGGTTGTATGGTTGTAGGTTGTATCTTCTGAAATTCCTTTGTTTATGGGCATTCTGAGCAAATCACCCTACAACCTCACAACCTACATTCTAACCATCATTCGTTGTTCCTAACACTTTTGAAACATATTGTTGACTTCTGCCAATGAGCCTTGCAAGTTCGGATTGGTTCGTCACGTTGTATCGCTCGCATAACAAGCGCAATAGTTCCGCATTAGATAGGCTTTTCTTAGCCTCTGAGCCGCTAATAAGAGACAAGGCTTGTCTATTCCAGTATGCGAACACATCACAAGTTCTGATGGCTGAATCCATCGTTTTTCTGTCAACTTCATCAACCGCCTTTGCACCACACTTTAATAAATGGATTGTGAGCGCAAATCGCAGACAATAGATTCTCAATTTTGCGTAATTGGCTCGAATGGCATCTTCGCAATCCGGAGCATTCATAATGTCTGACGTACGTTTCATGTAACCTTGATAGGCTTGTTCTGCTTCAGTACTCAGACGAAACTCCCGCCTTTCCATTCGCCACAGACTCAGGATCAACGAATACCATTCATTTTCTAAGTCCTTATCAATAAGTTTCTCACTAACGGAATCGGGAACTCTTGAATCAGTCGGCACAACAAAAAGCCACCTGGGTATGAATCCGCTTTCTGCAAATCCCTTTGCGCCAAATGCCTCTGCCATCACTCTCGGTTGAATACCGCCAATGATGCTTAGAAATGGGGTCTCGACTTCAAAACTTGCAGCATTAACTCTGTCAACCGGAAAGCCTTGACCTGACCATGTAGATAGAAGATTCTCGACTTCGCCTGAAGACGAATATCTGCCAATGTCTTTGAAGAATCCATTTAGTTCGTCACGCACAAGCACCAAGCCATTTGTCACCATCAACTGATATCGAATTTCGGGCGTTGAATCGCTGATGATGATTTTCTGTCGTGCTGGTGGTGTTCCTTTTGAACCGCTTGCAGCAAAATCGGCATAAGCCTTGTTAAACTCTCGGCAAAGGTCTTTGTTTATTGCGGCCAAAGGTTTCATGAGTCTTGACATCGGTTCGCTCTTGTTTGAGCCTGACCTTTCGACAATAGCAAGCCAAAAGCAAGGGCGATTGATGTAGACCCATGACCTGAGGGTAATCTTTCGATTTGCGGCACTTCCAACAATCAGAAGGATAATAGCAGCTATCACATCAGAATTCACTTTGTATGCTTGCGAAAATTCATTGATGAGTGAATTAGCCAGTTTTCCATAAGTATCTATTGGCAGATGGCAACTCTTTAACAGTTCGCCATCAGCAGCGCCTTGACCAACTGATTCTGTTGATGGTTGAACACCTTCGCTTTCTACCGCCTCTATACCTGACGGTACATTTTTGTAAACATAATAGTTATTGATAGGCAAAAGTGGAAGATTCCAACTCTTATGTCTATCAGGATGAATTGCACGAAACAACCTCTCGGCCTCGTCACCCGAAACGATATCAAGCGGGATTCTGTTGTCAATGGTGCAATAATCATCAGGCATCAGAACACTATCCCGAATATCGATTCTTTGCTCCAATACCGCAATCACCCAATCTCTTTCGCTTTGGGGATCGGCCTTCACACCGTATTCTTTCAATATGATGGCACTCTGAATTTCTTCGAGAAATCCCAACTCATCAGGATTTGGAAGATAGTCAGGATCACCGTTGATTTGCTTAAGCCAGTTATGGAACTCCCGCCACAGATTCCAGTCGTATTTGTTTGAATCTTGCAGTTTCTCAGGTAGTCCCAACTCGCTTAGATGTTCCGAATATAACTGCTTTGCTGATTTATAATTTTGATTCAGTGTTTCCATGCGTGCGTATCTTATTTCTTTATAATCTGCCTTGTAATGCGTCAATATCGCTTTTGCGATAAAATACCTTACGGCCTACTTTTTGTCCCTTCAGATAGCCTGATTTGCCCCACCTCCACAAACTGTTTGAAGATATTCGAAGAACCTTGCAGACTTCATCAGCAGATAGCATTGTTTCCTCTGTCTGTTGGGGCTTTGCAGCAGCCTCGGCCACCATTTCACTTACAAACTCTTTCAGGTCTGCCAGTGTCACGCAAACACTTACGTTTGCATTCAAATTAGATAATTCTGATATATTCATGTCTTTGCCAATAATTATAATTTGGCACAAAGATACGAACATATAAACATTAATAAAAGCCTTGTATCAGATTGTATCAGATTGTTTTTTCAAAAGTGGTATTAGACAAAAATGAGTGGGATAAACCCCACTCTTATTTGATTTTGAAATATCTATAGAATCCAGTTCTTGCAGAATTCTTTTTTTTCTCTCCTTTTATAAATGGCTCTACAAAGTATCTGAACAGAATTGCTATTACTGGTATGGAGTTATCACTGTCTGATGGGTCTATAATTCCAGGCTCATCTTTATAGGCATAAGCCACAAATTCGGCGGTTTTTCTGTAATTTCTCCTTACGAAATCAACACATTGTGACTCATTCGGAAAAAGATTTTTAAGTTCGTTCGGGATATCAGGATAATCAGCTTCGGCTTTTCGAATTTTGTAAAATACACAAGTGCTATCATATACACTATGCAGCACCTTCTTTGGCTTTATAGATCCTTTGGGATATTGTTTCCTGAATTTCTCCCATCCTTTGACCTCCCCATATACTTTAATAAAATCATCAAGTTTATTCCATTCCTCACCAAGTTGTTCTACAGGACGTTTTAATGATACTTTATCAAGTTCTAATCTTAACAAAGTATCATCATCTAAAAAGATTCCCATATATGAGGTTTCCCACATAAGGAAATTCAGTGACTCAGACAGTCCATTAATATCTTTTTGGAATGAGAATCCCATCGCAAGTTTATATGACTGTACGATGTCTTTTATATCCTTTTTGAATTGATTAAGGATCTCGGAACTTGTTTTTTGTTCTGACGAATAGAATCTTGTTATTTCCCTAATATACTGCATAAGTATATCGGAATCAGTAATATTACAAGATTCTTCTATCAATCTTGCAACTGGTGGTCTTGTGCCTGGCATACTTCTCATATCTTCAACCAATTAAATCAATGACTTCTTTCAGGGTATCATCTTCGATTTTACGATACCTCTTGAATGCTTTACTACCTTCAACATGACCTGACATCTTACCAATAAGATTGGGGTCATGTACCTTGAAATAGGCATTGCCCACAAAGGTACGTCTTGCCAAATGACTTGATGCAACCTCATTGATGGGGACAATCTCATTCTCTCCAGTTCTCGGATTCCTCACTTCTACATTGCGAGTAATACCCGCCATCTTGAATATTACTTTGATTGCATCATTGTACCTCTGAGCCGTTATGAATGGGAACAGACGGCCTTTAGGATCAGCACCTTTATATTTTTCAATGAGATTAACAGCCCTTGGATGCAGTGGTACTCTCGCCTGAACCGCCTCGTCACCTTCATCTTTGGTCTTATGGGGTGTATATACTAAGATACCATTGTGAATGTACTTATCAGTCATTTTGAGCAAGTCACCAACTCTGCAACCAATCATGCATTGAAATACGAATATGTCACGTTGTTCCATCAAGGTCTTTAATGGCATTCTTGCAAGCTGCCTCTCAGCTTTTGGCATCGTTTCCCAAATGGTGGCTAAGTCGGCATCCGCTATCTGATTACGTTCATCTATTGTTATATAAATAGGTGTTCCGACTTTCGCAGTACCTATTGTGATACCTTCAAATGGTCTGTTACTGGTGTACCCCTTCATATTGCAATACTGAAATACAGACTTTAAGCGAGTCCTCATTTTGATAATGGTATTCTCACCTCTGCCTTCTATCACGTTACGGCCTTTCCTGACGCTTTGCGGGTACTCAGATAGCAATCTTTCAAAAAGATTCGGCTTATCATCTGCCAATTCCTTTTCATGCCTTAGATAGTCCGTATAATCCTCAATGTCTTCACGGGTCACTTTATCAATATCAAACTCATAATCCTTACGACTATTGTCTGTTGCTCTGATATATCCTACGTATCGGGCAATTGTTCGGCTGAGAACATAGAACACCCTTGCATGAGATTCGACTAATGGCTGATTGGTTTTTCTATCAGGTGTTAGCGTATATTCCTCAATGATTTCATAGATAGTTTTTTTCTTTTCGTCGCTGGTGGTCAACTGATATTTCTCAGGATGGTTGAATCTATCTACAACATCTTTGAGCCAGTCCTTAGTGAGTGATTTCTTGTCGGCATTCTCAAACTGGCTCATGATGATTTCTTTCAGAGCATCAAGTCTTTTTTTCTGCTCCTTATGAAATTTCACATCTGGGTTATCGACTCTCTGACGAATGATGATATCACCGCAATCTTGCAAGGCATACCCAAATTTGTTAGCCGTTTTCATGTTAGCAGTCAGTTCTTTTGTTCGCTTGACCTCGATTCCCAAATCCTTAGCATCTCTCTCCGTCTTTCTCCAGTCGATATAAAACTCAAAAAAAGATGGGTTGATAAACACCTCACTCTTTGCCCTCATGTTAAGATGTTGATGGGATAATTGAATAACAATCTCACTTCTGCCTGAGTCAGTGAGAATCTTCTTTGAAAGTCTGTAATCTATCTTTGCCATAAAACTAAATTTTGATTCGATTGCAAAGTTAAAAACAATCTCCGAATACTCCAAAAAAAAATCGGAAAAAATTCGGAAAAAATTCGGATTGTTTGTAGGCTAATGCAAATTTTTAAAATCGTCTAAAATTTTAAATTTTCATAATGTGTTGATTATCAACGCTTAACAACTGCATTTATTTTTATTGATTTTTGTCGTTTTTCATAGATAATAGTCCGAGTACCCCAACACTTTTATCCGCAAGTTGTTAGATGAACACTTGCGGATTTTTGTTGATTTCTTGTGAAATCATGGCTCAGCGGATTTACCCGGTTGGTAAAACTTGAGCAAATCAAGAATAAAGTGTCGCTAGCGTGTACATAAAGAACTTGATGTCTCCGACTCCGCTGAGCCGTAAAAAGGTGTGATAATAAATGCAAAAAGCCCTGTCAAACGTTTTAGTTGACAGGGCTTTTTTTATTCTTTCTCAGCGTTCTCGGCATCGATTGCCTTGATCTTGTCTCGTACGAGTTGTACCTCGTCCTTCAGTTTCTGTACCTTGCGGTTCATCTCATCGATGAGGGAGTTTCCTTTCTTCGAGGAAGCGTTAAGGAAGCCGAGGTTGTTCTCGTAGGTCTGTACCTCTGTCTTCAACTGCTCATACTGGCGCATCAGACGGGCACGCTCGTTGTCAAGGGCATTACCGCCACGTTCAGCGACCTGCTTGATGTTGTCCTTGAACTTGTTGAGACGGCGCTTAGCAACCGAGATATTCAATTCCTTATAGAGTTTGTCGACGATAGCGTGGTATTCCTCGTAGATCTTGTCTTTTTCCTTGAAGGGTACATGACCAATTGACTGGTATTCCTCCACGAGTTGCTGTACTTTCTCCTGCAAGCCGTCTCCAGCCTCCTCAGCGGCAGCCTTTAGACGAGCGATGACATCACGTTTCTTCTCCAGATTCTGATGCTCCTCGCTACGCCCTCCTGCGCCAGCGGCTTTACGAGCCTCGAAGAACTTGTTGCAGGCGGTTAGGAACTCCTCCCACAACTGGTCGCCTATCTTCTTAGGCACCATACCGATAGTCTTCCACTCACGTTGCAAGTTGATGAGTTTGTCGCTGGTCGATTTCCAGTCGGTGGAGTCCTGCAGTGCCTTTGCTTTTTCGATAAGGGCACGTTTCTTATCCGCATTCTCCTTGAAGTTTTCTTTAAGCCCCTTGAAATATTCTGCCTTACGACCGAAGAAATCATCGCAGGTGGCACGGAAGCGCTCAAATATCTTAACGTTCATCTTCTGAGGTGCAAAACCGATGGTCTTCCACTCTGCCTGAATGGCAATGATCTCCTTGGTGTGACGCTCCCAGTCGGCACTGCCCTTGTTCTCTTCTGCGGCAATAGCCTCCACTTTCTCACAGAGGGCGGTCTTGCGGGCGAGATTGTCCTCCTCTTTGGCACGTAACTCCTCGAAATGCTGTTGGTGGCGCTTATTGATAACGGTGGATGCAGCCTTGAAACGGTTCCATATCTCCTCACGTAACTCCTTTGCTACAGGACCGATTTCCCGGAATTCCTGATGGAGTTTCTGCAACTGGTGGAAGGCACTGATAATCTCTGTCTCGTCGGCAAGTTTCTCGGCAGCCTCACAAAGTCTCGTCTTCAGTTCCAAGTTCTTCTTGAAGTCATACTCACGAGCCTCGCTATTAAGTTTCAGCAGGTCGTAGAACTGTTCCACATAGAGTTGGTAATTGCGCCACAGTTCATTTGCTTTCTCGGCAGGAACGTTCTTAATCTCCTTCCATTCTTCCTGCAGTGCCTTGAACTCCTTATATGACTTGTTTGCTTCTTCGGGAGAAGTCACCATCGCTTTTATTTTCTCAATGATGTCGAGTTTTTTCTGCAGGTTGTCCTGCTTCTCCTGCTCCTGTTCTTTAAAGAGTTTCTGGCGTTTCTCCTTGATGATACCCATCTCAGCCTTGAAAGCCTCCTCGTCCTCATCGGGCAGAATCTGGTAAGCCTCAGGGTCACCGCCACCATCGATATATTCTTTTAGACGTGCCTCTCGATCTGCGATATGCAGTTTATAGAAGGCAGTCTTCAGATAGTCTACCTCCTCCTTTTGAGGTGCCTCATCCCCTTGGGCTATTTCACGGGCACGAGCCAGCACTTCCTTCTTGTTCTGGTATTGCTTACGCTCGGGTTCTGCTACTGGGGCTACCTCCTCAGCAGGTGGAGCAGCCTCTTCTACTGGGGCAGTTGCCACTGTTTCCACTACGTTCTGTTCCACGTTCTGCTCTTGTTCGAGAGCGTTTTCTTGAGAGTCCATCATCTAATCGTTTTTAGTTCATGAAAATGGTTAGTACACATATCAAGGTACAAACTTATTAAAAAAATCTGAAAGTACCTAATTTTTTACCAGTTTTTTTCTAAAATAGGGCTAAATCAGTCGTTTATGACGGAAGAAGAACCATGAAGCGATAGAAATAGCAAGCGATAATACGATGGCGATAATGAATCCCACCGGGTTGCTTTCCATACCGTTAATCAGGTTCATACCGAAGAAACTGGAGATCAGTGTAGGCAGCATGAGGATGATAGTCACCGAGGTCAGGGTACGCATGATGGTGTTCATGTTGTTATTGATGATACTCTGATAAGTGTCCATCGTCGACTCCAGAATATTCGAGTAGATATTGGTAGTCTCCCTTGCCTGTGTCATCTCGATATTCACGTCCTCGATCAGGTCTGCGTCCAATTCGTCGATCTGCAACTTAAACTTCAATTTGGAGAGCAGTGTCTCATTGCCTCGGATGGAGGTGTTGAAATAGGTGAGCGAGTCTTGCAGGCGTGACAGTCCTATCAGACTCTCATTGTTCACTTCCCTGTCGAGATTGCGTTTCGCCTTGTCGATGAGCATGGATATTTGCTTGAGTCGCTTCAAGTACCAGACAGCACTGGAGAGGAACAGACGGAAAATCATGTCGACATAGTCGGTGAAGCCCACACCACGTTTTTGTTGATACGACACGAAGTCAATCATCATATTCGTCTCGTAGTAGCATACCGTGATAGTCACGTCACGCTTATGGATGATACCAAGAGGCACCGTTGTGTAAGGTGTGCGTGAGCGTACCTCCTTAACATAGGGGATACGGAGAATGATGAGCATCCATCCGTCATCGTATTCATAACGTGCTCGCTCGTCAGTATCACTGATGTCGGAGAGGAAATAGTCGGGAATCTGATATTGCTCTTCCAGCATCAGAATGTCCTCTTCTGTCGGACACGTCATTTGTATCCAACAATTGGGCTGCCATTCATCGATTTGGCTCAGCCCTCCTTGGGTGTTCCAAAATGTCTTCATTGTGCTAATCCTTTCTTTTTTGAAGTACGAGGTACGGTGGTACGGGGTACGAGAACAGAATTAATTGGCGGCAAGAGGATTAGCGGTCTTGCCTGCCGTTCCTCCAGCCTTACTTACTAAAAGTTTCCGCCGGGTAATCGTCCATTTTATTTGTTACTATTTTGGTTATTCTTTGTTCTTGCAAAGCGACAGTCGTCGATTTCGGTTGCAAAGATACGAATTTTTTTAAAAGTAAAAAGTAAAAAGGTAAAAAAAGTAAAGCTATTGCCCGCTTTTTCTACCTTTCTACCTTATTTTATCTTTTTACTACTTCTGTGGAATATCTTCCAGGGTTTTCTTCAACAGTTCCCAGAAGGGTGCCACCGTCTCGATGAGGGCACGCTCCGAGGTGGTGTGCGGCGACTTCATGGTAGGACCGAACGAGACGACATCCAGATGCGGATACTTGCCAAGGATGACGGAGCACTCCAATCCTGCATGGTCTACCTGGATGATGCCATCCTGTCCGAACAGTTTCTTATAATCTTTCAGCAACAGGTGTAGAATCTCAGAGTCAGGATTAGGATCCCAGCCGCCATACGAGCCTGCCGTCTCTACTTTCATGCCTGCCATGTTGAAGCAACTTTCCAGTGTCTTGACGATGTAATCCTTCATGTCCTCACGGCTCGAACGGGCGAGAATCTTGATAGCGGCATGTCCGCCCTCAATATCGATAATGGCGAGGTTGCTTGAAGTCTCCACCACGTCAGGGTAGGAGGGTATCATGCGTACTACACCATCGTGACAGGCATAGATGGCGTTGATGAGATTGTCCTGAATCTCCACGGGAACCTGCTTGGCAGGAGTGTCCACACGTTCCACATTGAACTTGATATCTGTCTCAATGCCTTTAAATTGGCTCTTAAAGTCTTCCAACCAGTCTTCTGCCAGTTCTCCGAGTGCCTCCACATTCTCCTTGGGAAGTGTCAGCACTGCCTCTGCCTTATAGGGAATGACATTACGCACCTTACCACCGTGCCAGGAGGTCAGACGGGCATCTAATTCCTCCACTGCCTCGCGGACGAAGCGTACTAACAGTTTGTTGGCATTGGCGCGACCTTCATGGATTTCCAGACCGCTATGACCACTGCGTAATCCTTTCAATGTCACCAGTACGGCAGCATCCTCAGGGTCGGTATCTACTTCTTGATAGTCAAGGGTTGCGGTGATGTCGATACCACCGGCAGAGCCGATTACGAACTTGCCCCATGTTTCGGAGTCAAGGTTCATGAGAATATCGCCCTGCAACTCTCCTTCTGGAAGGTCGTTAGCACCGTACATTCCCGTCTCCTCATCGCGGGTGATGAGGGCATCAATAGGACCGTGCTTCATGGTCTTGTCCTCCATGACAGCCATGATAGCGGCAACACCCAGTCCGTTATCGGCACCTAAAGTAGTACCTTTCGCCTTTACCCAGCCGTTGTCAATCCAAGGACGGATGGGGTCGGTCTCAAAATTGTGGGTAGACTCGGTGTCACGCTCGGGCACCATATCCATGTGAGCCTGCAGGATGACACCCTTGCGGTTCTCCATCCCTGCCGTGGCGGGTTTGCGGAACACGATGTTACCAGCCGGGTCCTTGAAAGCCTCTATACCGACTTCTTTTCCGAAGTCGAGCAGGAACTGTTGTACTTTCTCTAAGTGTCCGCTAGGACGTGGAACCTGTGTGAGTGCGTAGAAGTTTTTCCAGACGCACTTGGGGTTTAGGTTTTGAATCTCGTTCATTGTATCATTAATTTAAGGGTTAGTTCTTACTTTGGTGAAACTCAGCGCCAGCCATGCGTAGATGCCAAGAAGGATGACCAGCATGGTCTGTACGGTATGTACGATCAATACGAAATAGAGGGCGTGCTCATCAGCGACACCATAGAGTATCAGCATCGTCTTGACGGCGAAATGCCATGGCCCTGCACCATTGGGTGTAGGGACGATAACGGCGATGGAACCCACGATGAAGGTTACCAACGCGCACCCCAATCCTAAGCCGGCGGTGAAGTCGAAGCAGAAGAAAGTGAGGTAGTAGTGCAGGAAATAACTTAGCCAGATACCTAATGTGAAGGCGATGAATAACGGGATATTGCGTACGTCTTTTAGGGAAATGACTCCCTGCCAGATGCCCTTGAAGGTCGTCTTTACCTTATTATATATAGAGAGTTTACGCAACAGGAAATGCAACAGGATGAGGATAGCCACCACTGATACTGCCGCTACGAAATAACCAGCCCATGAGAAACCGTGCAGGATGGTCTGTAGGTTAGTACCTGTCTTGCGGAAGAACATACCGAAGGTGCTCATCTCCAATAATAATACCACCGAAGTGATACCCATCACTAACAGCGAGTCAATGGCTCTTTCCGTCACCACAGTACCTAATGCCTTTGGAAAAGAGATGTTATCGTAGCGTTTCAACACACCACAACGGGTGAACTCTCCTACTCGGGGGATGAGCAGGGAGGCGGCATAGGAGAGAAAAATGGCATGAATACTCACGGAGGTACGGGGATGCTCGCCGACAGGTTCTAAAGTCTGTCTCCACCGCCAGCCACGGAACATCTGGGCGAGGATGCCAAAGGGAAAAGACAATAACATCCATGTCCAGTCCATCTCGTCCGTCATCACATGACGAATCTGCTGCCAGTCCTCGCCACGGTACATCCAATAGAGGATAGCACCGCCCAGTACCAGCGGCATGAGGATTTTCAGGATGATATTACTGATCTTCATTTATAGCGTGCTTTGAAGAAGTTGGAAGAGCAATTGTAGGGCATGGGCTTTGTTCTTGTCAGCATCACCATCGTCATTACTCTCGGTGTTCGTCTTTGTCTCAATACACTTTCCGACTTCGTCGAAATAGTATCTCCATTCCAAAGTCTCACCTTCCTCCATGGCACGGTCATAGGAGAAGATGAGTCGGTGGTTCGTGGAGTCGAAAAGGAACTCCTGGTAATTGTCGAAACCCATCAGTGTACGGTGGGTCGTTGCCAGAAAGCACTTGGTGTCTGACTCTGCATTGTTGTTACTCTTCTCTCCAAAAAGACAGATGACATCCGTCACTGGGGGACAGTCGCCTTCCTCTTGGTTGTGGATTGTGATGGTCGCGTCATAAGGGTAGAAAGTCTCCACTTTCTTTTCTGACTTGTCTTTGGCAAGGGCATACTGTGTACGGATATGCTTCAACTGGTCTGCCTTTGAGCGCTGGGAACCTTGGAACTTAACGGCAGGGGCTGTCGCTGCGTCTTCAATCGCCAATTTGAAAATCTGGAGATATTGCTCGGCAAGTTTCTGCTCTGATTCACCTGTACCCCAGTCATCACTGTTGGTGCTGTTCTTAGTCTCGACGAGTTTCCCTGCGGCATCGTAATAGTAGCGGTGCTCGATGGTCATTCCCGCATCAGTGACCCATTTTACGAAAGCGAAGACAAGAACACCCGTTTTGGGGTCGAACATCTGCTCACGAAAGCACTCATGTCCGTGAACGGAGTTATAATAGGTGATGAAGTAGGGCTGTTCGTAAGCATAGAACGAGCCGTCGTCCGTATTGACTTTTCGTTGCTCATCGAAATAGAAATCGAGTGATCCCTCATTATAGATATCGTGCTCGATGCTTACAATCTCGTTGAAGGTGATTTCCATGTCCTTGGCAGGATTGCCGTTCTTGCCATTATTGGCAATCAGTTCCTTTGCCTCGGCATACATCTTGCGAATCTCTTTGATACGCTCACTTTTGTTCTGTGCCTGTGCGGTACTGAGTCCCAACAGGCAAATCAACGTGAATAGAATTGTTCTGGTCATTGTCTTTGGTTTGAGTTTCTGATTGCAAAGATATAAAACTTTTATAAAAAAAAGAATCATTTCTGGGAAATTTCATAATTTTGACTATCTTTGCACACATGATTGACAGGGCGACGATAGACAAAATTATGGATGCCACCAATATTGTGGATGTGGTGGGCGAGTTTGTTAACCTCCGTAAAGCGGGTGTTAACTATAAGGGATTGTGTCCTTTCCACGATGATAAGACCCCGTCGTTCATGGTATCGCCCTCGAAACAGATATGCCATTGTTTTGCCTGTGGTGAGGGGGGTAATGCCATTAACTTCCTGATGAAGCATGAGCAGATCACCTATCCTGAGGCTTTGCGTTGGTTGGCGAAGAAATATAATATCGAGATACAGGAGCGTGAGATCTCTGACGAGGAGAAGAAGGAGCAGAGCGAGCGTGAGTCGATGTTCATCGTCAATGAGTGGGCATGTCAGTATTTCCATGAGATACTGAATAACGATGTCGACGGACAGGCGATCGGCAAACAGTACTTCCGCAGTCGTGGCATCCGTGACGATATCATCCAGAAATTCCAGTTGGGGTTTGCCCTCACCAAGCGTGACGCTCTTGTGAATGAGGCGCATCGCAAGGGGTATAAGGATGAGTTCCTGGTAAAGACGGGCTTGTGCATCGAGAACGAGCGAGGCATCTACGACCGTTTTGCCGGTCGCGCCATCTTCCCTTGGTTGAATGTCAGTGGTAAGGTGGTGGCATTTGGAGGTCGTAAACTCGATGCCGCCACGAAAGGTGTGCAACAGAAATACGTCAACTCGCCCGACTCGGAGATTTACCATAAGGAGCGTGAACTATATGGTATCTATCAGGCTAAGAAGGCGATTGTCAAGGAAGAGCGGGTCTATATGGTGGAGGGCTATACCGACGTGATTGCCATGCACCAGTGTGGACTGGAGAACGTGGTGGCCAACTCGGGTACAGCACTCTCCGTCTATCAGATCCGCCTGTTGCGTCGTTTCACCCAGAATATCACGCTGCTCTATGACGGTGATGAGGCAGGTATCCACGCTGCCATGCGAGGAACGGATATGCTGTTGCAAGAGGGGATGAAGGTGAAGGTGTTGTTGCTGCCTGACGGTGACGATCCCGACTCTTTCTCCCGTAAGCATACGGCAACGGAGTTCAGGGACTATATCGAGGAGCATCAGACCGACTTCATCGAGTTTAAGACCAACTTGTTGCTGAAGGGTGTGAAGGATCCTATCAAACGTGCCGAGGCAGTTAACTCTATCGTCCGTTCCGTGAGTGTGATCCCTGACCCTGTGGAGCGTTCTATCTATATCACTGATTGTGCCCGTCGGTTGGGTGTTGACGAGCGTACGTTGATCTCGCAGACCAATAAGTTTATTGCAGGTGACAGGGAAGAACTGCAGAAAGAGGCTGAGCGTGAGGCACGACAGCAAGAGACTTCTCCTGTCACACAGCCGTCGATAGGTTTGCATACCCCACAAGAACAGGCAACGGAGGTGGAGCGACTGCTGATACAACAGGTCATCCGTCATGGGGAGGTCATGGTTATTGATGAAGATATGGAGGACGGACACCTTCAACTGAATGTCGCCCAGTATATCGCCTATGACTTCGGTGACGACGGACTCACTTTCGGTAGCGACCTCTACAACCGAATCTTGCAGGAGGCAGTGGACCATTCAGGGGATGAGGGTTTTAAGGCAGAGACCTATTTTACCCAGCATCCTGACGTGGAGGTCAGTCAACTTGCCCATCGCCTTGCCGTAGACAACTATCAGTTGGGACGTAACTTCCAGAAAGAGACGACAGCGAGGGATTTACGACAGCAGGTAGAACATTTGATGCTTGATTTCCGATACAATATTGTGATGAACCGACAGAAGGAAATCATGAATGAGATGAAGACGGAGAAAGATATGGCGCGCATGAAGGAACTCATGACCGAGTATAAGTCGGTGTCTCAGTTGTGCCAGCAGATAGGGAAGATGTTAGGACGTTAACATTCGTAGTGCGATGCATTCATTACTATATATAATAGGGATGACCCTCCTGTGGATGATTATCGCTGTCGCCGTCATCCACGTGCTGATGGATAACCGCCAGCCAGCCAAGACCATGGCATGGGCGCTGGTGATTATCTTCGTACCCGTCATCGGACTCGTTTTCTATCTTTTCTTCGGTATCAACCATCGTAAGGAACGCATGGTCAGCCAGCGCTCCCTCGACCAGTTGACGAAACGCTCGATGCTGGGATTTGTGGAACAGAAGAACCTGCGGGTACCGGAGCGGCATAAACAACTTGTCGACCTCTTTGTCAATCAGTCGTTCTCCCTACCTTTCAAAGACAACCAGATAGACATCATGACTGATGGCTATTCCTTCTTCCCAGAACTGCTGAAGGATATTGCCCAGGCAAAGCACCATATCCACCTCGACATGTATATCTTCGAGGATGATGCCTTGGGACGGCTGGTAGCCGATGCCCTTATCAGTAAGGCACGAGAGGGGGTGATGGTGCGTGTCATCTATGATGATGTGGGTTGTTGGAATGTGCGGCATGACTTCTACGAGGAAATGCGGGAGGGCGGTATTGAGGTTGCCGCTTACCTCCCTGTGCGCTTCCCCTCGTTTACGAGTAAGGTAAACTACCGGAACCACCGTAAACTGATTATCATTGATGGCGTGACGGGCTATATCGGTGGCATGAATATTGCCATGCGCTATGTGAAAGGTATAGGTGAACAGCCGTGGCGTGATACGATGTTGCGCATTACAGGTGGTGCCGTATATGGACTCCAGCGCGCCTTCCTCATCGACTGGTATTTTGTTGACCGTACCCTGATAACCGACCGTGTATACTATCCTCAACTATCAACTATGAACTATGAACTATTAACTAACAACTGTCTTGCCCAGATTGTAACGAGCGGACCCACCAATCCCTATCCGGAGATTATGCAGGGTTACGTGCGTATCATCTTGGCGGCACGACGTTATATCTATATTGAAACCCCTTATTTCCTGCCTAACGAGCCTGTGCTCTTTGCTTTAAAAACAGCAGCGATGGCAGGTGTCGATGTGCGCATCCTCTGTCCTCGCCGCTCTGATGCCCGTTTCGTGGAGTGGGCTTCACGATCCTATTTGCGTGAGGCTTACGAGGCTGGCGTACAGGTATATCTCTATGAAACAGGATTCCTGCATTCCAAGATGATGGTCAGCGACGACTCCATCATCACTTGTGGCTCTACTAATGTTGACTTCCGTTCCTTTGAGAATAACTTTGAGGCAAATGCCTTTATTTACGATGAGGGAACGGCACTGCGCATGAAGAATGTGTTCCTTCGAGACCAGGAGCAGGCAGTTCTCCTGAGCGACCTGCCCTATAGGATTCATCCAAAGTTCATGAAGCGGTTGTGGGAAAGTCTTACTCGTCTGTTATCACCGTTGCTTTAAACAGCGAGAAATTGACGCTGCCATAGGCTCGGTGTTCCACGAAATGGGGATGCTGAGAGAAGTCGTGGTCTTTGCCATGCTCAAAGACGAAGATACCGTCGGGCTTCAGCAGGTTCTTCTCGAAAATCATGTCGGGAATCTGCGGTAGTTCCTTCAGGGCGTATGGTGGGTCGGCAAAGATGAAGTCAAACTGCTGATGGCATGACTTGAGAAAACGGAACACGTCACCACGGATGGGAATGACAGGTGGAAGTTGAGAGTTGAGAGTTGAGAGTTGAGAGTTTTGAGTTGAGAGTTTCTTCAGACAATCCTGGATAAAGCGGTGGTGGTCACGGTCCAGTTCCACACTGATGACCTGGCTACACCCTCGTGATAAAAGTTCCAAGGTGATACTGCCAGTTCCAGAGAATAAGTCGAGTGCCGTGGCATCCTCGAAGTTGATATAACCGTTGAGCACATTGAAGATATTCTCCTTGGCGAAGTCGGTCGTAGGACGCGCCTTGAAGGAACGTGGTATCTCGAAATGTCTTCCCTTGTATTTGCCAGTGATTATTCTCATCGTCCTTTCACAAATAAGGTCATTAGGTCGTAAGACATGCCTTCAATCTGTGTGACGGCAGAGCGGTTGAAGTCACCAGCAGGATTGATGGTATATACGCGTTTGATGTATTTCTGCAACTCCGTCATCAGCCATTCCCGCTCAGGGATGTCCCCCACCAGGTGTATCTCGTCACGATCAGCCAGCAAGGCAATCTGCTTCCAGATATATAATAGGTAATAGAGGGCGTCATGGGCATCACGCGCCTCGAAAGTGTTGCAGAACTTAAAGCGGTTCTGTCCGTAACTGAACACCTCCATGTGATGCTCATGGAAATAGGCATACAGTTTGTCCCTCACGCCCATATAACTGCGTTGGTGCAGATAACGCCAAACAGGAGCAATGGCAGCGATGAAGGTGAGTTGCTCGAAATGGTCGTCCAATACGAGTTTCTGGTCCCTGTTGACGGAGAATACCGCCACACAGTTCAGGTCGGGCAATACCGTATGGGTGATCTCATCCTGCTCATGTCCTTGATAGGTATGCAGGTAGAGGGTGCGTTGCTCTTCCTCATGAAACATCTCAAGAGGTACCATCAGGGTGGGACTGTCGATCATCACCAGAACACGGGCGTATTTCCTCTGGAGCATCTCCTGTGAACGGAAAGCCTCTCGTAGGTTCGCCGCCATGGAGATACCGCTATGGAGGAGGTAAGGCTCGAAAGATATCTGTCCCTCGTTCTCGCTGTTGACGGAGGCGAAGGCAAGACTATTACGGCTGATACGGATAATCAGTCGCAGGTGGTTGACGATGTTATTGTTTTCCTGCATGGCTCTCGTTTTAATGTTGGACGATACTCAGCACACAGAGTAGGGCGAGGATGCCGGCAACCATGGCGAGTATCACATTGGTGATGCGGTTGGAAATAGGTTTTTCAGACCGCTTTGTGTTCAAAGAAATCTTCATATCGGTTGCAAAGTTAATCATTTTCCGCAAAAAATGATTAACTTTGCATGCAAATAATGATTACCGACGAACTGAAATACCGCATCCGTTCGGCATTTGTCCATGTGCCGACGGCAGAGCAGGAACATGCTATTGACGTGTTCTCCCTGTTTATGACCGACCGTCATGAGCATGCCGTCATGGTGATGCGGGGCTCGGCAGGAACGGGTAAGACGACACTGGCGGCGGCAATCGTCAAGGCGATGGTGTCGCTGAAACAGAAGATGGTGTTGTTGGCTCCTACAGGACGTGCGGCAAAGGTATTCTCGCTCTATGCGGAGCATCCTGCCTATACCATCCATCGGCGTATCTACCGTCAGAAATCTTTAGAGGGTGCTTTCGACCTGAACTATAACAACCAGCAGGACACCCTTTATATCATTGATGAGGCTTCGATGATTGCCAACGCCACGAACTATGGGGACACCCCTTTTGCACAAGGGCAGTTGCTCGACGACCTGATACAGTTTGTGTATAACGGTCGTAACTGCCGGATGCTGCTCATCGGCGACCGTGCCCAGTTGCCGCCAGTCGGGGAGGAGGAGAGTCCTGCCCTGCTGTCGGAGGTCCTCCGAGGTTATGGACTGCATGTGCATGAGTGTGACCTCAACGAGGTGTTGCGACAGAGTCAGGAGTCAGGCATCCTCTTTAATGCCACTCGGATTAGGGAGGGCGGCTTGGTGTTACCCCAAATTCATTTAGCGGGATTCGAAGATATCAGAGTAGTACCAGGCGATGAACTCATAGAGTCGCTGGCAAGCAGTTACTCAAAGGTTGGACTTGACGAGACGATGGTCATCACCCGTAGTAATAAACGGGCGAACATCTATAATCAGGGCATCCGTAATATGGTGCTGGGACGGGAGGACGAACTGACTTCCGGAGACCAACTCATGATCGTGAAGAATAACTACTATTGGACGACAGTCAACGCCCAACCCTCTACTCTCCACGCTCCACTCTCCTTCATCGCCAATGGCGACCGTGCCGTGGTTCACAGAGTACGTAACGTGCATGAACTATATGGCTTCCGCTTCGCTGAGGTCACCATGACCTTTCCCGACTATGACGACTATGAGTTGACGGCAATGGTGGTCCTTGACACGCTGACCTCAGAGGCACCGGCTCTGACACATGAGCAGCAGGAACAACTCTACCAAGCCGTGATGGCGGACTATGCCGACATACCTCTGAAACACGACCGTCTGAAGAAACTCAAGGAGGACAAATACTATAATGCCCTGCAAGTGAAGTTCGCATACGCCGCTACCTGTCATAAGGCACAGGGCGGACAGTGGGCACACGTGTATATCGACCAGGGATATATGACGGATGATATGCTCACGCCAGACTATATCCACTGGCTCTATACCGCTTTCACCCGTGCTACCGAGCAATTGTATTTGGTCAACTGGCCCAAGACACTCACGTTCGATAATTAATATTAAAAACAACAGGCTTTATTTTGTATTCTTCTCACTTCTTTGTATCTTTGCAGAAGTATTAACTTTTAAAATTCAGAAGATTATGAGTACAAGTAATGTGAGACCTGCAGACATGGAGAGAATTACGACTCCAGCCTTAGCCCAGAAATACATTGAGGAACAGGTAAAAGAACTGAGAGCCCAGATTGGTGACAAGAAAGTGCTGTTGGCTCTTTCAGGTGGTGTGGACTCATCAGTGGTGGCAGCCCTGCTGATCAAGGCTGTCGGCAAGCAGTTGGTGTCTGTCCATGTGAATCACGGCCTGCTGCGTAAGGGTGAGCCTGAGCAGGTAGTTCGTGTGTTCCGTGATGAGTTGAATGCCAACTTGGTGTATGTGGATGCCACAGACCGTTTCTTAGACAAACTGGCTGGTGTCGCTGATCCTGAGCAGAAACGTAAGATTATCGGTGCGGAGTTTATCAGAGTGTTCGAGGAGGAGGCTCGTAAACTGGAGGGTATCAGTTTCTTGGCTCAGGGAACTATCTATCCTGATATCGTGGAGTCTGGACCCGTCAAGTCGCACCATAATGTGGGTGGCCTGCCTGAGGATATGCAGTTTGAACTGGTAGAGCCTATCAAGTTGCTGTTCAAGGATGAGGTTCGCGTAGTAGGTAAGGAACTTGGACTGCCCGACAATATGGTATATCGTCAGCCGTTCCCCGGTCCCGGTCTGGGAGTGCGTTGTACTGGTGCCATCACCCGTGACCGTTTAGAGGCACTGCGTGAGAGTGATGCCATTCTGCGTGAGGAGTTTGCCAAGAACGGACTGGAGGGCAAGGTATGGCAGTACTTCACCATCGTTCCCGACTATAAGTCCACGGGTGTGAAAGATAACAAACGCAGTTGGGACTGGCCTGTGATTATCCGTGCCGTCAACACACGTGATGCCATGACTGCTACGATTGAGGAGATTCCATACACCTTGTTGCATCATATCACTCAGCGCATCATCACAGAGGTTCCCGGGGTGAACAGGGTATTGTATGACCTCACCCCCAAACCCACAGGTACGATTGAGTGGGAGTAACCATGAGCCGTTAGCATGATTGCATTATATATTGTAATCGGAATAATCGTCGGTGCAGTCGTCCTCTATCTGGTGATGAACCAGAAAGTAGGACGACTGCATATTGAACTTGCCAAGAAAGAGACGGAGATGCACCTGTTGGGGCAGCAGCGGCAAGAGGAACTGCGACAGAGCGAGGAACGCTTTGCCGAGCAGATGCGCAGTCAGCGTGAGCAGGCTGCCGACCAGTTGCGTGCCCAGCGGGAACAGTCTACCGAACAGTTGAGGGCGGCTCGTGAACAGTTTGATGAGCAACTGAAGACCACCAAGGAGCAACTCCGTCTGATGGCACAGCAGTTGATGGATGCCCAGGCACAACGGCTGAAGGAGGAGAACAAGGAGAATATGGGTACCATCACCCAACCGCTGAAGGATGCCATCACCGAGATGCGCAAGGCTATCAGTGATAATACCAAGGACCATACCGAGCAGAATGCCTCCCTCCGTGAACAGTTGCGCATGATGATGGAGTCGAATAAGGAGATTGGTGAGAAGGCGGAGTCCCTTGCCAATGTGTTGCGCCGCGATAATAAGGTCAGCGGTAATATGGGTGAGATAATCCTGGGTGACCTCCTTGCTTCTCAGGGACTGACGGAGGGCATCCATTATGAGGTGCAGGCTCGTTTGCGTGACGAGCAGGGCAGACCCCTGAAGAATGATGATACTGGCAAGGAGATGCAACCTGATGTCATCCTGCATTATCCGCAGGGTCAGGACGCTATCATCGACTCGAAAGTGTCGCTTGTCGCTTACCAGCGGTATGTCAATGCTGAGGACCCGGAGGAGAAAGAGCGTGCCTTGCAGGAGCATATCAAGTCCATCCGCTCCCATGTAACTGAACTGGCACGTAAGGATTATTCCAAATATGTTAAGGCACCTCGTGAGGCTGTCGATTTCGTCATTATGTTTGTGCCCTTCGAGAGTTCCCTGCAACTTGCTCTTGCCAATGATTCCACCTTGTGGCGCGAGGCTTTTGAGCGGAAGGTGTTTATCACTGGTGAGCAGAACTTGTTAGGTATCCTCCACATGATTCATATCGCATGGGTACAGAACCAGCAGGCGGAGAACCAAGAGAAGGTGTTTAACATTGCAGAACAGTTGTTGGACCGCTTGGGCGATTTCATCCAGCGATATAATAAGGTGGGGGAACAACTCGATCAGGCGCATCGTGCTTTCGAGGCCGCTGGCAACAAACTGTTTACGGGTCGCCAGAGTGTGGTACAGAAAGGGCGTGAACTCGTCGACCTTGGTGCCAAGGAGAACCCTAATCGTCGTATTCCCAAAGCAGAGAATGATTTACTTGAATGATGATATCGCCGGCTTCGACTTCGAGACGGCACTCCCCTTGTTGTCTGACCAACGGCGTGAGCAGGCGTTGAAGTTTAAGCATGAACAGGGACGTAAGACCTGTGCGGCAGCCTATCTGTTGTTGTGCGAAGGGTTGCGAAAGGAATATGGTATCACCGAGAAACCCATTTTCGGGTATGGGGAACATGGCAAGCCCTTTATCGTAGGACATCCCGATATCCACTTTAACCTCAGTCATTGTCGGGAGGCTGCTATCTGTGTTATAGCAGACCGTCCTGTAGGTGTCGATATCGAGAGTATCAGGGAATACAAAGACACGCTGGCACGCTACACAATGAATGACGAGGAACTGGCACAAATTACTCACTCACCAGATCCAGCCTGGGAGTTTATCCGTTTCTGGACGATGAAGGAGGCGGTACTGAAATTGTCAGGTGACGGTATCCGTAACGACATGAAAACCGTCCTGACAGGAAGTGAGAACATGGAGACAGTCGTCAACGAGCAGCAAGGCTATATTTATTCTATCATCTATTCGATGTAGAAGATGTGATATCGAACTGACGTGCATTTTGAAAATCAATGTCATGTGTGTAACTTATTTGTGTTCAGTAAGATAAAAAGAAATATGACATTTTCTCGTTTTTCGTAACTTTGCCATCAAAGATGGCGAACTTACTCCATCTCAGCAAAAAAAGAAACAAGTTTCTTTGTAATGCCCTCGATTTTTCGTAACTTTGGAAGAATCCGCAGGATTTCTTTATATGAAGGCAGTTTGGGAGATTGAGGATTTTGAGGGTTACGGATAAGAGACCGTACTAATCTCCTTGTTCTGCTATGAATTGCTTAAAAGAACACCCGAAGATGAGTCACCAGCCGTTTTATATGACTCATCATCGGGTGCAATGGTAAGCATTTCATCCGAATTCGCCAAATGCCTTACCAATTATTCACTTGCTTTTTTCATCAGTCGCTTAGTTGCCCTAAGTTCCTTCTGTAGCAGTTCCATCCGTTCCTTCAGTTGCTCTTGGGTAGGTAGTACATCTTTGATACGGATATTGTTGTAAGTAGCAACTCCCATCGGAGTCGTAATCCCTCGGAAAGACCATTGTACATCGGTCTTATCCATATCGGAACAGATCAGGAGCCCAATGGTAGGGTTGTCATCAGGTGCTTTAACCAATTCATCAACGGCACTAACATAGTAGTTTAGTTTACCTGTGAATTCTGGTTCGAATGGCTTTACTTTGATTTCGCACGCTATATAGCAACGAAGGCGGACATGATAGAACAGCAAGTCTATCTTCCGTGAGCGACCTCCTACGATGATTTCTTTCTGTCTGCCCATGAAAGCAAAGCCTGTTCCCATTTCCAATAAGAGGTTCGTCACGTCGCTGGTAAGAGCATCTTCCAATTCTCGTTCCTCAAACGGCTCATGGTCAACAGTAGCGAAACCGAAATCATAACTCCATCAAGCGTAATATTGCCACCAGCAAGGGTTTTTTGAAGATGATGATGAATAGCTTTCGAAAATAGCACTCCATCGTAACAGCAAAACCGCACCCCTAAGGATGCGGTTTGTTTTTTAATTGGGTAGTGACGTGTACGGCTTGCCCTCTCAGGAAACTTACCTGGATAGCCAAGACATTTATCTTGACGTTGCAAAGATACGAATAAATGATAAAACTACAAAATAAATTCCGATCTATTTTTTAGTTTATATCGAAAAAGTATCTTCGAGATATATTTCAAAGTTAGGCTTTATTCACTGCCAAAGGCATTTACGGAAAAAGGCTTGTATATGCTTGCGACTATCCTGAAAAACCAACGTGCCACATCTGTCACGTTTGCCATCATCCTTATAACGCTTTCGTCGTTTCCTCTATTGCCTATCTTGCATCAGATATTAGTTGTCATTCACCTGTCCCTGTGACATGAATAATTTTCTCTTATTTTTAATTTTGGGTGCATATAT
>DEJF01000019.1:24201-24741 GCA_002353225.1 Prevotella sp. UBA2755 | reverse complement strand
TATGAGTCGTTTCGACGACTACAATCCCAGTGTAGCATATTGGGAGGGTTATCGTGACGGTCGCTGGTCTTCACCATGGTACTATAGTGGCTATTACAGTTGGTATGATCCCTGGTATGATCCTTGGTATTATGGTGGTTACTATGGCTATTATGGTTATTGGGGATGGCGCTCTCCATATTACTATTCCACATGGTATTCCCCTTGGCGTTACCGCTACTATGGATGGTACGGACCCCGTTACACCCGTTATAGCCATGCAGGGGCAAGATGGAGCCGTCCAGGTTACTCACACCACAAATATGGTGGCAACCGTCGTTATAGCACAGGTACTACTCGCAATTATGGTACTCGTACCTATGGTAATCACAACCATAGTCTTGGAGGTTATCGCTCTTCCTCTCCATCCATGCGCAGCGGTGGTTCCTTTGGCGGAGGCAGTCGTGGTGGCTCCTTTGGTGGAGGCGGTGGTCGCTCAGTAGGTGGTGGACACTCTTATGGAGGACGGAGATAATTGATAGTTCAAAGTTCATAGTTCAT
>DEJF01000019.1:0-24194 GCA_002353225.1 Prevotella sp. UBA2755 | reverse complement strand
AGTTCATAGTTTAGAGTTCATAGTTTAGAGTTTGAAGATTATGAAGAAGACATATTTATTCGCAGTAATGGCGCTGAGCGCCATGCAGATGCAGGCGCAGAATGCCACACAGGATACTTACGTAGGTGCTGCTCTTGCCACAGAAGATTTGAATGGTACCGCCCGTTATGTGGGTATGGGTGGTGCGATGGATGCCTTAGGTGCTGAGATCTCCACCATGGGTTCTAACCCTGCCGGTATTGGTTTGTTCCGTAAGGGACAGGTTTCAGCAACTCTGGGTGTGAACATACAGGAGGAAGGTAAGACCTTCCAGGATGGTAGTAAGACCCATGTGTCTTTCGATCAGGCTGGTGTAGTGTTCTGCAGTCGCACAGGAAAGTCGAGTTATCTGAACTTTGGTTTCAACTACCATAAGAATCGAAACTTCAACCATGTGTTGTTTGCTGCTAATGCCCTGAATGGATCCTCACAAAGTTCACAGACCGTATTGAAGGACATGAACGGACTCTTCCTCAACAGAGGACTTGCCTGTTCACAACTCGACGACCTCTATCTGGGTAATATGGTACTTGACGAGAATGAAATTCTCCATGACTATGCTGGTAATGCTTATGATTTCACTCGTGCCAACACAGGTTATATCGGAGAGTTCGACTTCAATATCAGTGGTAATATCAAAAACCGCCTCTATCTGGGTTTGACAGTAGGTGTTCATTCTGTACGTTATAAGAATTACAGTGAGTATTACGAGACACTCAGCAGTCAGGAAATCACGGATGTGCTCATTTCCGACAACCACAAGATTACAGGTCATGGTATCAATGTGAAGGCAGGTTTGATCTTCCGTCCTGTCGAGGAGTCTCCTTTCCGCATTGGTGTCTCTGTCGCTACACCGACATTCTATCGTCTGACAACAGAGAATTACACTACTATTGGTACTAATGTAGACCGCGAGTCTGCTAAGGAGGACTTCCGTTTCAATACTCCTTGGAAGTTTGGCTTGAGTCTCGGTCATACTGTCGGTGACTATCTTGCGCTGGGTGCTGTATATGAGTATGCCGACTATGGTGCCTGCGATATGCGCACGATTGACGGCGGTCGCTATAATTACGATTACTACTATGACGATTATACATACTATGAGAACAGTTCCAGTGATAACGTGATGAAGCGTCACACAGAGAACACCCTGAAGGGCGTTTCTACCCTGAAACTCGGTGCTGAGTTCAAGGCAGACAAGAGCCTCGCTATCCGTATTGGTTATAACTACGTATCACCGATGTATCAGGAGAATGGTGTGCGTGACCAGACCTTACAGTCACCTGGTGTTTATTATGCTTCCACCACGCATTACATCAACTGGAAGGACACCCATCGTATCACTGCTGGTGTTGGTTTCTCGTTCGACAAGTTCCGCCTCGACCTCGCTTATCAGTATAGCATGCGTAAAGGTGACTTCTATCCCTTCATGAAGGACTACTCGGCTGCCTTTATTGATGAAGATACCAATCAGACTATGACTCTCAACAACCATTGTGATGCTGTCAGTGTTAAGGACAATCGTCATCAGATTCAGTGCTCTCTGACCTATTCCTTCTGATACAGAATACGTAAAATAAAAATAAGCGTCCTGCCAGGTACTACTCCTTGGCAGGACGCTTATATTAAGCACAACTACACAATTAATAGATTATGCTCGAAAGAATATAGGCGACGATGGTCGAAGTAAATACGCAGATTAAACCAGGCATCATGAAAGAGTGGTTGAGAAGGTATTTACCAATGATTGTCGTACCAGAACGGTCGAAGTTGACCGTGGCGATATCAGAGGGATAGTTGGGAATGAAGAAATAACCATATACGCTGGGGAGCACACCCAACAATACGGGACCGGCAATACCCAGAGAATAGGCAAGAGGCAGCATTGCCACCACAACGGCACCCTGTGAGTTGATGAGTACAGATACGAGGAAGAACACCAGAGCGATAGACCACGGATATTCCTTCACGATGTCCGTCAACATAGACTGCATGGTAGACATGTAGTTAGAAAAATAGGTGTCGGCAAGCCAAGCGATACCATAGATAGCAACAACGGCTACCATACCAGACTGCCATACGGGACCTGCTACCGCCTTCTTAGGAGATGCCTTGCAGAAGATAATCATCAGGGCGGCGGCTGTAATCATCACAATCTGGATGACAAGGTTCATGGCAAGGGGTTTCGGGAAAAACTCTGTCATGCCATCAACATGAATCTTTGCCTTTACCAACTGGTCGGCAGTCAATGTCAGATTGTCATTGACAACCAGCGGGTCGGTACCCTTAATACCTCTCAGTGTGTCGTATGCGGGCAGTACATTCTGGAAGATAGCGAAGAACACGATGACGGCAAGGGCACCGAGGAAGATAAACACAGCATTCTTTGCAGACTGTGGAATATCCTTGTCGAGGGTAGTGGCACTACCGCCATAGATATACTCATACTGTGCGGGATCCTTCAACTTTGCTTGGAACTGAGGGTCTTTGTCAAGGTCGAGACCACGATGGTAACTTGCCGCTGCGGCAGCCATCAGTCCACAGATACATGCAGGAATGGAAATCATCAGTACGCCAGGAATGGTAACATCGAAGCCGTTAGCGTTTGAGATACTCACGAAGGCAACGACAGCGGCAGCGATAGGGGAGCAGGTAATACCTACCTGAGAGGCGATAGAGGCAACACCACACGGACGCTCAGGACGGATGCCCTTCTTCAAGGCGATATCACAGATAATCGGCATCAGCGTATAGACCACGTGACCTGTTCCTACCAATACCGTCAAGAAGAAAGTAGTCAACGGAGCAAGGAACGTGATGCGGTCGGGATGTTTGCGAAGCATCCTCTCCGCTATCTGTATCAGCCAGTCCATTCCTCCTGACGCTTGCATGATACCCGCACAGGTCACAGCAGCAATGATGATATAAATAACATCAGTAGGAGGATTACCTGGTTTTAGACCAAATCCAAACACTAATAATGCCAGTCCGATACCGGAGATAGCACCCAAGGCAAGGCTACCGTAACGTGAACCTACCCACAACGCTCCTAATACTATCAGGAGTTGGATAATCATTACTAAACTCATAGTTTTAAATTCGAAGTTATTGTTTTCGGATGACAAAGGTAATAGAAATATTTTGGATTACAAAATATTTGAAAAGAAAAAAGAGATAAACTAACGTTTACCTCTTCCTTCGTACGCCTGCAGGGGGTCGAACCCTGGACACCCTGATTAAGAGTCAGGTGCTCTACCAACTGAGCTACAAGCGCATCCTTTTGGTTTTGCGGTTGCAAAGGTACGAACTATTTTTGAATCCAACAAACTTTTCTTCGACTTTTTTCAAAAAAAGAGGGAAAAAGACAGAAAAAGGCTCTGAATCTTTCGTCCAGAGCCTTTATATTGGAGTTATTTAGTCGGATTTTACATAAAAGCGATTGTCAGACCAGCCATCACGATGCTGACCATCGACATCAGTTTGATGAGGATATTCAAGGATGGACCACTGGTGTCTTTGAAAGGATCACCAACAGTATCACCTACGATAGTCGCTTTATGGGCAAACGAGCCTTTACCACCAAAATTACCTTCCTCGACATTCTTCTTGGCATTGTCCCAAGCACCTCCGGCATTCGCCATGAAGATAGCAAGTGTGAAACCACTGGCAAGTCCACCAACCAGCAGACCTAACACACCAGCAACACCTAACACACATCCTACGACGATAGGAATGATGATGGCAAGGATAGAGGGGAATATCATCTCATGCTGTGCCGCACGAGTAGAGATCTCTACACAACGACCATAGTCGGGAGTACCTGTTCCCTCTAAGATACCAGCAATTTCCTTAAACTGGCGACGTACCTCTACCACCATCTTCTGGGCAGCACGTCCTACAGCCTCCATGGTCAAACCACAGAACAGGAAGGCAGCCATAGCACCAATGAAAGCACCCACGATGACTTTCGGGTTCATCAGGTTGACTTGGAAATAGTTCATGAAATCGGGAATCGTAGCATCGGTAGCCTTGATAATCTCACCCTGTACGTTCTGCATCATCACATCAGCACGGGTCATCGCAATCTTGATTTCCTCGATATATGAGGCAAGAAGAGCAAGAGCAGTTAATGCGGCAGAACCGATAGCGAAGCCCTTACCAGTAGCGGCAGTAGTGTTGCCAAGAGCATCAAGGGCATCCGTACGATGACGCACATCCTCACCTAACTCACTCATCTCCGCATTACCACCAGCATTGTCGGCAATAGGTCCGTAAGCATCAGTAGCAAGGGTGATACCTAAGGTGGACAACATACCTACGGCAGCGATACCGATACCATAGAGTCCATGGGCAAGACTCTTGGAACTCATGCTCAGGTCGAAACCGTTGGCACACAGATAACTCAGCATGATAGCGACACCAATGGTAAGCACTGGGATGCAAGTAGAGATCATACCTGTGCCGATACCCTTGATAATCACAGTAGCGGAACCCGTCAAGCCAGCCTCAGAGATTTTCTGGGTGGGTTTGTAACTGTGAGAAGTATAGTACTCCGTAGCCTGTCCGATAATCACACCTGCAGCAAGACCAGAGATGACAGAGAAGGAAAGACCGAGCCAGTTCTCTATACCTAATAGATATAATATAATAAAGGTGGCGATAGCAATCAAAACGGCACTGACATTCGTTCCCAATGACAGGGAGCGGAGCAGGTCTTTCATCGTAGCGCCTTCCTTCGTACGAACCAGGAAGATACCCAACAGGGACAGGAACACACCCACTGCAGCGATAATCATCGGGGCAATGACAGCCTTCAACTGCATACCGTCAGCGGCACTTGCCGCAAAGGCAGAGGCGCCAAGGGCTGCGGTAGAGAGTACGGAACCGCAATAACTCTCATACAGGTCGGCACCCATACCAGCGACATCACCCACGTTATCACCTACATTATCAGCAATAGTGGCAGGGTTACGAGGGTCATCCTCTGGGATATCCGCCTCCACCTTACCTACGATATCAGCACCTACATCTGCTGCCTTGGTATAGATACCACCACCCACACGGGCAAACAGAGCCTGTGTGGAAGCACCCATACCGAAAGTAAGCATTGTCGTGGTGATAGAGATGAGTCCATCAGCGTCGAAACGGTTGAGGACTACAAACCAGATAGCGATATCCAGCAAACCAAGACCTACCACTGTCAAGCCCATCACAGCACCAGAGCGGAAGGCAATCTTCAAACCAGCGTCCAGACTATGGCGTGCGGCATTCGCAGTACGTGCCGAAGCGTATGTTGCCGTCTTCATACCAAAGAAACCTGCCAGTCCGGAGAAGAAACCACCCGTCAGGAAAGCAAACGGCACCCATGGGTTCTGCACGTTCAGACCATACGCCATGAAGGCGAAGATAACTACCAGAACGGCAAACACCATGATAACGACTTTGTACTGTTGCCACAGATAAGCCATGGCACCCTTACGTACATACTCAGCAATCTCACGCATTCGAGGAGTACCCTCGTCGGACTTCATCATACTCTTGAAGAAGTACCAAGCCATTCCCAATGCCACAACTGAGGCTATGGGAACAAGCCAAAACACACTTGGAATATTCATATATGATTAATAAAGTTTTAAGTTCTTAGTTATTGTGTCTCACGGGATGGACTATTCGTCAGTACCGTATTCTGAGAGTTCGCCAGCCTCCTCGTCGGGGTCTGTCTCTATCTCAAAGGTTGTACGGTAGTTGTCCTCGTTCATCTCGTCCTCGTTGAACTCCTCAAGTTCGTCTTCCTCGTCATGGTTGACGAAATTATCCTCGATCTCAGCATCCTCATCGTCCTCAGAGACACTGTCGAACTTCATGCGTGGCTTGATGGTCTCGGGCTTCAGTTTCGCAAAGATAGCCTCTACCCAAGTGCCTTTGGCAACCTCAAGAACCTCATAGCCATCGGCAATCTTCTTCTCGTACATACCTCCCTTTTTGTGAAGACGGTCTTTAGGAAGGGTTGTGGTGGAGATATCGAAACCACTCTCGATGATATCCTGAATGGATTGTGACAGGGAGTCCCAGCCACCACCGAAGTTACGCTCCAGGACCTCTACCAACTTACTGGCAGAGATATGTCGGATATTCTCATAGGTCAGGTCGGTGACACGCATAATAGGACGTTTGCGGATAGCCCACAACACCTTCGTGCTCTCATCCAGTGCTACCTGTCCGACTTTATAACCTTGTTTCTCATAGGATTTGCGTATTGCCGGGGTGTCTTCCTTTAGTTCCTCAATAGTGAAGGCTGAACGGATGATGTCCACATAATGACGTAAGTTATCCTTTACATCCGCATCCTTACTACCGCTGTTGAGCATTCTAAAGACATCGTTCTCCTGAATATCCCATATAGAACTCTTGGTTAAGTTCTTAATGCTAAGTGCTTGTTTCGATGCTGCTTCTTTCATATTTTATCTACTTTTAATGATTATGGCTGCAAAGTTAATGCAAAAAGTATCGAAATACAAGTATTTCCATAATATTTTTTTGTTAATTTCCCCAAAAAGCACTACCTTTGTCGTGGAATATGGCAGAACCTTTAGCCGAGAGACTAAGACCCCGCACGCTGGATGACTATATCGGTCAGCAGCATTTGGTAGGCGAGGGAGCCGTCTTGCGTAAGATGATAGACGCAGGACGTATCTCCTCTTTTATATTATGGGGACCTCCGGGTGTGGGTAAAACGACCCTGGCTCAGATTATCGCCCATAAGTTGGAGACTCCGTTCTATACGCTGTCGGCTGTGACGAGTGGGGTGAAGGATGTGAGGGATGTCATAGAGAGAGCACAGAAAGGTCGTTTCTTCAACGAGGCATCACCTATTTTATTTATAGATGAGATACACCGTTTCTCGAAATCCCAGCAGGACTCTCTGTTAGGTGCCGTGGAGAAGGGTGTTGTCACGCTGATAGGTGCTACCACGGAGAATCCCTCGTTTGAGGTTATCAGACCCTTGTTATCCCGTTGTCAGATCTATGTGCTGAATTCTTTAGGAAAGGATGATCTACTGAACCTATTGCATCGTGCCATCACAGAGGATATTATCCTCAAGGAGCGGAAGATAGAACTGCAGGAGACGGGAGCACTATTGCGATATAGTGGGGGAGACGCCCGTAAGTTGCTGAATATTCTGGAGTTAGTGGTCGAGGCAGCAAGTTCTACTGAACCCATCGTTATCAACGACCAACTCGTAGCAGAGAGACTGCAACAGAACCCTTTGGCATACGATAAGGACGGGGAGATGCACTATGACATCATCTCTGCGTTTATCAAGAGTATCAGAGGCTCCGATCCTGATGCGGCACTCTATTGGCTGGCACGGATGATAGAGGGTGGGGAAGACCCGAAGTTTATCGCACGTCGACTGGTGATTTCTGCCTCTGAGGATATCGGTCTTGCCAATCCCAATGCGTTGTTGTTGGCTAATGCGGCATTTGATGCTGTGCAGAAGATAGGATGGCCCGAGGGAAGGATTCCCTTGGCAGAGGCAACGGTATATCTTGCTACCTCACCCAAGAGCAACTCTGCTTATTTGGGTGTTGACGCTGCCTTGGAATTGGTGAAAAGGACTGGTAATCAACCTGTTCCGCTACCCATCCGTAATGCTCCCACACAACTGATGAAAGACTTGGGCTATCATGATGGGTATATCTATCCGCATGACTATCCCGGACATTTCACCCCTCAGCAATACATGCCCGACGCTTTGGTGAATGAGCGTCTGTGGCATGGACAGCATTCTCCAGTGGAGGAGAAACTCTACGAGCGGATGGTGAATTACTGGGGTGACAGATATAAGGAATAATGATGGATTACGATACGTTATTACAACAACTCATCGAGTTTTTAGGAACCTTTGCGTTCGCTATCTCTGGTATACGACATGCCGCAGCCAAGCATTTCGACTGGTTTGGGGGATATGTGTGCGGTATTGCTGTTGCCATCGGAGGTGGTACCATCCGTGACGTGATGTTAGGAACGACCCCTTTCTGGATGACAAATCCTTTTTATATCATTTGTACGGCAGTCGCCTTGGTGTTTGTGATTGTTTTCGCACGACATCTTGAACGGCTCCATAACACTTGGTTTGTGTTCGACACCTTAGGACTGGCATTGTTTAATATCGCTGGTATCCAAAAGTCCTTGGCGTTCGGACAACCGTATTGGGTGGCTATTATCATGGGGTGTATCACGGGTGCCGCAGGTGGTGTGATACGTGATATCCTGCTGAATAACGAGCCTGTTATTTTCCATAAGGAAGTGTATGCGATGGCTGCTATCCTCGGTGGCATAACTTATTGGGGATTAGACGCTTTACAACTTCCGATAGAAGTAACGGCTATATCCTCGTTCCTCGTTACTTGCCTGATGCGTTTCCTCGCTGTCAGATACCATCTGTCACTTCCGACACTGAAAAACGAGTAGGGGAGTGACCCCCTACTTCGCCATCTCGTAGATATCCCGCATCTCTTTGGCTCCAAGTACCTCCATGGCACCAATGGTGATAGTTCCTCCACGGGAGCATTTATCGACTAGGATATCAATCTCTTCCTTCGTGATTTCCCTGCCTAACAATTCCCTGATATTCGTAGGCATACCAATCTCACGATAGAAACGTTCTATGGCAAGAATACCTTGCTCGGCAGTCTCCTCAGGATGTGCGAAATCATTCGTGACACCCATGACATTGACAGCAAACTGCACGAAGCGACTCAGATGTTTTGCTTTCACATAACGAGCCCATGAGGGCCACAACGCTGCCAATCCTGCACCATGTGTCACTCCAAACAACGCACTGAGTTCATGCTCCAGTTTATGGGTGGCGAAATCCTTCTCTGTACCACATTCCGTCAAGTCATTATGTGCCAAGGAGCCAGCCCACATAATCTGTGCACGATGGCGATAGTTCTGAGGCTCTTTCATCACGATTTTTGCCGAATCCATCACAGTTCTCAACAATGCCTCCGCAATAGCGTCCGTCAGCGACATATCCTCATATTTCGTGAAATAACGCTCCATCGTGTGCATCATGATATCCGTGGCTCCAGCAGCCGTCTGATAGGCTGGCAGGGTATAGGTACGCTCTGGATTCATGACAGCGAACTTACAACGGCACAGATCACTGTTGACACCACGCTTGAGAAGTCCTTCGTCCTTGGTAATCACACAACTGGATGACATCTCGCTACCAGCGGCAGGAATTGTCAGAACGACACCAATCGGCAGACATGTCGCAGGTTTGCTCTTGCCATCCCAGAAATCCCACACATCACCATCGTATGGAATTCCGTAGCCAATGGCTTTGGCTGAGTCAATCACACTGCCACCGCCAACGGCAAGGATGAAATCTATCTGACTCTTGCGTCCGAGTCCGATGCCTTCGTACACCTTACTTAATAATGGATTAGGAACAACACCGCCCAGTTCTGTAACGTCTAATCCAGCATCCTTTAACTGCTGACGAACCGCATTCAGTAATCCCGAGCGCTCAGCGGAACCGCCACCATAATGCACCAGAACATGATGTCCACCGTATTCTTTCACCAAATTCCCGATCAGTTTCTCCGATTCTCGTCCAAACACCACACGAGTCGGGGCATAGAAATTAAAATCCTTCATCATTGTATTATATACTCTGTTTGTTTCTATTATTTATTTCTATTTATCATAATGACGATTATAGTCTAATTTGATCAAACCTCCTTTTGATTGCAAAGATACGAAATTAAACAAGAAAAAAGAAAGGAAATCTAATTATTTTCAGAAGCATGTCAAATCAGTTATCGACTCAACGGAACTTTCTTACCGACAAACTACAAGTTTCCTACCGACTAAAGCATGGTTTGTTACCGATTAAAGTCTCAGTTTGAGGAAGCCCATACCTTCGTAAGACAAAAGCGACACCTTAGACCCTTGACACCCGTACCTTAGACCCTCGGAAGTGGCACCTTACACCCTTGACACCCGTACCATAGACCCTTGGAAGCGACACCTTTCACAAGCAGAAGGTATGGGCTTCGGAACAAAACAACTTGTTTTGTTCTTAAAGAAGGCATCCCTATCATTGATTAAGATAATCTTAATCGGAACAAAACAACTTGTTTTGTTAATGAAGAAATCATGGGTGTTTTACACTGAAAGCACCTTTCCTTGTCACCGTTGCCACCTCGTTGTCACACGCAACTATCTGATAACTAAATAGTTTTGCAAGGTGGCAACGGTGACAAGGGTTTTAAAAATACATGTAGGGGAAGATTCTCAGAATACTTAACCATGTCTGACCCAAGTCAACGGCGTGGGTTTTCATGTTTAAACTTTTTTAATAAAAAAAAAGAGTGTAAGGAGAACAACGTATTGAAATTTTTCGTAATTTTGCATCGTTTTACGGTATTAATTAGTACACACGCTTGATTTTCAAGCAGTTAAGGAAAAAGAGAGAAGTTTAAATGAGACAATTAAAGATTCAAAAGAGTATTACGAATCGCTCAAGTGAGGCACTGGATAAGTATCTGGTGGAAATCGGTCGTGCACCATTGATCAGTATCGATGAGGAAATCGAACTGGCTCAGAAGATCCGCAAGGGCGGTCCTGAGGGCGAGCGTGCCAAAGACAAGTTGGTAACGGCTAATCTCCGATTCGTGGTATCGGTTGCTAAGCAGTATCAGCATCAGGGATTGACGCTGACTGACTTGATTGATGAGGGTAACATCGGCTTGATCAAAGCCGCACAGAAGTTTGATGAGACACGTGGTTTTAAGTTTATCTCTTATGCTGTATGGTGGATTCGTCAGAGCATTCTTCAGGCTATCGCAGAGCAGAGCCGTATCGTTCGTCTTCCCCTGAATCAGGTGGGAAGTCTGAATAAGATTAATCACGAGATTAACAAATTCGAGCAGGAGAACCAGCGTCATCCGTCTGTCTCTGAGTTGAGTGAGGCAACGAATCTGGATGAGGAGAAGATTGGGCAGAGCCTGATGGCAGACGGTCATCACGTGTCTATCGACGCTCCGTTCCAGGACGGTGAGGACAACTGTATGCTGGACGTGATGGCAAGTGGTGAGGACTCACGCACCGACCGCCAGGTAGACCATGAGTCGATGGCTCAGGAGTTGAACACAGTGCTGCAGAAAGTATTGAAAGACCGTGAGATCACCATTATCCGTGAGTGCTTCGGTATCGGTTGTCACGAGAAGGGTCTTGAGGAGATTGGTGACCGTCTGGGACTGACCCGTGAGCGTGTCCGTCAGATTCGTGAGAAGAGCATTGCCAAACTCCGTGAATCAGGGAATGCGCGCATTTTGATGAAATATTTGGGCTAATTCTTTTGTTCCCTCAGAATTATTTTGTAATTTTGGGGCTGTGAATAAAAGAGCACATCATATTATATTAATAATGGTAGGCATGTTGTTATTCATGCCTACTTTTTGTTTTTCCATTGAGAGAGAAGACTCCACCATTCTTGAGAAGATGTGGAGTTATAAGCGTAACTATACAAGTAACAACATTGGTAGTACGACGAATACGTATATGAGATATACGTTGAATACGGAACGTCGTAATTTCACCATGTTCCTCGTCCCTACGTTATATGCTGTTGCCAAGGGAGACCGTAAGTATATCTCAGAGTCGTATGGTAAGACGGAGATAGAGAAAACCCATAAGTTCAGGACGAGGTCTCAGGTCATCAGCAACACGATTCCCCATGACAGACAGGTCAGTGAGGCGTTTACAGATTACCTGACTCCCAATATCTATGACCAGACACTGTATGAAGACAGGTTATTGTCACCGTTCTATCGAAACAACCGTTTCTATTACCGATACACGATAGAGAATGTGAACGGGAATCTTGTCCATGTCTCTTTCCGTCCGAAACTGAAGAACACCCAGTTGGTGAAGGGGTATGCCTTGGTCAACAAGAACACGGGTCGTGTGGTTTACACCATGTATGACGGAGAGTTTGACATGCTCAAATTCCATATTGATGTGGTATTAGGAAGTGAAGACACCAGTTCCATCCTGCCCCAGCGATGTGCTTCCGACTTGTATTTCAGTTTTATGGGTAACCGCATATCCTCCCATTTCCTTGCCACATACAACGCCCCCACTTCCCTGCCCGATTCTCTGAACGAACTGGAGAGCCGTGAGATGATGGAGACCTTGCGCACCTTCCAGTTAAATGAGGAAGAGAAGGGAATCTACCATAAGTATGATGTGGAGAGAGAGTTAGAGGAAGCAAGGAGAAACAAGGAGAAGATATTGGAAGATACCCTGAAACCCAAGAAACGCACGGTGGGTGATGTCCTGTGGGATATCGGTGACAGGCTGGTGACAAGTTCCCATACCGATGCCATGGGGGCGGACTTCTCGCTCTCCCCTATCCTGAATCCTCAGTATATCAGTTATAGCCGTAACCGAGGGTTCTCGTACAAAATCCAGTTAGGTGTCAGATATAGTTGGAATAAGAAACGCTATCTGACGATTAATCCGCAAATCGGATACAATTTCAAGATTAAGCAGTTCTTCCACTACACACCTATCAGGATGACCTATAATCCCAAGCGTAACGGTTATGCGGAACTTATCATCGCCAACGACAACCGTATCTCTCATTATAGCATCAGGCAGGCTATCAAGAATATGCATCCAGAGATGGAGGATAAAGAATTTGACCGTGTGAATGTGAATTATTTCACAGATAATTATATCAAAGCGCTCAATAATGTGGTGGCTTACGACTGGTTGGAGATCAAGGCAGGTCTGGTGTATCACATCCGTAAGGCGGATAATGTCCAAGCGATGAGGGATTTCGATATGCCCACGTCATATCGCAGTTTTGCGCCTACCTTTACCCTGCACCTAACCCCATGGCAGCGTGGTCCTTATCTCACTGTGAACTACGAGCGAAGCATCAAGGGTATTCTCGGCTCCAACTTGGAGTATGAGCGTTACGAGTTTGATGCCAGTCATAAATTCAAGTTAGACTGTCTGCGTCAAATCAATCTCAAAGCAGGTTTCGGACTCTATACCAACAAGGAGACGAGTTACTTCCTCGACTATGCTAATTTCCGTGACCAGAACCTGCCCGGTGGATGGGAGGACGAGTGGTCTGGCAATTTCCAGTTGCTGAACAGCGAATGGTATAATACGTCAAGATATTATCTCCGTGGGCATGCGTCTTATGAGTCTCCCCTACTCGTCTGCTCTTTCCTGCCTTTGGTGGGTAAGTATATTGAGCGAGAGACCATCTATTTCAGTTTACTGTCTATCCAGCACACCCGTCCTTATGCGGAGATAGGTTATGGTGTTACTACCCGTTTTGTATCCATAGGAGCCTTTGGCAGTTTCCTCAATGCGAAACCCAAGGAGTTCGGTCTTAAATTCACATTTGAGTTATTCAGAAAGTGGTAGTCATGCGTAAACCTCTCATCGTATACAAAGCCAGTGCGGGAAGTGGAAAGACCTTTACCCTTGCCACAGAGTATATCAAACTGCTGGTGGTTAACCCGCTCAACTATCGCAGCATCCTTGCCGTGACTTTTACCAATAAGGCTACGGAGGAGATGAAGATGCGTATCCTGAGCCAGTTGTATGGCATCTGGAAAGAACTGCCTGACTCTGAGAGTTATGCGCAGAAGGTGCAGCAAGAGACAGGGCTTCCTATGCGCACCATCCGAGAGCGGGCTGGCGAGGCATTACATCTGCTGTTACATAATTATAATAGTTTCCGTGTACAGACGATTGACGCTTTCTTTCAGAGTGTCCTTCGTAACCTTGCACGGGAGTTAGATCTGACAGCAAACCTACGGGTAGGACTCAGTGGTGACCAGGTAGAGGAAATGGCTGTTGACCAACTCATTGACAACCTCAAGCACACGGATGTCATCCTGCAATGGTTGCTTCATTATATCATGGACAGTCTCAGCGAGGATAAGAGTTGGAGTAATAATGATGAGAAGAAAACCAGTTTTATCCGTGATATCAAGAACTTCGGCAAGACCATCTTCCGTGATTACTATAAAGAGCATCGGAACGAGTTGAATGAGAAGATGGCGGAGGAAGGGTTCTTCGAAGAATATACCAAGACGCTCCGTCAGATACGTGATGATGCCAAAGAGCGAATGCTGACTATCGCCTCCTCCTATTTCGACACTTTGGAGCAGGAGGGGCTTGCCATTACCGATATCAAGAATGGCAGCAGGGGTGTTTCGGGCTTCTTCCTTAAAATCAAGAACGGACAGTTCGATAATTCTATTCTTAACACTACTGCTGTCAAGGCTATGGAGGCTCCCGAGAACTGGTATAAGAAAGATCATCCTCGTGCGGAGGAGATTCATCTTCTTTCCGATCAGGTATTGATGCCGATGCTCCGTTTTGCTGTGGAGGAAAGAGAGAAGCAATGGAAACTATACCAGTCGGCAAACCTGACACTCTGTCATCTCAACAACCTCCGTCTTCTAAGCAGTATCGAGCAGAAAGTCAAGGATATCAATGACGAGGCTAACGTCTTCCTCTTAGGCAATACCCAGCACCTGCTGCATTCCCTCATACAGGATAGTGATGCTCCTTTTGTCTTCGAGAAGATTGGTGCCCAGTTGCGTCATGTGATGATTGACGAGTTCCAGGACACCAGTACGGTACAGTGGCAGAACTTCAAGGTGTTGATGCGGGAGTGTATGAGTCACGTAGGCTCCGAGAACCTCATTGTGGGTGATGTCAAACAGAGTGTCTACCGCTGGCGCTCTGGTGACTGGCGTTTGCTCAACCATATAGAGCAACAGTTTCAGCCGGAGATGATGGAAGTCAGACCCTTACAGACCAACTATCGCTCGGAGCGGAATATCATCCTTTTTAACAATGCCTTCTTCACCATTGCCACCCGTCAAGAACATGATGCGCTGGTGGAGCAGAATGCCACAGGGGCAGAACAACTATGGAATGCTTATGCGGATGTCTCCCAAGAGATTCCTGAGCGGCGAGACTCAAAAGGGTATGTGGACATCCGCCTGTTGCCTGCCACAGACTATCGCGAGCGTACCTTGGAGCAACTGAAGGAGACTGTCCTGTCACTTTTGGGACATGGTATCTCACAAAACAAAATCGCTATCCTTGTCAGAACGAATGACATCATCACCCTCATTGCCAACTATTTCTCGGAGCAACTACCAGAGGTAAGTATTGTGAGTGACGAGGCATTCCGGCTCGATGCCTCTGTATCCGTACAGTTGCTTGTTAATGCGCTGCATCTGCTCACCCACCCCTCTGATACCTTGACGAAAGCCAATATCATCAAGTCATACCATCGGGATGTGTTAGGTAACAACCAGAGTGATGCCGACCTCTTATTGAAGAGCATCCTGCCGGACACACTTCTGCCGGAGGCATATATCGCTCATTTCGATGAGTTGTTGATGCTACCCCTTTATGAGTTGGTAGAGCAACTCTATATCATCTTTGACCTGCACCAGTTGAAAGACCAGAGTGCGTATCTCTGTGCTTTCTATGATTGTCTGATGGAGTTCACCAAAGACAATAGTACCGACATTGACGCATTCATAGAGACCTGGGAACAGGAACTTCATAAGAAAACCATACAGAGTGACGAACTCAACGGTGTCCGCATCATGACCATCCACAAAAGTAAGGGTTTGGAATATGACCACGTGCTACTCCCCTTCTGCGACTGGCAATTGGAGCGTGGAGACACCATCTGGTGCGAGCCAAAAGAAGAGCCGTTCAGTCAACTTCCCGTTGCTCCTATCGATTACGGTGAGAAAAAGATGACAGGGACGATCTATGAGGCGGACTATCAGAACGAGCATCTGCAGTTGACTGTCGATAACCTCAATCTGTTGTATGTAGCCTTCACACGAGCGTGCAAGAATCTCTTTGTGATAGGAAAGAGAAAGGCAGGAAGGACACGCTCTGCCTTGATAGAGCGAGTACTACCTGAACTGACATTAGACGGAGGAGTGCTTAATGGCATAGAGGACGAGAAGTCGGATATTACTTTCACCTTCGGCACGCTATATACTGAGAAAGAAGAGAAACAGCAGGGGTCCGATAATGTGTTCCTGCAGTCCTCTGAGCAGATTCCCGTGGAGATGGCAGTATTCGGTAGTAAGACTGAGTTCCGCCAGAGTAATAAAAGTCGTGAGTTTGTGGAGACCGATGAGGATACGACCCAACAGGGTTATATCAAGATAGGTAGTGTACTGCATCATGTCTTCTCCACCATCCATACGATAGATGATGTCAAAGGTGCCCTGTTGAAGTTAGAGCAGGATGGTATTCTCTATGATGAGGATATCACGGTAGCGAAACTGACAGAATTGCTCAATAAGCGTCTGGAGGATCCTCGTGTCAGGGACTGGTTCTCTGGCAAGTGGACGTTATATAATGAGTGTTCCATTTTGTATACAAATGAGGAAGGACAGGTCTGCGAGCGTCGTCCTGACCGTGTGATGTATGATGGCAACCGCATAGTGGTCGTCGACTTTAAGTTCGGGCGCCCCCGTCCGGAGTATCAGAATCAGGTTAGGGAGTACATGCAGTTGCTTGGAAGAATGGGACACCAACAGGTTGAGGGTTACCTCTGGTATGTATATAGTAACAAAATAGAGCCCGTCAAATGAAAACATTCTTAGAATACGTTGCAGAGAATATTATCAAGAAGTACGGTCATGACCTTTCCCGTACAGCGATAGTCTTTCCAAATAAGCGTGCGGCTCTATTCATCAATGAGCATCTTGCACGTCTTACAGGGCAGCCGATATGGAGTCCTGCTTATATTACCATTAGTGATCTCTTCACGTCTCATGCCACTCGTGCGATTACTGATTCCGTCAAACTGGTCTGCGACCTACACCAATCGTATATCGCCTGTACAGGTATTGACGAGACGCTTGATCATTTCTATGGCTGGGGACAACTTTTGCTTTCCGACTTTGACGATATCGATAAGAATATGGCAGATGCTGATAGGGTATTTGCCAATCTCCGTGATATCCATGAACTGGATGATGTCAGTTATCTCACGGAGGAGCAGCGTGCCATCATCAAACAGTTCTTCAGTAATTTCTCTGACGAGCATAATAGTGAGTTGAAAGAGCGTTTCCTCAAACTATGGAGTCACTTCGCTGATATCTATCACGATTTCAACCAACGGCTTGAGCAGCAGAACCTTGCCTATGAGGGAGCATTATACCGGCAGGTGGCTACTGACGAGAACCTCACGTTTGACTATGACCGTTACCTCTTTGTGGGTTTCAACCTCCTGCATCAGGTAGAGCGACGACTCTTCAAACGGTTAAGGAAAGAAGGTAAGGCATTCTTCTATTGGGATTTCGACCATTATTACATGTCACATGAGGCTGGTCATTTTCTCTCCCAGTATCTTGACGAGTTCCCCAATGAGTTGGATATCAAAGAGGACGCTATCTATCGCCAGTTCCAGAATTCCAAGACGATTAGTTATATCTCCGCACCGACAGAGAATATCCAGGCGCGTTATGTCAGCACTTGGTTGAAGGAGCATCAGCGTTATACTGATGGCAAGCGCACAGCCATTATCCTTTGTGACGAGCAACTATTGCCTGTTGTCATCCATAGTATTCCCCAAGAGGTAGAGAAAGTGAATGTCACCACAGGTTATCCCTTGGCTCTCACACCTGCCGCCTCTCTGGTCAACCAGTTGATGGCATTGCAGATAGGCGGTTATCGTCCCCGTTTGATGACGGCTATTCATCGCCATCCTTATTACAGATATCTGACAGATGAACTTTTAAGCAGTTGTGAGACAGGGAGTATCTTCCTGACAGAGGCAACCCTTCAATGGATAGCACGTCTGTTGCGACATATCGCACAACAAGCGAATCAAGAGGATCATGACGGGCAGACGGCATCTCTGCGAGATGAGTCCCTGTTCCGGATGTACACCCTCATCAACCGACTGGTGACATTAGTGAATAGTGGTGACTTAACTGTCGATCTCACTACCTTGCAACGACTGGTACACCAACTGATACAGTCCACTTCCATTCCGTTTCATGGGGAACCGGCGGAAGGTATTCAGATCATGGGTGTGCTGGAGTCGCGCAACCTTGACTTCGACCACGTTCTGATGCTTTCTTGCAATGAGGGAAACATGCCAAAGGGTGTCAACGACAGTTCGTTCATTCCCCATAGTCTCCGTAAAGCGTATGAGTTGACGACGGTCGATCATAAGACAGCAATCTATGCCTATTACTTCCACCGCATCCTGCAACGTGCCTCTGATATCACACTGGTCTATAACAATGCGACAGACGAGGGGCATACGGGAGAGATGAGTCGTTTCATGCTCCAACTGTTAGTGGAGAGTGGACATCCTGTCCATCAGTATGCCTTGAAGGCAGGACAGCAGATTGTGGCGAGAAAGGCGGAACCAGTGAAGAAGACACCTGCGGTCTTGGAGGTCCTTGCCGACCGCTTTGTCAAGAAACCCGATACACGTCACGCACTGCTGACCCCGACGGCTATCAACACCTATCGCCGTTGTCCGTTGAGTTTCTTCTATCGCTATGTGGGAGGACTGAAAGAGATGGATGACGAGGAACTGCAGATAGACGACCGTATCTTCGGTATCGTATTTCATGCCGCCTCACAGTATCTCTACCAACAGATGATGCAACACGGGCATCGTATCGAGAAGCAACAGATACAGCAAGTCCTACAGTCTAAAGTAGCCGTTGAGTTGGCGGTCGACAAGGCTTTCCATGAGCAGATTCCTAATAAGAAAGACTATAGCGGACTACAACTCATCAATAGGGAGGTCATCATCCATTATGTACGACAGTTGTTGAGACTTGATCTCCAACTGGCGCCCTTTACCATTCATGCGCTGGAGTATGAGGTGATTCACGACTGGACGGTACATCAGGGCAGCACTTCTTTCACTACAACGATTGGTGGAAGTATTGACCGTCTGGATGCTGTGATAAGGGACCAAGAAGAGCGCATCCGTGTGATTGACTATAAGACGGGAGGTGGTAAACTTACCAGTCTTCCAGATGTTGAGAGTATCTTTGCCACCAACGACTCACACAACGGTTATTATCTTCAGACCTTATTATATAGTAGTATTGTCAGAGAGGATGTTCAATTGAATCGTGAACAGTTACCTGTCAGCCCTGCCCTACTCTTCATCCAGCATTCCGCAGGAGATGACTACGATCCGACATTATGTTTCGATAAGGATAAAATCACGGATGTCCAACCGTTCATCCCTGCTTTCAAGGAGATGTTACAAACGTGTGTGGATGAGATATTCAATCCCGATATACCCTTCCAGCCTGTGGAGGACCAGAAGACCTGCCGGAACTGTCCGTATGCACAATTATGTAGTAGGGGATGAATCAGCGGTTCTTATGTGTCAAGAACCAGTTATGTGTCAGTCCGTTATACATGAGCAGTGCCATGGCTGTCAATGATAGCGCTATAACATGAACCTGCTGTGGTAATAAGTCTGCGAGGATATATGTCAATCCAACACCCAGTGCCATTCCTGTCTCCCATGACAACATGAATGTACTCTGGGATGTGCCACGCTGACAATGGCGACTGAGTTTGATGAAGAACAACAGGAAACGTGTCCCTATTATTCCTGTTGCCATACCAATAAAAGTAGATGAGATATAGAAGGCGACGGCAGTATGCTGTGTCATGTTAATCAGTAATGCAGCCAACAGAAGTATCAATCCCGTCACCACCTCACTCTTCAACTCTGCGTCCCGGAACATAAAACGCTGGGCTAATAAGGCAAGCAAGAAACCAGTCATCATCATACCGAACTCCTCTAAAGTGTCCATCTGTCCGATACACAATCCGAGGGCTATGGTTATCAGCAACAAGTTCAGGAACAGCACCCCACCCTTATCTAACAGAAAACGGTCATAACTGAATACATGCACATGATCCTCTGGGGCACGGAACGGAAATTCTACCATCCGAATCAGTAGAAAAGAGGCGAGGGCGAGTCCCATAGATACCATGATGATGACTCTGAACCCACACAACTGATGAATCAGCAAACCAGTCAAAGGACCTAACGAGAGGGCGAAACGCCCGAACCAAGAGGCACTATGATTTGCCTCCGTCCGTTGAAACGACTCACAGGTGTCTATCACCAAGGTACTGGCAAGCACCATCTGTGCAAGACCGAATAAGGCTCCTAACCCGAAACGCTGCAGTAATATCAGCCAGAACTCCACGAACTGACATTTCATGGTGTCCATATACCAAAGTAGTCCCTGACAACCAATGAGCAGGGCTATAGCCCATAAACATACCTTGTTACGACGATAATGCTGTACGAGATATGATACGAATGGACCTAACAGAAACAATCCCAATGAGAACACACCCATCGACAGCCCTATCTCTATCAAAGAGAAATTTTCCTCTTTGCCTAACCATATCGGTAAGATAGGGATGAGCATATACACTGACATCGACAGCAGCAGATTGGCGACTGCCAACTGCCAGAACTCACGATGCCAGAGTTTGATGTGTACGGGTGTGTTCTGACTGTTCATTTAGTATGATTCACTTTCGTTGGGGAAGTCACCGTTCTTCACGTCTGTGACATAACTACCGACGGCATCGGTTATGATGGTGTTCAGGTCGGCATAACGACGCAGGAAGCGAGGTGAGAAACCTTGTGTCATACCTAACATATCAGCATAAACCAGCACCTGTCCGTCTGTACCGTTACCAGCGCCAATACCGATGGTCGGTACATTGATCTCCTTGGTTACTTCTGCGGCAAGTTTCGCCGGTACTTTCTCAAGCGTAACAGCAAAGCAACCGATCTCAGCAAGCAGTTTGGCATCCGACATCAGTTTGTCTGCCTCCTCCTGTTCCTTGGCACGAACGGCGTATGTGCCGAACTTATTGATACTCTGTGGCGTCAGTCCTAAATGTCCCATCACGGGGATTCCTGCGTCCAAGATACGCTTAACGGTATCGGCTATCTCTGCGCCACCTTCCAGTTTCAGGGCATCACATCCACTCTCCTTCATGATGCGGATAGCGTTTGTAACACCCTCAGCGGCATTCACCTGATAGGAGCCGAAGGGCATGTCACAGATCACCAAGGCACGTTTGACGGCACGTACTACCGAGCGGGCATGATAGATCATCTGGTCTACCGTTATAGGCAATGTGGTCTGATTACCTGCCATCACATTAGAGGCGGAGTCGCCAATCAATATTCCGTCAATACCGGCACGGTCAACAATACCTGCCGTTGTGAAGTCATACGATGTTAAGATGGAGATCTTCTCTCCCTTTTGCTTCATCTCAATAAAGCGATGTGTGGTCACCTTACGTGAGTCACTGACTAAATATCCTGCCATATTCTTTTATTATTTATGTTTCGTTATATCGTTATCTTAAAATCTCGGAAATCCTTAATGACTCGATCACAGAACGGAGCAATGGCTTCGGCAGCATTCGTCGTGGCAAGTCCAATGACATTCATGCCTGCTGCCCTACCCGATTTCAGCCCATTGAACGAGTCTTCGAAGACCACACACGCTGCTGGTGTAGCACCAAAACGGGCTGCCGCTTTCAGGTAACAGTCGGGGTGTGGCTTGGAATACTCAAAGTCTTCAGAGGTCAGAATAGCATCAAACAACCCCGTGAATTCGGGATGTTTGCGATACACGCTCTGCATCTTCGCTTGATTGGAACTGGTAACGACAGCGGTCTTAATGTCTTGCTTGCGCAAATAAGTGATAAAATCCTCGAAACCAGCAACATAAAGATAATCCATGTCTCGCTCGAAATCGTTCAGACGCTGGGTCAATGTAGGACGGATCTCTTTCAGATCTCCGTCAAACCATGCGTCATAGATCTGGTCAAGGGTTTGTCCTTTGATCTCGTGTTCAAGACCAGGATGCTCGGGATGGAACTCCCTGCATTGTGCTCCCCAAAATACCGTGTATTGCGGTTCTGTGTCGAACACTACGCCATCCAAATCAAACAATGCTGCTTTTACCTTATCCATTTCGGGCGACAAAGGTACAACAATTTATGCGAACTGCAAAATTTTTGGAGTAATTCTATTCCGAACCGATATATAAGAATACCAATCCCAGCAACATCAACGCAAGGTCGATAGCCTTGGCACGCAGGTTCTTCTCATGAAACAGCATCACCCCAAACATGAAACTAACAATGACACTGCCACGTCTCACCATCGATACCACACTGATCATCGCCTCGGGGATAGAGAGCGAGTAGAAATACATAAAGTCGGCTGCCGACAGGAAGATGCTGACACCAATAATCGCCCATGACCAATGGAAAGGAGTCGTCGTATGATGCTTGGGCAACCACATCACTATCAGCAGAACAACCATCATCAAACACTGGTATATCGTGAACCACGACTGCACCATCATGCGGTCGAGTCCTACTCCACCCTGCTCTTCCGGCGCCATCAGGTATTTGTCGTACAGTCCACTGACGGCTCCTAACACAGCGGCACCGATAGTCATATAGATCCATTTGTCATGCCGGAAGTCAATGCCTTCCTTCTTTCCGCTTTTCCTCAACAGGAAATACGAGAGGATAGCCATCAGCACACCAGCCCACTGCCAACCGTTCAGCCGTTCGCCGAAAACCAACAAAGCACCCACCAGCACCATCACTGGTCTGGTGGCGTTGATTGGTCCGACGATGGTCAACGGCAGATTCTTCATGGCGAAATAACCCAGAATCCAACTCGACAGCACCAGTATCGCCTTCAACACGATGTATTTGTGCATCTCCCATCCACCACTGCCTACATGGAAGATACTGTCATCCAGCATATCCGTTGTACCGCTCATGATAATCAGCGGCAGGAAAATCAAGGAAGAGAAAAAGGTGTTGAAGAAAAGCACAGGTATTACGGCATTGTCTTTCAGTGCCACTTTCTTCAATGTATCATAGCAGCCTAATAATGCCGCCGACAAAAATGCTAATAATAACCAAGTCATCTTATTATATCGTTATTTCGAGATCTCGTCATCTCGTGATCTCGCGATTTCGTTATTCCGTGATCTGGATATCTCGATATCTCGTCACGTCATATTTTACCTCCTCCAAACTCAAAGCCAGTGCGGGCATCGACTCACCAGCCTGCGTCCTCCGTCCTCCTTCAATCACTTCCCTGAACCCGTCAAGGGTCATCCGATGGCGACCCACCTCGATTAATGTGCCGACGACGGCTCGTACCATGTTACGCAGGAAACGGTTTGCCGTAATCTCGAAATACCACGCATCATCCGCTGTCTGCACCCATTCCGCTCTTGTCACATGACAGATCATTGTCTTCACATCACTGCCTGCCTTACAGAAAGCACCGAAGTCCTCATACTCCATCAGGATACGTGCCGCCTCATTCATCAAGGGGAAGTCAAGGACGTAATGCAGTTCCAGCGAGTAATGTCTCAGGAAAGGATTCTTCTTGGTGTGGATATAATAATGATAGGTACGGGCGATAGCCGAGAAACGGGCATGGAGGTCGTCACTCACCTGCTCCACCCTGCTCACACTGATATCATCAGGCAGTACCCCATTGAGTTTCTTCGTCAACAGGTCTGTGTCAAACGACACCTCCGTATCGAAGTGTGCCGCCATCTGACGGGCATGCACTCCGGCATCCGTCCTGCCAGCCCCTGTCACACTGATGTCCTCACGCAACAAAAGCGACAAAGCACGTTGCAGTTCTGCCTGTACCGTATTCCCATTGGGTTGCAGTTGCCACCCATGGTAATTCGTCCCATCGTATGAAAACCACACAAAGTATCTCATAACAGGGTGCAAAATTAGTTCAAAAATACGAATAAACGAAAAGAAAACTCGATTATATTTAAGTTTTTCGTTTACGAAGCCTCAGACTTCCACCCTCGGAGGCTTCACCTTCACATGGAGGAAGCAGCATCATCGCATGAAGGAAGCGGCTCCTTCACAGGCAGGAGGTATGGGCTTCGGAACAAAACAAGTTGTTTTGTTCTCATGGAAGGCATCCCTATCATCGATTAAGACTATCGGAATCGGAACAAAACAACTTGTTT
>DEJF01000014.1:27559-32842 GCA_002353225.1 Prevotella sp. UBA2755 | reverse complement strand
AAGTGAATACTTTTGTCCCGAAAACACTGTTTTTTGTGATAAAAGATGTAAAATACTTTGCACATTGTAATACATTTCGTACCTTTGCATGACATTTGGGCTGAGCCCGTAGTATTCGTATTCCACAATAGTCCACAACTAAAAGAGAATTACGTCTACGAAGACTACCTGCTCGCACCCTTAGGGGCGCGGGTTTATGGTGGTGTATCAACAGACGTAAGGGATGTGGACCCCCTGTGGAATATGTTGTTTCTAAACCATTCTTTGCGCCCCTTCTTTACTTTAATAACTGAAAAAAGCAGACGCAATGAAAAAGTTCTTGGACACCTCATGAGAAATGATTGATATATTATTATCATCTAGTCATTGGTATTCTTCACGGTTTACTGACGACTTATTAACAACATACTATAAAACCTACAGCAATAATTATGAATCAAACAGAAGAGAACTCATTGTTGGCTCTCATCCGTGAGAGCCTGACCAGTAACGGTCAACCGACTATCATTAGTATCAACGTTCATGCCACCGGGCAGTATATCGCCCATGTGGATCAGTATTATCAACAGGGAAATTTCGTGGAGGCGGAGGAAGTGAAGGAGACAGACATTCCTGATGTGCTCAAAACGGAACCAGCACAGCAGATACTCGACAAGTTGATGAAGGCAGGACTGCTGACAGAGGATTGGCAGCCTGTTGACCTGACAAAGCCTGAGCAGGCGCTATTGGCAAAGATCATCAGCGACAGGTTGGAGATCAGTGATGTCTGGCAGGTGTTTGGTGCGCTATGGCATGTACGCACGGAGACGTTACGGACTTACTTCAACAGGGCGCTTGACCAGAGAAGGTCTTTGGATTTCCAAGAAAAAGTGAAAAATATATTGGGCTGACAGTCAGGGACTTGTCTTGTACCGTGACCGCTACGCGTTACAGTAACGTAGCGGGTACGGCTCCTTTATATTTCCTATCTTTGCTGCGTCAATAGTGACACAGAACATCCAAAAAGCAATGATATGTTTAGTTTACAGTACCATTTAATGATGCCCACGCAAGGATGCACGAAGGAGGACTTCTACAAAGTCGTCGGCTCTGACCGGGTGAAGAACAGGATTGCCGAGTTCCGACGACTGAAAGCGGAGGGCAACGACAAGGAGGCTGATGCCAAGAAGCGTTCACTGCCTATCTTCATCTACCAGGCGACCTTTGAGGAGACAGCATCCAAGAACGGCTCCAAGGCTTGTTGGCGCAAGCAGCAGGCGGCACACCTGAACGGACTGGTGATGCTCGACATCGACCACCTGGGGCAACCCCTCCTCCAACCCCTCCCGGGGGAGGGGAGTAATATGTCGCTCCCACCTCGGGAACTATTTGCGAAATGGCAAAAAGAACACCCCGAACTATTCTCGTCCCCTTCGGGGAAGTCGGAAGGGGGTTCCATCCTGCTCGTGCATATCACCCCGTCAGGTAAGGGCTTACGTGTCGTGTTCAAGGCTGATACAGCGATTGGTGACCTGAGTGCCAACCAGCACCATCTTGCCAGTCTGTTAGGGGTAGAGCCTGACGAGGCTTGTAAGGATGCCAGTCGTGCGTCCTTCGCCCCCCAGCAGGATGATATCCTCTTTATCAATGACACCATCTTTGACTATCAGGACGAGGAGTTTGAGAAGCAGTTTGGGGAGCAGTACCGTAAAGGGCAGAAGACCCTCTCTAACTCCCCCTGTTTAGGGGGAGAACAGGGATTGAGGACTGACGGTTTAAAGCCCCTCCCCTCAACAGGGGAGGATGGGAGGGGTCTCTACCGTGGCATTCCCTATTCCAAGATCATTGACGAGTATTGGAAGCGGACAGGTGGCATCCCCGTCGAGGGAGAGCGTAATGTGAAGTTGCACAAATTAGCGGTCAATCTTCGTTCCATCTGTGACAACAAGCGAGAGTTATTGCTTCAGGTGATGCCTCGATTAGGTTTGACGGAGCAGGAGTTGGCGAGTGTCGTGGATCACGCCTGCAAGGAGCCGCCCAAGGGTTTCTCCCGACAGATGAGAGCCGTGCTGAAGGCGTTGGGTGTCAATATGGATGAAGACCGACAGGGACGAGACGACGGGATACCCTATGACGACTTCGCCCGACGGCTCAAGCCCCTGTTAGGTCCTCCCTATGATGTCGCCTGTGCCGGGGTGGACGACGCTAACAAACTGGGTGCCGTCTTTGTGGCTGGTGCCATGTACTGCACCCTGATGACCCGTTGTTACTACAGACACTATGACGGACGTATGCAGCGTATGAACCCACAGGTGTATATCATCGGTGAGCCGGCAAGCGGTAAGTCGTTCGCCACCCGTCTCGACAAACAGATCATGGCGGCGATGAGGGCAGTTGACGAGCCTGCACGACAGGCGGAGGAGGCATATAAGAAGGAGGCGAAGGCACGTACCACCTCCACGAAGGAGCAGAAGAAAGCGGCGCTGGAGCGTCCCGAGGGGATGATACGCTATCTGCCGTCACGCACCTCCAACCATGTGTTCTACCGTCGGCAGATCAATGCCAAGGAGGTGGTGAACGGTGACCTACTGCCCCTCCATCTCTATACCTTCGACTCGGAGTTGGACTCCTCGCTGACGGCACAGAGCGGTGGTGCCTGGATCGGCAAGCACGACGTGGAACTGAAGGCGTTCCATAATGAGGAGAGCGGTGTGGACTATGCCAATGGCGACAGTGTGAACGGGGTGATCCCCATCTTCTGGAACCAGGTGATCACGGGAACGCCCATCTCCCTCTCCAAGAAGGTGACGCTGCGTAATATCAATGACGGTCTCTGCACCCGTATCGCCATCTTCCGCATGGTGTCGTCGCAGTTCCAGATGATGCCGAAAGGAGAGCAGCGTGTGAACCATGAGCAGGATGTGAGACTGAAAGAATGGGGTTTCCAGTTCGAGCAGATGCGGGGTGAACTGAGCATCGGCAAACTGGTGGACCATGTCTATACCCTCTGTGAGCAGACGGCAGCGGAGGCGGCACTCGCCAACGATACCGTGCTGGACTACCTCCGTAAGCGTGCCGTGTTCTATGCCACGTGGTTCACCATCCCCCGTATCTACGGGCGACAGTGGGAGAACTACCGTAAGACGGGGAAGGTCACCATCAACAAGGGTGACTTGCAGTTTGCCACCCTTATCTATGATGCCGTGCTCTACTTCCAGGATTACTTCTTCGGGCAGATGCTGGAGGACTCGTGGGAGAACGCCACCAAGGACTTCGTGCCGAGACGGAGGAGAAACGGAACCGTGGAACTCTATGAGATGCTGCCCGACCAATTCAAGGCGGAGGATATGATGAGGGCTGGCGCTTTCTCTACGAACAAGACCGCGTCAAATCTTGCCGCTATATGGCAGAGGGACGGACTGGTGAGACGGGTGCGCCAAGGGGTCTATCAGAAAATCGTTAAGCATATAACAGTATGAAAGGACACCGACGATTATCCCCCCACTTCACACTGGGACAACTGATGGAGGTGAATGTGGAGCATCGGGGCAGGAACCTGCCTGCACAGGACACGCCCGGTCAGGCGGTCATCTGTCATCTGGAACTCCTGTGCGAGTGTTATCTCGAACCGCTGTACCTGTCGGGTGAGGAGCCACGGTTACGGTGTGCCTACCTCTCGGAGCGGCTCAACGATTATCTCGGGGAGCGCGAGGACGACTGGCATACACGTGGCTCCGCCGTGGACATCTATTGTGACGGACTGCCTCATGCCATCCGTCTCTTCAACATCATCTACAAGCGTTTCCTCTATGAGGGTGTGGGCTTCGACGAGTTGTTTATCTATATCAGGGGCAAGACCACGTGGCTGCACGTCAGTTACGACTGCTCGTGTGACCCCCGACGGGTAAAGGACAACCAGAACAGTCTGCGATATGGTATTTTCAAGTATAATCAAAGAATGAGACATTATGAGTAAACAACAAGCAAGAGGACTGCGTAACTGCAATCCATTGAATATCAGAAAGAGTCAAAAGGTATATTGGATCGGGGAGAAGATCAAGGGCGACGACCCGGACTTCTGCCAGTTCGAGAGTATGGGACTGGGCTTCCGTGCCGCCCTGAAACTGCTGCGCACGTATCATCAGAAGTACGGGTGTACCACCATCCGTAAGATTATCTGCCGATGGGCACCAGAGACGGAGAACCAGGTGGCGGCGTATATCCAGACCGTGAGCCGTCTCACAGGCTGGCATCCTGACGCACCCCTGCCTCCCATGAAACGTGAGACGGAAGTCATCTGGAGTGACCTCGTCCTCGCCATGGCATCGGTGGAGTGCGGACTGTCAGCACGGGACAGGGACGAGCAGAAAGATGCCGTCTACCATGGCTGGGTGATGCTTTATCCGTAGGATTGAAGTAATCGTCGCAAGACGCTTTTACAAAGCGAAGCGACTAAAAGAATTTACCCTATTACTTAAACTGCCACCAGTCGAGGTGGGTGTCACCCTGTGTCTTGTCAAAGCAGAGATAGAGGTCGTGGACTGCTGTGGCATCCTTCACCTTGGTACTGAACGACTTGTAGCGGTCGACGGAGCCTGTGCTCTTGATGAGGGCAGTGCCGATGACGGGACCGTCCTGGCTGTCGAGACGGAGGGTGACGGTCAGACTGCCCGTAGAAGCGGCAGTGATGCTGAACTGCTTGGCACCCTTGGCGAAGTCGACCCCACGCAAGCGGATGTACTCCCCATCGTTCACGTCATAGATATACATGTTCTTCTTGCCAGTAGACGCCGGCATGTCCTTGATGACACCCGTATTCTGAATCCCCATCTTCGCTGATTTCAACCCGAAGCCCCATGCCATGGTCTCCGCCTCCACACGCTGGTAGGGGTTGAGCCAGTGCAGTTGCTGCATAGGCTGTTGGTCGAGCCAGTAAGGTACCTCCTCGATGGTGCCGTCAGGGAGATACTTGATCTCTGTTGCCGACACACTGCGACGCTCATGGTGTACGAAGGTCTCTAAGTGCATCAGGTCGTAGTTCTGTCCGAAGATATAAGAATGCCCCTTATAGTCCGTGATACCAGGGTGATTACCACGGTCACGCTGGGTTGGTCTCATGATATAGCCCTTGCTCTTCCACGGACCCGTGGGTGAGTCACTCATGGCATAGCCCAGTGCCTCCGGGCAACAGGTAGTGGCATAGGCAAGATAGTACTTGCTCCCCTCGCTACTTGGAGAGGGGTTGGGGGAGAGGCTCCTCTTGTAGAACCAAGGACCTTCCTGGTAGTGGTCGATGTGATAGTC
>DEJF01000014.1:13393-27514 GCA_002353225.1 Prevotella sp. UBA2755 | reverse complement strand
GGGATTGCCCCAGTACATATAAGCCTGTCCGTCATCATCCACAAAGACGGTAGGGTCGATGTCGTCCCAATGCTCCTGTTGCCATACGAGGGGTTTGCCGAGCGGGTCCTTGAAAGGTCCGTAGGGGGAGTCAGCCACCAAGACCCCGATGCCATGACCATGAAGAGGGGCATAGAGGTAATACTTACCATTCCGCTCCACCGTCTGTATCGCCCATGCACCATTCTCGCGGGAGCGCCAAGGAAACTCCTTCAGCGAGGCGACGGCACCATGCTCCGTCCAGTTGACCATATCCGTGGTCGACCATAACAGCCAGTCGTACATGAAGAAACCGGCGGAGTTCTTCTCGTTAGGGTCAGGGATGTCCTCTGGTGAGGCATCATGTGAGGTGTAGAGGAAGAGGGTGTCACCCACCACCAGTGGTGACGGGTCGGCAGTGAACTTCGTCTGGAACAACGGCATGTTCACCTGTTCCAAGCCACGCATCTCCCACCAGTCGAAGTTAAAGAGTTTAGGACCTTTACGGCCAGTGAAGACGAAATACAGGTCATGGGGAGTTGAGAGTGTAGAGTTGAGCGTTGAGGGTTGATAGTCCAAATCACAGGTGATGGTCTGCCATTGCTCCCAGCCACCGGTGGCTGGGACCTCCAGACGACCTAACAGTTGTCCGTTGATGCTGTCAAGATGGATCTCGATGGCACCGCCACGCAGTCCACTTGCCACCCGAGCCGTGAAGGTACGAGGGGTCTTCTTGCCAAACTCCACGTTCTGCAACTTGATATAGTCACCATTGTGGATATCCGTCACATAGACACCCACCTGTTCGTTCTGCTCCGTCTTCACACCTTTGGAGAATGCCATGGTCTCCGCCTCCACCTTGCGGTAGGGGTCGAACTTACCAATGGGTTTTACTCCCTCGTCAGTCGGCATGATGGTGGGGAAACTGCCATCCGCATTGTATTGGAACTCCTCGACGGCGACACTGCGTCCGAAGCCCCCACCGTTGGGCAGTTTACCCGTATGGTAGAAGAAATAACTATGTCCCTTGTAGTCGGCACCGTCCTCGTCATGACCGGTATAGACATACATAGTCCCATCGTGAACCATCGGGGCAGGGTCACTGGTACACCACGTCTGCACGAAAGGATTCTGTGCGAGACAGGGTAAGCCTCCCAAGAGGCAAAGCATACTGATAAGAGTTGTTTTCTTCATTATTTTCTTGTACTGATGATACTTTCAGAGAAGTAGTGGTCTCTGAGCGGTTTGCTGACGGCATTACCTTTCAGGACGACCTGCTGCTGGAGACGGATATCCGTCGATGAGGCTCCAACCTTGACGGTGAAGGTGCCAGGCTGTATATTCCACTGGCGTTGTCCCTCATGACTATAGAATCCCATCTGTTCCACATAGAGTTTGGTGGTGACAGTGCGGGTCTCTCCGGGTTCCAGTGCCACACGGGCAAAGCCCTGTAACTGGATAGGACGGATATGCTGATCGGGGGTTGTGGGAGAGAGGTAGACCTGTACGATCTCGTCGCCAGCGACCTTCCCAGTATTCGTCACTTGGAAGGTCAGTTCGACAGCCTCGTCGGTTGTCTGTGCCTCACTGTTCACCTGCAGGTTCTTGTATTCAAAAGAGGTGTAACTCAAACCATAGCCGAAGGGCCATTGTACCCGAGCGTCTTTCTCAGCGGAGTAGTTATAGCAAAGTGGCTCATAGACCTCCGTATTCGGATAACTGACAGAGAGTTTTGCCGATGGGGACACCTTACCATAGAGGATGTCGGCTACGGCATGACCACCTTCCTCACCGGGGTACCATGCCTGGATGACAGCGGCACATTTCTCGGCAAGTCCCGAGATGACCTGTGCCCTGCCGCCGAAGACAACCAGAACCACAGGTTTGCCTGTCTTGATGAGTTCCTCCACATATTGCTCCTGTTTTCCGGGAAGACGCAGTCCCTGACGGTCACGGTTCTCACCGCACAGCATCACATTCTCGCCGACAGCGGCAATGATGATATCCGCGTCTCTCGCCATCTGGAGCGCCTCAGCCTTGTCGGCTTTCTCCCCGGCATCCACCTTTCGGTGAAGGATATAATACTCCCACGCACGCTCATCACCACCTTTTCCGAACTTGGTCTCTATCTCCTCTGTCCAGTCACAGCCACGGGAGTAAAGGAGGTTGACATCCGCAGGCTTATGGTCTTTCATACCCTCTAACAAGGTGATCACATGAGGATGGTCCAAGTCTTTCTCCACCATCTTCCAGAAGAAGGACATGGCGGGGAAAGAATAGTCGCCGCACATCGCCCACATGGAGTTAGCGTTAGGACCCGTCAGCAGGATATTCTTGGCGTTCTTCAAAGGAAGGACATCCTTGTTCTCCAACAATACCACCGACTGGGTGGCAATCTCGTAGGCAGTCTGACGCTCCTCAGGTGTGTCCAAGGTGATCTGCTCAGTGCTATATAAATAAGGGTTGGGGTCAAACAGACCGGCACGGAACTTCTGGCGGAGCACATTCTTGACGGCACGTTCTAACGTCTCAGGCTTTACCAGCCCTTGGTCGATCGCCTGTTGCAGATACTGGTAGTTGGCACCCGTCGGGAAGTCTACGTCATTACCCCCGTTGATGGCAGCCGCCGCCTTCGTGACAGCGTCTTTCTGGTCGGGTATCTGGTCGATAGCGGTATAGTCGCTGACCACCATACCGTCAAAGCCCACATAGTCACGCAGGATATCCTGCAGGATCTCACTGTTGGCAACACAATTAGTGCCATGAACGGCATGATAGCCAGGCATGACAGCCTTGCTGCCGGCAAGACGGATCATCGTCTCGTGGGGCAGGAGGATCTCCTCCATCAGTTCCTTCTCCTCAGCATCACCACCGCCTCCGTAGCCGAGATAATGCTTGGAGCAGGCACCCACCCCTTTCTTGAGGTCACCTTGTTGCAGTCCGTTCACAAAGGCGCATCCCATCACAGCCGACAGGTAGCCGTCCTCACCGTATGACTCCTCTAAACGGTTGAAACTGGGGGTACGGCATACATCCACCATCGGGGACAGGGAGAGGACACCACCCATCTTACGCATGGCGGTACTGGTCTGACGGGTCTTCACCTCTGCCAGGTCAGGATTGAACGAGCAAGCCTGTCCGATCTGTTGTGGGTAGATGGTGGCACCCCGTGTGTTGACTCCCGACAGGACCTCCTCATGGAAGAGTGCCGGAATACCGTTCGGTGTGTTGTGCATCAGCCAGTCCTGAACGGCAGCCACACGGTCGCGGAGGATATTAGGATCCATAGGTTTCTGCATGGCAAACTGCGAGAAATGTCCGATACCATTGGGAATCAGTTGACGACATTTTGCCGTATCCAGTTTTCCCTGCTCGTCAAAGAGCACGTCCATATAGCCGCTTCTCAACTGGGCTATACGCTCTTCCTGCGACATCTTGTCGTAGAGTTCATTCACCTTCTGTTCCATGTTCATAGATTCGTTGCATCCTGTCAAGAGACAGAGCGCGCATAATGAGATCACTTCTTTTATTCTCTTTTTCATAGTCTGTAATGGTTTTAGTATTATCATTTATTGTTGGCGGAAATTCCATTTGGAGTTGTCGCTGTTGAAGTCATACACTGCCAGCGTAGGGGTGCTGTCACCGGCAGAATAGAGACAATACTGCTGGTTGGGTCCCTCCTGTCCGGGAATACCCTTAGGCATGATCCTGTAAGTGCCGTCGGTCAGTTGCTCAATCCACCAGAGTTGGCTGTCCTGTCCCTCATACTCTTTCGAGGAAACCTGTAAGTTAGCAGTCGCCGTCAGTGCACGGGTAGTCCCTTCGATACATATCTTATAAAGCGGACCAGTCAGCCGTCCACCCTTCTCAGGTACTGGCGTGACATGCCAGTGCTGCCATGGACGGAACATATAGTCGCTGCAACGGACGGCAATGTCACCTTCCGACCAAGTACCGACGACATCCTCCAGTTTCTGGTTAGGAATAGCCTTCACAGGCTCGTTAGGATCCATCTGCCAGAAACGCTGGCGTTCCTGTTCCATACGGACGAAATCGACACCTAACTCCAGACTATAGCCACGACGCTCGGAGAGGATGGCAAAAGTTCCTTCTTTGAGTTGCTCACCAGCCACGGGCCATCCGTTCTTCCATAACAGCGGGAGAATACCTAACACAGAGCGACCGCTGCGGTCGAAGTCTGCCTCGAAATGGCAGGACATAACCTCCACACCCTCGTCGACGACGGTACGTCCGAAATGTCCGGGACCCGTCTTACGGTCGCCGGCGGCAATCACCATCCTGCCTCCACCATGGAACATGTCACGTCCTACATTATCTTTATAAGGACCCTCTACACTGCGAGAGCGTCCTACGACGATATTATAGGTGGAGTTCACACCGTCGCAGCAGGTACCATGTGTTCCTAACAGGTAGTACCAGCCGTCCCTATACAACAAGTCTGTTGCCTCACAGTCGATGGCGATGTCTTTCTCCTTGTTGCCTTTCACTCTCTCACCCGTCTTCGGATCCAGTTCGATGAGACGGATCGTCCCAAAATAAGTGCCGTAACTTGCCCATAGTCTTCCTGTGGTTGGGTCAAGGAGCAACCCCGGGTCAATAGCATCCTGGTCTTCCATACCATCCGAGGAGCACACCTCGATAGGCGTTGTCCATTTAAAATCAGGAGATTTCGGATCCAGTGTCTTGTTCCACATCGTCAGGATGCGACCGTTATGACCACCACCCAGTCCACCACCCGTGGCACCATAGATACAGAGGTAGCGGTCACCAATCTTCAGTACGTCGGGAGCAGCACCGCCACCCGGTCGGTCAGCACCACCATGCCATGACCATCCGTCTTCGCTGATGAGTCCGCCACCACCCGTTCCGAAGGTGTAGTATTTCCCCTCACACTCCGCGATGGTGGAAGGGTCATGAATATAAGGAGCACCAGTCTGTGCGTTTGCTGATACGGCAAGAGTCAGTGCCGTGAGGATATGATATACGCTTTTCATCATTATTGTGCTTTCGTCAAATAGTTCGTAACAGGTTTTCCATTCTCATCCAAGAGACGGACACATAAGTCGGCAAGACCCGGTCCGTTGATGACGGCAACACGTAATGTGTTACGTCCTTTCTTGAGTGTCAGTCGAGGAGACATCCCGTCATCCTCCACCATACGGCGGTCGCCCTCCAGCATCAGTACCTCCTCGCCATTGAGCCACCATAGAGAGGCACCGTTAGAGCCGCAGGCGAGTCGGACATTCCGCATCTCCTCAGGACAGTCGATGACCGTCTCACACCAATAGAACGAGCCATAGGTCTGTTTGCCGTATTTCTCAGCGAAGCGGAACAGTTTCATATTATAGGTCTCGCTGTCCAGCGTGTACCATTTGTTTTTCTGTTTAGGTAATTTCGCCAACTCCTCGTCGAACTTGTTACGCAACCATGAGTAGGTGAAGATGATGTTGGAACGGACATCGACGGCAAGAGGCTCCATCAGTCGCCAACGACGGATGAACCCGTTATCGTCAGGTCGCAACGGACTTGCCGTCGGGGAGACGGGAGAGAAGTACTTAGGGCGATTCTTGAACTGCACCCAGTTGATGCTGAAAGCCGCATCCCCCTCATTGGTAATCACCAGATCGGTGACTCCCTTCGGAAGATATTCCAACGTTGCCGTCATCGTCAGCCATTGGTTGCTCTGGTCACGACGGAAGGGAGTCGCCATCCCCGGGAATCTCGTCTCACTCTTAACGACCATCGGTACCTTGGCGATGATTTTCCCCTTTGCAGACTTCTCTCTGATAAAGAACTCAGTATTGTCGGCTGCTTTGACATTCACCACCAGATAACCATCCGTCACCGCACTGAAATCCACATCGTTATAACGGAGCCAACTACCTTTCTGAGGTAATACGGCTTCAAAACCACGGAAGGTATTGATGGTGTCAATCAGTTGGGTCGTCACGTTGTTGCTCGCATTGCTGTAGCGGTCGATCTCAATCATCTCCGTCGCTTGGTTGATACCCACGCCACGCATGGTCTGTCGAACCTCCTGAATGGTACCGTCAGCATTAAACGCAATCCTCTCGATACGAGCCGAGCGGCGCTTGTCCATGCTGGGGGAGAAATCATTACGGTGGTAGAAGATATACCATTGTCCTTGGTATGCTATGATACTATGATGATTGGTCCAGCAGTGGTTGTCATGCTCTGCCATGATGATACCCTTGAAGTCCCAGGGACCAAGGGGCGATGTCGACATGGCATAGGCAAGCGTCTCTGTGGGATTAGCACCATTGCTGGTGTCCCCACGAACCCATGGGAAGGTGAGGTAATACCAGTTGTCACGCTTGAAAGCGAAAGGACCTTCCTTGAAACCGTCAGGCAGTCCCTCCATCAGTTGACCACCGACCTTCATCGGGGGCATCTCCGGCATCCCGTCTCTGTGAGGGATCTTGACTTCCTGTAATGCCCCGTCCAGTTCCAGCATATTGTCCTTCAGTCTCGCACCACGGATACCCATCCCGCTCCAGTAGATATACGCTTTCCCGTCATCATCGATCAACACGCAGGGGTCGATGCCAGACACCCCTTTGATAGGCTCCTGCTCACAGACGAACGGTCCCTCCGGCTTGTCGGCAGTAGCAACACCAATGGCAAAGCCCCGTCCACTCTTGGGCGCATTGGGAAAGTAGAAATAGTATTTCCCGTTCTTATAGACACAGTCTGGTGCCCACATGGAGTAAGCGTCCGTCTTTCCCCATGGTACCTGTTCCTGCGAGAGAATCGTGCCATGATCCGTCCAGTCCGTCAGGTTCTCAGAGGAGAACACATGATAGTCTGCCATGCAGAACCAGTCCTGACGTTGACCCTCAGGGGCAGGAATGTCATGGGACGGGTAGACATACACCTTATTATTGAAGACACGGGCAGTGGGATCGGCTGCGAACTGGTCTCTGATGACCGGGTTCTGTGCCGATACAGCGATCGCACTGAGCAAAGAGCAAGACAATATGAAGTTTCTCATATCAATTATTTAAATAGATGGGGGATAAACTGACGGAAGCAGCGACGCCATGTGAGCCATTCGTGGTGCGTACCAGGAGATACATAGTAATCAGTCTTGATACCTGCGTCACGCAGACTCTTGACTAATGCCTCAGTACCGAAGTTCTCCTCACTGCCACAACTGAGATACAAGTAATGTATCTTCTTGTTGAACTCGTCAGGTTTGGTGAACACACCATTGTAGGCAGTCTTCACGTCGAGTCCGAAGATAGCGCCGCTGAAAGCACCCATATAAGAGAATTTGTCCATGTTGTTCAGGACAAGGTCGAAGGTCTGGTGTCCGCCCCACGACAGACCAGCCATCGCGCGATGGTCACGGTCTGTCAGGGTACGGAACTTCGAGTCTATGGTTGGTATCAAGTCTTGTATCATCACTTTGTAGAAACTGGCACCATACTCGCTGAATCCCTGACGGTTGTCACCCCCACGGAACGGAGCCTTCACGTCGCCACTCTCCATGACGACAATCATCGGTACCACTTCCTTGCTGGCAATCAGGTTGTCCATGATATGCTGCATGTGTCCCTGTTTGCTCCAGCCGGTCTCATCCTCACCCATGCCATGCTGCAGATAAAGAACAGGATAGCGTTTCTTGCCCTTCTCATACTCCGCAGGGGTATATACCATGGCATGTCGCCACTCTTGGGTCGCCTTGGCATAATAGTAGATAGAGCGTACCTGTCCATGCTCAATGCCCTGTTGTGGACGATAGTAATCGCCCTCGGCTCCCTCAGGTATCTCGATACCTCCAGCCTCCCGGTTGCATCCGAAGAAGGTCTCCGTGGCTGGGTCGATCACATTCACCCCACCGATATTGATGAAATAGTAATGGAATCCCACTACCAGCGGATCGGTGACGGCACACCAGATACCTTTCTCATCACGACGCATATCATATTTCTTTCCGCAGATATCTACGATGACACTATTCGCCTGAGGAGCATTCACACGGAAATAAGCACGACGCTCTTTGTCCACCTTGGGGAATTCATTCCCAGGAACGGTAGTCTCTGCCGTGACCGCATCCTCAGGAACGGCAAACGGTGAGCGGACATGGTAGCCCATCAGTTCCAGCATCTTCTCTCCATAACGACGACCTAACTCACGATAGCCAGCGGCATCGAAATGCAGTTTGTCGGGACCATTAGAGCATCCCGTAGAGGAAATGACTTGTGAAGTATGAAGCGTCTTTGGTAACTCGTCAATCTGTTTGTTCATGGCAATACACTGTCCTTCTCCATTAGCCTGAACGACCTCACCGGCAAGCAAGGGTACTTCCTCGGGTTTCAGTTGGAGGTCGCCTAACAGATGGTCGTAGACATTCTGTACTTTGTTAGCCCATTCGGCATCACCCGTATTAGACTCCCCCTGATGCATGAGAATACCTTTGATGACACCGTCCTTCTGTGCTTTCTTGGCAAGGGAGACCAGTCGCTCATAGGGGTTGTTGTCGTATGCCTTCAGCATACCAGTCATCCAACCGGGAGCAGTCTTGACGAACTCGTCCATGCCCTCAGGCATAAATCCCTCAATGCGAATACCACCGATAGCGACATGGATCACACCGACACGGATGTTCTCTGGCAGATTCTCTGTCAGCGTGCGACCGAAATAGTCGACAGGGGTTAGTCCTGTATTAGGACGGCAGAGTGGGGGGAGTGCCTGGCACCATTCGCCCCTCTTACGGTTGCGTGCGGGGTCGTCAACGGCAGGCATTAGTAAGAAACGTGGACTCACACCTTCCATGTCCTGTGCCTCAGGACGGGCAGCACCCTCCATGTTGGATTGTCCGAAACAGAGGAAAATGTAAAAATTGGGGTCTTGCGCAAAGGATGACACCGCTGCACATAGACAAGTTACAACCATTAGGATTTTCTTTTTCATAACTTGAGTGGAATAGTTTGGTTTTTAATACGTTGCAAAGGTACTACTTTTTGTAGGAAAAACTATTGCCAAATGAAACTTAATCTTTTTCTGGTGTAACAAAAACGGTGTTAGGGGGCAGTGTGTTACAAATGAAAAGGTTCGTGTAACTTCTAAATTTGCAATATTAATAAAAGAGGTATAATTTTGCAGCAGAATCGAAAAAAGCATTTAATCGCTTAGGTTAGATTTGAAATATTTGATTAGTAGTTATGCTAGTTATGGTTTTAGTCGTGGGGGGCTGACGTGAGTCACCTCCCCATTTAATTTGAAAAGCAATGCAAATTCAAGATTACTTATATATGCGATGAATAACATAAAAAGAAAAGTAAGACTTTCGTGGCTGTTGGTTGTTGGCTGTTGGCTGTCTGTCCTATAACAAAGGAATCATTGATCAGGTGATGTCCGCAGGTTGGAATATGCTATCTCCAAAGGACTGTATGTGGTGATGCGTCCACCAGGTGTCTGTCCAGAGAAGATAGCAATAGGTGATGCTTACCAGCAGTACCTGATCAAAGTATGGGAGTATGTGGCACAGCATCCCAAACTGAAGAATAATGGTGCCGTTCTCTTTGAACTTGCCAACGAGCCGATAGGTATTTATAATAATAATGGCTCGCGCGCGGGTGACAAGGAAATGACAGCGTATTTCCAGGCAATCGTCGATGTCATGCGGAAGTATTGTAATAATATCCTGCTGATTCCGGGACTGGGTTATCAGTCACAGTACGCAGGTTTCGCACAGTATCCTGTCAAGGGTGAGAATATCGGTTATGCGGTGCATTGCTATCAGCAAAAACGCTTTTTCTTCTCTTTAATGGAGGATGAGTGCGGATTGTGGAGAGACCGAAATAGACTTGTCTGTCAGCGTTCCTAATCCCTGTTCGTCCATACGTCCATCCTTGGCGACGATGGTGTAAGTGCCTTGTGGAATAGTCACCTTCTGGGGTTTCTCCGAGGCATTCAGGATGACGATGATCTGTTGCCAGTCGTCAATACCCTTCAGATCTTTGAGTCGGAAGGCGACCACCTGCTGGGGAGTCGGCATAAATTCCAAGTGCTTGCGCACCAGATCGGCACTGCCCAGACGGAAGGCGGGATGGTGCTGACGCAGGGCGATGAGTTGTCTGTAATACGCTAAGACCTGTGGATAACGCTGGAGATTCGACCATTCCAGGCGGTTGATGCTGTCTGGCGACTCGAAGGAGTTATGGACACCCTTCTTGTCACGTAGCATCTCCTCACCACTCAGCATGAAAGGAATACCTTGCGAGGTGAAGACAGCCGTCTGGGCGAGGAGGTCGAGACGGATCAGTTCGTCCATCTTGATACCAGGCTTACTGGTCTTCAGACGGTCGACCAGACACATGTCGTCGTGACAACTCACATAACTCATCATCTGGGTAGGCTCAGCAGCCCATGGTGCTTTTGAGTAGTTGACCTTCGTCATGTCAACCTGCGGATGCTCGATAGCACCGGTGATACCGAACTTCAGGCTCTCCTCGCAGTCGGGAACGCCCAACAGGAAACCGCCTTTGGTGTCGTCGCTGAAAGGACCGCGCAAGGCATCGCGTATCTCGTCAGAGAAGGCGGCGATACGCGGCATCTGCTGTATGTTAGCCTTCATACCTAACTGTTCGTTGGGCAGGGCACAGGCTCCGGCACTCCATCCCTCTCCATAGATGAGGATATTCGGGTCGATGGCATCCATCGCCTGACGGATGGCGTTCATCGTCTCGATATCATGAACACCCATCAGGTCGAAGCGGAACCCGTCGACATGGTATTCCTCAAACCAGTATCGCACACTCTCCATCATGAACTTACGCATCATAGGCTGTTCGGAGGCAGTCTCGTTGCCACAGCCAGAGCCGTTGGAGTATGTCGGAGTGTTCTGATTACTCTGACTATTCTGAATCATCCGATAATAATAATCGGGATAGGTGCGCTGGAAATTAGAGTGCTCGATATCGTAGGTGTGGTTATAGACCACATCGAGAATCACGGAGATGCCTGCCTGATGGAGCGCCTGTACCATCTGCTTGAACTCACGGATGCGGCAGACCGGGTCGTAGGGGTCGGTGGAATAGCCACCCTCCGGTACGTTATAGTTCACGGGGTCGTAGCCCCAGTTATATTGTGGCTCATTCAGACGTGTCTCGTCCACAGAGCCGTAGTCGTAACTGGGCAGGATATGGACGGCATTGATGCCGAGGTCTTTCAAGTGCTGGATAGCCCATGGCTCCGTGAGGGCAAGGAACTTACCGGGATACTTCGCCTCCGGACGGGCTATCGAGAAGTCGCGATGGTGCATCTCATAGACGATATAGTCTTGGAGAGGACGCAGCACATGTCTGTCGTTAGCCCATCCCTCGGGATTGGTGTCTGTCATGTCCATGATAACGCCTTTCTCGCCATTCACCGTCACAGCCTTGGCGAAGACACCTGGTGAGGCTTGCCCGTTGACTACAAACTGATAGGTTTTCCCTTTCAGGTCGCCCTGAAGGGTTGCCGTCCAGATACTGTCTGACTGCAACACCATATTTGTACTGTCGTTGTCGACGACCACCATGCACTTGGCGTCAGCAGGTGCGAACAACTTAAAAACGGTCTCTTGCGGCGAATAGGTCACCTCATCGAAGTGAAACGCTTCCTGACTGGGCTTACATGCTGTCATTAATGCCGCCATTCCTATCAATAGTAGTTTTCTCATACTGTTATTTATTTTCTGCCGCTTTGGGTGATGAGTGTCCTGATGGTCTCGTTGAAGTCATCAGCCTTCAGCAAGTCCTCAATGTTCATGTGCATCCGATAACGCCAATAGTGGCGTGGGTTGGCAGGGATATTGATACGCTCCGCGTTCTGGTCGGGCAGGCGTAGTTTCTCGTCCATCGACAACCAGTCTTGTAAGGATAGCAGGCAGAGCATGGAGGGAGAGGTGAGATGACGGCTCACAATCTCCTTGGCAAGCCAGCCGGGCAGTGGGTGAGGTGCCGCACCACCACGGTAGAGCATGGTGTTGAAGTATTCCTGTGTGCGTTCCTCGTCCTCGTCCCACCACTGGCGGAGGGTCGCCATGTCGTGGGTGGAGATGGTGCAGACGGAGCGGTAGGGGTTGCGTGACAGGTGTCCGAAGCGTACCTTGTCGTCCTTCGGCATCGACTGGATCTCCAACGAGAGGATGCGCAACTCATTCATCACCCAGGGTACACAGTCAGGTACCATACCTAAGTCCTCAGCGCATACCAGCATACGGGTGGCCTGCGTCAGACGAGGTAGTTTTTTCATCGCCTCCTGATACCAGAAATGGTTGTTGCGACGATAGAAATAGTCGTTGTACAGACGGTTGAAGTTGTATTTCTCCGTATCGCTCAGTTCCTCGTAGCCCTGCTGATACTGGACGGCAATACGAGGGTGCCAGCGGTCCTCCCGCTTATGGTCTACTAAGAAGAGATTGTCACGGAAGGGAACACCGTAGGCGGCTATCTCCTCCTTGCTGAGACCGAGGGCTGGCGCAAACTGTCCCATCAGTCCTGACTTCTCGGGTACGGGGATCTCCCAGATACGGAAGAAGCCTAAGACATGGTCGATGCGGTAGGCGTCAAAATATTCTGCCATCTTACGGAAACGACGTACCCACCAGGCACAACCGTCCTTCAGCATCTCGTCCCAGTTGTAGGTGGGGAATCCCCAGTTCTGCCCATCGGTAGAGAATGCGTCGGGTGGGGCACCTGCCTGTCCGTTGAGGTTGAAGTATTTGGGTTCTACCCATGCCTCCACACCGTCACGGCTGATACCGATGGGGATATCACCTTTCAGGATGACTCGATGCTGACGGGCATACTCATGTGCCGAGTGCATCTGCTGGTCGAGGTTGTATTGCACGAAATACCAGAACTCTACCTCCTTGTCGGTCTTCTTCAACGCCTTTACTGTTGCCTCCTTGGGCCACTCCGAGAAGACTGCCGTACCGTATTTGTCACGATAGTAACAGAAGGCTGCGTAGGGTACGAGCCATTCCTTGTTCTGCTCAAAGAACTCTTTGTATGAGGCACGACGTTTGGTGGAAGTCCATTCCTGCTCGAACAACACATGCAGATAGTCTAACTTCGCCGTGAACATCCGTTCATAGTCAATCTGGGGCAGGACGTTCAGTTCCTGTCGCAACTGCTCGAACTGTGCCTTCTTCTGTGGGTCTTTGATCGCAGGGAGTTGGCGGAAGTCAGTATATTGCGGATGCAGGGCATAGATACTGATACTGTTATACGGATAACTGTCCTGCCAGGTATGGGTCATGTTGGTGTCGTTGATAGGCAGTACCTGAATGATACGCTGGTTGGTCTGGTCAGCCCAGTCAATCATTAGTTTCAGGTCTCCGAAGTCACCCACGCCGAAACTGCCCTCACTACGTAGGGAGAAAATGGGGATGACCGTACCGGCTCCCTTCCACGGGTAGATGGGGAAATACGCCTGTGATAGTTCGTAGACAACGACCTCGCCATTCTTCATCTGGGGTAATACTACCGTGCGGTTGACTCCGTTCTCCCAGAGTGGAGTGACATCCTCTTCTTCATCAAGAACCACAAACTTGAATTCGATGGTGTTTGACAGTTCTTCGGCATTCAGACTGATGACCCATTCATGGCTCTCATGCTCTGTCATCTTCAAGGCACGTCTTGCCTCCCAGTTGCCTAAAGACTCACCACTGCCAAGCAGGGCGAGTCGCTCGTTGTTGCGAAGTTGTGGGGCACGTACTTTCAGCCGTACCGTCTGACTAAAGGGCGCCTCGTCGCTCTTCTCGCATTTGCGGACAGCAATGCAATCCGTAAAGGCGGAGGAGTACATATAAGAGTCCTCTGGGATGTCAAGCCAGTGGTCGTAAACCGTGTAGCGACTTGCCTTTGGGGCAATGATCTCTAAGCGGTGAGGCTCCATCAACCATTCATGGCGAGTCTCCTCGTCACCACGAATCACACTATAGTAATAATCGAGATGAGTACCAGTCTTTGCGGCTTTTGTCAGTTCATAGAACCAATGGAGCCCGTCAAGAGTCGTCATCTTGTGTCTCGATACCTTATTCTTGTCTTCTTCGGAGAAGATATTGAG
>DEJF01000014.1:0-13319 GCA_002353225.1 Prevotella sp. UBA2755 | reverse complement strand
ATGCAAACGGTTGCATCCCCTGCTATTTCTGCCGGATGACAGTCACACAGACAGCACCGATAACTAACAGGCAGCCGGACACTATCATCATGGTAGACTGATGACTGCCTACTAGTGAGAGGACGATACCTCCGCAGAGTGCTGCGATAATCTGGGGGATACAGATCGTCCCGTTGAAAAGTCCCAGATAGGCTCCCATGTGACCATAGCCCTGTAACGCATTGGTGACAAAGGTGAATGGCATGGCGAGCATTGCAGCCCAAGCACATCCGATTAGCAGGAAGGGGATAAACTGCATATACTGGTCATGGATAAAGGGAATGATGGCAAAGCCGATGCCGCCGATGATGAGGCTGATGGCGTATGCCACCTTGGTGTTCTTGAATTGGGGAAGAATAGCAGCCCAGATAACAGAGCCAATAGCCTGTACCGCAAAGAGAACGCCAACCCAATTACCTGCTGTCTGGAAGTCTTCGCTGGCAGGGTCTGTGTTGTTCCATACCGTCTCGGCGATAGCCCCCGTCGTGTAGTTCCACATATAGAGGAACGCTGCCCAGCAGAAGAACTGTACCAGTCCTACTTTCCAGAAAGTAGAGGGGGCTTTCTTCAGAAGGATCATCCAGTTGCCAGAGTCCGTCTCATTCCCTGCCTTCTCCTGCTGAGAGGTGTCGGAGGTGAGACTATTGTATTCCGCATACTCCTGCGGATTCCACTCTTTCACTTTCAGAGTGGTATAGATGACACAGAGAATCAAGATGGCTGCACCAATGTAGAACGACCAGATGACACTGTCGGGTACTACCCCTTTTTCTGCGACATTGCTGATACCGATATAGGTAAAGAAGAAAGGAAACAGAAAACCGACGACGCTGCCAGCGTTGCATAGGAACGACTGGATGCTGTAGGCTTTTGCTTTCTGCTCCTCGTTCACCATATCACCTACCAGCATCTTGAATGGCTGCATGGCCATATTGATACTGGTGTCGAGAAACATCAGGGCGATGAGTCCGAACATCATAGCGGCACTGACGGCAAGACCTAATGAACCGGCATTGGGTAGCAGGCACATCACCAGTACGGCAACTGCGGCTCCTATAAATAAATAAGGTATACGACGCCCGAAGCGTGTCCATGTCTTGTCACTCAATGTACCGACAATCGGTTGTACCAGAATACCCATCAGCGGAGGGAGTATCCAGAAGTAACTCAAGTTATGCGGGTCTGCGCCTAAGGTGGCGAAGATACGGGAGATGTTGGCACTCTGTAGTGCATACGCTATCTGTACGCCAAAGAAGCCAAAACTAAGGTTCCATAGTCCCCAGAAGGGTAAATTCGGTTTTTGTTTCATATTTTTTATTATCTAGTATTTCTAGTTTATCTAGTATTCCTAGGGGCCTAGGTTATCTCGTCGTCCCTCTGATAATCAGGCGGGTTCTTACAATTCTGCGTTCCATCTTGTCACGGGGGATCGTTCCCTCCACATGTCCTATCAGGATGTCGGCAGCCTCTTCGCCCACCTTCACGCCTCGCTGCTCTACCGTTGTCAGCATGGGGTCGCAGGCAACGGCACGTTGTCCGTTGGTAAAGCCACAGATGGAGATGTCGTCGGGTACTTTGAAGCCCATGCGCTTTGCGGTATAGAGAATACCTATTGCCGTATCGTCGTTGACGGCAAAAAATCCATTGGGGGGGGCATCTTTTGACAGTATATCTGGAGTGATGGCCTCTGCGTCAGTCCTGTTATCACAATTATATATAAGGGCAGGATCAGGTTTGATTCCGTGTTTCAGGAGAGCGTCCTTATACCCGTTAAAACGGTTCTTGGAAATCTCCAGGGTCATGGAGGAGCCATAGAAGGCGATTCTGTTACAGCCTGTCTCTATCAGATGGGTCACCGCATTATATGCCCCCATATAATCATCTACCACCACACGGCTGGCATTGACTCCCGTACAGATACGGTCGTAGAACACCAAAGGGACACCAGCGTCAATCAGTCGCTGGAAATGGTTGTATTGATGGGTGTCCTTTGCTTGTGAGACAATGATGCCGCATACCTTGTTCTCATAGAACGACTGGCAGATCTTCACTTCCCGCTCATATTGCTCATTGCTTTGTGCCACCATGATACGATAACCCCTTGCCGATGCCTCCTCCTCAATGCCGGAGAGAACCGAGGAGAAATAGTAATGTGCAAACTCAGGGATGATGACCCCGATGACCTTCAAGGGCTGGACTTTAGAATGGCGTAATGACTCTGCAATGAAATTAGGGGTGAAGTTGTGCTCACGGGCATATTGCTGGATGGCGGCACGCCGCTCCGCAGAGATGCGGGGAGAGTCCTTCAAGGCACGTGAGACGGTTGCCACGCTGATACCAAACTCACGGGCAATATCCTTCATCGTCAAAGTTGTACGTTCTTCCATTGCGGTTCTTAGTATTGTGATTGCAAAGTTATTGAAAAGTTCTTTTTGTGGTACGTCAACCTTATTTATTTATAAGCATTTACGAATGCAAACGTTTGCATATTCCTAATAACGTTTTTAACTCAAAAAAAGTATTAACGAATCAAAACATCTTCTATCTTTGCACTTGATTTAAATCAAATGTTTTGAATACGTGAACTAAAATTATATTACTAACTCTAAAAAAGAAATGATGAAGCAGGTAAACTTTAAAACTCCGTTAAGGATGTTCGTCCTTTTGTTAGGACTCTTTCTTTCGGTAGGAGCCTTTGCACAGATTGATGTCAAAGGACATGTTAAAGATGCTCAGGGCGAACCGATTATCGGTGCGACGGTGCGTGTGGTAGGTACTCAGACCGCTACCGTGTCCGATTTCGACGGTAACTTCGTCTTGAAGGCTAATCAAGGTGCTGACATTAGCGTGTCGTATGTGGGCTATCAGACCCAGACCGTGAAGGCTACCGCTAATCTCGACATCACTCTTCAGGAGGATGCCGCAGTCCTCGACAACGTGGTTGTCATCGGTTACGGTCGTGCTAAGAAAAACGACTTGACTGGTGCTGTTACGGCAATCAAACCAGACGAGATGAGTCATGGTTTGCAAACCAGTGCAGATGACATGTTAAGTGGTAAAGTCGCCGGTTTGAATATTATCAGTGAAGGTGGTGCTCCTGGTGCTGGTTCTAAGATCCGTATTCGTGGCGGTTCCTCCCTTTCCGCATCCAACGACCCGTTGTATGTGGTTGACGGTTTACAACTTGACCCAGCGGGAATCTCAGGAATGAACCCATTAGCATCTATCAACCCGAACGATATTGAGTCATTCACTGTGCTGAAAGATGCGTCTGCGACTGCAATTTACGGTAGCCGTGCGTCAAACGGTGTCATTATCATTACCACCAAGAAAGGTAAGGCAGGTCAGAAAGCAAAGGTGTCTTATAATGGTAATGTGTCTATCTCAGTCAAGAAGAAGACCTTGGACGTATTTGACGGTCCCGGCTTCCAGAAGTTTGTAGGTGAGACCTTTGGCGAGGATAGTCCTGAGTACGCCTTGTTGGGCTATCGTGACGAGAATGGTGTGCAGCAGTTTGCCAATACCAATTGGCAGAATGAGATTTATCGTGTTGCCATCTCTACCGACCACAATATTACAGTATCAGGCGGAACCAAGAATATGCCATATCGTGTGTCTGGCGGTTTCACTTATCAGCCAGGTATCGTAAAATCCACCTTCTTCCGTCGTTATACAGGTAGTTTCAACCTTGCTCCGGTATTCCTGAATAACCATTTGCGTTTGAACATCACAGGTAAGGTGATGTCAGCCCAGCGCAAATGGGACAATGGTGCCGTAGGTGCTGCTGCCTATATGGATCCGACAAAGCCTGTTCGTTTGAATCAGCCTATTTACAACCAGTATTTTAATGGTTATTTCCAGTGGGTTAAGGCTGCAGGTTTCCCCAATGATAATGCTTGGGAATATGCATGGGATGGTAATGCTACGGCAAACCCTGTCGCATTGGTAGAGAATAATGGCACTAAGTCGAATGCTACCACTTTCCAGGGTAATATCAGTGTTGACTACTCTATTCATGGTCTTGAGGATTTGCATATCCTTGCTAACTTGGCAGGTAATCTTACCAAGACGAAAGAGACAACATGTAACAGTCCCTATACTACTTCCAGTTATTACTATGGATGGGAAGGTTGGAGCAAGAACAAGAACTATAACAATATCTTCAATATCTTCTTGCAGTACACGAAAGAACTGAAGAAGGACGTTCATAACTTGGACGCTCAGATCGGTTATGAGTGGCAGCGCTATCATGCAGAGAGTGATAACTGGGGATATGGTATCATTCCTCAGACAGCCTCAGTAGATGCAGGCAATCACTATGGTGAGCCTACAGGTATCACGCAATGGAAGTCAGAGAACCGTCTCCGTTCATGGATCGGTCGTGTGAACTACACATTGTTGAATCGCTACCTCTTCACCTTCACCATGCGTGCTGACGGATCATCTCGTTTCGCCAAAGGGCATGAGTGGGGCTATTTCCCTGCAGCCGCCTTTGCTTGGCGAGTAAAAGACGAGGCTTTCCTGCGTGACAATAATGTTATCAGCGATTTGAAGTTCCGTCTGACTTTCGGTAAGACTGGTCAGCAGAATATTGGTTACGACTTCTATTATATTCCTGCCTACACGGCGAACTATAACCACGCATACTATCCTCTTTTCGGTAACGGTCAGACAGTACGTCCTGGGGTATATAACTCAGACTTGACTTGGGAGAAGACCACTACTTACGATGCTGGTTTCGACCTCTCGCTTTGGAATGACCGCTTTAGTCTTACTGCCGACTGGTACTATCGTAAGACAACCGATCTGATTAATAACATCTACGTTCCTGCTGGTGCAAACTTTGGTGCACAGACAGTAGGTAACATCGGTAAACTTCATAATGTGGGTGTGGAACTCATGGCGACAGTACGTCCTATCGTTTCTAAGGACCTGAACTGGCAGATTACCTACAACTTTACGTATAACAAGAACAAGATCGATGATCTGGCTTCTGACTTGATCGAGTACGGCGGTATTGGTCTTTCTAAAAACGGACAGGCATACCAGACAGGACATGCGTCAAGTTCATTCTATGTTTATCGCCAGGTTTATGACGAGAATGGCAAGATTGTACCCCATACCTTTGTTGACCGCAATGGTAATGGTATACTTGACAGTAATGACCGTTACTTCTATTATCATGCTGATCCCGATGTAACGATGGGTCTGGGCTCTAAGTTGACTTACAAGAACTGGGACTTCAGTTTCAACTCTCGTGCAAGTTTCGGCAACCATGTCTTCAATGCCAATATCAATGGTACTTATATCAGTGGACAGGGTTTAGGCTCAACATTGAACTTTATGCATAATATCCCGACGCTGGCTCTTAAGTATGGCTTGACGGATGCCTCCGAGGCACAACCTGCGTCAGACTGCTGGATTCAGAACGCATCGTTCTTCAAACTTGATAACGTCACTGTGGGATACTCTTTCCCGAAACTCTTTGGGGCAAACATCGATGGTCGTGTCTATGCTACATTCCAGAACATATTCACCATCACCAATTACGACGGTCTTGATCCTGAAATACAGAGCGGTATCGAAAGTAACATCTATCCTCGTCCGTTCACGACTGTTTTGGGCGTGAGTCTGAACTTCTAAACTTACCTTATTAAAATAATAAAAAGGAAAATCGTTATGAATATCAAAGGTATTAAAAATATGATGGCTGTGGCTATGATGGGTGTTGCCACACTTTGCTTTACCGCATGTGCTGACGATGCAACCATCATTGGTGGATCATTACATCCCGACAACCCCAACCCACAGCAGACTACCACAGCGGATTATGATGGTATTCTGAATAAGATTTATGGCAACCTTGCCTTGACAGGTCTTACAGGTCCTCACGGTAATAGTGACCTTCCCAGTGATATTGATGAGGGTATGTCAGTATTTATGCGTGTTGTATGGTATGCTAATGAACTGTCGTCTGATGAGTCTCTTTGTGCATGGCTGACAGATGCTGGTATTCCAGAGTTCAATCGCGGTACTTGGGGTGACAACCACGCTTTGCTGCGCGGTATCTATTATCGTTGTATGTTTGGTATCACTCTTTGTAACTTCTTCCTCGACAATGCGCCTTCAGACATTGACGAGTACTCTCTGAAAGTCGCAGAGGTTCGTTATATGCGTGCCTTGTACTATTACTATCTGATGGATATGTTTGGCAATCCTCCTTTCATTACCCATGTGTCTTCAGAGGCTCCCGTACAGGCTTCTCGTAAAGAGGTCTTTGACTTTGTTGAGAGTGAGTTGAAAGACGTGATAGGCGAAGGTGAGGGAACAGATGTATTGGCAGCGGCAAAGACCATTAAGTATGGTCGTGCTGATATTGCGGCTGGTTATATGCTGCTGATGCGTATGTATCTGAATGCTGAGGTATATACGGGAACTGCCCGTTGGGAGGATGCTCGCGCTTATGCCGAGAAGGCAATCAATTCTGGTTATTCTCTCAGCACCACTTCTATGAATGGCTACAATGGTTATCAGTTGCTGTTCATGGGTGATAATGACACCAACGGTGCTCAGAATGAGATCGTATTCCCCATCTTGTTTGATGGTGAGTTGACGCAGAGTTGGGGTGGTGTATTCTTGGCAGCAGGTTGTGTTAATGCAGACGATATCGCTGCTTATCCAACTGGTATTAGCAGTAACTGGGGTGGTATTCGTGCCAAGAAATACTTCATAGAGAAGTGGTTCCCCAATGATGACGCACCTTCAGGTACTCCTGCCGACTTGGCAGCCGCTGCCAATGATGACCGTTGTCTCTTCATGACGCAGGGACATGAACTTGAAATTAACGCTGAGGATAAGTTCGAGGAGGGTTATGGCTATGTGAAGTTCCTGAACACACATGCTGACGGTAGTGAGACACACAATGCCGAGCATACAGACTATGACTTCCCGCTCTTCCGTCTTGCTGAGGCTTACCTGACTTATGCAGAGGCTGATGCCCGTTTGAATGGCGGCAATGTCAGTTCAACAGGTCTTGAGTACATCAAAGCATTGCGTAACCGTGCTCATGCCAATAGCAATATAAATGTATTCTCACTTGATGATATCGAGGACGAGTGGAGCCGTGAGTTCGGTTTCGAAGGTCGTCGTCGTATGGATATGATTCGCTTCGGTAACTTTACTGGTGTGCGTCGTATATGGATTGGCGGTACTGCTGCCGGAGGAACCTTGTCTGGTTATCGCAGTATATTCCCCTTGCCTTCAAGCGACCTGGTTGCAAATCCAAACTTGAAGCAGAATGAAGGTTATTAAGCCTGTATAGAAATAGCAACAACATTTTTAAATCAAAAATGAAAATGAAAAAATTAAGTATATTAGCATCCATGCTTATGGCGTTAGTAGCGTTTACTGCATGCTCTACCAATCGCGACGATAATCCAACCTTATCGGTTCCCGAAGATGGCAGTTTTGTGCTCTATGCTCCTGGCATCTCAGCCAATACCATTGACTTGGATAATTCTACCAGTCTTACTTTTAAGGCTGACCAGCCTAACTATGGTTATACCGCTCATATCACCTATATGATGGAGTTTGCTGCATCGGAAGATGGCTCGACATGGTCTGAGTGGCAATCGACAGAGACCAGTAATGAGGATCCTCTGGCTATTACAGTACCTACCAGTGAGATTGCGGGTGCTGTCACAGCAGCATTGGTGGAACTGGGCCGTGATGAGGTGGATTTCCCACTCACTGCTAAGGTGAAGGCTCGTGTTCATGCTTACCTGTCGGGTAAGGAGGAGACGACATCTGTTTATTCTAACGAGGTCATCATGACAGCCACTACGTCTTATGTGTTGCCTCCTGTTCCAAATCTGTTGTTCTATATTGTTGGTGCACAGCCTGGCTGGACAGGTGCAGCCGCTTCCACGGCATTGATGTATCCAGAGGGTGGTGATGTGTATACCTATACCACGAAGTTTACTGGTGCATGGGACCTGAAGATATGGGCAGAGGAAGATGCGCTTATCGAAAACTGGGACGCAGCCTATGGTTGTGCGGTTGATGGTGACAACTCTCCTGAGGGCGCTATTATTAACGTTGAAGCACAGGCTATCTCATCACCTACCGCTGAGTACTATACCTTCACCTTCGACAAACATCACATGAGTTACTCATGGACTAAACTTGAGAATCAGGAGCCTACCGAGTATTCCTCTATATCTTTGATAGGAAACTGGACAGACGACTGGTCTAATGATGTTGACATGACTCAGGTGACTCCTCATAACTGGTATGTTGAGCACACCTTTACCAATGACGATGTGGAGTTTAAGTTCCGTGCCGACCATGACTGGGGTACCAACTGGGGTGCTGCTTGGACAGTCAGCAGTGAACAGTTCAGTGCACTGGGTGTAGGTGGCGGCGACAACATCAAGTGTGCCAAGGGTACTTACCGCTTCTACATCAACGATATCACCAGCAAGATTTGTGTGGTTCCCGTTGTGGCTGAATAATATTAATTCATTAACACTAAAATGAACGAAACAATGAAAAAGTTATCTATATATATGATGCTCGCAGTTGCGGGTTTGTTCATGACTGCCTGCGGTCCTGAGGATAACGAATTCGCTGGTCTGAAGAAGGCGGAGGCTGATGCCGCTGTAGCGGTTCCCGGCTTCACAGCCAGTCAGATCGGACTGATTGACCTTAACACCGTAGAGGTGAGTGCGGAACAGGACGTGCAAGCATTCTCAGTGTCAGAGACTGCTTTGCCAGAAGGTGTTGAACTCTCGAAGGCTGAGATCGTGTTTGAGGACGGCACCGTGCTGCCTGCTACCACTGACGGAAAAGTATCTGGGGAGGCTCTTTCTTCCTATATCGCTTCCATCTTCGGACTGCGTCCTGAGGCTCGCTCAGTGACTGGCACTGTCTATTTCTATGCTGTACAAAACGGTGGTGCCGTGAAAATTGACGCTGGTGCCGTGACCTTCCAGGTTGTGCCCAAGGCTCCCGTCATCGCTTCTGCCTACTATCTTACAGGTACTATCAATGGCTGGGATAATAGTAATACGGACTTTGAACTGTCAAATGACGGCGACGATCCTTACGCCAATCCAACTTTCACCTGCACAATTGAGACGGCTAAGATTGGAAATCCTGAGTCGATAGAGTTCAAGGCTACACCTATTGATGGACTTGGTGGTGACTGGAGCGGTTGTCTTGCCGCTGGCGATGAGGGTAAGTTCAACTACAACAACGATGGTGGCAACTTCAAGATTGAGGGTATCGCTGCCAATACGGTCATGATCCGTCTTACCTTCAATATGCTCGACCAGACTTGGAGTTATACGGAAGTGGCATTCAATGACTATATCTATGAAATTGGCAATGAGGGTGGTTGGACAACATCTCACCCACTGTATGGTGCTAATAGTGATGGTAAGTATCAAGGCTTCTACTACCTGAATGGCGAGTTTAAGTTCAAACCCAATGAAGACAACTGGGATGGCGACTGGGGTCAGACTCCAGACCAGCCTACAGGAAACCTGACTGCTGATGGTGAATGGAACTGCTGGCTCGACAATGGTGAGGGCTTCTACTGCATCAATGTTGATATTGCTGCCATGACATGGTCTCTGACAAAGATTAACAGTGTGTTTGTGGTAGGTAGTGCCGTCAACAACGACTGGGATACTGGCGTTGAGATGACATTCAACACTGAGAAGCAGTGCTGGGAGTGTGACGCTACCTTCACTGAGGCTGGTGTCATCAAGTTCAAAGGTAATGGAACTTGGGATAATGCTGACGGTAACTGGGGAGGTACCATGGATAACATTATCAATGGTAGCAACGACAATATCCCCGTTGATATGGCTGGTGATGTACATATAGAGTTCTATCCAAGTTGTGATACGAAGTCGTACTGTACAATTACAGCAAAGTAAAATAACCCCTAAACAATAACCATGATCGGGCGGACAGGCTCAAAAACCTTGTCTGCCTGATTTTGATTTAACAAGCGATGAAAAGGATCTTTATATTATTAATAGGTACATGGATGGCAACGGTTGCCGCTGCCCAGCAACGGTATCTGGGAGGCGACTTGTCCATGTTACCGTCGTATGAGGAGGCAGGGACGGTATATCGCGACTCGGCAGGTAAGAAGGTGAAGCCCTTGAGGTTCTTGAAACAGCAAGGGTGGAATGCGGTACGTGTCCGCTTGTTCGTTGACCCTCGCTTTGCCAGCAAAGAACATCAGGGAGAGGGAGTATGTCAGGACTTGGACTATGTCATCCGTTTCTCGAAACAAATCAAGAAGGCAGGACTTGCCCTGATGCTTGACTTCCATTACAGTGACACATGGGCTGACCCTGCCAAGCAGTTTATGCCGAAACGTTGGAAGGACGCGGCTCCAGAGACGTTGCCCGACTCGGTATATGCCTATACCCGTCATTGTCTGCAGCGGATGATTGCTGCCGGCTGTATACCCGAGATGATACAGGTGGGCAATGAGATTACTAATGGTATGATGTGGGAAGTAGGACGTGTCAATGCTGCGGGTAGCGAGGGCTTCGACGTGCTGTCCCTTCTGTTGAAGGGTGGCGTCCGTGCCTGTCGGGAACTATGTCCGAAGGCGAAATTGATCATTCATACAGAGAAGGCGGGCGACTGGACAGTCACCAAGAACTTCTATGAGCAGATGCGTCGCTATCAGGTGGACTACGACATCATCGGACTGTCGTATTATCCGATGTGGCACGACCGTCTGCCCGTACTCCATAACACCCTCGACTCCCTTGCTGTCGTGTTTCCCGACAAGGAGGTGATGATTGTGGAGACAGCAGCCTATTACTCTCATGAGAACGATCGATGGGCAAAGGGACCAGACCAGTATGCCGAGTTCTACCCGATTACCACAGAGGGGCAGCGGCAGTTTACCGCTGAGTTGATGATGGAACTGCGCCGTCACCCACAAGTGACAGGTGTCTTCTGGTGGTTCCCGGAGGAGAATGAGAGTGGGCGGCAGGTCACTAACTACTGGCTCAACCGTGGCTTGTTCGACAATTATACAAGTCGTGCCAAGCCCGCACTCTATGAACTAAAGTGGTGAATAGTGGTTGACTTAGAGTCGGCAGGTCGGTTGACTTAGAGTCGGCAGGTCGGTTGACTGGAGTCGGCAGGTCGGTTGACTGGAGTCAACCGTTAGCCAGGATGCTCCTAACAACTGCGAAGAACGGCTTTTCACCTTGGCTACAAAGGGGCTTATGACGACATAGGATGGTCTTTATGCTGTTGAGGTGGTGAGTCCGCCAATCCGTGCAACCGATTGCATGAGCGTCCCAGCCATATTTAACGACTCGGAAGAATAACGTGAGGGTAAAAGAACTAACTTTGCACACAAGAACTAAAAACTGGTGAGATATGATGAAGAGAATCTACACGACATTAATCGTATTGGTTGCCACACTGACTGCTTCGGCACAGGGATGGCCCGCAAACTATGGCGGCGTGATGCTGCAGGGCTTCTATTGGGATGGTTATGATGATGCCCAGTGGACTGTCTTAGAGGCGCAGGCAGATGAACTGTCGCAATACTTTAAGTTGGTATGGATCCCCCAGAGTGGAAACTGTGGGGGGAAGTCGATGGGTTACGATGACCTGTACTGGTTCCCAGGTGGTAATAACTATAAGAGTTCGTTCGGCACGGAGGCGGAACTACGCTCGATGATTAAGACTTTTAAGAATAAAGGTATTGGCACTATTGCCGATGTCGTCATCAATCATCGTCGTAATGTCAGCACATGGACAGATTTCCCGAAAGAGACCTATAAAGGCGTTACTTATCAGTTAACCAATAAGGATATCTGCTCTGACGATGAGGCTGCCAAGAACGGGTATCAGGTAGGATCGAACAAAGATACAGGTGAGGGATGGGACGGTATGCGCGACCTTGACCATAAGAGCACGAATGTGCAGACGAACGTGAAGGCTTATCTGAAGATGCTCTTGGAGGATCTGGGTTATGTGGGTTTCCGCTATGATATGGTGAAGGGCTATGCTGGCTCCTATACTAAGATGTACAACGAGGATGCGAAGCCGCAGTTCTCCGTAGGTGAGTGCTGGGATGGTACGACGACTATCAAGAACTGGATAGATGCGACAGGCAAGACCAGTGCCGCCTTTGACTTCCAGTTCCGCTATACGGTGCGCAATGCGGTAAATAATGGACAATGGAACAGATTAGCACAGGCTAACGAGGGAAACTACCCCTTGATTAGCAATCTTGTCAATAGCGGCAGTTACAAGCAGTATGCCGTGACTTTCGTGGAGAACCACGATACGGAGAAACGTCCCAATGCCGCCCAGGACCCGTTGAAGAAAGATACGCTTGCCGCCAATGCTTATCTGCTTGCCATGCCTGGTACCCCTTGTGTCTTTATGACCCACTGGCAGGACTGCAAGCAGGACATCAAGTCGATGATTGACGTGCGTTATCTGGCAGGTATTCAGAATACGAGCAGTTATACGCAGGTGACGAGTAACACCAACAACTATGCGGTGAGTGTGGAGGGTTCAAAGGCTAAACTGTTGTGCGTGGTGGGTAAGACCGCCAGCAGTTATTCTCCCTCAGAGTCTTCATGGGTGAAGGTGCTGTCAGGTTATCACTATGCCTACTATGTCGACAAGGCTGCTAACACTGCGTGGATCAGTCATGCCTCCGGCAGTTACGAGGGGACGTTGAAGGTGCTCCTCTCTGCCGTGACCAGTGATAATGCCAAACTGGTGTATACCACGGACGGCTCTAATCCCACATCGGGAAGTAAGCAGGTGGCAAGTGGTACGGAGATTACGATTCCCAAGGGAACGACCACGTTGAAAGTGGGATTGCTTATCGGCAGTTCTGTCAGCAGTATCCAGACCCGTACCTATACCGTGACAGACTCCGAGGAGTTTACTATTCCTTCTTTCTGCAAGGTCGCCGACGGTGAGATGTGTGCCTTCTTCGAGGCTCCTGCCACATGGACAAAGGTGATGTGTTGGGCATGGGACAACAATAATAACTATACGGGTGGTTCATGGCCTGGTGTCGCCTGCACACAGGTAGGTACCTTGGATAATGGCAATAAAGTGTGGAAGTGGACCTATACAGGTACCCTGACGACAAAGCCGACGGGTATTATCTTTAGTAATAGTGGCAGTCCCCAGACTGATGACCTGGCGTTCGAGAATGCTGCCTATTATAATAAGAGTGGTCAGAAGATGGGTATCGTCACAGGTAT
>DEJF01000022.1:34769-38283 GCA_002353225.1 Prevotella sp. UBA2755 | reverse complement strand
CCACCTCCCGCGGCGAGGTGGACAAACCAGAGGACAGAGATTAAAACTTTTTATATTAACCAAACAATTAAAATTAAACGCTTATGAAAAAATTATTTACTCTGATGGCTGCTGCGCTGTTCGCAGTAAGTGCAAGTGCGAAAGAAGCGATTGATGTTTCTTCACTTTACAGTGAGGGCACAACTATCAATTTTGACGGCACCTGGCAATGGAAAGGTATTAACATGAGTACTGGTTCTCTTGTTGAAGACAAAGATGCAAAGACTGCTGATGACTCTGGTGTTACATACTATGACGCAAGTGCCTTTGACTACATCGTAGTTAAGTATTCTGCTTCTACAGCGGACGTTAGTCTTATTGCCCAGTACAACTGCAAAGGAACTATCGGTCAGTACGGTGCTGAGTACAATCAGGGACAAATCACAATTGACAAATCTGCTACCGGTGGTATTATAGGTCTTGCCCTTGATGCTACTTACAAAAAGACCATCAACGCAATTGCTCTGCAAAATGGTAACGCAACTGGAACCCTGACTATTGAGGAGGTTTATTTCGCTACAGAAGCAGAGTGGGAAGCAGTTAAGCCTGCTCCTCCGACGACCAAGGAGATTGATTTCACAACTTTCGGCGGTTATGTTGCAGCAAACAAGAACTTCGTATTCAAGGCTGGTGAGGCTGGTTGGTACTCAAAGTGGATAGGCACATTGGATCCTGACTATTTCAAATACTTGGTAGTTGAGGTTGCCTCTTCTACTGGTGATGTTCAGTTGGTTATTCAGGGAACAAAGGCTGACGGTGCTTCACCTGCAGAGAACCTGATGATTACTAAGACAGAGAGTGCACAGACTTTCTATGCTGATATTGAGGGCTGGAGTAACATTTCTCAACTTGCTTTCCAGAATTTCAACTTCTCTGATCCAGAAAATGAAGACTGGAATGCAAAAGCAGCCTCTGCTATGGAAACTACTATGGTTATAACAGCCATGTATCTGTCTAAGGACGCACCTTCTGCTGACGGTGGCGAAGAGAGTGCAACTCCAGTTTCTATCTCTTGGGGTGCTGACGACATTGCTGCAAAGGGAACTTTGAATGGCAAGACCTTCGGTAAGGATTTCAAACTGACCATCACAGACACAGCAGATGGTGGTAAACTTTCGATTGATGAGAATTCCGCATATTTTGGTGATGCTGATAATCAGATCAAGTTTACTCATCGTCTGAAGACTGGTGGTAAGTCTGACTCTAAGAATAATATGACTCTTACTATTCCATCTGATGGAACTTTGAAGGTTTATGTTCGCACAGGTTCTAATTCCGCAACTGACCGTAACCTTGTACTGTCACAGAGTGGTACAGAACTTTACAATAAGGTTGTTCTGGAGTCTGACGCTGTGAAAGTCAAGGGCTTGGATACTAAAGAGCCGGACAAGGAAACTAATGTATATCCTATCATTTCTGTTTCAGTGAAAGCCGGTACGGTAGATGTTACATATCCAACAAATAGTCTGAACTTCTACGGCTTCGAGTTTATTGGCACTACTGGCATTCAGGAGACTATTGCTCCTGCAAAGGTAATCAGCAACGGTGCTATCTACAACCTCGCTGGTCAGAAGGTTAACGAGAACTACAAGGGTATCGTTATCAAAAACGGTAAGAAATACATTCAGAAGTAATTAGTACTTGACCATATAAGAAAAAAGACTGAGAGTTTGGAACTTTCAGTCTTTTTTCTTATCTTTGCAGCGAGAATAAGAAACGTTGTTATGAGTTACACGAAAGAAACGACAATTAAGAACCCTTCAAAGAAACTTGAAGAGTATCTTCGCAAAATAGGTGTTAGGAAATACCTATGGTTGGAGAAACTGTGTTCTGACGAGGTTCCGACAAATAAAACGATATTTATCAAATGAATAAAGTTTATACCATCTGTACAGATGCTGGAGATGAATATAAACTGCAATTTACTTCTGAACGTAGTGGGGCTATAGCGGAGGAAATTATAGAGATTATCAACAATAAAGGTATTGAAGTCGTTGAGATAGGATTGGGACGCATTAAGGGACAAAATGTCACTAGTCTTAAAGTTTTATCTCAAATAGAGCAATGTATTGCAGAAATTATAATCGACAATCCTAATGTCATCCTTACATTCTTCTGTGATTTTATCAGTTTACTTCCTTCTACAAAGAAGACTATGTCTGTGCAAGAATACAGAAGCAGACTATTTAGTAGAATGTTTGACCGATACGTATCCCAATATTCAATCAATTATATTTATAATAAGGTGATAAAAGTTGAGGGAGTTGCTGAGGATTACTATTTTCATGTAATAGGAAATAAAGAATATATTGATTACGCAAACATTATTGGCGAGGGGATACAAAAAGACTTTGGAAAGTGAGAACTACAAGGGTGTCGTTATCAAGTCATCGACGAAGTCGCTTTGACCATGTGTCAAAGAACAGGTAAGAAATACATTCAGAAGTGAGCGAAGAACTAAGTTTACTTAGATTCTTCCGAGCGAAAATGTATTCGACGAAGTCAAATACATTCAGAAGTAAAACTTCCTATATATTATAAATAAGGTGGGACTCCAACGAGTCCCACCTTTATATTGGGAGTATGTATATGAAATAATTTGTTACTTCTGTATATACTTTTTACCTCCCTGGATGACTAAGCCTTTGTAATTGCTGTCTACCTGTTGTCCCTTGATGTTATAGCGGGGCATGTTGGGATTCAGGTCGCTGCCTTTGACAACGGTAGCCTGAATGCCAGAGGAGGTGTCGTACTCGTAACAGCCAAGGTCTGGTGCCTCGCCTTTATAGGATACGTAGTCGCTGATCTGGTCACCGCTAAAGTCTGTGTAACTAACACCCTGGTCAATCAGATGGGTGGCAGTGCTCTTCAGGTGGAACTGTGTGGTCTCAGCCAATGAGCCGTCGGCTTGGCGTGGCGCATTGATGATGCTCTCGATGTCCAGTCCCTCGAAGTCTGACTCGGAAGCCGCCCAGGGCTTGCTGTCACCGTTCCATGAGTTATGCTGCTGGGTGGTCGTACCAGAGTCACTACGTTTCCAATGACTGCTTCGTGGTGCCAGGCTGATGTTGTTATAGACGGCAAGTGTGAATGGCTGGTCGTTGCCGAAGCCGTAGTTGATATCGTTATCGTATGCCGTACAATTGATGACCTTCATGATGCCGGCATTGTTGTTCTGGTCGAAGCCCTTCTTGCGATGTCCTACGGCAAGACAGCGATATAGTTCCACGTCATGCTTGGTGCCATTGCCACCCACCTTGAAGCCGTTGGGGTTACCACCGTTGGCGAAGTTCTTCAAGTCCTTGCCAGAGAAACAACTCAACGTTGCGTCCTTGCCCAGTACACGAGGGTGTGCTGAGAGGTCGAAGGTGGCAGGACCGTTATTGTAGGTGATGCAGTTGATATACACTGTTGGTGTACCACTGGTGATGCGTCCATAAGAGTCCCAGCCGTCGTCGGAATTGTTCCATGAACG
>DEJF01000022.1:18464-34656 GCA_002353225.1 Prevotella sp. UBA2755 | reverse complement strand
CGTAACTGGATGCCGGCATTACAGCAGCCATAGACATCGAGTTGCTCCAAGATGCAGTATTGCGAGTCTTCCAGCCAGATACCCTTATAGCCGGCATAGCGGATGGTGATGCCCTTGATATGCAGGTAACTGCCTCCAACCTTGACACCATTCGTCTTGTTCGCCTCCTGACGGAAGTCGAGGATAGGACGCTCGTCGTTATAAGGGCAGATGGTAATCATCTTATCGGCAGTACCACTGCGGTTGATGCTCAGTGTGTTCTGGAAGTCATACTGACCTCCCATCAGGTAGAGCACGTCTCCAGCCTTTAGTTTCCCAATCACTGTGGAGGTCAACTTGCCGGGAGAGGACTCTGTATAGTTAGACCCGGCGCCTGTTGGCGATACATAATAATTGGTTGCCCATGTGCCCAATGACATCCATGCGAGGCAACTCATGATGGCTAATCTTCTCATTTCTGTATGTATTTTCGTCCGTTCTTAATCACAATACCTTTATAATTACTGTCCACCTGCTGACCATTGAGGTTGTAGATGTTGCCATTTCCATCCATCTTTATGGTGACGGGGGTGGTGATACCCGTAGAGGAAGAGATTGTTCCTATTATCGTGATGCTGGCAAAACCTACGTCCTTGAAGGTGTCGGTACCATTGTTGAAACTCAGTTCATAGAGGTTAATCACCAGCGAACAGGTTCCTTCCGTGGCTTTCGAATAATCTTGCAAGTCTTGGAAGAAGCGTGTATACGGTGAATCGGCGTTATTGCGGTTAGGTGTTTCTCCAGAGACGAATGGGGTCGTTCCGCCAGCGTCAATCCATTTGGCGTCGATCTTTCCTCTGTCTGTTCCCAACCTGCTGGCAGAGAAGAATACTCCTGTAGCCTTGAACTGATACCCTTTGTTTGTGGTCAGCGAGAAGGTCATGGCATTCTCGTCAGTGGCAGCAGTGGCATTGACATTGTTCTGCTTAATCTTCGTCATTGTCCCGACATAGTTGACGTTAACCTTGCCATCGTAGGAGAGTTCACTTCCCAGTGTCACGCTTGTCGAAGCGATAGCCTCGGAGATAGTGCTGCCGATATCCGTGACATGGTTCTCATTCCCTTCGTCGAAAGGCCAGATGACGGATCCTTCCTGATTGTCAGCCGGTTCAGGTGTAGGAGTGTCAGACGGCAGTTTGATGCAGTCGGGGAAATGTTCGGCTACAGGGATGAATGCGTCACTGTTTCCTTCCTTGATGATATCCTCAACGAGACTGTTGACATATACCTCGAAGTTAGTGTAATACTTTTTGAAATCATCCAGGTCATAAGCATCGGGATCGAGGTCCCCACCGTTCAGTTTCTCCCATTCGTCAGCCATTCCGTCATTGTCGGCATCGAAGTCGGCGGCACGCTTGGAAGAGCCGAAGTTCGCCTCTGTGTATCCTTTTACATCGGCAACCTTGTCGATACGACCTGCTACTCCTGTCACTGAGCCGGTATAGGTGGCAGTCCCTAAATTAGCCTCTTTCGCATAACGCTCGTCGACATCATCGCGATAGAGGGAGGCTCCTGCGTAGGCAAGCACCTTGTCGAAAGCCTGTCCTGCAGTATGGGTGGTTACTTCGCCTTCATAGGTAGGCTCGTCGAGTTTCATCTTGACACAGTCCACGCCGTCGATATTCTCATAGGTGACATCGTCGCCATAGTAGTGGTTGGGGTCTGGTGTGTAGCGCTCGCCGTCCTTCGTCTTGGTGCCACTGTCATACTTCACTTTTCCCCAGTCGGCATTGGCGGTGGAGTTCAACTGGTTGCCACTGATATAGTAGCGGCTGAACATATCCCAATAGACCTTGTTGTCCTTGGAACTGGTACTGTTTGCCACGGAAGCCTGGGTGATGGAAGACGTGCCACCTGCGGGTCCTGTCTTATAGTAATTGTTGACCATATTAATATAGCCGCCACCAGGACCGCCATAACAGCCGTTGCCACAGTTGTAGATGACACAGTTGCGGAAGTCCACATGCTCAGCCTGAACGGCATTATTCCAGTTGTAGTTACTGTATTCTTTGTTGTTGGTATAGCCAGACCAGTTGTAGCGTGCCCCGTTGAACCGGGGAGAGCGGTTGTTGACATGGCAAATCATGTTGTGGTGGAAAGAAGCCAGTTTACCGCCCCAGATACCGCCATAGCCATGTGCGCCTTTGTCGTGTCCTGCGTTGTTGAGGCTCTCACCAAGGGTACACCACTGCATGGTGAAGTTATTATTATCATAAAAGGACGCCACCTCGTCAATACTCCATGAGAAAGAGCAATGGTCAATCATGATGCCCGTATAGTTGCGAGTCCAGATAGCATCTGCTCCGTCGTTGACGTTCTTCTCTTCTCCACGGCGGACACGCAGGAAACGGATAATGATATTGTTACCTTCAGGACGGACAGTATAATAGCGGATGGTGATACCGGGGGATGGTGCCGTCTGTCCCAGGATGGAGGTGTTGGCACCAATGACCAGGTCGCTGGAGAGGGCTATCACACCACCGACATCGAAAACCACTATCTTCTTATCAGAACCTTTAACAGCCTCGCGTAGGGATCCCGCTCCGGAATTGTTTAGGTTTGTCACATGAATGACTTTGCCACCCCGTCCCCCTGTCACGTATCGTCCGTGTCCCTCTGCTCCGGGGAATGCAGGAACTTGTGCCATGACGAACAGCGAGCAGGTCACCGCTACCAAAGTCAGTAAATACTTCTTCATCTCTTTGTCTTTTATCATTTTACTTTTTAAAACTTTCTGTCGTATATCCCATCATCTCCATCTCAAGGGATGCCCACAGGAAGGGACCGACACCTTTGGCATCGTTGTCGCGGATGGGTTCGCTGAGGTAATAGTCGTAACTACCGTCACGCCTCTTGTTCTCTTTCACCTTGGGTGCCGCCTTCAGCACCTTGTCGCTGATGCCGGGACCAAGACCTGCCACCGCGCAACAGTTGGTGAGGGAGATGGTCTTGTCGGCATTCACCTTGATGAAGTTCTTGATGATACCCTCGTAGGCACGGATGCCGGCATCCCGGTATTCCGCTCCGAGATAGCCCTTGCGGTAAGCCTTCAAGAGTACGTAGGCAAACATACAGGAGCACGTTGACTCCAGGTAGTTGCCCTTGCGGTCGGGGGAGTCCATCACCTGATACCATACGCCTGTCTTCTTGTCCTGCCACTTGATGATAGCGTCCAGGTCCTTGCGGAGTAATTCAATCAGTTCCCCCCGACGGGCATAGTCCTCGGGAATCGCGTCAAGCAGTTCGATGAGTGCCATGGTGTACCAGCCCTGGGCACGTCCCCAGCAGTGTTGGGAGAGTCCTGTCTCCTTGTCTGCCCAGAACATCTCACGTGTCTCGTCCCATGCGTGGCGGTTGAGTCCTGTCTTGGGATCGTAAGTACGCTGGTAGGTGACACCGATCTGGTTGACAGCGTCATCATATATCTTCTTTGCCTCCTTGGGTTTCAGCAGGTCGTGAGCCGTAAGGGTATAGAAGGGGAGCCCCATGAAGATACCGTCGAGCCATACCTGATAACTGTAGATAGCCTTGTGCCAGTACACCTTATCGGCTATAGTGCGGGGCTGGTTCTGCAACTGCTTCATCATGAGTTGCATGGCAAGCAGGTTTTTCTTCTCCGGGTATTTCTGGTACATACGAGCCACGAAATGTCCCGTGCGGATATTGTCAAGGTTATACTCGTCCAAGTTATACCCACGGATAGTGCCGTCGGCATAGATCATCGTGTCGGTATACTCCTTGCAATACTTCAGGATGTCCTCACCACCATAGCGAAGATAAGTGTCGAGCATGCCTTCCAGTTCTATTCCCATCACGTAGTTCCAACGGGGCTTCTTGGCAAAGTCGAGCATGAATGACTTCGGGGTTCTCTTCATCTCCGAGTAGGTGAGCCACTCGCTATAGTGCTTATAGGGCATCTCCTGTAATACCAATGAGCCGTTGATCAGCAGGTTGTCGAAACGGATGTCACGGGTCTGTCCACTGATACTGTTACCATCCTTCACGCCATTGAACCGACAGTCCTTCACATTGATGTCGTAGACATGGCAAGCGGTGTCAAGGGCGATAATCTGCACACCATACTTCGACTTCTCGCAAGTGATGTTCTCGATATTCACATTGCGGACGGTGGGTACAAAACCACGACAGCACACCTCATTATGCTCGTAGTCGAGGTTGATCTTCAGCACACTCTCCTTGCAGACACCCACCTTGATGTTGCGGGCGTTGATATTCTCAATGACACCGCCCCGGCAGGTGTTGGTCTTGATGCGTACCACACGCTCCAGTTCCGGGGAGTCCATCACATTGTTCTCTGCATACACATTACGGCAACCACCAGATATCTCGGAGCCAATGACGACACCACCATGTCCGTTCTTCATCTCGCAGTTACGGATGATGATGTTCTCACTGGGGCGGTTCCACAAGCGTCCGTCATTATTACGACCACTCTTGATGGCGATACAGTCATCGCCGGTATTGAAGAAACAATTCTCAATCAGTACACCATCACATGACTCCGGGTCACAGCCGTCCCCGTTAGGACCGTCGTTGATAATCTTCATGCCACGGACGGTGATGTTCTTGGAGAGCAGAGGGTGTATCACCCAGAATGGGGAGTTGAGCAGGGTGAGGTTCTCCAGCAGGATATTCTCACACTGGTTGAAGTTGATGAGTTGGGGGCGCAGTCCGTCTTCCTTGGTGAAGACACGCTCGTCCATAGGGACACCGTCCTCTGCGGCTTTCAGCAAGCGGGCACGAGAGCCGTTACGCTGACTGATCATTCCTTTCTTGTAACCAAAACGGGGATGACCGTTCCAGGGCCACCATGTCTCATTAGAGCCACTGCCGTCAATCGTCCCCTCACCAGTCACGGCGACATCCGTCTGCTTGTAGGCATAGATGCAAGGGCTGAGGTTATGGCAGTCAAGACCCTCCCAGCGCGTCGGTACGATGGGGTAGAGGTCGGGCTCAAACACAAACTGCAGGACAGCGTCTTTCTCCACTACGAGGTTGACATGGCTCAGCAGGGTGATAGCGCCTGTCTGGAAAGTGCCGGCAGGTACGATGACACGACCGCCGCCTTTCTTGGAACAGTCGGCAATCGCCTTGTTGATAGCCTTTTGATTCTTGACAGCGGTATTCGTCGTCTTTGCTCCATACTTCGTAATCAGGAAGTCTTTCTGGGGAAAGGATGGCGCCTTGATGCTCTGCTCAATACGCTTGTATTCCTCCTCGTCCCATGATTTTGCCTGTGCCATAGTCGGAACTAACAGACACAATAATAGTAGTTGTAGGACTCTCTTCATGTCTCTTTGCTTTAGTAGTTGGGGGCAAAGGTACGAATAAGTAAGTAAAAAGCCAAATTTTATTTGGGCTTTTTCGAACGAAAGTGCCTTCGACGAGGTCAAAGGTAACAAAAAAAGAGCGAAAACTCGCTCTTCTTTTACATTATTTATTGTATTTATTGCGCTAAAGCCTCGAAGAGTTTGTCTAATGCCTCATCAGCATCCTTGCTCTCACTTAGCAGGGTGACGAACTTAGAGCCTATGATGGCACCGGTGGCATTCTGCTGTGCTGCCTCTAAGGTCTGTTTGTTGGAGATGCCGAAGCCTATCATACGGGGATTACGCAGGTTCATGGCGTTGATACGACGGAAATACTCTTGTTTTGCCTCATCGAAACTCTTCTGTGCTCCCGTAATGGCGGCAGAGGATACCATGTAGATGAAACCATCGGTATGCTCATCGATAAACCGGATGCGCTCCTCGGAAGTCTCCGGGGTAATGAGCATGATAACACGGATGTCGTAACGGTCGGCAACAGGTTTCACGATATCCTGATAGTCCTTAAATGGCAGGTCGGGGATGATGACCCCACTCACGCCGCTCTCTACGCAACTCTGACAAAATGCCTCTATGCCATACTGCATGATAGGGTTCAGATACCCCATGAGGACCAGGGGGATGGATACCTCTTCCTTCACACTCTTGAGTTGTGAAAAAAGTTTACGAAGATTCATGCCATTCTTTAAGGCGGTAGTGGCTGCGTCCTGAATCACAGGACCGTCTGCCATCGGGTCGCTGAAAGGGATTCCTACCTCAATCATGGCAATGCCCCGACGTTCTAAGGTCTTGATGACATCGGCAGTGCCTTCAAGTGTGGGACAGCCTGCACAGAAATATAGGGATAATAACTTGTTGCTTTTGTTCTCGGAGAACAGTTTGTTGATCTTGTTCATAGTGGTTGTCTTTTGTTAGATTGTTCTAGATTGTTCTAGATCGTTCTAGATAGTTTTAGATGGTCTAGAAATTCTTTAATTAAAGAGATATCTTTAAGCCCTGGGGCTATCTCGAAACGGGAGTTGAGGTCGATACCAGCGAATTTCGGATGGCGAAAGTTCTTGACTTTTCTTGCGTCTTTAGGACCGATGCCTCCACTGAGAATGAAAGGAACGTTTCCTTTGTAGGCGGAAAGTACCGACCAGTCGAACTGAGTACCGTTACCCCCAACCATCTTTGCCTTGGTGTCGAAGAGGAAGTAGTCTACCATGCTATCGTAGGGGCTTGTCTGTCCAATGTCCTCTGTGGTGGCGATATTCAGTGCTTTGATAATGATGATCCCCTCGTCACAGGCAGAACGAAGTTGACGAATATAGTCAGGACTCTCCTTGCCATGAAGTTGAATGATGTCAAGGGGGTATTCCCTCGTTTTCTCTATTATCTCCTCGATGCTGGCATCTACGAAGACTCCGACACGTTTCTGTTTGATGGGGAGATATGTCGGGCGTTCACTGACGTATCTGCTGGATTTCTTCCAGAAGATGAAACCGAACCATTGGATATCCAACATCTCTGCCGCGCGGATATTCTCTGGGTCGCGCATCCCACACACCTTGATAATCATATCTGTTGGATAAAGTCTAATAATGCCTTTCCTGGATCGGATGTCTTCATGAAGTTCTCGCCTATCAGGAATCCGCGGAAGCCCGCCTCTCGCAACTCACGAACAGTCTGTGGATGGGAGATGCCGCTCTCACTGACCTTGACGGCATCTTCAGGGAGTAAGGCGGAGAGACGAAAACTGTTCTGTACGTCGGTGATGAAAGAGCCAAGGTTCCGGTTGTTGATACCACACATGTCCGGCTCTAATTCCGCATATTCCAGTTCTTTCTCACTATGCATCTCCAACAGAACTTCCAATCCCAGTTCGTGTGCGGTATGGAGAAGCGTCTTACACTCTTCCTTCGTCAGATCGGCGGCAATCAGTAAGACTGCGGACGCTCCACAGAGACGAGCCTGAAAGAGTTGGTACTCATCGATGATAAAGTTCTTGTATAAGATAGGAATCTGTACTCCTGTATGTCTTGCCATACGGATGAACTCATCCTTACCTCCGAAATACTTCTCATCAGTGAGAATCGACAGTGCCGTCGCTCCATTCTTCTGATAAGAGAGCGGAATGACTTCTGCCTTGCCCTCCTCCTTAATCCATCCTTTGGAGGGAGAGCGTCGCTTGAACTCAGCGATGATACCTGTCTCGGACTCTTTCAGCGCTTTTGACATAGACGGTACACTGAAATCAAGGATGGTCTCTACTCTACGGTGAATCTCTTGTTCGGAGAGTACTTGCTTGAAACGTTCTACTTCAATGCGCTTATGCGCTACTATTTCTTGTAATATATCCATTGTTATGGGGATTATAGTAACTATAGTGACTATAGTATCTATAGGAACTATATTCATTAAGAATTAAGTTCTGCGAATTTCCTGAAGGTAGCAAGTGCCTTACCACTGTCAATAGACTCCCGGGCTATCTCAATGCACTCCTCAATCGTCTTCTGTCCTTTCTCCAATACCTGAATACCAAAAGCGGCATTGGCAAGGACAATGTTCTTTTGGGCAGGAAGGGCGCGGTTCTCTAAAACAGCGTCGAAGATGGCGGCAGCCTCTTCCTCTGTAGCACCACCCACCAACTCTTCTGGTTTGGCAATCTCAAAACCTAAGTCCTGTGGTTTGAAGATACGCTCATACTGGTTCGTTGTCACTTTGAAGTCACTCGTCAGGGATATCTCGTCATAGCCGTCGATGCTGTTGACGATGCCATAGTCAATTCCAATCTTCTGATATACATTATTATATAATCGCATCTGGTCGAGGTTAGCCACTCCTAAGAGTTGACATTGTGGTTGGCTGGGGTTCACCAGTGGACCTAACAGGTTGAAAATGGTCGGAAACTGTAATGCCTTACGGATAGGACCTACAAACTTCATCGCCTTGGCAAAGAGTTGGGCATGGAGATAGACAATACCTGCTTCGTTGAGGCTTCTGTTCAGTTTATCGATATCATCGGTGAACTTGATGCCATGATGCTGGATGACATTAGAGGCACCTGATACGGATGTCGCCGCATAGTTGCCGTGCTTTGCTACCTTATAGCCTGCTCCTGCAATCACAAAGCAGGAAGTAGTAGAGATATTAAAAGTATTCTTACGGTCACCACCTGTTCCTACAACGTCAATGTAACGGTCAGCATTCAGAATGGCAGGGACACCAGTCTCTAAGATTCCGTCACGAAAGCCGAGTAGTTCGTCAACGGTGACACCGCGCATCTGTAATGCTGTCAGCAGGGCTGTAATCTGTTCTGTCGGGAATTCACTCTGGGTGATTCCAATCAAGATGTTCTTCATCTCCTCACGGGAGAGTTCTTCGTGGTTGAGCATCCTATTGAGGATGTCTTTCATTGTTTGTTCCATATAATCGTTGTTTTTATGTTGTTTCGATATCTCGATAGATTGTTAGAGATAGAGCCAGTTCTGTAGCATTTTACGTCCATCGGGGGTGAGAACGCTTTCTGGATGAAACTGGATACCTCTGATGTTTAGTGTTTTGTGCTTGAGTGCCATGATTTGTCCCTCATCACTCTCTGCCGTCACTTCCAGACAATCAGGGAAATCGTCCTTGCTGACTACCCATGAGTGATAACGTCCCATAGTGATGCGGTTGGGTAATCCGTAGAAAATCTCATCGTTTCCTAATTGGGTGCCCTCTGTGGCTACACCGTGGAAAACATCACTGAGATTCTCTAACTTCCCCCCAAAGGCTTCTCCAATCGCCTGATGTCCAAGGCATACCCCAAGGATGGGCTTCCTGCCGGCATAGGTCCTAATGACATCCAACAGGAGTCCTGCCTCAGAGGGTATTCCCGGTCCTGGCGACAGAATAATCTTGCTGAACGGTTCCAATTGGGTTAACTCAAACTGATCGTTTCTGAATACTGTTACCTCAGCGCCCAGTTCTTTTACTAAGTGGGCGAGATTGTAGGTAAACGAGTCATAATTATCAATAATGACTATCTTAATCATAGTTTACATCCTTTCTGCCATTAATATTGCACGACGCAAAGCGCCGAGTTTGTTGTTTACTTCTTGTAACTCATACTCCTCATCGCTCTTTGCCACGATACCGCCACCCGCCTGGAACCAAAGTTCACCATTGCGGGAGACGAAGGTACGGATGGTGATGGCTTGATTAAGGCTGCCGTTCAGACCGATATAGCCAATACATCCACCATAGGCTCCACGGTTGTGCGGCTCGTATTCACTGATGAGTTGCATGGCTCGTACCTTCGGGGCACCACTCAGTGTACCGGCAGGGAAGGTGTCGATGAACGCCTTGATAGGATCTGCCCCCTCTTCGAGTTCTCCACTGACACGGGAAACAAGATGTATCACATGAGAATAATATTGCAGGTCTTTGTAGAAGTCGACTTTCACCCCATGACAATTACGGGAGAGGTCATTACGGGCAAGATCGACAAGCATGACATGCTCGGCATTCTCCTTAGGGTCTTTACGGAGATACTCTGCGCCCTTACGGTCTTTCTCTGCATCACCAGTACGTTTCGTTGTTCCGGCAATCGGGTCGATATAGGCTCTCCGTCCCTCGATACGGCAGTGTGTCTCTGGCGAAGAACCGAAGATGCGGAACCCGCCAAAGTCAAAATAGAAGAGGTAAGGAGAGGGATTGATGCTCCTGAGTGCGCGGTAAAGTTTAAAGTCGTCACCCTCATATTTCTGAATAAAACGTCGGGAGAGAACTATTTGGAAAACATCTCCGCGCAGACAGTGCTTAATGCCTCGGCGTATATTCGTCTTGTGTTCCTCGTCTGTCAGTGGACTGGTTACTTCACCAACGGGATGGAAATCATAAGCGTGAACGTTCGCCTTGTTAATTGCTTTGTATATCTCCGGGATTTCAGAGACTTCTGAGTTCTCTGAGAGACAGATAATCGTCAACTGGTTGTTGAAATGATCGAAGGCGATGATGTCCTTATATAATATATAGAGCATGTCAGGGGCATCGTTCTTCTCTTGGGTCTCGTCCTTGACGGCGATATTCTCAAAATAGCGCACCGCATTGAAGGAGGTATAGCCGTAAAGACCACAATATTCTGCGTATGTTCCCTCCACTTGAATACGGTCAATGAGTGTGTGGATGGCTTCTGCTGTACCGTAGTCGGTGGTGATGGTATGCTTGTAGTTGCTGCCATCAGGGAAGTTGATGGTCGCCTCTCCATGACCAATAGCCACAGAGGCAATGGGATTGATACCGATAAACGAACGGGAATTGTTCTTGTCGTGGTAGTCGGAACTCTCCATCAAAGCACTTTGCGGATAGATGTCGCGCAGTCGCATGTATACCCCAACAGGAGTATATAAATCAGCGAGTATGGTGCGGAAGGTTGTTGTGTATTTAAAAGTCTCCATATTCTCCTGCCATTTCTTTATGTGATAAATAGGTCTCTACGTCTTTGTCGCCACGACCACTGACGGTCAACACAACGACATCGTCTTTCTTGAAGTCTACCTTGCTTAGGGCGGCAATGGCATGCGCACTCTCCAAAGCAGGGATGATACCCTCCATGCGCGTCAGTTCATAGGCGGCTTTCACTGCCTCGCCATCGTTGATGGAATAAACAGTGGCACGATGCTGGGATGCAAGATTGGCATGCATAGGACCAATGCCAGGATAGTCAAGACCAGCCGAGATAGACTCTGCCTCGATAATCTGTCCGTCAGGAGTCTGCATGACAAGGGTCTTGGCACCATGCAGGATACCGAGTCTTCCTGCATGAATCGTTGCCGCTGTGTGTCCGGTATCTGCTCCCAGACCTCCTGCCTCTGCGAGGATAATCCTGACGCGCTCATCATCAATATAATGGTAGATGGTTCCAGCAGCATTGCTGCCTCCTCCGACACATGCCATCAGGATGTCAGGATAATCCCTGCCGATTTTCTCTTGCAATTGTTCTTTGATCTCAGCGGATATAACGCTTTGCAGACGAGCCACCATGTCAGGGTAAGGATGGGGTCCGACAGTGCTTCCTATTATATAAAAGGTGTCGGTGGGGTGACAGCACCAGTCACGGATTGCCTCGTTGGTGGCGTCTTTCAATGTCCAGTTTCCTGTCTTGACTGGTCGCACCTCTGCTCCCAGCATCTTCATTCGCTCCACATTGACATGTTGCCGCTCTACGTCTAATGCCCCTTGGTAAACCACACAGGGCATGTCCATCAGGGCACATACTGTCGCAGTTGCCACGCCGTGTTGCCCAGCCCCAGTCTCTGCGATGATGCGTTTCTTACCCATCTTCTTGGCAAGTAAGATTTGTCCGATCGTGTTGTTGATTTTATGAGCGCCTGTGTGGTTCAAGTCTTCCCGTTTAAGGTAAAGTTGACAACCATACTTTTCACTCATACGTTTGGCAAGATAGAGGGGGGATGGACGACCAACATAATCACGCAGGAGTTCCATGTACTCTTTTTTAAATGCCTCCGATTCTATAATTGGCAGGTATTCCTCTTGCAACTTCTTGACAGTAGCATAAAGAATCTCTGGGATATATGCCCCACCGAATTCGCCATAGAATCCTTTCTCGTCTACTAAAAATGATTTTTCCATATTGTAATTGTTAAGTTCTTGTTACATGACGTTAAAAGGGCTCGTCGCGTACCGACGAGCCCTTGATATCTTTGTGAACACATATATGGCTTCGTACCCCGCGACTATTTCAATCTCGAGTTACGCCACCACCATGCGTTCATTCTATTCGTCATACTATATCGAAGTTTTTATGTTTACGGCTGCAAATGTACATATAATTCTTTTAATCCGCAAACTTTTTGGTGATTATTTTTACGATTTGAAATAAAAAGTGTAATTTTGCCGACGAAATGTAAAGGTTATGAGCATGGATATTCAACAGTTTTTAAATACGAACGACCGTTTTGCCGCTGGTGCAGGATGTCGTATTACCGCGTTAAGCGAGGGTCGTGCTTTGGCTACTATGACAGTGACTCATGAGCATCTGAATGCGGGAGGTGTCTGTCAGGGTGGAGCACTCTTTACCCTTGCCGATCTTGCATTAGCGGCAGTGATGAATAGCCGAGGACAACTGACTTTCGGAATTCAGAATAATATTATGTATCTTGCTTCTGCCCGTGAGGGAGATGTGTTAACGGCTGAGGCGGTTGAGGTCTTCAATCATCATAAAATTCCTGCGGTGGAGGTGCGTATCACTAATCAAAACGGACAATTGCTTTGCCATGTAACAGGGATGGCATATCGAAAACAAGCCCCTTTAAAATGAAATAATTAGGGGTGAAATGCAAAAAACTTAATTAAAAATTTGCATTTCTAATGATTAAGTGCTATATTTGTCGCCGATAAGTCATTGTTGGCAATTGCCTACTATCTTATCATTATATTATGAAGTGAGGTTGGTAGCGTCCTGCACCAACCTCTTTTCATAATATGTTTCTATAAGTTTATTGAATCTCCCAGCCAATGGCAGAAGCACCGAGAACAGCAGCGGAAGCACCATCAAGTCCGCTTACCAGGAACTGTGCTTTGTTGCGGAAGATAGGAAGAACATGCTCGTTGTATGCCTTCTTGATAGGATTCATAATCAGGTCGCCTGCCTTTACCATTCCTCCGAAGAAGATGAAAGCCTCAGGAGATGAGAATGCGGCAAAGTCGGCACAGGCCTCGCCGAGCATGTGACCTGTGAACTCATAGATCTCCTTGGCGAGTTCGTCACCCTTTCCTGCTGCGATACTTACATCAAGTGATGTGATATCGGCAGGTTTCATGTCACGGAGCAAAGAGGGACGGTCTGTCTTTTCCAGTAACTCCCGAGCAGTACGTGCCACACCAGTGGCAGAGCAATATGCTTCCAGACAACCAGTGCGTCCGCATCCACAAGAGCGGCCTTCTGCGCCACGTACCATAGTGACATGTCCTAACTCACCGGCAAAACCGTCGTGACCGTAAAGCAGTTGACCATTAACGACAATACCTGAGCCAACACCAGTACCAAGTGTAATAACGATAAAGTTCTTCATACCACGGGCAACACCATAGACCATCTCACCGATAGCGGCGGCATTTGCGTCATTTGTCAGTGCGACAGGAATACCTAACTGGTCACTGAACAACTTTGCCAAGGGTACGATTCCGTCGTGTGCCCATGGGAGGTTAGGGGCAAACTCAATAGTGCCATTATAATAATTTCCATTAGGAGCACCGATACCCATAGCCTTGATTTTGTCGATACCGCCTACCTGTTCGATAATCGGTTGCAGTGCTTCTACAGAAGCCTTGACGTAATCTTCAACTTTCTCATAGCCACCAGTCTTAATGGCTGTTGTTGCCTTGATGTCACCACGGGCATCAACAATACCGAAGACAGAGTTGGTACCGCCTAAGTCTAAGCCGATAACATACGGCTTGATTCCTTGTTGTTCGTTCATAATATATATGTTTTAAGTTATAGAATATGATTGTTTATCAGTTTGCAAAGATAATAAATAAACTACAGAAATCGCAGGATATGCGGATTAAAAAATATAAAAACTTGGAAATCTGTGCTCTCTGTAGTTATTTTTTCGTATCTTTGCATCCGATATGCCGTTTCACGTACCTATTAATATATTAGATTTCATCTTCAAGGGCATGCTGATAGGTTTGATAGCCTCAGCCCCGATGGGTCCTGTTGGCATCCTTTGTGTACAGCGCACGTTGAACAAAGGACGCTGGTATGGTTTTGCCACAGGCTTAGGCGCTTCTATCAGTGATATCATCTATGCTGGTATTGCGGGATTTGGTATGTCGTTTGTCATGGATTTTATTACCAATGACCAAAACCGTTTTTATTTACAGATAGTTGGTAGTGTGATGCTGTTATGCTTTGGACTATATACTTATCATACGGATCCTACCAAAAAGATGCACCAGTCTGGACAGCAGAAAGGTACTTTGTGGTATAATACGTGGACGGCATTCCTTGTGACATTCTCCAACCCTCTTATCGTATTCCTTTTCTTGGCAATGTACGCACAGTTCGCTTTCGTCCTTCCTAACCATCCTTTTGAGATGTTGGTGGGATTTCTAAGTATTGTAGGCGGAGCCTTGCTATGGTGGTGGGGGCTGACATGGCTGGTGGATAAGATACGAACGAAGTTTGATGATTTTGGTATTCGCCTGATTAACCAGATTATTGGTGTTGCGGTGATTATCGGTTCCATCATCATGTTATTAGGTACGACAACAAATCTATTGAGATTTTAGTGATGTTAATAGCACAGGAGTTAAGACGTAAGAATATAGCAGAATATCTGCTTTACATGTGGCAGGTGGAGGATACCATCCGTGCCTTTGGCTGTTCTCTAAGCCGAATCCGTCGTGAGTATATAGATCGTTTTGATTATACTGACGATCAGAAAGAGGATGAGGCAGACTGGTTTGGTAACCTGATTCGTATGATGAATGAGGAAGGTTGCAGAGAGAAAGGACATATACAGATTAATAAGGTGGTATTGCAGCAATTGGAGGAGTTGCATGTGCAATTGCTGGGAAGTTCCAAGTTCCCTTTCTATCACTCGGAGTATTATAAGGTATTGCCTTATATTGTAGAATTGCGTAATCATGGAGCCAATAAGGAGGAGAATGAGATAGAAACCTGTTTTAATTCCCTCTATGGAGTCATGATGCTGCGCTTGCAGAAGAAAGAGATATCTCTGGAGACGCAACATGCTGTAAAGGAGATCTCAACTTTTATTGGTATGTTGAATGATTACTATTTGAAAGATAAACAAGAACCTTTAGAATTTGAATAAGATGAATATATTGATTACAGGCTGTAATGGTCAGTTGGGTAATGAGATGCAGTTGCTGGAGAAGGATAACCCTCAGCATCAGTGGTTTAATACGGATGTACAGGAACTGGATATCAGCAATCAACTGGCTGTTGAGCAGTTCGTGGCAGAGCATCAGATAGATGGTATTGTGAATTGTGCCGCGTACACTGCTGTTGACAAGGCTGAGGATTGTAAGGAATTGTGTACGACATTGAACACGGTCGCTCCTGCCTATCTCGCTGCTGCAGTAGCCAAAAGAGGTGGGTGGATGATCCAGATATCCACAGACTATGTGTTTAATGGTACAAAGCATGTTCCTTATGTGGAAACGGATACGCCCAGCCCTGATAGTGTTTATGGCTCAACGAAACTGGCTGGAGAACTGGGAGTGACAAAGTTCTGTAAGAAATCAATGATTATCCGTACGGCGTGGCTATATAGTACCTTTGGCAATAATTTCGTGAAAACGATGATTCGTCTGGGTAAGGAGAAACAAGAGTTAGGTGTTATCTTTGACCAGATAGGTACTCCGACCTATGCCCGTGACCTTGCGATGGTCATAATGACGGCTATTAATAAGGGAATTGTCCCTGGTGTCTATCACTTCTCCAACGAGGGTGTCATCTCGTGGTATGACTTCACGAAGGCAATCCATCGTATTGCAGGAATTACCACTTGTCATGTGAAGCCTTTGCATACGGCAGAGTACCCGACACCTGCAAACCGCCCTCATTATTCAGTATTGGATAAGACAAAGATAAAAAAGACTTACGGTATTGAAATTCCCTATTGGGAAGAGAGTTTGAGAGATTGTGTTGAAGAGTTAAGAAGAGTTCATAGTTCATAGTTCATAGTTCATAGTTGAATCTTGAAACTTGAAACCAAAAGGATTGAAAAGTTGAAATGAATCAAGAGATAGAAAGAAGACGAACGTTTGCGATTATTTCGCAC
>DEJF01000022.1:0-18375 GCA_002353225.1 Prevotella sp. UBA2755 | reverse complement strand
GACTGGATGGACATCGAGAAACAACGTGGTATCTCTGTGTCTACGTCGGTGATGGAGTTTGACTATACGCCCGATGGCTCGGATGTCGAGTATAAGGTGAATATCCTGGATACACCAGGTCACCAGGATTTTGCGGAGGATACTTATCGCACGCTGACAGCAGTGGATTCTGCTATCATTGTGGTGGATGGTGCTAAGGGTGTGGAGACACAGACTCGTAAACTGATGTCTGTCTGTCGCATGCGAAACACCCCCGTGATCATCTTCATTAACAAGATGGACCGTGAGGGACGTGACCCGTTCGATCTGCTGGATGAACTGGAGCAGGAACTGGAGATTAAGGTACGTCCTTTGTCATGGCCTATCAACCAAGGGGCAAAGTTCAAGGGTGTCTATAATATCTATGAACAGAAACTGGATTTGTTTACTCCTGATAAACAGCGAGTTACAGAGAAAGTGGAAGTGGATATCAATAGTTCTGTACTCGATGAGCGGGTAGGAGAGCAGGATGCCGCTAAACTCCGTGAAGACTTGGAGTTAGTGGATGGTGTCTATCCTGAGTTTGAGGTGGATACCTATCGTTCTGCTGAGGTAGCACCAGTGTTCTTTGGTTCTGCCTTGAATAACTTTGGTGTACAGGAACTGCTGAACTGTTTCGTGGAGATTGCCCCCAGTCCACGTGATACGAAGGCGGAGGAGCGTATGGTAAAGCCCGAGGAGCCGAAGTTTACAGGTTTTATCTTCAAGATTACTGCGAATATCGACCCGAACCACCGTTCTTGTATCGCATTCTGTAAGGTGTGCAGTGGAAAGTTCCAGCGTAACCAACCCTACCTGCATGTCCGTCAAGGAAAGACATTGCGCTTTTCCAGTCCTACCCAGTTTATGGCTCAACGCAAATCGACGATTGATGAGGCTTGGCCTGGAGATATCGTGGGTCTGCCGGATAATGGTATCTTCAAGATTGGTGATACCTTGACTGAGGGAGAGCAGTTGCATTTCCGTGGTCTGCCCTCGTTCTCCCCAGAACTCTTTAAGTATATTGAGAATGACGACCCGATGAAGTCGAAACAACTCCAGAAGGGTATCGACCAGTTGATGGACGAGGGTGTCGCCCAGTTGTTTGTCAACCAGTTCAATGGTCGCAAGATCATCGGTACCGTAGGACAGTTGCAGTTTGAGGTCATCCAGTATCGTTTGGAGAATGAGTATAATGCCAAGTGCCGCTGGGAACCCGTCCATCTCTACAAGGCTTGCTGGATAGAGAGTGACGATGCCGCTGAGTTGGAGAACTTCAAGAAGCGTAAATACCAGTATATGGCGAAAGACAAGGAGGGACGTGATGTGTTCCTTGCCGACTCTGGTTATGTGTTATCCATGGCACAAGAGGACTTCAAACATATCAAATTCCATTTCACAAGCGAGTTCTAAACTCTCCACCTTCTCAATGCGAGGGTGCCACCTTCCTGTTTGTTCCATGGGGTGGAACACTATGTTCCATGGCATGGAACACTTTGTTCCATAGGGTGGAATATGGAATCCCCTTATTTCCGATAAAACATCCCTATGCATGGAATGGTTGATTCCAATGCCTGGAATAATCGACCGGTGTGCCGTCTCTCTCCCAAAGAACAAATATGGATCTGGTAACGAACAGTTATTTATCTCTTTTTTTGACGCAAAATAACCCCACTTTTTGGGCAAAATCGTCAATCGTTGTCACTGTTGTCACCTCGTTGCCACCTGCAATCAACTGATAATCAAATAGTTTTGCANNAACGGTGACAAGGGTTTTAAAAAATACATGTAGGGACATGAAAACCCCTTCCCTGTTGCTATATCTTAATGAGTGAGAATGGCTTGCGGCGAGCCAGCCATGCGGAGATTACCAGTATGCACAGACCTACCACAAGCAGTAAAAGGTCATTGGGATAGAGATTGAGTACACCATCCATGAGACCACCTACGAGATAACACACAAAGACCCAGTGGATGAACACCACCATAGATATTGTTGAGACGATACTGGAAACCTTGTTCCAGACCGTCTTCGTCCCATATATAAATAAAGGTGTGTACTAACACCATCCCCACGATGGCAATGAATTTAGCGAAATCGAATGACCACTGCCGACCGGTGTTGACTTCTTCCTCTACGATTAGTCCTTTAAACATTATTAAAAGAAGTGTTATTGAAAGTTTGGTTTTGTTTCGGGTATAAAAGTACAAAATAAATAATAAATACAATTTGAAAATAGTTTAATATATTACACAAACCATGAAAATGGACCAAAAAAAAGACGTTAGGACAATTAAAATAGACAGAAAAGTAGTAACTTTGCAGACGATATGACAAGAGAAGAAGATATACGGAATGCAGTGGAAGTGCTGCGGAAGGGTGGGGTGATCCTTTATCCTACCGATACCGTCTGGGGCATTGGTTGTGATGCCACCAATGGGGAAGCCGTGAAACGGGTATATGAGATCAAACAGCGTGATGACTCCAAGGCATTGATTTGCTTGGTGGATAGCGATGCCCGTCTGCAACGTTATGTTCGTAATGTGCCGGAAGTAGCGTGGCAGTTGATAGACAGTCTGAAAGAGAGTGACAGTAGACCGACCACCTTAATCCTTGACGGAGCGATCAATCTGGCTCCGAATCTCATTGCGGAAGATGGCAGTATCGGAATGCGCATCACACAAGAGGCATTCTCTAAAGAACTCTGCTACCGCTTCCAGAAAGCATTGGTGTCCACCTCTGCGAATATCAGCGGGGAGCCTGCAGCCCAGAACTATTGTGATATTGATCCTCGTATTGTAGAGGCGGTCGACTATGTGTGTTGGAGTCGCCGTCAAGAGCATAAGCCCCACCAGCCTTCCAGCATCATCCGCCTGAAAGAGAATGGGGAAGTAACGATTATTAGGAAATAATAGGTATTAGGCATTGATGGATTATCAACCAATAGGAGAAACAGAAGAACTGACATGGTTGCAGCGATTGCATGAATGGCGGGTAGAGCATGTGAGTGACAGGATGTTCTTACTTGTTCTTGCTTTCTTTGTAGGCTTATTCTCTGCTGTGGCAGCCTTTGTGTTACATGGAATGATTAACCAGATCGTTGCCTTGCTGACAGGACAATTCTCTACCACGAGTTACAACTGGCTCTATCTGGTTTATCCTGTTATTGGTATCTACCTGACGTCCCTGTTTGTGCGCTATATTGTTAAGGATAATATCTCGCACGGTATTACCCGTATCCTTTATGCTATCTCATCGAAGAAATCACGATTAAAGGCACATAATACTTGGTCGAGTGTCATTGCCTCCGCCATCACCATCGGCTTTGGCGGCTCTGTGGGTGCCGAGGCACCTATTGTCTTGACGGGTTCTGCCATTGGCTCGAATTTAGGACAGTTGTTTAAACTCGACAACAAGACCCTGATGACCCTTGTCGGTTGTGGTGCCGCTGGAGCGATTGCCGGTATCTTTAAAGCACCGATAGCAGGATTGGTATTCACCTTGGAGGTGTTGATGATCGATTTGACCATGGCATCATTGTTGCCCATCCTCGTCTCTTGTGTCACGGCGACCTGTTTTACTTATATCTTCAGTGGTAATGCGGTGTTGTTTACTTTCCATCTTGACTCCGACTGGACCGTCCAGCGTGTTCCTGCCACTATCCTCTTAGGTATCAGTTGCGGATTGGTAAGTCTCTATTTCATCCGGACGATGAATGCTTGTGAGGATATGTTTGCCCGTTTTAAGGACAAGCCTTATGTACGTCTGATGATAGGAGGTGCTATCTTGAGTACGTTGATATTCCTCTTTCCGTCGTTGTACGGAGAAGGTTATCATGCTATTAACCTGCTGCTGAATGGAAAGACGGAGGCAGACTGGAACCAGATATTGGACAACTCACTGTTCTATGGTCACCAAGAGTTTCTGATAGGTTATCTTGCCTTGGTGCTCTTTACGAAAGTGTTTGCCACCAGTGCTACTAATGGTGGTGGCGGTTGTGGCGGTACATTTGCTCCTTCTTTGTTTATCGGTTGTTTCACAGGCTTTCTGTTCTCTCGTTTGTGGAATATGAACCAGATAGGTGTTTATGTTCCCGAGAAGAACTTTGCTTTGTTGGGAATGGCAGGTGTGATGTCGGGTGTGATGCATGCTCCGTTAACGGGTATCTTCCTGATAGCGGAGATAACCAGTGGATATAATCTCTTTATGCCATTGATGATAGTGTCAGTATTTGCTTATCTCACGATTATCATCTTTGAGCCACATAGTATTTATGGTATGCGACTGGCACGACAAGGGAAACTCATTACCCATCATACCGACCATGCCGTACTGACCTTGATGAGTCTTGACTCCGTCATTGACCGTGACTATCAGGGTGTGGATGCGGATATGGAACTGGGACAGATGGTGCATAAGATCAGCCGTTCACGTCATAGTGTCCTGCCTGTCGTGGATGCCGCTGGCAGTCTGTTGGGAGAGATCAATATCGTCAAGATACGCCATGTCGTGTTCCGTACGGAGTTATACCATCATTTCAAAGCGAGCCAGTTGATGACGGCTCCTGCCGCAGTGTTGGATGATGGTACCTCGATGACGGAGGTGATGCGTACTTTTGAGCGGACTCAGGCAGACTGGCTTCCTGTGCTTGATGAGGAAAGACACCTGAAAGGGTATATCTCCCGGAAACGAATGTATAGTGCCTATCGAAAGATGGTGCATGATTTTAGCCAGGATTGAAGTAATCGTCGTAAGACGCTTTTACAAAGCGAAGCGACTAAAAGAATTGAAGGATTGAAAAATTGAAGAGTTGAAAAATTGAAGGAATGACGAAGGACGATTTACGAATCATATTTATGGGAACACCGGAGTTTGCGGTTGAGACGCTAAAGGCTTTGGTGGAGAATGACTATCATGTGGTGGCGGTAGTGACACAGCCAGACAAACCCGTAGGGCGACACGGCTCGGTGTTACAACCATCAGCCGTTAAGCAGTATGCCTTGGAGAAAGGACTCCCCGTGTTACAACCCGAGAAAATGAAAGACCCGGAGTTTGTGGAGCAGTTACGCTCTTATCAGGCAAACCTGCAAGTGGTGGTGGCTTTCCGTATGCTGCCAGAAGTCGTATGGGCAATGCCTGAGTATGGCACTTTCAATGTGCATGCCGCCTTGTTACCCCAGTATCGTGGTGCCGCCCCTATCAATTGGGCAGTCATAAATGGAGAGACACAGACGGGTGTGACCACCTTTTTCCTCGATCATGACATTGATACAGGTCGCATCATCATGCAACTACCTTTTGATATCCCCGACGATGCTGACGTGGAATATGTCTATGACGGTTTGATGTTTCTTGGCGCAGACATCTGTCTGCAAACCTTAGAACGTATTATCACCGCTAACGGTCGTCCGGAAACGGTGGCACAAGACGATTCATCCCTCTTCACTCCATTCCCGACCGAAGGTCGCCTACCCGTAGCCTTTCATTCTTCACTTCATCCTGCTCCTAAAATCTTCAAGGAGACCTGTGAGATTGATTGGTCGAAGACGGCAAAGCAAGTATATGACTTCATTCGTGGACTGAGTCCCTATCCAGGGGCATGGACTACATTGATCGCCTCAGATGGGAAAGAGACCGTCCTGAAAATCTTCAAGACCCGTAAGACTGGGCTTAAGACAACTGTAGAGAAAGGATGTATCTCCATAGAAGGGAAGACATTGATGGTGGCTGCCGCAGACGAGTGGCTTGCCATTGACGAGTTGCAACTTGCTGGCAAAAAACGTATGGCTGCACGTGATTTCCTCAATGGGATGAAAGACATAGAGTCGTATACAATAAAATAAATAATGTTAATAGTGAAATAAATCAATCAGGCTGTTCGTTTCAAAAGTAGGAACATTTAAATATATTGCCTATGCAAATTTCTACTCAAGAAAACTTAATTCAGCCTCGTGAGTCAACCATCTTGTTTATCAAGCAAATGGCTCGTATGTACAGAACAATAAAACAAGCAGACAACACCTTTATGGTACAAGGTCTGAATTAAAGAAAGAAAAATGACGAAAGTATCTCCTTCATTGCTCGCTGCCGACTTCTTGCATCTCGACACCGACATCGAAATGATTAACCGTAGTGATGCCGATTGGCTTCATCTGGATGTGATGGATGGTGTGTTTGTACCTAATATCTCATTCGGTTTCCCCGTATTAGAGGCAGTAGCCTCATTGTGTAAGAAACCGTTGGATGTGCATTATATGATTGTGCATCCTGAACGGTATATCAAACAGACGGCAAAGTTAGGTGCTATGATGATGAACGTGCATTGGGAGGCATGTGATCATCTGCATCGTACTGTTCAGGAAATCCATGACGCTGGTATGAAGGCTGGCGTGACACTGAATCCTGCAACACCTGTCAGTATGCTGGAGGATATCCTTGGGGATGTCGATATGGTACTGCTGATGAGTGTGAATCCAGGCTTCGGCGGACAGAAGTTCATTGAGAATACCATTCAGAAAGTACAACGACTGCGTCGGATGATTGATGAGGGCGGCTACAAAACCTTGATAGAAGTGGATGGTGGTGTACAGGCAGAGACCGCTCCTCGCTTGGTAAAGGCGGGAGTAGACGTACTTGTCAGTGGAAGTTATGTGTTCAAGGCTTCCAGTCCAGAGCAAGTCATCAAGGAGTTAAGGAACCTTTAAAGTTCCATGTCCAGAAATATCTGGTGTTGTTTCGCCATGCGACGCATGTTGATGAGGGCATAGCGCATCCGACCTAAGGAGGTGTTGATGCTCACTCCAGTGAGTTCGGCGATTTCCTTGAATGATAATTCCTGGTAGTATCGCATGTAGACGACTTCTCTTTGAGTGGGGGGAAGTGTCTCCATCAGGTGGCGTACGTCATCCATGATTTGTGTGTTGACATACTCGTTCTCACGATTCCCTTCTGTCAGACCGTCGTTGCTCAGATGACTAAGGTCATTGTCGGCATTGGGCTCAATGATATGCTCGCTTTTGGTTCGACGGAACTTGTCAATGATGACGTTGTGGGCAATACGTGTCAGCCAGAATGAGAACTTTCCGGAATCAGAGTATTTACCGTCTTGTAATTTGGTAATGACCTTGATGAAGGTGTCTTGGAATATATCATTCGCCAAGTCCTGATCGCGTACTACGAAAAGGATATAATTAAACAACTTCTGCTGGTTTCTTGCTAATAACTCATCAAAAGCCTTATTATCTCCCGCTGTGTAGAGGAGGGCAAGTTCCTCATCAGTGCGGTTCGCATATGTCTTCATACTTTAATGTTTTAAATTGAAGTAGAAGTTTGTTCGATAGGCAATCAGTTTAAATTATTAACAATATTTATATTTCGGTTGCAAAAGTAAGTAAATAAATTCTTTTCACCAAATAAAATTGAGAAAAAGTGACAAAAAGGAAGGTAAAAACGCCAAAGAGCAGCCTTTTCGCTGCTCTTTGACTTATTCTGCTAACTGTAGCAGGTATTTCCCGTAATCGTTCTTTGCCATAGGCTCGGCAACTTTTCGAAGTTGTTCTTTAGATATCCAGCCCCGCTTGAAAGCAATCTCCTCCAAGCAGGCGACTTTCAAACCTTGGCGTTTCTCGATTACCTCAATAAAGGTGGATGCCTCGGACAGGGAATCGTGGGTTCCTGTGTCGAGCCATGCGAAACCGCGTTGAAGGGTCTGCACCTTCAGGTTCTTCTGTTTCAGGTATTCTTGGTTGACCGTGGTGATCTCCAGTTCTCCACGCGCACTGGGTTTGATGTTCTTGGCAATCTCAACCACGCTGTTGGGGTAGAAGTAAAGACCAACAACCGCATAGTTGGACTTGGGCTTGGCGGGTTTCTCCTCGATGCTCAAGCAGTTACCGTCAGCGTCAAACTCGGCGACACCGTATCGCTCCGGGTCGTTTACGTAATAGCCGAAAACAGTTGCCTGTCCGTGTTTCTCGGCATTCTCCACACTCTGCCTCAGAAGTCCAGTGAAACCACTTCCGTAGAAAATATTGTCCCCCAGTACCAAGCACGCACAGTCGTCGCCAATGAATTTCTCACCAATGATAAAAGCCTGGGCAAGTCCATCTGGCGACGGCTGTTCCGCATACTCGAAACGTACGCCCAACTCAGAACCGTCACCCAGCAGTCTCTTGAAACCAGGTAGGTCATAAGGGGTAGAGATAATCAGTATTTCACGAATACCGGCAAGCATCAGGGCGGAGATCGGGTAGTAGATCATAGGCTTGTCGAAGATGGGAATCAGTTGCTTGCTGATTCCTTTTGTGATGGGGTAGAGGCGTGTGCCGCTGCCACCTGCTAATACGATTCCTTTCATAATAATCCTGTTTTATTTGATTTTGATGGCAAAGTTATAAAATATTTATGAATTATGAACTATGAATTATGAATTATTTAGTACCTTTGCACCGTTAAATTCAAAATATTATGGGATTCTTTTCAAAACTATTCGGTCGCAAGGACGACGAAGGACAACAGAAAACGGGTGGCATGGAGGATTTCATGACCCTTATTCGTGTATATTTTCAATCAGTGATGGCATCCGACCTTGGTATCACCAATATGGCAGCGTTGCCTGATTTGAGAGTGTTTAAGGCAACCTTGCACGTACCGACCCAGAATAACAAACTTGGTTTGGCTGAGAAGGCGCGTTGTAAGAAGATGCTTAAGGAGATTTATGGTATGAGTGATGACTTCACGAAAGAGATAGACCAGAGCATCCGTAAGCGTTGCAAGAAACCGCAGGATATTCAGACCTATATGATTCAGTTCTCTGCCTTCTCGCAGGATCTGATGATGCTGACTGGTAATCTGATGAAGTTCAAACTCCGTATGCCCAGTTTCTTCAAGAAGGCAATCTATACGATGACGGAGAAGACGGTGAATGATATTTTCAACAAGAACGACTTTACGGATGCCGGTGTGATGAAGACCGTTGTGGCTATTCGCCAATACGACCAGAAACTGGGTTTCTCCCAGCAGTGGATTACTGATTTCGTGTATAAAGTAGTCATGCTTGCCAAGAAGGAGAAACGCCCAGCAGATACAGATACGAAATAAAAAACGTTAAATATCCGCTAAAAGGGGATACAATAACGAAAAATATACTACCTTTGTAGAATAAAGTGAGTTGGGAATGACACCTAATGAGAAAACGATAACCGCTTTCGAGACTCGGATGAGGCAGATGATTCTCCGTTTTCAAGAACTGAAGAAGGAGAACGCTGACCTTTACGCGATGATTGAGAAGAACGAGCAGGACATTAAGCAACTGCAGGAAAAGTTGGAACAAGGGCAGAATGACTATCACTCACTCAAGATGGCTAAGATGATTGAAATTACCGATGGTGACCTGGATGGTGCCAAGGAACGGTTGTCGAGGCTCATACGGGATGTCAATAAGTGCATTGCAATCCTCAGTGACGAAGAACAATAGGGAAAACAAGCAACATGGCAGATCAAGACAAACTACATATCAGGCTGCATGTCTACGATGAGGAAATCGAAGTCACGGTAAAGCGTGAGGACGAGGAATTCTATCGCTCGGCAGCCAAACTAATCACCGACCGCTATAATGCTTATGCTCAGGCGTATAAAGGTCGGAAGAGCGAACATCTTATCTCGTTGATGACGCTGGTTGATATCGCGTTGTTATACCAGAAGGAGCGCTCTCACAATGATACTGCCCCCTATGATAATGTTCTTGCCCGCCTCACTAAAGAGATTGAAGAGGCACTCGGTACGTCACGTTGATGATAAGAGAACATTAACTCAATATATAATTTATGAACATTATTGTTGCTATTATTGCCATTGTGGCTGCCCTCGTACTGGGTGGCGTGTGTGGCTTTTTGATTTTCCGTTACGTAGTTAAAGGGAAATATAATGAGATGGTAGACGCAGCCAAGAAAGAGGCTGAGGTAATCAAGGAGAAAAAACTGCTTGAAGTCAAGGAGAAATTCCTGAACAAGAAGAGTGAGTTGGAGAAGGAAGTGCAACAGCGCAACCAGCATATCCAGCAGAACGAGAACCGCTTGAAGCAGCGTGAGATCTCGCTGAACCAGCGTCAGGAGGAACTGGGACGTCGTAAGAACGAGTTGGACAACCAGCAGACTCGTATTGACAATGAGAAGAAACTCCTCGCCATTAAGAATGATGAACTGGAGAAGATGCAGATGCAGGAGCGTACCAAGTTGGAAGAACTCTCTGGTCTGAGTGCTGAGGAGGCGAAGGCTCGTCTGGTAGAGGCGATGAAGGATGAGGCTAAGACTGATGCCGCCAGTTATATCAATGAGATCATGGACGAGGCGAAACTCAATGCGAATGCCCAGGCTAAGAAGATCGTCATCCAGACCATCCAGCGTGTTGCCACTGAGACTGCCATCGAGAACTCCGTGAGCGTCTTCCACATCGACAATGATGACGTGAAGGGACGTATCATCGGTCGTGAGGGTCGTAACATCCGTGCCCTTGAGGCTGCCTGCGGTGTGGAGATTGTCGTGGACGATACTCCTGAGGCAATCGTTATCTCTGCCTTCGATCCTATCCGTCGTGAGACCTGTCGTCTTGCCCTCCACCAGTTGGTGAGCGATGGCCGTATCCACCCAGCCCGTATCGAGGAGGTGGTTGCGAAGGTGAAGAAGCAGTTGGAGAACGAGGTGATCGAGACGGGTAAGCGCACCGCCATCGACTTAGGTATCCATGGCTTGCACCCAGAGTTGATTCGTATCATCGGTAAGATGAAATATCGTTCCTCTTATGGACAGAACCTGTTGCAGCATGCTCGTGAGACCGCTAACCTCTGTGCGGTCATGGCGGCGGAGTTGGGCTTGAACCCGAAGAAGGCAAAGCGTGCCGGTTTGTTGCACGATATAGGTAAGGTGCCCGATGAGGATACAGAGGATCCACACGCTATCTATGGTGCCAAGATCGCAGAGAAATTCAAGGAGAAGCCCGATATCTGTAATGCCATCGGTGCCCACCATGACGAGATGGAGATGCAGACGCTGCTGGCTCCTATCGTACAGATATGTGATGCTATCAGTGGTGCCCGTCCTGGTGCCCGTCGTGAGATTGTGGAGGCTTATATCAAGCGTCTGAACGACTTGGAGGCTATCGCTATGAGTTATCCTGGTGTTACCAAGACCTATGCTATCCAGGCTGGTCGTGAGTTACGTGTCATTGTCGGTGCCGATAAGATGGATGATGCCGAGACGGAGGCATTGAGTGGTGAGATCGCTACGAAGATTCAGAACGAGATGACGTATCCCGGACAGGTGAAGATCACCGTTATCCGAGAGACACGATCTGTGGCTTATGCAAAATAATAATCTCCCCTAAGTTAGGGGAGGACGGGAGAGGTCTGAACAATCATTTTATGATAGTTTGTTCAGACCCCTTTTTTTGTTCCCCCTAACTTAAGGGGAAAGAGTCCATGGGGTAGTGGATTCCCCATTCGTATCGCAGGTCATCCATCAGTCTCATAATATATAAGGTCTCGTCAAGGGGCATGTAGGGTGTTTCTGTCAATCCGTTGTTGATAGCATCTTTACAAGCAAGGAATTGGTATTCATACCCAGTAATCTGCTGGGGCACTTTGATCTCCTCCACGAAGACACGGTCACGCTTGTAAATCTTCACGCTCTGCGGGTTATTGATATTATCCACGATGAGGTAGCCCTCCGTTCCGCAGATCGTTCCCTGGTTGTCGTTCACACAGCATGCCGACGACTGGATATTCGCCATGATACCGCCCTCCATACGCCATGAGATGGTGTTGGTAAGGTCCATACCCGTGTCAGACTTCATACATTGTGACTCGATCTGTTCTATCTTGGCATCGCAGAACATACGGACGAAGTTGATACCATAGACACCAAGGTCGAGCAATGCTCCGCCGCAGAGGTCTGCACGCATGATGCGGGGTTTGTTGCCCATACTGTAACCGATACTGCCTGTCAGCAGGCGTAATTCCCCCAGTCTGCCACTCTTGATGATGTCACGGATGGTCTTTACGATGGGCTGATAGCGTGTCCATATCGCCTCGGCAAGGAATACCTTCTGTTCACGGGCGGCATTCACCACGGCAAGACTCTGCTCATAGTTCGCCATGAAAGCCTTCTCCACCAGACAGGGCTTCCCTTTCCGAATAGCCTCCATCGTCACGTCGAAGTGATGGGAGTGGGGAGTACCTACATATACAAGGTCTATGTCCTCTGCGTCAAGCAGTTCTGTGTAGGAGCCATAGGCATGGGGAATCCCCCATTTCCGGGCAAACGCCTCAGCCTTCTCCATAGTTCGTGAGGCAACGGCATGGCAGGTGACACCTTCCATGTGTTGAATGGTCAATGCCGCTTTCTCGGCAATCCATCCTGTGGCAATGATGCCTACTCGTAAATCTGTCTGTTTCATCGTTTTAGTGTTTATTTGATACGCTTTAGGTAGTGTGTGGTGACCTCATCGCCACTGTGACCTGCTACCATTTCTATCTTGTCGCGCGACTTGTTGGTCGTCACGGGAACGGAATCCCTCGTATGCTTTTCAACCGATTTACGCAGATTCTTTTTCGCCCTCTCTACGTCGATGTAGCGGCTGATTAAATGAATGACAGAATCCCGCATCTCAGGTCTGTAGGTGATATGCGACGAGTCCAACTGCACATCTACTGATGCGGGATTGTAAACCAAAACCAGCGTGTCGTTCTTGAGGTGCCATTTGCCGCCATAGATAATCGACACGATGACTTCGCCGCTCCAGACGGGATAGGCAACATGCTGTATCTGCTTCCTGCATAATGAGTCGTTCGCCATGAATTCGTAGCAAAAGTCATTCATTCCGCCCGCCTTGCGTTCCCATTTTCCTATCAAGTCGTTCTTGCTGATAGAGGAACCGCTTTGCTGACTGCTCTTGATGTATTCAGAGAGTTCCTCGTCGCTGATGTTCATGATGAATTTGTTGCGGTCGCTGATGTCCCTCCACCCTTGCGCATATTGGCGGTAGAACCTAACGCGGGCTGGGGAAAAGTCGACGTAGAACTTCACCGTGCGATCCTTCAGTTTCTCTTTCAGCACAGCAGCGTAGTCCAAGTCGTATCCATTAGTGCTGGAAGCATTGATCCTCATCTGGCATGCCTCATCGTAGGATATAGGGTACTTGACAGTTGGATCGGTGGTCAGCACAATTTCGGCTTCCTTTCGTTCTTGATAGAAACGCTCCATATTATCTATGAATGCCATATTGTCGAGATTGCTCCAGATGTCCTGACTGCTCTTGAAAATATTCTCCTTGGCATCGTCGAAGAAGGTGTGAATACCGGTGAAGTCGATTATCATTTCCATAGCCAGCACGAGCGTATCTTCCGATACTGACTCAATGCGGTCTATGTTCGCCAGGACATACTGCATGGCATTATTCCTTTCCTCTTCCTCGTCTGCCATCTCTTCCATTTGTTTGACACACACGTCGATGTCGTGAATCACCATCATGGCGGTCTGCCGCTGGGTGTCAGCCTTCATCTTACTGTCAATGAGTGCTGATGTTCCGAACGTCAGTATAATTGAAATGGTGGTGCCCAGTATGCTGGTAAGGAATCCTTTCCCCCAAGGGCTCTGAATCTTATTGATCTTGTGATGTATCATAGTTTTGTCGTTATAGTGTTAGATGAGCCAGACATAGATTTCCAAATATATACATGCTATGGCAACAAACAGCGTTAAGAAAATGATGACGAAGGAAATGGCGGCTAAGGGTACTCGCCAGACGGTGCTCCAGAAACTGAAGCCCGACAGTTGCTTGATGGGGATGATGACCAGCAGCAGTGTGAGCAGTTCGTAGTAGTCTTCGGCCGTGCGGCTGAAGCAGAACAGTGAGGGAATGAGGTTGTAGATGAAGATCATGTTGCTGATATAAACCATCGCCACGAAACACTCGGACAGGCGTATGTCGGGGAGCGCCGGACTATGGCGGAACAGCAGCCAGAGCGGAATGGAGAAAAGGAGCAGACTGATAAGTATCACCGCCGAAGTGTGCTGGTCGACCCATTCAAAGGTTACGTCGAGGATTCGATGAAGTTCGTCCATTGCCAGCCTCTTCTTATCCTTTTCCGTGAACGGCTTGCCAGTCTTCCGTTCAGTCTTTTTTCCTTGTGCCTCTTTCGCCTCATCATCATTTACGGTTACCTCGGTCTTCTTTTCCTGATTTTCCAAGCGGTTAATCCCCCGGATGTTCAAGCCTGAATCTATCAGCAGCGAGAGGGTGAAGAGCAGGAAGTACATCTTGAAAGGAGGAAAATACGCCATCTGCATGCCTCCGAGATAGTCGCGGATCATGTAGCCGGGACGCAACAGAAGGTCGCGGATGGAGCGGAACATGCCACGGTTGCCCAAGCCCCAGACGTCAAGATACAGCAGGAAAGCATTCTTGAAGGAATAGCGGCCAATCTTTGCCGACTGCCCGCAACGTGGACAGTAGTTTCCCTGGTAGTGTGTGCCGCAGGTAGCGCATTCATGGGTTTCCTCTGAGAGTGGAGCCACCTGGTGAGGACACTGTTCCCACTCCTTAAACCGTCTGTATCTCTCCTTCATTTCTTCCATTGTCCTGCAAAGATAGGAATAATATATAGAAATTCAAAGGAATTGAGTGAAAAAGAATGTATTTTCTTTTGTACTTCCAAATAAATGATGTACCTTTGCAAGGTCATAGAAAAATACACGAACTATAAATTTTTAAAGCAATGAAAAAGTCATTATTCTTGATCCTATGCTTGAGTCTCTCAAGTGTCATTGGTGCTGCGCAAGAATTGCAGCCTAACAAAAAATGGGGAAAGCCGACCCAAGAGGAACTGACCATGACCGAATATGCAGCCGACCCGGATGCGGAGGCAGTGATATTATATAATAAGGTGGAGACCTATTATACCATACGTACCAATGGATTCCTGATAACTAATGAGGTGAAGTGTCGCATCAAGGTACTGAAACCTGATGGTAAGGATTGGGGAGACGTGAGTATCGGCTATAGGGATCATGAGACCAACCACGATATCAAGGAGAAAGTTGTTGGATTGAAAGGAACGTCCTATAATATGGAGAATGGCTCCCTCGTGAAAGCGAAGTTGGAGAGTTCGATGATTCATGAGGAGCGTCTGGACAAAGAAGATAAACAGATCAAGTTCAGCATGCCTAAAGTGCAGGTTGGCACGGTGATGGAGTATGAGTACAGAATAGAGAGTGAGATATTCTACGACTTGCGTGACTGGTATGCGCAAACCGGTATTCCAGTGCTCTATACAGAATACTCATTATCAGTACCTGAATGGTTTAGGTTCAGTATCGAGGAGAGTGGTGTCAATCATTTGGATAAAGAGCAGAGCAGCAGTTCCATCAATCTGGGTAGCGATATCATCCCGACTAAAGAATATACCTTTGTAGGGCAGAACTTGCCAGCACTGAAAGATGATGATTTTGTATGGCACGCGAGGGACTTCGGCAATAAAGTCACGCACGAACTGAGAGGCATCTATGTCCCTGGACAGGTGCATAAGAATTATACAACGAACTGGGAAGACATTGACAAGATCTTAGCAGACGACAACGAGTTCGGAGGCAGGTTGAAGAAGAGCAGTCCTCTCAAAGAAGAGATTGCAGCCTCAGACATTCCCTCCATTGCCGACAAGAAAGCGAGGGCTCTCGCCGTCTTCCAGTTACTGAAGAAGAAGGTGCGCTGGAATGGAAATTATGCCTTCGAGGCAAAGTCCGCCTCAAAACTGCTGAAAGAGGGAACAGGTACGAATGCCGATATCAATTTCCTGTATATCAACATGCTTCGTGACGCAGGTATAGAGGCTGTTCCCGTTGTGCTTCGTAAGCGAAGCAACGGCAGACTGCCACTGACTCATGCCAGTATCAAATACCTGAGCACTTTTGTGGTAGGCATACAAGATACCGACTCGACACTATGCTATATCGATGCCTCTGTCGAGGCACCCAGTATGAACATATTACCCCCAGTCCTGCTGGCAGAGCGTGCCCGCGTCTTCTCTCCCAAAGGACAAGGTGTTTGGGTCAACTTGCAGATGACAGCAAATGGAAAAGCGAAGAGGGTGATTCAGGGAAAACTGGATAGCCAAGGTAAATTGACGGGACTGTGTAATAATGTCTACAGTGACGAAGAGGCAGCAAGGGTGTGTAAGAAATGGCGCGAGGCGACGGATAGTCTGTCTATGATTAGTCGTATGAAGGAACGTGATGGTATTGATATTACGAAATACCAGCGGAAGAGTCTTGCCAACAAAGCGCTTACCGTTAGGGAATCGGTTGGCTTCACGAAACAATTCGATACGGCAGGCGACCAGATATATCTGAATCCGCTTGTATTGATTCCTATGAAAGAGAACCCCTTCAAGTCAGAGAAGCGTGACTTGCCTGTGGAGTTCCCATATTGTCAGCAAGAGACACTCAACGTCATGATAGAACTGCCAGCAGGTTATCAGGTAGAGGACATGCCCAGTCCGATTGCGCTGGAGTTTGACGGCATGGCAGCACATGTTATCTGTAAGAAGAATGACAACCAACTGACTGTTCAGTATCGGATAGAAATTGCCAAACCGTTTTATGACCAGTCGCAGTATGCGGAACTGAGAAGTTTCTTTGATAAGTTGGTGGAGAGTTGTAACCAGATGCTGACGGTGAAAAAGATATGATGAAAAAGAGTTGGTTCTTTCTCCTGTTGCTCTGCTGTGGTGGCAATGGGTTTGCTCAGAATGTCATCGTGGAGAATTCACTGACTGAGACAAGATGTGAGAGTAAGACTCACATGACGACGCACTATCAAGAGACGAAAACGATTCTGAACGAACAGGGGGCGGATCATGCTCATTTCCTTTGCTCTTGTAATAAGCAGGAACGACTGACCTCTTTCCGTGGACAGGTTACAGATGCCTCTGGCAAAGTCATCCGTAAGATTAAGGAGAGTGAACTGCAACGGACGGAGTATTCACAGTATCTTGCCGTCGATGACTACAAGATGTTCTTCTCGTATACACCTCCTGTCTATCCTGTGACTATCACCTATGAATGGACGATAGACTGTCACGATAACCTGATAGAGTTCCCTCCGTTCTGTCCGCAAACAGACTATGAGGTGGCAGTCAAGAAAGCCAACTACCAACTGACAGTACCTTCGGACATGGTGGTATGCCGTCAGACACAGAACATCCAGAAAAATGTCTCTGTGACAAGTGATGAGAAAGGACGTCGGGTGTTCTCCTTGGAACTCTCTGACTTACCCGCTATACAACAGGAACGTTTTGGTCGTACCCTCCGTGAGAGAATCCCCCTTGCCTTCTTTGTCCCGCAAGATTTCCAATACTACAAGACGGAAGGGAGTCTTGACACGTGGAATAGTTATGGCAAATGGCTGTATTCGTTGATGGAAGGACGTGATGCCCTACCAGAGACACTGAAAGCAGAGGTGCATCAGATGACCGACGGTCTCAAGACGGACAGGGAGAAAGTGGAGCGACTCTATCAATACTTAGGTAAGACCACACGCTATGTGGCGGTGTTCCTTGGCATAGGTGGTCTGCAACCTGCCTTGGCTAAAGATGTGTTCAAGAGTGGTTATGGCGACTGTAAGGGGTTGAGCAACTTTATGCATGCGCTTCTGAAAGAGGTGGGGATAACCTCCTGTTATGCCACTATCAGTACCAAGAACCGCCACCTGTTCCGTGATTTTGCCAGTGTGGGACAGATGAACCATGCCGTCCTGCAAGTTCCACTTCCGGGCGATACCCTCTGGCTGGAATGTACCAACCCTTTGCTGCCCATGGGATATGTCCATGAGGATATCGCAGGTCATGATGCTATTCTCATCACTCCTGAAGGGGGGAAATTGGTAACTCTCCCTTGTTATGCTGACTCGACCAATTTCATGGGGAGTAGAATGAAAATACAGATTGATGCCCAAGGGAAAGCGACTATGGAGATGAAGCAAGTAGCAAAACTGCAACAGTATGAGAACGCTTTGCCACTATTGTATATGGGACAGGACGACAGAAAGCGCACACTACAGGAAATGCTGAGTATTCCTCAAATGGAGTTAGGTGAGATAGATGTCAAGGGTGATGGCAAAGAGTTGCAAATCAATGTACCTTCTATGAAGAGTCAACGCTATGCCACCATCTCCGGACAACGTATGTTCATACCCGTTTGTCCTCTTCATAAAGGATATAGTATGTCGGAAGACGGCAAGGAGCGTACAGAGAATATCTATGTGACAACAGGTTATCAGGACAAAGACGAGATTGTCCTGTCTCTCCC
>DEJF01000045.1:26947-59555 GCA_002353225.1 Prevotella sp. UBA2755 | reverse complement strand
ATCATCCGTATGCAGTCCCAGTGCCATTTCCATACAGATATCCTCAAGACTCGCAATACTCGTCTCTATTGCTATGCCGCCATTGCTGTCGATTACTGGAAAAATGAGTGAGGAAATGAAATGCTTTCACACTTTCGCCTACTCGTTGGATTGAAGCCACCCACTATAATTGACAGGCTGCCCGTGTAGCAGTTTGTCGGTCTTTTGTAACTTTGGACAAAATCGCAAACCTTGTTGAAATAAAGGCAGTTTTAAGAGACTTGGTGATGGAATATGATGATTAATGACTTCTGTTCAAACACCAACGCAGTCCAGCGCATTCCGCTTGATAACAAGTGGATAACGTTCGGGGTGACGGAGACTGTCAATTTCAAGGTCAACGTCAAGGTCGGGCCACTCGATAGCCTCTGGACCACTCATCTGTACGTTCAAGACGCTACGGATGGGCGCATCCTGCATCCACGGGATGCGGTTGTACGACAGGAAATAGTCATGCCCCAGCACGGAGAGCATGATGCCCTGGGCGTTAATCATCAATACGCTTGCCGATGTGCTGTTGGAATTGTTCTTTGAAGTCGTCTGCATATTTCTCTACGATTCTTTTGATTTCGTTTAACTTATGTTCGGGGATTCCTGAGTTCTTAGCCAGTTCTACCTGCGGCTCCAGCCAGTACTTTGCCTCCTGTCGGCCATAAAGCACATGAATGTGCATTCGCTCCTCCTCATTGGAGAATATCTTAAATGTAATTCGCTCTCGCGTCGGAACACTGGACTCATAATCTCGTTGCTTTTGGGTGCAAATTTACGAAAAGTTTCATAAATAATGGGCATTTCAAGAGAAAATGTGCAAGATAGCAGGTCTTTAGACCAATATCTGTTACCCCTACAGAAGGCATCTTCATCATCGATCAGAGATGTCGAACTTACTTTGCACTCGGAAATACTCAAATAAATTTGGTATTTCGCTCAATTTGCATTACCTTTGCATGCAAATTTAAAAACACATATTATAATATGTATAGGACAAAGACATGTGGTGAGTTGAGACTCACGGATGCTGGCACGGTGGTAACCCTTGCCGGATGGGTACAGAAGACCCGTAAGATGGGAGGTATGACGTTTGTGGACTTGCGTGACCGATATGGTATCACTCAGTTGGTTTTCGACGAGTCGAAGGATGCGGCACTCTGTGAGCGTGCCAATAAGTTGGGACGTGAGTGGTGTATTCAGGTAAAGGGTACCGTCAATGAGCGTCAGAGTAAGAATAAGAATATCCCTACGGGAGAGATTGAGATTATCGCCCAGGAACTGAATGTGCTGAGTGAGAGTCTGACACCTCCCTTCACGATAGAGGACAATACCGATGGTGGTGACGATATCCGTATGAAGTATCGTTATCTGGACCTGCGTCGCAGTTGTGTCCGTAAGAACCTGGAACTGCGTCACCGCATGACCATCTTGATTCGTAACTTCCTCGATAACAAGAACTTCATCGAGGTGGAGACACCTATTCTGATTGGCTCTACCCCAGAGGGTGCCCGTGACTTCGTGGTTCCTTCCCGTATGAATCCCGGACAGTTCTATGCGCTGCCCCAGAGTCCGCAGACCTTGAAGCAGTTGTTGATGGTGTCAGGTTTCGACCGTTACTTCCAGATTGCCAAGTGCTTCCGTGACGAGGACTTGCGTGCTGACCGTCAGCCGGAGTTCACACAGATAGACTGCGAGATGTCATTTGCCGACCAGGAGGATGTACTGGAGATTTTCGAGGATCTTGCCCGTCATCTCTTCAAAGAGGTACGTGGGATAGAGTTGCCTAAACTGCAGCGTATGACATGGCATGACGCCATGCGTCGCTTCGGTTCTGACAAGCCCGACCTTCGTTTCGGTATGGAGTTCGTAGAACTGATGGACGTGCTGAAAGGAACGGGTACGTTCCCAGTCTTCAACGAGGCAGAGTATATCGGTGGTATCGTCGTACCAGGATGTGCTGACTATACCCGCAAGCAACTCGACCAGTTGACAGACTTCGTGAAGCGTCCACAGGTTGGTGCCAAGGGTCTGGTCTACGTGAAGTTCAATACCGATGGCTCTGTGAAGTCGTCTGTTGATAAGTTCTATACCCCTGAGGTATGGGCACAGTTGAAGGAGAAGACGGGGGCCAAGGATGGCGACCTCGTGCTGATCCTGAGTGGTGACAAGGCAAACAAGACCCGTGTACAACTTTGCACGTTGCGTCTGGAGATGGGTGACCGTCTTGGACTGCGTGACAAGGATAAGTTCGAGTGCTTGTGGATTGTCGACTTCCCATTGTTTGAGTGGAGTGACGAGGAACAGCGTTTGATGGCTACCCACCATCCGTTCACCTTGCCTAACCCCGATGATATCCCCTTGCTCGACACGGCTCCTGAGAAGGTACGTGCCGTTGCCTATGACTTCGTATGTAATGGTGTAGAGGTAGGTGGCGGCTCCCTGCGTATCCATGACGGTAAGTTGCAGGAGAAGATGTTCCAGATCTTAGGCTTCACCCCAGAGAGAGCCATGGCACAGTTTGGTTTCCTCATCAATGCCTTCAAGTATGGAGCACCCCCTCACGCCGGTCTCGCCTTTGGTCTTGACCGCTTCGTGAGTCTGATGGCAGGACTGGATTCTATCCGCGACTGCATCGCCTTCCCGAAGAACAATTCCGGTCGTGACGTGATGCTTGACGCACCAGGTGAATTAGATGCTAAACAACTGGAAGAGTTACAGTTACGTCTTGACTTACATCAAGAATAATTAAAAAATCATAAAAAAGAGTCTGTGTACGATAACAACGCATTGGAAAAGTTCTTACTTTTGCACTCAGAAATTAAAAATTTCTATTAGAAAAGAACATTCAATAGCGTATTAATTATTAAAATTATGGCAGAAAAGAAAACAACAAAGAAGGCCGCTGCTGTTAAGGCAGAAGAGCCAAAGAAGGCAACCGTAAAGAAGGCCGCTGCTCCTAAGAAGGCAGTTGTAGCAGTTAATGCAGAGAATGCAGGTTTCAAGGCTGGTGATGTTTACCAGGCACTTGCTGCTGCTGGTAAGGCTCTGACCGTTAAAGAAATCGCTAAGGCAGCAAAGATCAGTGAGGAGGAGACTCTTCTCGGTCTGGGATGGCTCTTCAAAGAGGGCAAACTCGCTGCTGCTGACGAGAAGATCACACTTGCTTAATCAAATCAAATGAAGCATAAAAAGGCTGGTAAGCATTGTTGGCATACCAGTCTTTTTTTAGTTCATAGTTCATAGTTCATAGTTCATAGTTAAGAGTTAAGAGTGACTTACGACCAGCAGATATTGAAAGTACTCACCGAGGCAGGAGAGGGTGGTGTAAGCGTGCAGGCTATTGCCAAACATGTTTACAATATGAACTGTACGTTCTTCACGCAACCTGATTATGAGGAGATTCGGTCGTATGTCCAACAGTTTCTGTTGCGTAATAGCAAGTCAGATCAGTCGCTGATAGAGTCTACTGGTCGTCGTGGCTATTACCGGCTGAATACGGAAGGCTCTGCCGATGCCCGTCAGATGATGCTCCAGTTCCGTGACGAACAGGAGGAGAAAGAAGAGGAGAAGCCCCATCAAGACCTCTCCCTCGATTTATTTCATTCCCTTCCCTAAGTTAGGGGAGGTTAGGTGGGGTCTGAACAGACACTTTTGTATACTTCTAATAATTGTTCCGTTGTCTTTCTCCATGAGAAGAGTTTCGCCCGTTCCAAACCAATCGTTTTTTGTCGTTGGTAGAACACTTCGTCGTTTTCCAGTCGCAGCATCATAGATGCTATCTCGTCACTGTTTTCCGGATTGACGAGGATAGCGTCAGGTCCGCCAATCTCAGGCATCGACGATGTGTTGCTGGTAATGACGGGTGTGCCGCATGCCATGCCTTCCAATAATGGGATTCCGAAACTCTCACGCAAGGAGGTATAGAGGAAAGCGAAGGCGTTATTATATATATAAGGTAAGTCGCTGTTGACGATATACCCGGGCATGACAATCTGGTTGCGGATGTTCTCAATGCCATTACGGGTAATGATGCCGTTGAGGTAGTCATGGTCGAGGTCAGCCATCAGCAGTCTACGTTTGACAGCAGATTGCTGGAGGTATTTCGAGTAGGCGACCAGTGTCCGCTCCGTGTTCTTCTTAGGGTCTGTATTCCCAAGGAAGAAGAAATAACCATCCTCGGGGATGTATTTTCGGCAGACACCCTGTAAATCCTCTACAGGACGGAACCAGTCGTTATAGCCGTTATAGATCATCGCCATCCGCTCTCGGGGGATGTTCAGTTTGGCAATGATATTCTCTTTCTCGAAGTCAGAGACGGTGATGATGCGACGACACTTGTCTAAGATACGTGGCACATCCAGACGGCGGTATAGCCATCCCATATTCTGATAGAGTGACTTGTTCTGCTTGTCGCGTGGCTCTAAGAAGATGATATCATGGAGAGTCAGTACGAGTGGGATGTCACACCAGATGGGAGCGGTATTGCTGGTACAATGCAGGATATCCACCTTAGCCTTTCTTGCCGCATGGGGTAATGCCCATTGCTCCCAAAGCGGATAGGAGGGACAGGCAATCTCTACGACATGGACATTAGCCGTGCTCTCTACACAACGGTCTTCACCTGGTTTGACGAACACGAAATACTCGTTCTCGGTGTCCATTTTCTGAATCTCCCGTATCTCTTGTAGCACCACATAGTCCATGCCATGCTTGTTTTTGCGAAAGATACGCTGGGCTTCTATACCTATTCTCATACGGTTTGGGGATTGAGGTCTTTCAGAATTCTTGCAGGAACACCACCTACCAGGCAGTTGTCTGGAACATCTTTCGTGACGACAGCACCAGCGGCAACCACCACATGCTTGCCTATTGTCACCCCTGGCAATATAACGGCATTAGCACCAATCCACACGTCATCATGGATAATAACGGGTTGAGTGGATACGCCTTGTTCGTCAATACCCAGGGAGGTGTCTTTGAAGTTGTGGTTAAGAGCCGTGACGACAACACCTTGGGCAAGGTTCACATGATTGCCGATGGTGACAGGACCGATGATGGTATTGTGAATACCGATGCGTGTGTAGTCGCCAATGATAACATCACCTACGGCATTGTTGATACAGGAGAAAGACTCAATGACGCTTCGCTTGCCTAAAGAGAAATTATGGTAGGGTGGCGTGTCCATCCGTACGCTCGAGTAAATCTTGGAGCCATACCCCCGACGCTGGTAGAAAGGAGCCAGCATGCGGATATACCAACGAGGTCGTGCGTCCCGTTGGTTCATGATGACATAATCGAGCCATTTCTTCAGTTTCGGATTGGCTTTCAGTCCTTGTCGTAATTCTTCTTTGTCTTTCATGTGGACAAAATTACGGATTATTCTTCATTATTCCAAAAAAAATGTCTATTTTTGCAAAAATATTACTGCGATGAAGATACTTTTCTTAGTCTATCATGGATTCTCAGACCATAGTGGAATCACTAAGAAGATCCACTATCAGGTGAAGGGTTTGAAAGAAAATGGCTATGATGTCCGTCTGTGCTATTATGATTTCTCTCCGGAAGGTCATCGTTGTCAGTATGTTGATGGTCTGGTTTTGAAGGATTATGGCAAAGGAAAGTGGGCAGGACTTCGTCAGCGTTTTGATTGTGATAGTGTTTATCATTATTGTGTCAAGGAAGGAATCCAATTCGTCTATGCCCGTTGCTTTATGAATGCAAGTCCTTGGCTGACTCATTTCTTTAAGAAATTGCGCAAGTCAGGAATCCATGCTGTGACGGAAATACCTACTTATCCTTACGATCAGGAGTTTCGCACTTTCGAGTGGAAGATGCGGATGGAACTGAAGGTTGACCAGTTGTTCCGTCATAACCTATATAAGTATATGGATGCCATGGTGACGTTTTCTGACGCGAAAGAGATCTTTGGACAGCGTACCATCAATATCAGCAATGGTGTGGACTTCGACAGTATTCCCGTACATGACTCTCAACGCTCAACGCTCAACACTCAACTTCATCTCATTGGTGTTGCTGAGGTTCACCCATGGCATGCTTTTGATCGAGTGATGGCAGGGATTGGGGAATATTACAGTCGAAGGTCAAAGGACGAAGGTCAAAGGTTATGGATAGGCGAGCAAACCTTGGGAGAGAGGAAGGATGTCTATTTCCATGTCGTAGGCGGTGTTCATCCCCATCACATGAAAAAATATTTCACTCCTTTGATAGAGAAGTATCAGATACAAGATAAGGTTATATTCCATGGTACGCTGTTTGGGAAAGAACTGGATGACGTGTTCAATCAGTGTCAGTTTGCCATAGGCTCATTAGGTCGTCACCGTAGTGGTATTACAAACATTAAAACCCTGAAAAACAGGGAATATGCTACTCGTGGAATACCTTTTATTTATAGCGAACAGGACAGTGACTTTGACCATCAGCCTTATGTTATCAAGGCACCTGCAGACGAGACACCGATTGATATCCAACAGATAATCGACTTCATGGCAGACTTCACGATGAAGCCAGAGGAGATCCGTAAGACGGTGGAGTCGTTGCAATGGAAAGTCCAGATGAAGAAAGTGGTGGATGCGGTGTTTAACCCTCAATGAGTTTTTCCCATTGCTGAATAATAGTGTCAAGATCAAATCGCTTGGTTATTTCTAAGGCTTCTTGAGACTTCTTTTGCCAGTCAAGTTGAGTGGCTGCGTTTAATTGTTGCGCAAGTTGTTCCACATTCTCATTCTCGAAGTATAGTCCGAAGTCTCCCATGATCTCCTTGCTGGTGGGCAGGTCGGAAGAAACGATGGGCAGTCCATGCGCCATCGCCTCTACTAATACCAGACCAAAACCTTCCCAGCGGGAACTCAGCACATAGATTTGTGCGTTGGAATAATATGACTGGATATGATCGGTGAATGGATGAATGGTAATCCTGTCTTGCAATCCATATTCCCTAATCATCTGTCTGTAAAGAGACTCTTCCACACCTTCACCTACTATGTCTAAAGTCCATTCTTGCTGCTGCTGAGTGAAAAGATGGAACGCTTTGATGAGCAAATCGAATCCCTTGTGCTGACGGGAGAAACGTCCTACGGCAAGGAACTTTTTAGAATTTCCTGTGGAGAGGTTACCAGGAGTCAAGGTCAACGGGTTATAGATGACCGTTGTCGGGAAATGATAACGCCGGGCATCATATTGGCATAACACAATCGTATGATGTAGTTTCTCCAACTGATACTCGTAATACTTCCGTAGTTCTGAACCGACATACAGGGACTTCTCTCCAAATAATGCCTCATAGGAGTTGTGGATCCATCCAATCAGTTTCGTCTCTCCTAAATAGGGCTTGCAAGCGGCAAGGCGTACGGCAAGAGGCGCATGGACACCTATGATCACGTTGTAGTTGCCTTTTTGAAGTTCCTGTATTAGTGCGTTCCGTTTCTCTGACAGAAAAGAACTATGACTATACCATTTGGAGGTTAGTTGAGTCTGAGGTAGTATTTTTCGATATAGGGCACTATATATCTTGCTGCATTTCCATTTTAGGTGATTTGACTTGGGAAACTGGAAAAAACGATAATGAATATCAGTTTCTTCGAGTTTATATAGCGTAGTGTCTTTGGTAGATGGGGCATCGAAAGTAACAATAGTCACGTCATAGTTTTTTGCCAATGCTTTGGCAATGACAGCGGTGACTCGTTGCACACCTCCGAATGAAAAGATAGAGTCTACTAAAAAACAGATTTTCTTCATTTCGAATGGCAAAGTTACGAAAATTAGAGAGCAGAACAAAAGATTTTAATCTTTTTTATGTAGAGACGGAGTAAGTTAACGACTTTAATCGTAAAATTAGTATAAAAACTTGATAGTTCCAAATATTTGTTGTACATTTGCATGTATTAAGTTTTCAATACTATGCAAAGAATTGATTTAAACGGAAAGACAATCTTAGTGACTGGGGCTGCAGGTTTTATCGGCAGCAATTTAGTGAAGCGTTTGCTGAAGGAAGTTAAAGAGGCAACGATTATAGGTATTGATAATATGAACGACTACTATGATGTGTCGTTGAAAGAGTGGCGATTGAAGGAGTTGAAGACCCTCTCCAACTCCCTCTGTTTAGGGGGAGAGTCAGGGAAGTCCTCCCCAAACAGGGAGGATTTAGATGGGGCTTTCAACTTTATAAAGGGTGATATCGCAGACAAATCCACTATCGATCATATCTTCGATCAGTATCATCCTGCTGTGGTCGTCAACCTTGCCGCACAGGCTGGTGTACGCTATTCTATCACCAATCCTGATGCTTATGTCCAATCTAATTTGATTGGTTTCTACAATATCTTGGAAGCATGCCGTCACTATCCAGTGGAGCATCTGGTGTATGCCAGTTCCTCGTCAGTCTATGGTTCCAACAAGAAGATTCCGTATTCTACGGATGATAAAGTTGATAATCCGGTATCACTCTATGCCGCTACGAAGAAGAGTAATGAGTTGATGGCGCATGCCTATTCCAAACTATATAATATCCCATCTACAGGCTTACGCTTCTTTACCGTCTATGGTCCTGCCGGTCGTCCAGACATGGCTTATTTCGGCTTTACCAACAAACTGGTGAAGGGTGAGACCATCCAGATTTTCAACTTTGGCAATTGTAAGCGTGACTTCACTTATGTGGATGATATCGTAGAAGGCGTAGTCCGTATTATGCAGGGAGCCCCTGAGAAGAAAGTGGGAGAGGATGGACTTCCCGTTCCACCATACGCTGTTTATAATATCGGTAATAACCAGCCCGAGAATCTGTTGACCTTTGTGGATATTCTGCAACAGGAGTTGATACGGGCAAAGGTACTTCCTGCTGACTATGACTTTGAGGCTCATAAGAAGTTAGTACCTATGCAGCCTGGTGATGTCCCTGTGACTTATGCAGACACCTCTGCCTTGGAGCGTGACTATGGCTATAAGCCTTCTACCTCTCTGCGCGACGGTCTTCGTGCCTTTGCGGAGTGGTATGCGGATTTTTATCAGAAATAATATTCAATGGAGAAAGCCCCACTCAAACTGGTCTATGTGACTCCTGCCCTTTATATGGCAGGAGGGGTGGAGCGTGTACTTACCTTGAAGGCAAACTATTTCGCAGAGCATTTCGGATATGATATCACCATTATACTGACAGAAGGAAAAGGAAAGCCTCTCTTCTATCCTTTGTCTGATAAGATAAACGTGATTAATCTGGATATCAATTTCGAAGAATTGTGGAATTGCGGCTTTGTCAAGAAAGTTTTTCTGTATCTGAGGAAGCAAAGGGAATATAAAAGAGCATTGACCAAAGAGTTGATGCGTATCCGTCCGGATATTACGGTTAGCCTGCTCCGTAGGGAGATTAATTTTATCAATGACATCAAGGATGGTAGTCGGAAAGTGGGGGAGTTACATGTTAATCGTTTCAACTACCGTAACTTTGAGGCTAATGAGACAAATGTCATTAAGAGTCTCTTTGCTCGATATTGGATGCGTGATTTAGTTGCCCACTTAAAGCGATTAGATTCTTTAGTCGTACTGACGGAAGAAGACAAACGTTCTTGGAAGGAAATAGAAAATGTTCAGGTGATACCTGATCCTTTATCTTTTGCTCCACAATCGGTTAGTCCTTTGACAAACAAAAGAGTTATAGCCGTAGGACGTTATGTTTACCAAAAAGGTTTTGATCTGTTGCTGCGAAGTTGGGCAGAGGTGGAGAAACAATGTCCCGACTGGGAATTAGTCGTTTATGGTGAAGGAGACAGATCTCCTTATGAGCAATTGAGACAGGATTTGGGCATTGATATAAACCGCTGTCATCTGAATAGTAAGACAAAAGATATTGAAAGAGAATATGTCAATAGTTCGTTATTTGTCTTTAGTTCTCGATTTGAGGGGTTTGGTATGGTACTGGTTGAGGCGATGGCTTGTGGGCTTCCCATCGTGTCTTTTGATTGTCCTTGTGGTCCTAAGGACATCGTGAGAGACGGTGAGGACGGATTGCTGATAGAGTCAGGGAATGTCTCGGCATTCACACAAGGTATGATATCCTTGATGGGGGATGCTGATATACGTAAGGACATGTCCGTTGCTGCTCAACGGAATGTACAACGATTCAAGATCGGTAGAGTTGCTCAACAATGGCAACAACTTTTTGATATGATAAAATAGCATGATGATTGTATGAGGACTTACGAAGTAACAATAGGAATACCTGTCTACAATGTAGAAAAGTACATCCGTCTCACCATGGACTCTGTTCTGGCGCAGACCTTTGAGGACATTGAGATACTGATTTGTGATGACTGTGGTACGGATGGGTCTATCGATATCATCAAGGAATATCAGAGCAATCATCCTCGTGGAGGTGATATCCGCATCTTGCACCAGCCTGAGAATATGGGGATAGGTGCTGGTCGTAATCGTATGATGGAAGAGGCGCATGGAAAGTATTTCTATTCCTTGGATGCAGATGACACTATCGCTCCTCAGACCATAGAGTTGCTTTATAATACGGCAATTCAATTTAATGCCGAGATAGTGTATGGTAGTTATGACCGTATATATACTACCAACGACCAAATAGTGCGAACAGAACCATATCCATATCCTCCCCATGTGTTTACTACCTCAGATGAATATGCTAATTATGTTTATGATTTCGGCATACAGGGTATGAATTGGAATTACTTAATAGATATGAATATCATACGATGCAATCACCTGCGAGTGCCCCCTGTCGCACATGGCTATGGAGAGGATTTTACTTTTACAGTTGACTTACCTACTTATATAAATCGTGCTGTACTGTTACCTGATATCACCTATCATTATTTTATCCGTGGTATTGATAAACATAAGCGTAGGAAGACCTTGAGCCATCAGGATATGGCAATAGCAGTTGAAGCATTGCAGGAGAAAAAAAAACGAAAGGAACTGAAAAGCAAACCATATTATGGTAAGCGCATTTCCATGCTGATGATGCTCTGCTGTTCTTTTGCTTGTGCGATGTGTATAAAAAGAAAAGATTTTGACATTCCTTTTACAAATAAGGAAATCAGGAGCGTTATGTGGCATCCTATGACTTTGTGGGAAATATTGACAACTAAATCAGGTCGTTTCCATAATGTTCTCTATTATATATGTGGAGCCGTTCCCGCTTTTGTTGGTGTCAGAATGCTAAAGTTTATGGCTAAGAGATATGGAATGAAATGAGATCGTACGAGGTTACCATAGGAATACCTGTCTATAATGCTGCTAAATTTGTCGGCAGAGCACTTGATACTGTTTTAAATCAGACGTTTAATGATTTAGAGATACTGGTTGTTGACGATTGTAGCACTGACAATACCTTGGCTATCATAGAGCAATACCGGCGAGAACACCGGCGTGGTGATTGTATTCGTGTTATACGCCAGGAGAAGAATGGAGGACCGTCTGCGGCACGGAACCGTATGATTGATGAAGCATGGGGCAAGTATCTGTATTTCATGGATGCAGACGATACTATACCAGTTTATGCCATTGCCTCTTTATATGAAGCGGCTATCAAATATCATTCAGAGGTTGTCTATGGCTCTCATAAGCACATTGAAGTATATGACAAACATCGCAACACAACTCTCTTTCAGTATCCTTTCCGTGTATTCCATAAGAAAGGGGAGTTGGCATCATACGCTTATCATCAGTATGGCAAATTCCAGGTTCCTGTCTGGAATGTCCTTATCAACGTGTTCTTCCTACGTGATACAGGCTTGCGTTTCATTGCAGCGCGTTTTTGGGAAGATATGGCGTTTACGTACGATCTGGTGTCATACGTTAACAGGGCAACTTTGTTACCTGTCATTACCTATCACTATTTATGTCGTCCAAATACGCTTTCGAATTTCCAGAATCGTGAGGTAATTGACCGGAAAGAAATCGTGCGGAATATTGCAACTATAGACCACGTTAAGTTAGGGTGTGTGGAGTTAAGGGAAAAAGCGTATGTTGGCTATCGTAGTTACGACGTGGTGATGAATAGTTTCTATATGGTGTGCCAGATCTTAAAATACAGGAACAGGATTCACCCATCATTTACCAATGAGGAACTGCAATTAATGATGTATCATCCCTTATCATTGTCTGACATTATTCATTCCCATCGAAAACTGTTAGGAAACTTGTTCCTATGGTCAATGAGTCGTATGCCTTTATGGATGTTTATGATTACAGTGAAAGTTTTAGGGAAATTAAAGAGGGTGCTGTAATTTAAGTAAAAATAATTTGGCAGATGTTCTTCTTTTTACTATCTTTGTCATCAATAAAGAAACAGAAAGCCTATGGCATGGTACGATAAATACATGGCGATTTACGAGAAACCTTTTAGTGAGGTGCCTCAGGATATTATTGACGGGACACGTGAGCGACTGGCAAAGTTGCAGAGTGCCGAGCCGTTAGCGTCCATCGTGGTTATTGGCTATAATGAAGAGACTCATCTGCAGGCTTGTCTGTGGGCTATCAGTGAGATACAGTGTAAATACCCCGTAGAGATTATCGGGGTGGATAATGACTCGAAAGATCGCACTGCGGAGATTTACGAGAAGTCAGGCATCCCTTACTTTACGGAATATCAGCATTCCTGTGGCTATGCCCGTCGATGTGGCTTGCAGCATGCCAAAGGGAAATATTATTTTGATGTGGATAGTGACACCCTATACCCCCCAAAGTATTATGAGGTGATGTTGGAGCATCTGATGAAGCCTGGTGTTTCTTGTGTCTCTGCTACTTGGGGTTTTTTCCCTGATGAGAGACATTCTGCATTAGGATTGAAGTTATTTGAGATGACACGTGACCTTTTCTTGTGGATACAGCATTTTAAACGCCCGGAATTATCTGTTCGAGGTTTGGTCTTTGCCTATAATGCGGAGTATGGACGTAAGGAGCCTTATCGGGTGGATATTATCCGGGGGGAGGATGGCTCGATGGCACTTGCCTTGAAGAAATACGGGAAGATAGTTTTTGTTCGTGACCGTCGCTGTCGTGCCATAACAGGTTATGGAACGATTGGCGAGGAATCACTTTGGCAGAGTTTTATAAACCATGTCAAGATACAGATGAAGGGAATTACCCGTATCTTCCACAAGGTGGACCATTATGAGGATGCGGAGGATAATTTGGTGAAGAAGAAATGAAAATAGTTTATCTATATTCTGCATTGGCAGTCTGGGGTGGCGTGGAGCGCATCTTAGTGGATAAGATGAACTATCTGGTTCGTCAGTACGGCTATGAGGTCTATATGATTACCTCCGACCAGGGACAGCATAAGATTCCATACGATTTGGACGAACATGTTCATTTCATAGACTTGAAAATCCGTTTTCATTCCCGTTATCAATATAAGTGGTGGCGTAGGCCTTTCATATATCGCCAATTGTCTCGGAAGTATCATGAACAGTTGCATAAACATTTGCAATCCATTCAACCAGACGTGATAGTATGTACTTCCAATCAGGATGTGAAGCCATTGCTAAAGGTAAAGGGTAAGATACCCCTTGTTGTAGAGTCTCATGTCAATTTCATGCATCCAGACACGTTGTATCATCGAGTAAATACTTGGATAAACAATTATTGGATTGGAAAGGCTGAGGCAGTGGTGACACTGACCAATGGGGATGCCGAGGATTGGTGTAAGGTCAGTGACCATGTGCATGTGATTCCCAATGTGGTGAATCTGAATGATCTTGATCAGTATAGTGACTGTACGGCGAGGCGTGTCCTCTTTGTCGGACGTTTTGAGGAGCAGAAGAGTATAGGAGAGTTGTTCAGTATCTGGCAATTGATACATCCTCGTTTCCCAGACTGGCAGTTGGACTTATATGGTGAGGGCGTCCTCTGGAATCATTTCAAACAGGAAGCAGACAATTTGGGCATCAATATCAAGGTTCATGAGCCTACACGACAAATTATGGATGTTTACCGAAGCAGCAGTATACTGGTATTGACTTCTCTTTATGAGCCTTTTGGCTTGGTAATACCTGAGGCGATGAGTTGTGGCTTGCCTGTTGTTGCTTTTGACTGTCCCCATGGTCCTACTACAATCCTGACAGAGCGTGAGAACGGATTCCTGATACCTAACCGTGACCATTATTTGTTTGCCGACCGATTAGGTAAACTGATGAGTGATCTGGATTTACGTCAGCAGATGGGGATAAAGGCAATTGTCTCGTCTCAGCGTTTCTCTGCTGATGATATCATGCCCATGTGGAAGCGCCTCTTTGAGGAATTAACCTCTCTTTCCTAACATCCATGGCATTTTGGCTTGGAAGAGCAGGATGATGGGGTAGAGCAGGAGCGTGACGAGGAGTCCTAAAGCGTATGCTTCAAGGGGAGTATAGATGTATTCTGCAGGTACATGGAAGAACGGTTTGAGAATACCATAACGGATAAAACCTACCATCATCCAATGCAGTCCGATGAATACCATGGTACCGTTGGAGTAGTTCACGATCGTCTTGGAGTGGATGCCGTTGAGCATTTTGCAGAAAAAGATAAATGCAAGCAATCCGAATAGCACAGCAGGGAAATACGACAGCATGTGCAAAGGGAAATAGTATTCAAAAGCATGGTAGTTGAATAAGAGGACACTTGCGATGATCGTGATGACAAACCAACAGGTATCCTTTTTGAGATGACAATGATTGAAAATCTGATGTTTTCGACAGAGGAATCCCATATAGTAGAAGACCAAAGATTTGGCAATGCCAAGAATTACGTAGTGTGTTGTAAAATAGTTGTATTTACTAATCACATAGATGCCCATACCGAAGAAACACAAAGCCCACATAAGCCAACTACCATGTTTAATGGTAAGGCAGACATCTAATAGTATTCGCATAATAAATAGGGCAGCGATAAACCAGGTAACAGGATTCAGTTCACATGCAAAATCGTTGTTCGCCTGTAGCAGGAGCGTTCCCCATACTGGTTTTAGATATACTGAAAGATGTGTAGGCATAAAGCCATGTGTGTAATAGAACTTAGTTAACCAAAAAGGATAGAAGATGAGGTTGTAGATAATATATGGAACGCCTAACTGATACCAGCATCTCTTCAGGTCATCTTTCAGTTTTATCCCTTCTTTTTTTAGAAAGCCGGAGTTAAACATCAGGCAGGCAAGAAGGAATACTTCCAAATATGTAACAGGCTGTGCCCCTCGTTCCTGTGGTATATGACATGGTATCGTCAAGGCGACGGCAAGGAATTTCGCCCAATCCATCCAGTTAATTCTCTCGTTCATGGTGCAAAGGTACGAAATATTTCAAAATATTTCGTACCTTTGCATGTAAATATGGAAAAAGAGCGAATACAGTATATTGACGCAATGCGAGGATTCACCATGATTCTCGTAATTTACTCGCATGTCTGTGTGTTCTGTTTTAAGGAATACTTCATTGCTTTCAATGATGTATTGTTTCTGCTGCGTATGCCCTGTTTCTTCTTTATCAGTGGCTGGCTATTTTATAAGGCGACAAGAGTCTGGGATAAAACGACGGTTCGCCAAGTCATTCATAATAAGTTCATGGTGCAGATTATTCCGACCTTTATCTTCCTTGCCCTTCATGAGCGTGCAAACTTTTTCCATCAGTTAGGTGCTTTTAAAGGTGGTTATTGGTTTACGTTTGCCCTTTTTGTATATTTCTGTATTTATATTTTCTCCTCTATCGTTTTTCGTCGTTGCAGATATAAGGACTGGTGGATGCTATTGACTGCGGTTGTAATCTCTGTTGTTACTTTTTGGTATGATATTAACTATCACCGTATATCAGGCAACATGGGGTTGTGGCGTGATGCTTTAGGCTTTATGGGCATTGTCACATGGAGATATTATCTCTTCTTTTTTCTTGGTACGCTTGCAAAGAGACATTTTGAAAAATTCCTGCAATTAACTGATAATAAGTTTGGTATAATTGCTATTTGTGTTTTGTTTTTGGTGATGGCCTTATCTCCTCGTTATGATCAATTGTTTCCTGCTTATATGCGTTTCGCATTGAGTGGCGTGTGTGGGATGGTAATGGTGTTCACTTTCTTCCGTAAGTTTTCCTCATGGTTCACAAAGGACCGTTTGGTGGGACGTAGCCTTCAGTATGTCGGAACCAGGACACTGGATATCTACCTACTTCATTTCTTTTTCCTGCCAGAGTCTATGTTACTATATAATCGACAGATGCTTGCCTACGATAGCAAGTGGTTAGAAGTCGGTGTGGTAATGGGAGAGGCATTGGTCGTGTTAGCCTGTTGCCTGATAGCCAGTTACGTCATTCGTCTCAGTCCATTCCTTGCTCATTACCTGTTTGGAGTCAAAGGTAAATGATGGCGAAGAAAGAGGCTATCCAACCCACGATGCAACATTGAATAAAACGGTCTTTCACCAAAACTTTGGTGGGACTGCCGCTACGCTGGTAAACCAACATGTTCTGCAGGTAGCGTAGCAGACCTGCAAGCACCCAGAAATTTGTCAGGTAGATATATGGTGAACCGAAACGCTCTATCACTCCCTCGTTCATGGTGTAGATGATATAACAAACCATGGTAATCGTACCTACGATGGTGACACTGAGGTCGATAAACTGGGCATTATAGCCTGAAATGCTCTTTCGGGGCATCGTACCTGTCAGTGTGAAGATGCGGTAGTCGTCCTTCCGCTTGGCAAAGGCAAGGAAGAGGGCGAGCAGGAAAGTCATCAGGGCAAGCCATCCAGACACGAAGATATCGGTGGTGAAACCGCCTATCAGTACACGCATCACAAAGCCTACGGCGATGATGGCAACATCAAGGATGGCGTATTGTTTCAATCGGACGCAATAGGCAATGTTCATGCCCCAGTAACCTAATAGCAGGGCATAGAGGATCGGCATATTGACACTGTGCGAGAGAGATACGAGTAGGAGGGATCCTATCAGGCACAGAAGCATGATAAAGTAGCCTTCCCATATACTGACCTTTCCTGCGGCAATGGGGCGTAATCGTTTCTTGGGATGTAGGCGGTCGCTCTCCACATCGTGAATGTCGTTAAAGCAATAGATACTGCTGGAGATGAGACAAAAGGCGAGGAAGGTCCAGAAGGTCTGTATAAAATACTCCTTGTTCAGCAGGTTATTGCTGAAGAACAATGGGGCGAATACGAAAGCGTTCTTAAACCATTGTAGAGGGCGTAAAAGCATCAGGGCATCCTTCATCGTTTGCAAAGGTACAAAATATTTGATAATTAATAATTGATAATTGATAATTATTTTGTACCTTTGTTTTTAGTTTGCAACAAAACAACGGATGCTGGACTTCATACACAGATACGAGGCGAAGATTGAAATCAGTACAATAGGTCACGATTTGTCATTGGATTTCGTGAAGGGGCTCTGTATCCTCTTAGTGTTGTTCCATCACACTACTGATGAGGTGTTCCATCAGGATTCCTTCTTCTATATCTGGGGCTATCCTGCCGTTCCTTTGTTTCTGTTGATACAGGTATTTCATTCCTTGAAGTATGGCTATGCCAAGAAAGGGTTAAACCTGATGAAGATATGGAATCGTGCCGTCTTGCCTTTCCTGATAGCCGAAGTGCTGATCTTTATCTGTTATCTTATCCTCAATCCCTCGTACTCATGGAAGTTCAAATTCATTGACGCTCTTTATTGGGGAGGTAAGGGACCAGGTTCTTACTATCCGTGGATATATATCCAGTTTGCACTGCTGTTACCTTTGTTACGACCATTGTTCCGTCGCATGGGAAATATTCAACTGGCTGTTCTTTTCTTGATTCTCTCTGTAGGATGTGAGGTGGTATGTAGTATCGTGCAGATGCCGGAATGGGTCTTTCGTCTCCTGTTGTTTCGGTATATCTTCCTTTTCTACTTAGGCTATGAGATGGTGGAGAAAGGAATCGTTATGAATATCGTAACAGTGTTCCTGTCGATGGTCAGTTTGGTAGCCCTTTATTTCTTCGAGGTGAAAGGTGTTGACTGGTCGCCATGGTTTTATCATTCAGAGGGTTGGAATGCTTTCCACTGGATATGCTATTTCTATATGGCTTATCCCTTGTTATTCCTCTTGTGTAAGTTTTTTTATTGGTTGCCAGCCAATAGTGTTGTGGAGAACATCGTCTGTAAGGTGGGGATCCATTCTTATGCCATCTATATCTTCCAATTGTTTTATTTCGTCAATATTGCCCCATATATCAAGGAACAACTTGTGTTGTTGGGAAATCCCTCTGTAGCCCGCTTCCTGTATGTCCTCCTTGCCGTTTTGATATGTACGATACCTGTCATCCGCTTTGTCAATGATATCAGCAACAGGGAAATCCTGAGAAAAGTCGTTCTTGGGATATTCCTGATAGTAGGCGGTGTGCTGTTGGTTACGTGGAAATGGCGTCCGTACTACCGTGCTGTGGAGCAGTTTACTCCGTATGAGGTGGCTGTTCATAACGATGATTCTCTGAGAGTCATCATGTTGGGTGATAGTTGGGTATATTTCCATGAGACACTTCGACGTGATTCCACTTTTGAGCAGATGCTGAAAAGAAACTTAGGAAGTAGGAAGGTGAAAGTCCTGGCGCGAGGGCGGTATGGCTTTACAAGTGGTCAGACTTACGAGCGTATGAGTGCGGAGCGATGTATGGAAATCGACTATGACCTGAACTACTGTTCGCAGGATGTCGTAGAGACAGGACCAGACTATTGTGTTATCTCTGTTGGTATTAATGATGCCCGTCAGCGTCGTGGCAAGGACTATTACGTTCGTAATTACGTACACATGCTGCGCTTGTTGCTCTCCCAGAATATCATACCCGTGGTGATGGAGATTCCTGATGTGGATGTTGACGAGGCATTCGATGGTAACACCCTTTACTATCAGTTGAAGGCGCGTATCTGTATGAGTCTGTTGGAAACAAGTTTGCGGGGAGTGAAAGACTACCGGCAGGCTTTGAAAGACTCCTTGGTGGTGCATCATCTGATGGACAGTATCGTGTATATCCCTGCCGCTTCATGGAATCCGGAAGGCTGGCGTGACAAGCGGAATATCTATACTGATGACCATTTCCATCTTAATCTTGCCGGCTATGACTTGCTTGACTCCACATTTGCCGCTGCGATAGTGAGAGACTATCGGCTCAGAAAGAAGCGATAGTGTCAAAGAATTCTTTTGCGTAGCGATCCTTGCTGAACAGTAGGGAACGTTCCTGTGCAGCCTTACCCATTATCTCTCGTTTCTCTGGATGATGGTAGAGGTCGAGAACAGCCTTGGATATCTGACTGGGCTGTAACTTGTTGCCATTTAGCAAGATAGCACATTCGGGAGTGACGGTCTCTGAGATTCCGCCCCTGTCGGTAGTTATCACAGGCAGCCCCGTTGCCATAGCCTCAATACTCGTGAGTCCTAATGGCTCATTCCATATAGAGGGTAGTACGGCGATGTCAGCAAGAGCAAGATGGGCAGGGATTTCCTGATATGGCTTGAAGCCCGTGAAGACGATACGGTCCTGCATGTTGGCAAACTGGGTGCGCAGTTCTTTGATAAACATGGTCTCTTCCAACTCGTTACCATAGAACGAACCGCCAATCATCAGCAGTTTGATGTCAGGATAGTCCTGTAGTTCCTGCAATGCCTCCAACAGTTCGCGAACTCCTTTCTCTGGTACGATACGTCCGGCAAATACTATCACGAAGTCATCCTCTTTCAACCCATAGTCCTGTCGGTTGACAGTCTTCTCAGGTGATTTCGTAAAGGCATGAAGGTCAATGCCGTTAAGCACGACTTTGCTTTTCTTGTCTACATTGTCAATGGTAAGCACCCTTTGTCTGATATATTCAGATACAGTTATGATGCCATTCGCACGATCGTAAATCTCTTGTGCCTGTTTTACCTCTGCGTTCAGAAAGTCGTTATGGATATGGTAGACAATCTTGGCTGGGTATTTCTGAGGAATCTTCAATCCGTAACCTGGACGGTTCTCAATGATGACCATATCATATTGATGTTCCGTGATATGTTTCAATGCTTGCTCGAAATAGTATTCTATCGTGTAATGGTAATAATCCTCACGGTTCAGCAGGTGACGGAAGTTCTTGCGGATCTTTGCCCCGAAACTCCTGACATCTACGAAGTGGTAGTGATTGACATCTGAGTGTAGGGCAGGATGGTGCATCGCCTCCTCATCATCGACACTATAGATGGTGATATCGTGTAAATGGTACTGGTTGTTATATTCTAAATAGAAGTCAATGAGATTCTCCACGGCTCCCCCCCTTGTGGCGGGAACTGGTAGGATGCCAGATGTCAGAATGGCTATTTTCATAGGCTTTGTTTAGTTGTTGTATGTAATTGTTATATCGGCTTCCAGAAGTCTTCTGTACTCTTGCCGTTGGCAAAATGGTAGAAGTCGGTGACAATGGAAAAACTATCATCAGTAAACTGCTGGTCTTTATGTTCAATAAAACAGAGGGGCACTTCCCCGATAAAGGATGCCCAACGGCTGTAGGTGCTCCACGGACCGAGCATACGGTCACACAGAGAAAGGGTATAGAGGTCGAGAATATCTCCGGAAGGCTCCTTGCCGAAGCGGTAGCACTGGCATCCCTCGAAGATTTTAACATCGAAAGCCTCATTACTGCTGATGAAGAAGGCGATTCGTCGATCGTGGTAGACTGCCTGTATGCGCAGCATCATCTGGTGGAACTCCTCTAACGTATAGTAATAACGTCCGTCATAGAAAGTCTTATAGTCACCATGACGGATATGGACTCCTACGACAAGGTCAGCATTTTTACGTATTTCCGTCATCATTGCCGATGCCTTGTTCATAATCTCCTCTCGTGGGCGGAATATCTGTTGGAGTTCCTTTTTCGTCTGTACCAGATAACGGGTGTCATCCATGGTGTACCATCCCTTTTTGAATCCCAAGAATTTGAAGATCTTGTCCCAGGTCTTGTTATGGGTCACTTTCCATGTCAGGTGCTTATACCATCCCCATCCTTTGGGAAGTCTTAGGAACCACGGTTGCCAAAGAGGATAGTAGATGAAGGGTGCGTGAAGTAGATGGGGAAATACCTCAATGGTCCAGTCGTAGAAGATGATGACCATCTTCTTCCGTTCCGCAATACACATGGCGATGGACGGTAAGTATGTCCATAACCTGTTGCAGGTCTGTCCTGGAGCGTCACATAATACTCGCATACGTTTGCAAAGATAGTGAAATTTGTCTGGTTCACCAAATATTTTATGGGATAAGTGCTTGTTTGTTCCCTTGTGCCATCTAAATAACGTTAATTGTGTTAAAAGAAAGTCCCTTGTTTTTAACACGGAATCAATATGTTGAATCCATTATTATTGAGGATATCCGTACCTTTGTAAAAGTGAATATCGATTATTCATTAAACTAAAATATGGAAAAAGATTATTTTGTAAATCTATGGTTGCGGCAGGTGCTGCACTTAATGAGAAGACCGGGGTTTGTCCGTGATGCGGCGGCTGAGGGTCATCTGGGTAGGCGGGTATTTAACTTAAACAATCCTGCCAAGTCAATAAACTCTGTCATCCAATTTGTTCGGATGCTTGTCGTCTGGGCAAATGACGCCAGTCATGACAATTATGTGGTCTTTGAGGAGAAATGGAAAACCCTTGGAAAGTACACGTGGGAGTTTGCCCGAAAGTATGGTGACAAAATAGCGGAGAACTATAAAAGGAAATAATAGGTCTGATCTCCGTAACTTTCTTATTAGAACAACTTTATGGAAATAATTTCTGCGTCAGTACAACTGTTAAAGGGAGAGATAGCCCTGGCGGGGTTGTCATGTGAGGAGGAGCGTCGGATTGCCTTGTTGGAACATCACCGCATCCTGCCTGACAGTGAGTTAAAACAGATGGAGTTTCTGTTTAAGATGTTTAAGAAGCCCTGTTTCGCACGTGGCGAGTTGGTAGGGGTCTTTGGAAAGGCTAAGAGCGGCAAGACGTTCGTCTGTTCTATTCTGATGGCGCTCTGTTTCCGCAATCAAGTGCTCTCCGTCAATCGGATTGCACCGAGAAGGTTGCATGTGTTGTGGTATGATACGGAACAAAGCGAGGAGTCGACGCAAGACATCCTGCGGAACCGTATCCTGCCCATGACGGGATTGTCAGAGAGCCAGTTTCCGAAAGAACTGTTCGACGTGTTCAACGTCCGTGGTGAGCCGTGTGGCGAGCGGCTCCCGTTGTTGGAGACCGCGGTGAACCACTATAAGCCTGACCTGGTCATACTGGACGGTATCCGTGACTTGCTGTCGGATATCAATGACGGTGTGGTGTCGCATGAGGTGATAGAACGACTGATGCACCTTGCCTCCAAGCAACGGTGCTGCATCGTTTGTGTCATCCATCAGAACAAGTCTACGGAAGACCATAATCCACGTGGATGGATCGGTACGGAACTGAAACACAAGGCTTTCGAGATGTATGAGTGTACGAAGTCGAGTGAACGTATCTTTGCCTGGTCACAGGTGGAGACGCGTAAATACGATATCCTCGACAAGTTGAAGTTTGCCGTCAATGAGCAGGGGATTCCCTATTGTTGTACCGAGGAGCAACTGTTAGAGGCACAGTATGCGGCGCAGCGGAGACTGGCGGAGGAACGGCAGAAGAGCGGTGACAGCAGTAAGTTGTTTCCCTTTAACCCGAAGTACGTCGTCGGGAAGGACGGCATATACACTCAGTTCAACGTCCAGCAACTGTTTGCCGATGCCATGGAGGTGGAGAAGGTATATACAGAGGAGCAACTCTTGAAGACTGTCGGATTGCTGTCGAATATTGCCGTGGGTAGTGTCTTGCAGCGACAACTCAACAAGGCGTTGAAACTGGGCGTAATCATGCAGAGTTACGATGCCTGTCAGCAGCGTATCTATGTCAGACCGAAACCTAAACCTGAACAGCGGAAACCAATAGAGACGAAACTAATTTTCTAACCATTTGCCGAGGTGAAGGTTCCAAGCCCCATACCTACTTCTCTATAGAGAGAAGGTAGTATGGGCCTTGGGGGGAACTTCACCGAGGCACTCAAAATACTAAAACCATGCCTTTTACTTTTACGTCATTATCAGCATTACTACAGCATCCCGAGAAGGATGGCATGAATCTGGTCGACCAGACCATCAGTACCGATACCGTATTCTGCCGTTCACTGGTATCGGAGGGCTATCTTACTGAACAGCAGATGCGGCATGCCGCAGAGCGTTACCGTCTGGGGCGGTCGAAAGACGGTGCCGTCGTCTTCTGGGAGATTGACGAACAACAGCGTATCCGTGACGGGAAACTGATGTACTATCAGGATAACTGTCATCGTGACAAGGACAGGAACGCCACTTGGGTCACGGCAAGACTGAAACAACAGCGTCAACTATCCCTGATGTATGAACCAGAGCGTTGCCTCTTCGGACTGCACCTGCTCCCAAAGGACTGTGATCAGACCATTGTTGTCGTAGAGGCGGAGAAAACGGCAGTTATCTGCTCGGAATTGTTTCCGCAAAGTGTCTGGATGGCAGCAGGTGGTATGACGATGCTGAACGCTGGCAGGCTCTATCCCTTGCGGGGCTATCGTGTGGTGCTCTTTCCCGATACGGACGAGACAGGGCAGACCTACCAGCAGTGGAGGGAGGTCGCCAAAGCCGCCCAGGAGTTCTTTCAGTTTCCGATTCGTGTCAGTCCCATTCTGGAGGATAATGCCACACCGGCGCAGAAAACCGCCAAGATAGATATTGTCGATTATTTATTTGAAGAGCGATGACGATGGAGAAAGACAAATCTTTTGAAATCCGTGCTTACGGAAAGTCGGAACTTGCCCTGCTGTATTTTCCCAATGCAGGGTCAACAAGGGGTGCCCTCTGCAACCTGAATTACTGGATCAGCCACAATATGGAACTTAGTACAGCCCTTAGAGACTGTGGCATGTCGTCTAAAGCGAAATTCTATACTCCCAAGGAAGTGGCGCTTATAGCGCACTTCCTTGGGGAGCCACTATAGTTCCTATAGTTTCTGACTGCAAAGATAATGCTTTTTTGGGAAAAAGCCCCAAAAAGAAGAAAGAAGAGTCAGGATGTGACAAGAAGAGTCAGGATGTTCATAGTTGCCCTTTGGAAATGTTGTACCTTTGCAAGTGTCAAGGGGAATGGCGCCACCTGATGCGAAGTTAGGTACCGACTAAGCAAGGGTTTCCTTACGACAAACTCATAGTTACATTACGATTAACTCAAACCAAACAGCATGACAGTAAAAAATCCACAATTCGAAATCAATTTGCGAGCAAATGACAACATTCGCTCTGCAGGGTATGGTAAGTATTATCCTAAGGCAGTGGAGAAGAAAACCATCTCCCTTCGCGGTCTCACGAAGCACATGCAGGAGCACCACAGCATCTATGGACGTGATGTCATCGAGGGTGTACTTACCAAGATGTCAGGATGTATCACCGAACTTCTCTCACAGGGCAATCCTGTCAAGATTGACGGACTGGGCACCTTCGTGCCGACCGTCGAGTCTGTGAAGGACGGCATCTCCAAGAGTGAGATTCTTAACGGTAAGTGGAATGCCGCACTCTATGTGAAGGCAATACATATCCGCTTCCGTCCAGAGGGCTCTGGTGAGGATGATATCACCTCACGTAACTTCAAGAATCAGTGCGCCCTCACTACGAATGGGGTTGAGGAGAAAGTAGATGTCTCACCAGAGGAGACAGATCCTAAGAAGAAGGTCTTTATCAAGCGTGTCACTCCGTTGGAGGGTTGGATCAAGAACCAGAAACAAGCCAATTAACCCCTTCCGGTGGAGACTGAGGTGATTCAGGGACGGTGCTCTGGCGAACCGCGTCCGGCTCATGTCCGTTCATAACTTCTAACATACTGCCTTCAGGCTCGTCTGATTGCCTTGGTCTCCCTGGTTTAAAAAAACAAGAAAGAATATGAAAAAGGAAACTATTAACAAAATCGTCAACTTCATTGTGACTGTACTCACTGCCGCACTCAGCACGTTCTTCATGCAAAGTTGTATGATGAGATAGAATTGAAGAGTTGAAGAATTGAAGTAATCGTCGCAAGACTCTTTTACAAAGCGAAGCGACTAAAAGAATTGAAAATGCGAGACATTAACCTGATTGTGATTCATTGTAGTGCCACACGCTGCGACAGGGACTTTCCCGTGAAGGCGCTGGAGGCTTGCCACAAGGCACGGGGATTCGATGGCATCGGTTACCACTACTATGTCACCCGTGATGGTCAGTTGCATCTCACACGTTCAGAAGCAAGCAGAGGGGCTCATGCCAAAGGCTATAACGACCATAGTATCGGCATCTGCTATGAGGGAGGACTCGACGAGCACGGCAACCCTGCCGACACCCGCACGCCTGCCCAGAGGTACACGCTCCTTATCCTGCTCCGCGCGCTGAGGATTGACTACCCCGATGCCCGCATCGTCGGTCATCGCAACCTGCCAGGAGTCCGGAAAGCGTGTCCTTGTTTCGATGTTCGGAGTGAGTATTCAAAAGTATAATATAATCAAAGTACTACAGGAATCTCTAATAAGTATTCAACCGGGGAGTTCTCTGCTTCCCGGTTGATTCGTGTTTATTAGGAAACGGTGCCTGTTGTAAATGACGGGTTCCGTGCTCGTTAATAAAGACAGTATTTCACTTGCTAAGTACTAGTGTCTCAATGGCTTTTGCCAATCCGTCATTGTTGTTGCTATCTGTGACATAATCGGCAATATCCTTCACTTTTTCGCAAGCATTCCCCATTGCCACACCTGTACCTGCCAGCTTGAGCATACTTATGTCATTCTCCGAATCGCCTACGCAGATAGTCTCTGAGATACTGACATGGAGCAAGTCAATCAGACTCAAAAGGGCATATCCTTTTGAGGCATGCAGAGACACGAACTCCAAGTTATTTGGCTCACTTCTTGTTACATTATATTTTTTTCTTAGTCCCTCGGGTATTTCTTGCTCCAGCTTGTCAAGCATTCCCTGCTCGCCAGCAAACACCATTTTGAAAATCTTCTCGTCATCGCCCAGTTGTCTGATATCCTCATGAGCGACATTCATGCTGTTCTTCTTTGCCTCAATACTCGCCTGAAGGTTATCTCGTTGGCAAATCAATCTATTGGATGTTAACACATAATAATCCTTTGGAGTACAACGAATAGTGTTCGCAAGATGGTTTACGTCATTGACAGTAATAACATGCTCGCTAATGATTCTTTTATCCTTTGACCGAACAATCATGCCACCGTTGAAACAGACGTAGTAGTCGAACAGACCTTCTAAGGCGATGGCTCTTATGACATTCTCCACGCCGCTGGGAGCCCTTCCTGAGGCAAAGACGACTTTTACGCCGTTTCGTAATGCTTTTTTGATAGCCTTTCTGGTGCGTTCTGTTATTTGCCCCTCGTCGTTCAACAGTGTTCTGTCACAGTCAATGAGCATCAGTTTATATCTCATATCCAATTGTTTGTAACAAGATATTTATATAATACTCGTGCCACGAACGACAAGACAAACAAGCATAATCCTATGACAAGTAGTAGCCATTCAGGGTATTGATTATTCCTTTTCTCATCCTTGCGCACCAACAGCAGGTTTAGACTCCCAAATGAAATGATAATCATTCCTGCAATACCCATCAGCAGTTGAAGTGAATCAATCATTGAACCATTTCCTCCGGCAACTTCAATAGTACCTATCATCAAAGCCATAACACCACTAAAGAAACCCAGGATACCGATATAGTCCTTTTGACTCCGGTTCATCTGTGCTTGGATGTCTGCAGCCTCTTTCCTAAGCGCTTCCTCGTCTTTCTTACGTTGGAGACGACTGATAATAGCCTGATACTCGTTGACTCTCACCAGATAGTCTTCACGCTTAGAATCTTCCTCTTCGATAGCTTTTCTCACCTCAGAGATACCGTCGTCATATTTTCCCCTACAACCATAGATCCTGCCAAGGGTGGAATAGAACTTGGCATACCCTCTCATACTGATAGCGTCATTTATTAGAACTTCTGACTCCGTAAGCAGGGCTTCATCGTTCACATTTTCTGTTTCGCAGTATAGCACAACGGTTTCTGTGTATATCTGAGTAAAAGCCGGCAGACGTTTAAACTTTGATACAATGTCCTTCTTCCAATATCTCAATGCTTTCTTTGGATCCAGGTCTTTTGATGTCTCCTGTATATAATAGTAAGCCTGCATGATTTGGAATATCTCATCCTGGCATATTTTATCTTCACGCATCTCTATCAGACTTTTAAAATCAGGGTAGTCTTTTATCCTGCGATACTTTGTGCATAGGCTGTAGAAAGCATTTACCCTTGCCTTTATGTCTTCATTCTCTTTATCATAGAGAATATGTTTTAAGTCTGCTTCTAACTTGTAATCCCTTTTTTGCTCATCCTTTTGGGTCTTCTTGTTCTCGTTCTGCTCCTCGATACACGTGTCCGCAATAGTAAGGATTCCCTCAATGGCATCATCATTGATGGCTCCTGAAGACTGATGGGAATTATTGATATTCTCCATCAAGTCGTCATAGAGTCTGATCAATAGCGCACTGAGCGTTGCCCGTCTCTCTTTGTCTTTGTCTTTATATAGTTCTTTTATTTGACACAGAAAGTCTTTGGTATCTATTTTGTATTGTTCACGATGCTCAAATTGCTTCTTTTTAATATTCTCTATTAATGGGTTCATAATCATGAGATGGAAGGTTATAAAAGTGAAGATACTAATTATTCATTCCTTGTACTGAAAACATGGAGTTTATGATATAGACAAGGTTTACGGGCTACGAAATACTTCATGCCTTTGGTGAGGTAGAAAAGGGTGAGGAAATAGAGCAACAGCAGGGGAAGATAGGTGATGAGCCCGTAACCCGTAAGGTTCAGCAGGTTTGTGACCTCCGGCTCTATCAGCAGATAGCGGAGAGAGAGGGTGACAGCCAGGAAGAGGGCGAAGATGAGGTAGTAGGGGAGCATCCCACGCCAATAGACGGAGACGCTTTTCTTCAGTCCGCGTGAGAAAAGGAAGTAGGGCTTCCAGAACATGGCGATGAAGAACACACTGATGATCTTGCCCAACAGGATACCTACAATACCATAAAAAGGTGCCAGACAGATGGTGACAGTGAGATTAAGGAAGAGTTCGATCCATGCCGCCCACACATCGGAGAATAATCCATGGGCGGAGATGAACATCTCGACGATGCCTCGTGAAAGGAATATGAAGATATTAAAGATGAGTAGATAGACGATGATGTCGCTAAGTCGATATTGTGAGCCAAACCAGCACACAACGAAGGGCTGCAGGAAAAGTAATAATCCAAAAACGACAATACCGGTTATCAGAAAACGGATGGCAGTCAATTCCCAGAATACCTTCATCGTGTTTTGGTTGTTACCCTCCGCCACGAGGTTGCCGATGCCAGCATTCATTCCAGTGCTGAGGATGTTCACCAGGAAATTGAGTTTGTTGGTAATGATGGTATAGTTGCCATAGAAAGCCACTTGTACTACTGAAACAAAGGCACCGACAAGTATCTCATCACTACGATAAAGGATGAAATCCTTGATGCGCTGGACGAATATCTGACGGGTCTTGCGCAGAACTTCTGGATATTTTTTTAGGTTTGCCTTGCCTTCTTTCAGATTGATGCGGAGCCAAGGATATAGTTGACGGATACGGATGTTGAAAGCAATGATTCCAATGATGGTAAAGATGAAACCTACGGCTACCCATAGGTACAGATTACGATAATAGTAGGCAAGTAGAATCTGGACAACGCTTTGGACTATGCTGATGGTCTGGAAATAGATATTCACAAGGTATTGCTTTTGATTAGCGCCTACCAATAATTGCTTGTAGTTGAAAATATAACCCGCTGCCGAAGAGGAAAGAAACGCATAGAATGCGAAAAAAACTAGAGGAAGTGGGATACTGAGATTGCCAAACCACCAGGGAAAGAATATACTGACCACGACACCCATGCAGATAATGATAAAACCGATACTGCGGTAAAGGTATGCCAACATAGACATGATCTCGTTGATCTTCTCATGGTTGTCTTCCTGTAAAGGCTTATACAGAAAATAGACGATACTCGTTCCGATACCTAATTCCGCTACACTGAGGAAACTCATGATATTCATGAGCATCCCCGTCAGTCCTATGAACTCTGCGCCTAAGCAGTCAAGGAAAACCTTACGGGAGAAGAAGGCAAGGAACAGGGAAAGGACATAGAAAAACATGCCCACTTTGATATTCATCACGCTTCTATGTACTCGCTCACTCATTCTCCGTGTGTCGTATGTAGGAAGTTCTTGTTGTTCTTATCCAAATAAAAGAGGTTCTTGAGCATCTTAAAGGCAAGTCTGGGAAAACTGATGAGTTTTCCCCACAGCATGTTGGTGCGCATCTTAGAGGGGATGGCAATATAGAGTGTGAGGCACAAGACCAGAAAGAGCGCCCACCACTTGACGCTCCATACAGGAGCGAGTATTAGCATGACAAGTGCAAAGACAGGAATCAATGCCAGAAGGATGGAGCGTGGAATCAATGCCTGCTGGATGGTCTTATCAATGTAGTTGATGTCGGCGGTGGCAATCGCATGGGGAATATGGGGCAACATGATGAGCAGGGACTGCAACTGCCCGTTTAGCCAACGGAGACGCTGTCGCTCAAAATTATCTTCATGGCTGACTTTCTCGTCGAAAACCAGGATATCCTCCTCAAACTTAACATAAATCTTATCTTGGATCAGACAGGACTCCAACTCGCGATCCTCTACAGCCGAGGAAAGGTGTTCTACATGTTCCTTGAACCAGTTGAAATCGAAACACATGCCAGAGCCGATGAGTGCGGAAGATAATCCTATGGTGTTATGTGCCTTGCGGAAAATAGTATTGTTGATCTCCTCACTGGTACCGTCGAGAACGGCGATGTTGTTGTTGCTGTTTTTGGCACAGCGGTGACACTGAATCGCCTGATAGCCTTTCTCACAAGAGGTGCTTAATAGTTGCAGGAAGTCGGGCTTTACGACATTATCCGCATCGAGGATGACGACAAAATCGTAGACTCCTTCCGTGTGCCTCATGGCATATTGCATGGCTTTCGCCTTACTGCTCTTCTCGAAGGTAAGGGTATGCAGGGTGATAGGCAGTTCCCTTAACTGCCGGTTAGTAGCATCCTGCATGTGGTCAGAGATGACGGCTACGTGATATAACTCTTTTGGATAGGTCTGCTGCAAGAACTGTTTGACAGAGTTCAAGATAACACGATCCTCTTTGTAGGCAGGGTAAAGGATAAGGAAGGAGAAGTGGGGGGAGTGTGAAGGACGGAGGGAGGAGGAACGGGTGAAAAGGGAGATAAAGGCAAAGAAGGTTACATAGATGACAGAGCATGCCATGATAACCCATAGCATGATGTCAATGATATGTATGATGGTCCACATCTGTTTACTTTTTCTTATTCTTCTTATCCTTTTGGGCCCTTTTCTGTTCCAGGTTGTCAAAATAATCGGCTATCTTGGAAAGCCCAGGAAAGGATTTCATTGGAATCAGTGGCACCTTATAGAACGTAGAGTCCCATTTGTCGTCTACGAGATAGTCAGGAGTAGCCAATGCACATATCAGCAGCACAATGGCAAACAAAATCCACCACTTGAAAACCAATGTCATATAGATGGCAGGCAAAATGATACTCATTCCGATAATAATAGCCATCATGATAAGACGTGGCGGTAGCGACCACTGGATAATCTTGTCAATATAGTTGTATTGCTGGCCAAACAGGGCTGAAGGTAGTCGGTAAATATTACGTAGAAAGGCTTGGAACTGGGCTCTGATCCAGTTTCCTCTTTCCTGGTTGAAATCTTCAGCCGTACGTCTTTTCTCGTCGTAAACGAGGATATGGTCGAAATATTCCACATAGATATGCTGGCGTACGAGTAGTGTTTCTATTTCCTTTACCTCCCAGGGAGATTTCACTTGCATGATGTTCTGCTTGAACCAGTTGAAATCGTAGGCGTTACCGCCTCCGCACAGTCCAGCCGATAAGCCAAGGGCAACATGTCCACGGCGGAAGATGGAATTGTTGATCTCCTCAAAGATGGCTCCCATTCGTGCTGCTGTTGTATCTCTGTTACGGGAAGTACGGTGTGCCTGTATCGCTTTTGTTCCTGAACTTTCAAATGCCTCATTCATTTGATCTAAGAATTCTACATCTACCAGACTACCACCGTCTAATACGATGACGATATCATAAATCTTGAACTGGGGCAGGTTGTTGATCGCAAGTTGCAAAGCCTTGGCCTTGGTGCTCTTCTTGAAATTAGGTGTCAACAGTGTCACGGGCTCTTGGGCAAGACGGAAATTGGTCATCTCGTCGTTATGGTCGGAAATGACCGTCACATCGAAAAGTCGCTGTGGGTACGATTGTGCTAAGACGGATTTCACCGTATGTACAACCCGTGGGTTCTTGTAGGAAGGGATTAGAATAATAAAACGATTCTGATGTTTCGTCTTGGGAGTCTCTTTTTGATTATAAAAGAGTGAGGCAATGGTGAAGAGCAGCATGTATAGTGCTGTCAACGCCATTATGCCAAATAATACCCAGTCGATGATGTATAATATTAGCCAAAAATCCATGTCTTTATTGTATTATAAAATTCGTTATTCCTTTAATCACCGCACCAGCCAAATTGAATTTGCCAGTAAATATATACTTTACTAAGTCTCTTGTTGCCACCACGCTTACCAGATAGGCATAGGTCAGGTATTTAGTACCTCCTTGGATGTTGCGCTGTGCAAATATCAGCCGGTTGCGGGTAATGTAATAAGTCTTGAGTGGGGATGCCTGCCCCGTTGTCTGACTTTCTTTATGAAACACGGTGCAGGCAGGGTCATACCATATCTCATAGCCTGCACGACGTATCATTTCCGACCAGTCGAGTTCCTCATAATAGAGGAAATAGCATTCAGGCATGATTCCTGCCTTCTCAATGACTTCCCGTTTGAGCATCATCGCAGCCCCATGAGCGTATGGAGTAGGGCATGCCGTGTCATATTGTCCACGGTCTTCCTCTCCGAAACCGATAGACTGATTGCGTAGTGTGATAGGGGATAGGGGAGTACATCCTGCATACTGGATGGGCTTGTCTCCCCAAGTAAATCGAATCTTCGGACAGACCATCCCAATCTTTTCGTCGCTTTCCAGTCGATTAATGAGATGTTGGATGTCTGAAGGCTGATGGATGAGCGTGTCATTATTGAGAAAAAAGAGATATTTGCCATGAGCAGCCTTGATGCCCAGATTATTGCCTCCGGCAAACCCGAGATTACGGTCACTTCTGACTACTGTTACATAGGGATAGCGTTGGGCGATTTCAGTTGCTTCATCGTTCGTTGAGGCATTATCTACCACGATTACCTCTAATGAATTGTCATCAGCAGGTAATGACTCAATCAATTCACAGGTGTCTTTCAGCCCGTTGTAATTGATGGTAATGATGGATAATATCTTCTCAACT